>VXNL01000030.1 GCA_009840635.1 Acidobacteriota bacterium | reverse complement strand
CGTGCGCGGTGCCGAGCACCGCGCGTGCCGGTCTGGAGGCCCCCACCGGGAGAACTGGCCGGCGTTCCAAGCCGTTGCGCAACCTTCCTCCGGCCCGGGGTTTCGCCGTGCTTCGGTGGCGCGTCGGGCCCATCGGCGTGATGACGCGCGGGTTGGGAACGCCGGTCTTCAGAGGTGACCCGGTTGGAGATCGACGAGGAGCACTTCGTGGTGCTGCCGGACGAGCCACGGCCGGGGAACGGACCTTGGCGGGTCCCGTGGGCGTGCCGGGATCGGAACTGCCGCTGAGCCTCCTTCCGCGTGTTTCCTCGCCCGCGCGAGGCAGGATGCGGGCGGCCGGCCCGCTGCTGGCGATTCTCGGGCTGTCCGGGTGCGGCGATTCGGGGATGGTCCCTGCTCCACCGCCGCCGGCGCCGCCCCCGATCGCCGCTCCGCAGGTGACGGGCCAGCTCCCGGACCTCGAGCTGACCGCGGGAGGCCCAGCCGCCGTCGTGGACCTATCCCAGGCCGTTTCCGGTGAGGTCACTGAGTGGTCGGCGACTTCGTCCGACACCAGCGTGGCCGCCGTGTCGGTGGCGGACGACGGCCGTGCAGAGGTCCGGCCGGCAGGCCCCGGCACCGCACAGATCGCCGTCACCGCCCGGAACGCGGGCGGCGTGGCCGAAACCACGTTCACGGTCCGCGTTCTCCCGCAGGCGAGGACGGCGCCGTTCGTCACCGGGACGCTGACCGCACCCACGCTGGGCGCCGGCGCCGGCTCCTTCTCACTGGACCTCGCCGGCGCATTCTCCCCGCCGGGCTTTACCCTGGCGGCCCGGTCAGTCGACCCGGGCGTCGTGTCGGCGTCCGTCTCCGGTACGACTCTCGTCCTCGTCCCGCTCTCCGCCGGCAGCACCACCATCGAGATCACCGCGCGCAACGCGGTGGGTTCGGCGGTGCGGAGTCTGGCGGTCACGGTGGTGGCGTTACCCACGGCGACCGGAACCCTGGCGCCGCTGGCTCTGGTGGCCGGAACCGCGCCCACGGTCATCGACCTCTCCACGGCTTTCAGCCCGGCCACCGGACTCTCCTTCCAGGCGACCTCGGGTGATCCGGAGGTTGCGGCCGCCGCCGTGAGCGGGAATGAGCTCACGGTCACCCCGGTGGCTCCCGGAACCACGGAGATCACCGTCATCGCGCAGAATGCGGCCGGGAGCATCTCCCGCCGCGTGGCCGTGGTCGTGGTGGCGGAGGACCAGGCGAGCGCACCCAGGCCGGTCGGCACGCTCGCGCCCCTGACGCTGGGCGCCGGCTCGGGGCCTGTCTTGGTGGACGTCGGCGCCGCCTTCACGCCCCGGGGTTTCCGCCTCGAGGCGCGTTCGCTGAACCCACGCGTGGCGACCGTTTCGGTCCATGGCGATACCGCGCTCCGGGTGACTCCGGTCGGCGCCGGCCGCACTACGATCGAGATTACGGCCCTCAACGCGTTCGGGTCCGGAACCAGGAACCTTCAGGTGGAGGTCGTGGGGCCCCCGAGCGTCTCCGTGGCCATCCAGCCTCTTTCCCTCACGATCGGCGCGCCGCCGACCGTGGTGGACCTCCGCGGCGCTTTCGCTCCTCCGGGATTCGACGTGGAGGCACGCTCGCTGGACGAGAGCGTCGTAACGGCTTCCGTGGGGCCGGGGCCGTCACTCACCCTGACACCCGTGGCCGCCGGCGCGACCTTCGTGGAGATCACCGCGCGGAACGCGGGAGGTTCGACGACCCAGACCGTCCGGGTGACCGTGTCCGCGGCGGGGCCGCGAGCGGTGGGAACGCTCGCGCCGGTCGCCCTCTCGGTCGGGGGAACCGCAGTACGGGTGGATGTTGCGGACGCCTTCACCCCCTCCGGGGTTCCGCTGGAGGTCCGCTCCCGCGACAGCCGGGTTGCGGCCGCGACGTTGAGCGGAACCGTCGTCACCCTGACCCCGGTTGCCGCCGGCAACACCGTGGTCGAGGTCACGGCGCGGAACGCCGGCGGGTCGGCGACGCTTTCCATCGCGGTCACCGTCACCGCTCCACCCGCCCCCCAGCTACGGGGTTCGCCGGGGCAGATTTCCTTCACCGTCGGCGACGGTCCCCGGAATGCCGGCGTGACGTTTACCCCCACGGGCGTTGCGGTGGAGGCGCGCTCCCTCGATACGGGGGTCGTGACCGTGGCGGTGAACGGAAGTGACGTCACCCTGACGCCCGTGGGCGCGGGCCGCACCTCGGTGGTGGTGACCGCGCGAAACGTGAGCGGGTCGGCAACCCACACGGTCACGGTCACGGTGGCGGGCGAGGCGCCGCAGGCCGTCGGGACGCCGGGCCCGTTCTCGCTTTCCCTGGGGGGCAGCGCGCTCGAGATCGATCTCACCGGCCTCTTCACTCCCACGGCGGTCCACTACACGTACAGATCCGGCAATCCGGGAATCGTGAGGGCGGAACTGAGCGGAAGGGTCCTTACCCTGACCCCGGCCGCCGCCGGAACGACTACCGTGACGGCCGGGGCACGGAACGCGCTCGGATCGGCGACCCATACGATCTCGGTGACCGTGACCGGGGCGGACGCCTTGCGGGCGGTAGGGACGCTGGCGCCGGTTTCCCTCACCGTGGGAGGGGAGCCGGCAACGGTGGATGTTGCGGACGCCTTCACCCCGGCGGGATTCACGGTGACCGCCTCGAGCGGCAGGGAGACCGTCGCAACGGTGGCGGTGGACGGGACCGTCGTCACCATTACGCCGGTGGGCGAGGGCACCAGCACCGTCTACGTGACCGCGAGCAGCGCGTCCGGAACCGCGCAGCAGCGCATTTCGGTGACGGTCGCGGCGGATACGAGCGCCACCGTGGATCTGGCGGACGTCACCTTGCAGGTAGGGGGAGACGCGCTCGAAGTCGATGTCGCGCGCGCCTTCGCCTTCACGAACTTCACGGTGGAGGCGAACTCGCGCGAACCCGGGATCGCGACGGTCACGGTGAACGGGACCGTCCTGACGCTCACTCCGGTAAGCGCGGGAAGGACCCTCATCAACGTCACCGCGCGTCCCCAGAGCGGCGGATCGTCGACGAAGCCGTTCTACGTGACGGTGCTCCCGATGGCTCCCCAAGCGGTGGGCGCCCTCGATCCGGTCACCTTGAGGGATGAGGGGCCGGCCGTGGAGGTGGACGTGGCCGACGCCTTCACCCCGGCCGACGTCAGGATCACGGCCCGCTACACCGGTAACGTGGCGAACGTTGCCGTCTCGGTTACCGGAACCGTGGTGACCGTCACTCCGCGCAGCTCCGGAAACAACGTCGTCGAGGTGACGGCGCGGAATGCGGCCGGCTCCGCGACCCAGACGTTTGCGGTGACCGTGCTCCCGGTGCCTCCCGCGGCGGTCGGCGCCGTAGACGCGGTCGCGCTGGTTGTCGGCGGGGCTCCAGTGGAGCGGAACCTGTTCTACGCCTTCGAGGGCGTCCACCGGCGGCTGGAAGCAAGCTCCAACGACACCGGCGTCGTTACCGCCGCCATGCAGGACGATCGGTGGGTCACTTTGACTCCGGTCGGCGCGGGCAACACCTCCGTGGTCCTGACGGCCCGGAACGCGGGCGGTTCGGCGTCCCACACCGTTTCGGTCAGCGTAACGACGGCGGTTCCGCAGAAGATCGGGACGCTCAACCCGGACACGATCGCCTTCAGCGGGAACAACTACTTCGTCGTCCGGATCGCGAACGTGTTCAGTCCGGCGACCGTGAAGGTCGCGGCCCGGTCGAACGACACCGGCGTGGTGACCGCGGAAGTGACCACCGACGGCCCCGACCGGGAACCGATCGTCAGGGTCACGCCGGTGGGTCTCGGAACCACCACGGTGGTGATCACGGGGAGCACCTCGGAAGGCTCCGTGTCCTACACCTGGGAGGTAACCGTCGTCGCGCCCAACTAGGAGCGGCGCACCCGGCAGGAGACCCCCCGGATCGCGTGGGCTTCAGCCGGCACAGCCCGCCGCAGGCGGGCGGCGACACGGGCCTCACCCGCCGCGGGATGGCGCAACCGCTTGGACCGCCCGCCGGTCCCTGATCCGCTCCGCTCCCTCCGTCCTGGCCAAAACGCCCCGGGAACGTCACCGAGAGAACGTCCGCTCGGACCGAAATGCCCCCGCCCGAAGTGTGCAGTTTTCAGTTGCCAAAAGCGTGCAGTTTCCGGTTGCCATTGTCACGGCCTCGGTGACGCTGCTCATGGAGTTCACCGCCGGATCCGAAGCCGTAGCGTTCGACTGGCTCGGGCCTTACGAAGGCGCCAGAAAGACCGGACGGGCGGGTTTCCAGATCGTAATGGTGGACTGGACTACCGAAAGGATTCCGGGGGCACCCGGCATGCCATGACGTTCGCTTGGCCCACGGGTTTCTCGCCAGACCTGGAGGCCGGCCTCCGTTTTCGCTCCGACAACGACGCGTGTCCCGGCGAGCCCGCAGTCGTCTGCACGGCGATCGGCTGCGAGCTGCGTCCTGGCGGCAACGAATCTGCCGGACTCAGGCAGCACTCGGGCTAGCTGGACCGCCGTTCCCAGCCCGTCGCGTCGTGAGGGGGGGTGGGGTTACGACGGACGCGGTGCCGAGCACCGCGCGTGCCGGCTGAAGCCGGCGTTCCAAGCCGTTTGCACCGGTCGGCGTTGACAGCATGGCCTGGTCGTGGCTCTTGCCATCATTCTGAATCACTCTATTGTCGATCTACGTCATATATACATCATTGACATTAGGCGATATATCGCATCCCAAAGAAGAATTCGTGTCGAAAACGTCACGTGACGCGAGAAGTCAACACCGTGACAACACCAAGAAATCGAACCGGCGCCGCGTCGTCGTCTGAGGGGCTTTTGGTTGGGCCGTGCGGGCAGGTCCGGAGGCAGGCCCCCGGACCTCACGAACGTCAACCGGCCGGGGGCGTCTGCTCGTCGCGCCGGAGGTCGTCCGGGACCGTCCGCGCCAGCGTCTCGATGCGGTCTGCGATGCGCTGAGCGGGCTCGCGGAGCTGCTCGATGGACCAGTCGGCGGCGTAACCCTCTGTCACATCGTCCCGGCGCGCGTGGTTCACGAGCCGCTTCGTGAGCGAGCGGGGCAGCATGAGCTCGCGCTCGGCCACCGTGATGAAGGCGTTGCGGAGGCCGTGGAACCAGAACTTGGTTCCGGCGGCGCGTCCGATGCGCGCATACAGGTGTTGCAGCTCCTCGGCATGTCCCGAGGCGCTGGTCGAGGATGGGAAGACCCACGGCCCCGCCGGACCGGTCCCGTTGCCGTTCTCCGCCCGGCGGCGGGCGAGGATCGCGGCGAGCTGGTGGGTGATGGGAAGCTCGAGCGGGACGCCGCTCTTGGTCTCCTCGATCCGGAAGGTCCCGCGTTCCAGGTCCACCTGGTCCCAGCGCAGTCCGAAGATCTCGCCCACCCGCATCCCGGTGTAGAACCCGAACCAGAAGATGTCCCGGGTCAGCGGGACGATGACTTCCGCCTCGATCCCGGCCCGCCACCGCGGCAGGACCTCCGCGGGCGCTGAAATGCGCCGCCGCACGCTGCGGTGGTACCGCCCGCCCCCGTCGAGCCACAGGTCCACGGGGTTGCGGAGGCCCTGATGGTCCACGCAGGGCCGCCGGTACGCCGACCGCAGCAGCGAGGTCGCGTGGTTGGCGATGGCCCAGCCATGCCGCTCGGTGAGGAGGTGGAACCGGGCCTCGACGTCGCGGCGGGTGATGGTGTCGAGCGGCCGCGCCATCCAGTCACCGAAGCAGTAGCGGATCTGGCCGCGGTAGAGCCGCAGGGTGATCGGTTTGCGGTTCGGGTTGGCCGCCAGGAACTCCGCGAACGCCTCCCGCAGCAGCGGCATCCGGCGCGCGGTGTCCCGCTCCACCGCGGGGTCGTCCCCCACCGCAACCCGGCCGAGCACCTCCTGCGCGACCCGCCGGGCCTTGTCGGGCGTCATCGCGCCGTAGCGCCCGATCACGACGCGCCGGTTGGGCGCCCGCCGCCCGCCGCCTCCCGACCGGTAGTTGACGACGAACGCCTTGGTTCCGCTGGGCTGGACCCGCACGCCGAACCCGGTCAGCCGGTCGTCCCAGGCGATCCAGGGGCTGGCGCCGGGTTCCAGGGCCTCGACGGTTCGCTTCGTGAGGGTCAGCTTCACCTTCGCGGTGCGTTTTCGGGACGCCTGTGTCATGCAGGTACAGCTCCGGGGATGGCGCGCCGCGATCAACCCGTGGTCAACACCCCATAAATCAATCCCTTGCGATCGGCGGCGCAGGGCGAGAAGAGGACCGGCATTTCGGGCGGGCCAGTATATGTCATACGTGACACGGATTCCTTCTCCTTCTTGCCATGTTCCTGGGTGCCGGTCTCGTGCTCTCGGGCTGTGGCGACGACGACACGGCGACGACGCCCGCACCGGCTCCGCCGCCGCCACCGCCGCCAGCTCCGGCGCCGGAGCCGACGGCCCCCGCAACGCCGACCGGTCTTCACGTCGACGAAACCACCGCGAGCTCCATCACCTGGCATTGGAACGCGGTCGAGGGCGCCCTCGGCTACGTTGTGCAGGCGAACATGGACGGCGAGTGGGACGAGACCGACACGGTGCTGTTCGACGGTGTCCCGTTCACGACGGAGACCCACTACACCGCCACGGATCTCGAGCCGGAGACGATGGTGTATCTCCGGGTCGCCGCCGCTGCCGGGACCCCCGACATGCCGCTGGTGAGCGAGTTCTCGGAGGGCGTGAGCGGCACGTCGGCGATGCCTCCGCCGGTGCCGACGCCGTTCACGGTCGAGTTCATGATCCCGGACGGGAAATACCCGATGGTCCCGGATGACGACGTCAAGCCGACCACGGCGATGGCCATGGTGAACCAGGACATGGGAGTCTCGGTGAACAGGCCGGCCATCATCTCGGCGACCTTCGTCGAGGGTGCGGCCCCGATCGGCCTCATCCCGGGCCCGAACATGCCGTTCAAGTACGTCGAGTGGAACGCGCCGCAGGCCCTGGTGATCAACATGGGCGTGACCTTCGCGATCCACGCGGTGGAGATCGGGGCCAACCAGGTTCCGATCCCGATCGGGGACGCGATCCTCGTGACCTGCGGTCCGTTCAACTGTGCGATGGGCACCGAGGCGCCGGAGTTCTCGGTCACGGACTCGCCGATCTGCGACGGATGGGAGCCCGATCTCGAGCTTCAGGTCGGCCTCGTCGACAACGACGTGTTGCCTACCGACGGTGACGACGACGCCGCCAGGGCTGCGGATGGCATCACCGAGGACGATGGGATTGACGTCGGCTGGCTGACGACTTCATCGACCGCCATGACCGTTACGCACGTCTTCTCCGGAGTACCGGACGGGACGAACTACGAGGTTTCCGGTCCCGATGCCGGCAAGGGCACCGACAAGCAGATGGCGATGAACAAGCGCGACACGGGCACCGAGGACTTCGACGAGAACGCGAGCTACAACCCGGGCATCCTGGTGGAGCAGATCGGTGGCAGCAACGAAACGGCCCCACGCATCATGGGAGACGGATATACCGTGTTCGGCGACGCCTCTGGTCAGTTGGTGAGCCCCTGCGTGCCGGTTGATGGCGACAGCACCTTCACCTACGCGGACACCATCGGCGCGAACCACCGGCCGGACACCTGCTTCCGCGTGACCGCTGACGGCGATTCCAACTACTTCGACGGTTACACCGTGGAAGTTCAACCCACCGACGCCAGCGTGAGTTGGGGCAAGGTGGCCTGGCCGGACGAGCCGTTCGCGGATCTTGAGTGCGAGGCGGTGACCTTCTCGGCCATGGACCAGGTGGATGTCTGTGAAATGTTCGAAGCCGAGGTTGACCAGGCTCTGGACGGCGGCTGGGGCGGCCGGTTCGGCACGGTCAAGTTCGGGCTTTCCGCACGGGTCGCTGGCACCAGCGCCGCCAAGATCGATCACTGGACCGTGGCAGCTTCTCCCGGCACCCCGGATCGCTTCAAGACGCTCTGGTTCGACGACAACCTGAACGGCAAGATCAAGAAGGACCCCACGACTCCGGGTGCCACAAGCAATCGTCCAGACCCTGATGGCGACGGAACCGATGCTGCGAAGGGGGATGCGAACGCCATGCACGACCTCTACGACGACAACGGCGACCCAGCCAACATCGAAGTCATCTGGCAGTACATCCACGATGCCGATGCCGATCCTGTGTATGGCGACTTCGGCAAGGTAGATCTGCGGGGATCCGACCGGGACGGCGACACCCCGGGGAACGACGAGATGGATCCGGACGGCAAGGCTGACAACTACACTCTCGACGCTAGGGGTTGCACTGACCTCGACGGCGAGGGCTGCGACTCGGTGTGGTCCAACGACTACGAAGTCCTGTTCGCCGATGGAGTCTTCGGTTGCACCACGACCCGCATGGTGACCATCTCCTGCGAATGGGACGCCCAGGGCGAACTGGGCAAGTACACCCGCAAGGACCACGACGGGCAGAGTGAGGAAGGCGACGTCACTGCCGACGGTTTCCTGGGCATCGACCTCGTTTCCGGGGGCGCCACGGGCGCGCGGGTTGCCGGCCACGTTGGCGCTTTCGCCAAGTGCGTGGCCAACTAGGAGTTGACCCACTCAGTGTGAACTGATTCTTCGGAATCTCACAGGAACCCCGGGGCCAACCGGCCCCGGGGTTCTTCGTTGTACGGCTCGGGACAAGGGACCGCCGGTCTTCAGGCGGGCACGCGGCCCCGAGGGCCGCCAAGCGCGTCGGGATCATCCGCGGGATGACCCACACGGAGCTCCGCCGCCGCGCTACCAACTTCGGTAGGGCGTCAGGCGGCAATTCCCGTCATTTTCGTTCCGCTGCCGGACAGCCTGACGGTGACAACCCCGACCTCACCACGCCTGCGGAACGCTTCCCGCAGGTCTGGTGGACGATCGCGGCTCCCACTCGCGGCAACGCTGCTCGCGTTCCTCGTCCCGGCGCCGGCCGAGCCGTATCGCTTCTTCAGCGACGGCTTGACCGATGCCAGGATCGTCGGTGCGGAGCACGCCGTCCGGTGGTCCGAGCTTTCCTGGGCGCCCGGGGAAACGCTCGTCTTCCAGGTGGCGCCGGATCCGGACTTCACGGCCCTCTTCGGCTCTCCCGAGGGCGTCATCCCCTACTTCGAACGGGCGCTCGCGGCGTGGTCGGACATTTCCACCGCCGACATCAAGCTGCGCGTGGATGGCGTCATCGAGGACGACCAGAATCCGCACCGGCCCACGCTGTACATCAATTCGGACACCGTCCCGTGGGTAGCCGGGTATGCGTCCAGTTGGGACCGGTTCTACTCGGGGCGGTGGGAACGCTTCTCCTGCGACATCGGCATGGCTGCGCAGTACGGCGCCCTGCCCACCGACCTGACGGGGAGCGAACTGGAAGAGCGGCGGCGGGAACTGCTGGACAAGTTCGTTTATACGCTCGTTCACGAAGTGGGACATTGCATCGGTCTGCTGCACGCCGGGGCGTTCTCCTCGACCTACCGCTGGGCCGAGGATCGCCGGAGAGATGTGTTCCTGCATCCACTCGACCCCGCGATGTCGTACGGATGGAACCCGGAGTCGCCGGAGGCGCTCTCCGCGGACGACATCGTCGGCGCCTCGCTGCTGCGGCCGGCGGCGAGCTTTCAGCGGACCACGGGAACGATCTCCGGAACGCTGGAACTTGCCGGAGAACCGGTGCCGTACGCCCACGTCTGGGCCCTTCCCCTGGACGCCGACCCTCTCCGCGACCGCGTTGGAGTGCTCAGTGACCGAGCGGGCGCCTTTCGGATCGAGGGGCTCGAACCCGGGGCGTACGCGCTCTGGGCTTCACCGATTCACAAACACGACGCACACCGCGGCCTCGTGAGCGAGGAGCCCCCCCTGGATCTGGAGGAGACCACCGCGGGACAGCCCATCCAGGTCGAGGCCGGCAAGAACACCGGGGAGGTGAGGATCTCCCTGCGACGGGGAAGGGCTGTCCGGCGGCGTCCTGACGGCCGCCGCCGCGACACGGCGGCGGCGTCGCAATCGCCGGGTCCGGCGACCTCGATCGTCCAAAGCTGGAGGAGCCCCTGCACGGGCGTCCGGATTCGCGCCGAGAAGCGACCCGCCCTGGCGGACGGCCCGGGCGCTGATCGCGTCCGCAGGATCGGTAACGTGCGCTGGTACTCCACGACCCTGACCGTGGAGTGGTCCGCGGAGTCGAACGGCGTCGTTCTGGACTGGGTGGGTCCGTATCGGGACTGGCATTGGAACTTCTGGGACGAGGAAGAAGGTTGGGAGTTCTTCGACAACTCCGGCCCGGAACTGGATGTGAACATCTCGGATTTGCGGATCGAGAGCAATGGACCGGAAGGGGCCGTCCACACCGCGGAGATCGCCTGGCCCGGATCCGCCGACGCGGTCCTGCGCTTCCGTTCCGACGACGGGGCCTGCGACGCGGAACCGGTGGTGACCTGCACCACGCGCGACTGCGTGCTCGCTTCCGGACCGAGCGCTGCGCAATGAGCGGTCGCGCCGGCGCCGGGATGTTGCGCGAGAACCCGCAGACGCGGAGGCGAGGCAGGTCGGTCCTGCAGGCGGCCCGGCGACCGGCCCCGTGCGGACCCTCGCCGAGACGCCGCCGGTGGGCGGCCGCCGTCCTGGCGGCGTTCGTTCCCCTCATCGGTTCCGAGCGTGGAGATGCCTACCGATTCCGTGCCGCCGACGTCGGACCCTGGAGTACGAAGGAGCCGGCGGCGGTCGTGTCCGCGGCGGACGCGGTCCGCTGGTCACCGGCAGTCTGGGGCCCGGGGCAAACGCTGGTCTTCGAGGTGGCGCCGGATCCGGACTTCGAGGTTCTCTTCGACTCGCCGGAGGGCGTGATCCCCTACTTCGAACGGGCGCTCGCGGCGTGGTCGGACATTCCCACCGCCGACATCAGGTTGCGGGTGGACGGGGTTGCCGAGGGCAACCGGAGCCTGAGCAAGCTGTTCGCAAACCCGGAGGACGGAGGCCACTGGGGCGCAGAGACCTGGGACAGGTTCTACTCCGGCAAGTGGGAGAGATTCCTCTGCGACATCGGGCTGAGTCCGTGGTACGCCTCGATACCGGACGACCTGGATCCCGAGGAACTGGACGAGTTCCGCGAAGCGCGCCGGGAACAGGCGGTAGCCCGACTGGTTCACGAGCTCGGACATTGCATTGGCCTCGAGAACGCTGGGGCGCTGTCCTCGACCCATCGCTGGGTCTGGGACGCTCCAGACTGGGTACTCGTTCATCCCCGGGATCCGGCGATGTCCGTCGGGCACGGCCCGGAGTCACCGGACGAACTCTCGGCCGACGATATCGCCGGGGCCTCGCTGCTGCGGCCGGCATCGAGCTTTCGGGGGACAACCGGAACCATTGCCGGAACCCTCGACCTCGACGGCGAACCGGCGGCCCACGTGCAGGTCTGGGCGCTTCCGCTGGGGGGAGACCCGCTCCGGGATCGCATCGGCGCGTTCAGCGACCGCGAGGGGGCGTTCCTGATCGAGGGACTCGAGCCGGGAGGCTACGCGCTCTGGGCGCAGCCCCTTCACGAGTACGGCGCCCACCCGTGGCGCATGCGGGACGTGTCACCCCTGGACCTGGACGAGACCGTCCTGGGGCGTGCGGTCTGGGTGTCGGCCCGGCGGAACAGCGGACCCATTGCGATTCCCCTGCGCCAGGGACGGGTTCCCCGCCCTCGCCCCGATGGGGACGTGGCGCGACAGGACGCGGAGTCGCCGACTTCGATCACCGGCAGTTGGGGCAGCCCCTGTACCGGGATCCGGATCCGCGCCGGGGAAGAGCCGTTTCTCGCCGACGGTCCGGATGCGCAGGCCATTCCGCGCATCGGAAACGCACGCTGGTACGCAACGACCCTGACGGTGGAGTGGTCGGCGGAGTCGCAGGTGATCCTGGATTGGGCCGGCCCCTATCGCGATTGGCAATGGGACTCGCGAGACGAAACGTGGGAGTTCTTCGGCTGGTGGCAGGGCTCGAAGCTGGATGTAGCCATCGCCGACTGGCAGATCGAGCGCGATGTGTCCGGACCCACAACCCACACCGCGGAAATTGCGTGGCCCGAGAACGCCGAAGTCCGCTTGCGCTTCCGTTCGACCGACGACTCGTGCGACGGCGAACCGATGGTGGTGTGCAACGTGGACGGTTGCGGACTCTCTCCGGGCACCGCGTCGGAGCTGTAGCCCATCCTCAACCACCGCGGGCGGAACGCCGACGGCAGCCCCGTCGCCCGGACGGGGCTACGGATCCTCAGGCGGACGGACGGCCACGAGAGACTGCGGTAGGGTTTTCGCCGCCGGTGTGTCCTGGTCTGGTTCCGTACTGTGTCTGCGTTCCTCATAGCCCCACGGGTAGAGGGCATGAAGCCGCGCCGCGGTAGTCGTGCGCCGCTTCGCGACGCGGCTCTCTTGCTCGCGCTGCTGCTCGGCGCCGGCGCGGCGTTCCCGGGCTGCGGGGAGGACGAGGTCCCGGCTCCGACGACTCCGGAGCCACCGCCGGTCCCGGCCCCACCACCGCCCGAGCCGACGCTGACGGCGCCGGAGAACCTCCGGGTCACCGGTCAGGGTCCGGAATACATCGAATGGTCATGGAACACGGTCGCGGGTGCTCCCGCATACCAGGCGCAGTTCAGCACGGATGACACATTCACACCCGCTGACGCGACCTACCTGATCGTCGCCCCGCAGACATCCCACCGGGTCGAGAACCTGCCGGCCAACACGGCCGGGCACCTCCGGGTCCGGTCCGCCGCCGGGGCTTCGCTGGCGAACCGGGAGTTCAGCGACTGGAGCGAGGCGGTCGGCGGCGCGACCACAGCCCCGGCCGTTGCGCTGGACACGCCGCAGGAGCTCCGCACCGCAGGCCTGGACGAGGACTCCGTCACCCTGCGCTGGGACCGGGTGAGCGGCGCAGGCGCCTACGAGGTGGAGCAGCGCGCACCGGATGGCGACAACGAGTGGGGCGGCGCCGACTGCGAGGGTGCGGACCCGAGCCACCGGGTCGAAAGCGAGGAATGCGTCGCCGGCGGACTCGATGCCGGCACGAACTACGACTTCCGCGTCCGAGCGATCCCTGCCGACCCCGGCCGCCATCGCGAGAGCGCGTGGAGCGCCGCCTGGGAAGCCCGGACGGCGGGGGCAGGCGCCGGGCCCGCCGAGCCGACGACCGGCGCAATGGGCAATCTCGACGTCCGGTGGACGAGCGACGCCGACGGCATCATGTGGACCTGGGATCGCTTGCCCCGCGCGAGCTACGACTACGCCGTCGTGACCGGCAGCGATCTCCCCCGCCTCAGTTCGGCGCACCCCTGCGCGGACGCGATCTACGACCAGCTGGATGTCGTGGACACCCACGCGGAGAGCACCACCGGTCCGGTGGCGCTGCTCTGCGTCCGGACGGCGCATCCGGACCGCGACGCGGAGAACCTGTCGTACGCCTGGGCCGTCCTTCCTCCCTCCCCTCCGGCGGCCCCGGACGCCAGCGGCGTGTCGCCGGCCGGAGATTCCGGCAGGGCGACCCGGGCGCTCACCTGGACGGGAATCAACGTGGAGGCCGGTTTCACGTACGAAGTGAACGTAATCGCCGATCCCGAGCGCGAGGGCGACGTCACCCCGGACCGTCCGTCCGGCGAGGCCTTGCAGCGCGCCTGCGGCGCGGGGCAGTTCCACGAGAGCGGCGCCGCCGATGTCCGGCTGACCGAACTGGAGACGACCCTGACGCGCGTGGCGCCCTACACGGGGTACCTACTGTGCCTGAGGATGAAGAACGTCGCCGGCGCCACGGATTGGGTTACCCCCGACGGCAACGCGGAACACCAGACGGCCCCGGGTACGCCGTCCCGGCCGGCGAAGAACGACGACCGTTCGGACGACGACCGGGACACAGGTAGCGAGAAGATCGTCTGGGATATCGAGACCGCCGGAAACGTCCACGTACCGAGGGAGCCCCGCGACTTCATCCTTCGCGTGATCCAGCATCCCGACAAGATCGACGACGATGGCGACGGCTTCCACGACGACCAGGTGCCTCGGCCGAGTTCCGAGGACTGCGGCAGGAGCGACTTCCAGTCGGGCGACTACACGAATCCCGAAGTGACCACGGCGCTCACCGGCCGGGGGTTCAGCGCCACGCTCTCGGTCCCCCGGCCTGCAGGAGAAACGCCGGTGGCATCCGGAAGCGATGCAGTCATTCCCGTCATCGTCTCGCTCTGCGTCCAGGCGCGGTACGAAACCGGCGCTGACGAACGCCTGGGGCCGTGGACCGTCAGCACTCCGGAAGCCGTGGAGCCGCAGCGGACACAGTCGCAATAGGCCCTCGGGAGGTCGGTTCCCGTCGTCCGGAACGCCGCAAGCAAGGCCGGAGGTCCGATCGCTTCGCTCCCTCCGTCTGGCCCCGGCGCGGGCGATCTGGAGCCACGCCATCCCGGTCCGTGCCACGCTGAAAAAACGGGACATTTCGAAGCTCAGGAGTGGGACATTTACGGAGCCCACCGATAGCCATGGCTCGACGATCGGCAGTGAGCGAAGGCAATAGCGCACCCGGAAGCAGCGTGGAGGCACGGAGTGGACGCGGATGGGTTGCCGGTAGCCCGTACGGTTCGGAGGAAAGGGGGTACACGAAAAAGCGGGGGCGGCCGGAGCCGCCCCCGCGATGCTGGCAGGTCAGCGATTCCGCTTACTGCGTCACACCCCTCACGGTGGACGCCCCACTGATAACCCAAGGTCCAAGGCGGGTGCCATCGGTGGCCCGGACGCAAAGATAGACCCGCTTGTCGATTCCTCGCGTGTCGGCGTTAACGCCCACGTTGGCAGGGATCTCACCAGACTTGAAGACGACACCGGCGCTGTCCGTCGTGATGGTGGGTGCCGACCCCGTGTTTGCCCTCCACGTTCCCCTGTCCCGAGCCGTGGCAGTCTGGCAGTCCTTGGCGCTCGGAGTTGCGGTGGACACCCTCATCGGAGGAGTGCTGGTGTCCTCGAACGTCACGTCGAAATCGATCACCTTCGCCGCGTATCCGTCGTTCTCCCTCGGCACCTGGGCCTGGCCCCGTGAGGCGACCTTCCACACGAACTCCGTGGTGCTGCTCCGTGCGGAGTCAATCGTCGGCCTTGGTGGCGACCCTGGGTGACTGTAGAGCTTGGCGGCCGGGACGGCCCACTCGGTCGCGCCGGTGGTATTCGCCATCCGCGCGCACAGCACGAAGCCGGTGTACGCCGAGAGGCCGCTGCTCACGGTGACCTCATCCAGCGTGATGTTCACGTCGGTATCGCCCTGGTCCACGAGGGCGCCCGCGCCGCAGGCTGCCTGAACCGCTCTCGCCTGCGCGGCAGTGGGGCTGGCGAGAACGAGGTCCATGTCATGCTGCGAATCGGCCGCGACACGCATCTCGTACGCGAAGGGGGCGACGAGGTCGATGTCCGTCCAGGTCAGGGCGGTGGCCACGGTGTTGGTGTCGTCCCTGAAATCCACTCCGTCGGCCTGGGTCGCGGTCGCGCCCGCAGGCGCCCGAACGCCCCACGCAAAGGAAGTCGCGCGATTGTCCTTGTCGGTGGTTCGGACGCAGAGGCCGATGATTGTTCCCTCGGCGGCCGCGGGAAGATCAACCTCGAACTGAGCTCCGGTCCCGGCGTTGGTGATCGTCAGGTCGGCGAAGGTCGTGCCCCCGCAGGGGTTGGCGGCCTCGATGTCGCCGGTGGCTGGCGCCCACTCGTACTCGGAGCCGGCCATCGGGGCCCAACTGAAGGTGATGCTGTCAGCATCAGCGGTCCAGGTAACGTTCAGGTCGCCCATTCCGCCGGAGGTCGTGACCTCCTGCAGGCCGGTCGTCGTGCCCGAGGTCTCGCCCCATTCGCCGAGGGCGTTTGCCGTGTCGTCACTGGCCGGAACGCCGCGCACCCGGAACTCGTAGTCGGTCCCCTCTTCGAGCCCGGTTGCGATGCAGGTCGTACCGTCCACTTCGTTGTCTCCGCCCTCTCCGCAACTGGCGTCCCCCCAGGTGTCCCCGCCGTCATCACTCTGCTGGACCTCGTAGCTCTCGGCGTCGTCCACTTCGTCCCAGGTGATCACGATCGAGTCGTCCTCCGGATCCGAGGTCTCAACGTTCGCGGGAGCGGCGAGCGCGGTCGCCGGCGGCGGTGCTGCGGTCGATCCCATGACTCCGTCGCTCCAGTCGCTGTAGGTCAAATCGGTGAGCGAAGTGCCCGTTCCGGACCGGACCCGGAAGTGCCCGGTCATGTTGCCTGACAGGTTTGAAACCGTGTGGGAGGTCGCCGGGGCCACGATGATGAACGTCGGGTCGGTGGCCTCGAAGGTGGCGTCGGGGCTGAACTGGCCCTGGTAGCCCAGCGCGCCGTCGACGGTGTTCCACGACCACGTGATGGAAGTGGAAGTAGAGGCCGTCACCCGGAGATTTTCAGGGGTGGCGGGGCCGGTTGGCTCGGGTTCCGGCGCTGGCGCCGGCGGCGGCGCAGGCGCAGGCGTCGGAGTGGTCGGAGCCGGCGTCTCTTCTTCCCCGCAGGCCGAAATCATCATGCCGGCGCCGAGCAGAAGCGCAAGCAACAGAGCCCACCCGCGACCGGATGAGGACTTGCCAGTGAACGACTTCATTACCACTACCTCCCGGTTCGTTGACTATCTGTTCCCTGGCATTCCCCATCGTTCCCTCGTGTTCCTCATTACTGACCTATTGTCATTGTGTTACAATGCTTCACCGTTCCGTCAGAGACCGTGGTTTGCCCGTCCATTCCAACGCACAATCTGATACCAATCTGACGTTCTGAACGCCACCGCAGCACTGTGATCAACCGGCCCCACCGCCTCTCCGCGCGCTTCGTCGCCACCGTCCAGGAGCCGGGACGCTACGGAGACGGACGAGGCTCCGGAGGGCTCTCCCTGTTGGTCAAACGCACCGTCCGCGGCCACCTCACCAAGTCCTGGGCGCAGCGCATCCAGGTGGACGGCCGCGCCCGCAATCTCGGCCTCGGAACCTGGCCCCACGTCAGCCTGGCCGACGCCCGCCAGAAATGCGCCCTCAACATCGTGGCCCGAGGCCGGAGCGAACTCGTCACGGGCCGCACGCGCGCCGTCCCCACCTTCGCGCAAGCAGCCGAGGTCGTCATGGCCATTCATGCAACAGGGTGGAAGCACGGCAGCAATACTGCGGCGGATTGGCGGCTGACCCTCCGCAACCACGCGCTGCCGGCACTCGGGACGAGACCGGTGAACCGGATCAGCACCGCGGACGTGATGGCGATCCTGGCTCCGATCTGGAACGACAAGCGGGTCACCGCAAGAAAGGTGCGGCAGCGCATCGGCGCCGTGATGCGGTGGGCGGTGGTGCAGGGCTACCGGGAGGACAACCCGGCCGGGGAGGCCATCGGTGCGGCGCTGCCCAAGCAGGTAGTCCGGACGCGGCATTTCGCGGCACTTCCGTACGGGAAGGTCGCCGGCGCGATCGTTACGGTGCGCGGATCCGGGGCTCCGCTGTCAACCGTGCTGGCCTTCGAGTTCCTCGTGCTCACCGCCTCCCGGAGCGCGGAGGTGCGCGGCGCGAGGTGGGTGGAAATGGACCTCGCGGAGCGTGAGTGGCGGATTCCGGCGTTACGGATGAAGACGCACCGGGAGCACCGCGTTCCGCTGTCCACGCGGGCGCTGGCGGTATTGGACGAGGCGAAGGCCGGGGCCGACCGTTCGGAGCTGGTGTTTCCTTCCAGGACGGGCCGGCCGCTCGACCGGGCGGCGCTTTCGAGGCTGGCTCGCCAGCTGGGAATCGGGGCGGTGCCGCACGGCTTCCGTTCGAGCTTCCGGGACTGGGCGGCGGAGTGTTCCGACGCGCCGCGGGAAGTGTGCGAACTCGCTCTGGCGCACGTGAACACGAACGCCATCGAGGCGGCCTACCGGCGCACGGACCTGTTCGAGCGGCGACGCGTGCTGATGGAGCAGTGGGCCGCATTCCTGACCGGGACCGCCGTTTCGTAACGTCCCGTCACGCGTCCGTGAGAAGCGGACGAATTGTGCCGCCCGTCGGCGGGACTGGGGACTCGTTCGGCCACCCAGGTGGAGTGAGACGGCGGCTCGCCCGTCTTCGGCGGGCGTCCCGGCAGGGACGCCAATGTGTCCCTTACGGACCAATCCCGCCGCCGGTCAGCGATACGCCCGGTGTCGGTGGCTGACGGCCAGAATCGTTACGTCTCCACGGACCTCACGAGAAAAGACCACCCGCCAGTCCCCGATCCGTAGCCGGTACTGCCGTTCCGATCCCTTCAGACGCCGTGCTTCGCCGACGCCTTCGCCGAAGTACCGCTCAATCGCTCCAACGACCCTACGGGCTGTCAGCGAGTCGAGCCGTTTCAGATCGCGCCGCGCACGCCCCGTGTAATAGACCGGCGGCGTCAGATGCCGAGCTCCCGCTTTACCGACTCGGCGGAATACACGCGGCCCGCTTCGCGGTCGGCGAGCCCGTCCCGGATGGCCGCCACCTCGTCGTCCCCGAGTTCCTCGTTCTCCTCGGGAGCCGCCAGCAGCTTTTCCTCCAGAGGATCACGTTGCGCTGCGCGCTCCTCCGCGAACGCAAGAGTAGCCCGGACATCCTCGTCGGGCAGGCGGGAAACCAGTCGAGAAAGCCGGGCACGGAGGTCGATGGCCATGGGTGGAGGCTACCACTGGGCGAAATGACTCGGGAAGCTCAAACTGTCCTGGCCGAGGCGTTGCGTCTTGATGTCCCTTCGCGCGCCCAGTTGGCCGCGGAACTTCTGGGCAGCCTGGACGGACCCACCGATCCCGATGCCGGAGCAGCGTGGGCGGAGATCGAGCGCCGCGTCACCGCCATCGAAGCTGAAACGATGAAGCTCTAGAGCTGGGAAGATGTTCGGAGCAGGATTGAGCGCGAGATCCTGAATCAGTGAACGTCCGTCTCGGCGGACCCGCCAGCGAGGAACTGAGCGAGGCTGGCCGACTTCCCGATCAAGACGCTGTGCTATCGTGGCGGAAACGCGGTTCCAACCGAGGAGGGGCACAACTGACCGAGCAGATCACGGTTTCCGTGGATCCCGAGGTGGCCGAGATCTATCGTTCAGCCCCGGATGACGTGCGGCGGAAACTGGAGATTCTCGTCAATCTGCGTCTTCGTGACGCGACGCTGTCACGAAGACCCCTGCGCGACGTGATGCGCGAAGTGAGCCGAAACGCACGGCGGCGCGGCCTGACTCCCGAGATTCTGCAGTCGATTCTTGACGAGGCGTGACGCGCTTCGTCTTCGACATCAATGCGCTCATCAGCGCGTTCTTGATCGAGGACTCGGTGCCCAGCCAAGCACTCCGGTCGGCCCTGGATCAGGGCGTGGTGCTGGTTTCCGTCCCGCTGGTCACCACGCTCGCTGGAGTGCTCCGCCGCCCCAAGTTTGATCGTTATCTGACGCTGCACGAACGGGAGGAGCTCGTGGCTGCGTTCGTCGCCAGCACTCGCATGATCGAGATTGCAGAACGCATCCGCGCCTGCCGTGATCCCGATGACGACGCAATTCTGGAACTCGCCGTCAACGGAAACGCCGCGGCCATCATTACCGGAGACCCGGACCTCCTCGTCTTGAACCCCTTTCGCGGAGTCCAGATCCTCGCTCCAGCCGACTTCGTGCGTCAGGCCGACTGACAGGAACCAGTCAGCCTCGATCGAGAAACGCCGACCACGCTTCCATGAGTTCGCGCCGCTGGACGCTCGCCGAGACGTTGCGCGAGCCCTGGAGCTGATGCGGTGGCACACCCGGACGCGCGACCGTGACCGAACGCAGGATCGCGACCTCAGTCCGAGTCGCTGACATCAGGCCCCGCGCGGGGCGAATACGGCTCGGTATCTCCGATTGGGGCCGCGCTGGTTTGGAACGGAAGCGTTCCGCCCGCCCTCTGCGGGTAGTCGAGCGACTCCGGACCGAGAATCTCAGAGAGAGCGCTCCGGTACGCGGTCGAGTCCGAGCAACCTCCGCGGCAAACGCAAAGGATGTGCGCGCGGTGGCCATCGCGGGATTGCCGGACTGACAAGGTCTCCCCCGGGCGCTTGCACACGGGGCAGCAGCCGATCCACTCGGACCCAACCTTCCGCAGTCCCAGCGCCGAGCCCGCGTGATCCGCGCCACCGTCGCAGTGGCAGGGGACGACCAGCATCGCTACGAGGCCAATGGGCGGACGTGACTCCTCACAGCCTAGGGAGGGTTCAATCAGCCGGTTGGGAGAGATCCGGGTCGAGGCGCTGGATCAGGGTTTCGATCCGGGCGAGACGCTCATTCACCTCTCCGAATCGACGCTCTACCTGGACGCGGAAATCGGCCACCGAGACGTGCAACTGGACGACCGCCCCTACGAGAACCACCATTAGGGCAACCATCAATCCGGCCCAGAGGTTCCGCCAACCGTTCCCGTTGCTCATGCTGTCCCTGCGACGCTCAGGATAGCAAAACCCGTCAAAGGGTCTCGAACTCGCAGTAGGCGAATCTGTTCGGCTGTTTGCCCTAATCCGCTGGCTTGCTGAAGTGGGCCTCCATCATGCCCTCGAGCCGCGCCACACACTCCCGGAGGCTCGTCATGTCCCGGTGGATAGCCCAGTACGAGCCGAGCACAGTGAGGATCACGAGGATGGTCTGGGCAGTGGAATCCATGCGGGCGTTTCCTTTCGCGATTCCAATCCTGCTTCATCCTCCCGACTTCAGAGTGAATCTCTACCCGGGGGTATCCGGTCAGGCACCTGGACGAATGTCAGCCTCGGGCCAGAAACGCCGCCCACTCTTCCATGAGTTCGCGCCGCCGCTCGAACAGGTCCGTCCGCCGGTAGGCAGCCTCTACCCGGTCCGAGTTGACGTGCGCCAGCGCCAACTCGCAGACCTCGCGCGGCGCATCGGAGCACTCCGCCGCCCAGTCACGGAAGCTCGACCGGAACCCGTGCGGCACCGCTCCGATTCCCAGTTCCCGGACCATCTTCGAGATCGTCGCATCCGAGAGCCGGCGGCCCCGCACTGACGGGAACACCAGCTCCGAGTCGTCCGAGAGCGCACGGGCCTGGTGCAGCACCGCCAGCGCTCCGGTGGAGAGTGGAACCCGGTGCTCGCGGTTCGCCTTCATCCGCTCGGGTGGAATCCGCCACTCGCGGGCCTCAAGGTCCATCTCGTCCCAGCGTGCGCCCCGCACCTCGCCACTTCGGCAGGCCGTGAGCACCAGGAACTCGAAGGCCAGCACGGTCGAAGGATAGGCCCTCGACGCCCGTACCCGCTCCATCGCCCCCCGAACCTCCGGATACGGCAACGCCGGCTGATGCCGGGTCCGACCGCCCGTCTTGGGCAGCGCCGCGCCGATCGCGTCCCCCGCCGGGTTGTCCTCCCGGTAGCCCTGCGCCACCGCCCAGCGCATCACCGCCGAGATCCGCTGGCGGACCCGCTTCGCCGTCTCCCGCTTCTCCCTCCAGATGGGCAAGAGGACCGCCATCACGTCCGCCGTCCCGATCCGGTTCACCGGCAGTTCCCCGAGTCTCCACATGGCGTAGTCCCGGAGGCTCGCCCGCCATTGCCGCTCGGACCTGCCGTCGTCCCTCCAACCCTCGCCGTGAATCGCGATCACCCGGTCGAGGGCCTCCGCAAAGGTCGGAACGGTCCGCTTCCGGCCGGCGAGCACCAGATCGCCGCGCCGTCGCGCAACCCGGTTCAGGATGCACTTCTCGCGGGCCTGAGAGAGGCTGACGTGGGGCCAGGAGCCGAGTCCGATGTTGCGGGCTCGCCCGTCCACGATGATGCGCTGCGCCCAGGACTTGGCGAGGTCGCCGCCGGTGGTTCGCCGGACGAGGAGGGACAGTCCCCCGGAGCCGCGTCCATCGCCGTATCGGCCGGGTTCCCGGACGGTTGCGACGAAGCGGGAGGATAGTCGGTAGGGTCGGCGGGTCATGGCGTGGACCGCGTCATATGAATATCACTTCACGTAAGAGCTTTCATGGGACCGAGTGGAACCCCATGGGCCCAAGTGGGCATTCTAACTCGTTGATACAACAGATCAGAAAGGTCAAAAAAGGCACCTCTCGGGGTCACTTGGTTCAATAATGGTGGCGGACGTGTAGGAACAGCAACTATATCCTGTTTTCGAGCCTCTGGAGGGCTCTTCCCCCCTTCCGAAGGCTGGCAGTGCTCTTCTCCTTCTTGCCATGTTCCTGAGTGCCGGTCTCGTGCTCTCCGGTTGTGGCGACGACGAGACGGCGACGACCCCCGCGCCGGCACCGCCGCCGCCACCGCCGCCAGCACCGGAGCCGGAGCCCGAACCGGAACCCGAGCCCGAACCGGAACCCGAGCCCGAGCCCGAGCCGACTCCGCTCCATGTCCACTTCCACATCCCGGACGGTGAGTTCCCGATGGTCCCGGACGAGGACGACGACGAGGCCACTGCCATGGCGCACGTCAACAACGACATGGAGGTTGAGGTGAACATGACGGCCACCCTGCTCCCGATGTTCGTTGAGGGTGCCAGCCACGTGGTGCTGATCGAGGGCGAAAACATGCCCTTCACCCACGTCACCTGGGAAGCCATGCAGAGCGAGGTGGTAACCACCGGTGCTCAGTTCATGGCCACTCCGGTGCTGATTGGAGCCAACCAGGTGCCGATGCAGATCGGGGAGCCGGTGTACGTGACCTGCGGTCCGTTCGCGTGCGCCGAAAGTGCCGAGCCGCCGCCGATCTCGATTGCCGATTCGCCGGTGTGCGCGGCTTGGATGCCGGAAGCCATGCTGAACGTGGGCCTCGTCGACAACGACGTGTTTGATCTCGACGGCGCGGACACTGATCCCACGGCGACCGACGGAATTGATGCCGGCTGGGTGACCGATTCCACTGCCGCGATGACAGTGAAGCATGTGTTCTCCGGCGTTGCGAAGGGGACGAACTACGACGTCTCGGGTCCGGATGCTGCCAAGGGTTCCAACAAGGCTCTCAATCTGGACAAGGTCAAGAGCGGTACAGCTTCGACCTGGAACGACAACCAGGGCTATGGCGCCGGCATCCAGATCCGTCTGGACGACAACGTTGCGGCCGACGGGACGAACCCGATCGGAAACACCGCCAACCCGAGCGCCTGCTACGCGGATGACGAGTACGGCGAGACGATCGGCGCGAACCACCGGCCGGCCAACTGCTTCCGTATCGTCGCCGACGGCGCCAACTACCTAGGCGGCTACAGCATCACGGTCGCGGCCAAGGACTCCGAGGTCAAGTGGGGTAGCGTGGAGTGGGACGAAATTGACGATCCGTTCGAGGATCTCACCTGCGACTCCATGAGCTTCATGGCAACTGATTCGATGGACATGAGTGTCTGCGACATGTTCGAGGACGAGGTGGACCAGGCTCTGGCAGGCGGCTGGGGCAATGAGGACCTTGACGGCAACGGCTCCGTCTCGAGTTCCGAGCGGGGACAGGCGCAGGTCGTGATCAACGCCACGTCCGGCAATGACAACGAGGGGAACGTCGAGATGTGGCGGGCCAGCGTCCGCGGCGCCAGCTCGGACCGGTTCAAGACTCTCTGGTTCGACGACGATCTGAACGGGAAGATTCGGGACAGGACTTCCGATATGACTCCCGGAATGGGCGGGCCGAACGACCTCTACGATCTGGCCGAGGTCGCCACGGTCGCCACTGAATTCCAGGACGCTGGTGACAACAACAACCTGGACGTCATCTGGAAGCTGCTCCGTGACAAGGATAACGACCCCATCATGGGCGACTTCGGCAAGGTTGACTTGGTGCGCAGCACCGACAATACGGCCACGACCGGCGTGGATGAACGAATTGTCCCGGGCAACTCGGACGGTAAGGCCGACAACTACGTCACGGCCGACGACGCCAACGCCTGCACCGACGCCGACGGCGGGGACGGATGCGACGCCAAGTGGTCCGAGGACTACGAGGTTCTGTTCGCGGACGGCCTCTTCGGGTGCACGACCAAGCGCATGGTGACGATCAGTTGCGAATGGGACGCCAACGGTGAGTTGGGCCGCTACCGGGAGGACGATCACACGACCTGGGTGGCGGCGGCCACCACGGCCGGGCCAAGTGCCGGTCTCAATCTCCTGCAGGCGGAGTCGGGCGGCAACCGGACACCCGGCTGGATCGGCGCCTTCGCCAAGTGCACCATCAAGTAGGAGTTCGTCTCTGATCTGATTCTTCGGAAACGAACGGGAACCCCGGGGCCATTCGGCCCCGGGGTTTTCCTCTGTACGCGTAACGGTCGAGATGTCAGACGACCCCGGTACGCCGGTCTGAACTTGCGGCAGAACGGGCCGCTCAGACGGTCAGTCTCGGGCCGTTGTGGGACCGTGCGGGAATCTACGGTTCAACACGGAATCAACTGGGTCTGGCGCTCGGGCGATTCCGTCGAGGTATGAAACGGCGTCGGGTGCCGGGCCGGCGTCTGTGCTTTCCGGTCGCAGCGGGTGGATTCGACCGGTTCTGGCGGGCAATTCCGGTGTTTCCCGGCGAAAACCGGCCAGAGATCGGCTCCGCGCACCCCGGCGCGACGAAGACGGCCCCCATTTCACGGCCTGCGGACGAGCCGGTGGCCCTGGGCCGCAGCGGAACCCAGAAAACCGGCGGAAATTCGGTTCCTTCGAGCTGGCCGGGGCGAACCGCGTACCCCAGCAGTGATACGGAAAGTGATACAGGGATTTTGGTGATGCGCGGTAACGCACGGGGGGACATCAACTTAGCGGTGCGTTGAGGCGGTCCTCACGGACACCGGTTCTCCCGTGTGCCGGCCCGCCGAGCGTTTCGGCGGCAAGTGTTGACACCGGGTTGCACCGGCCTTCCGGCTCCGAGCCGAAACTCGCCGCATGACGCACACCACCAACGGAAAACGGACCGCCAAGGTCAAACTCACCCTCACCAAGCGGACGGTCGACAACCTCCGGCCGGCCGACAAGCCCTGGATCGCCTGGGACGACCGGCTCATCGGTTTCGGGGTCCGCGTCCAGCCCTCCGGCGCGAAGTCGTTCATCCTGAACTACCGCATCGGGAGCGGCGGCCGGAAGGCGCGGAACCGCCGCATCGCCATCGGGCGCTGCGGCCGACTGGCCCCCGAAGACGCGCGCCGACTCGCCCAGGAGTTGCTCGGGCGCGTCGCCCGCGGCCAGGACCCCGCCCAGGAGCGGGCCGACAGCCGCGGCATGCCCACCCTCCGGGAGGCGTTCGCGGAGTACCTGACGGTCAACCCCAACCGCAAAAGGAGCACCGAAGCTCTCTACGAGGGCCAGATGCGGTACTGCCTCGGCGACTGGTTGGCGCGGCCCCTCGACACGATCACGCGGCGGGACGTGGAGGCGCGGTTCCACCGCGTCTCCCAGCGGAACGGCTGGGCGGTGGCCAACCACATCATTGCGCTACTCCGCTCGGTCTACCGCCGCCCGTGCGTGGACCACGAGGCGCTCCGCAACCCGGTGGACCTCTGGCTCGCCGGAGGCGGGCGGTACCACCGGGCCGTGCGTCGAAGGATTTCGACGCCCGCCGAGACGCTGCCCCGGTGGTGGGAGGCCATCGAGGCCGAGGTGACCGTTGCGGCCACCCGGGACATCTTCTGGTTCGGGATGTATACCGGCATGCGCCGGGGCGAGATCGTGGCGCTGAGCTGGGACCGGGTGGACCTCGAGCGGCGGGTCTTCCGGGTCGAGGCGACGAAGACCGGAGAGCCGCTGGAGCTGCCGATCACCCGGCAGCTGGCCGCCCTCTTCGAGCGCCGCCAAGACGCCCGCGCCGGCAAGGGCGCCACCCCGTGGGTGTTCCCCTCGAGCGGCGGGACCGGCCACGTCGTGGAGCTGCAGCATCTGTATCACCGGATCAGCCGGGCGGCGGGTACCAAGTTCTGGTTCCACGGTCTCCGGAACGTGTTCATCACGGTTGCGGAGCGGGAGCTGATGCTGCCGCGGTCGCTGACGAAGCGGCTGGTGAACCACGCCCGCGGGAGCGACGTGACCGAGAGCTACGCGGCGGACTGGAGCGTGGAGCAGTTGCGCGAGCCGGCCCAGCGGATCGCGGACCGGATCGACGAACTGGCGCACGGCGTCTCTCAGGATCGAGCCGTGTCGGGCTATCCGTGGCCGGCGCCAGCGGTTCCCGCCATGCCGGAGCCCTGGTTCGGGATCGCTCACTGATCCGCGTGATGCCCGCGGCCAGGAGTCTCCCCGGCCCCGCCGGGGCCGGGCGGTTGTGGCTGGGGACGGCCAGGCCGTCCCCTTGCAGGTTGTCTCCCGATAGGCGGCTCGACACGCCTCGCCGGACTCGCGTCGCCGTTCGGGACCTCCGCTGAGAACCCCGCAATGAACACCAGGACACCAGAGGCAGCTGGCTACTTGGGGGTAGGCCAGCATACACAGTGTTAAACACTGTGCTCTGGCGAGGGGGAGCTGCGCCCCCCTTCGAACCCCCCGCCTCCCGCGCCGCTGCGGGAGCAGCGGTCGGACGGGGGACGCCGTCCCCCGAACCCCCTGGCCGGTGCGTTCATGGCTGAGCGGCGCACCGTCCTGGCCGCCGCCCGCATCCCGCGGGCGGAGCACGCCGCCTGGAAGAGGAAGGCGGCGGCGGCTGGCGTGTCGCCCTCCGCGCTGCTGCGGATGGCGATGGCGCGGACCCAGACCTGGACCGCGCCGGCCCTGGCGGCGTATCGGGAACGCAGCCGCCAGATCGCGCGCATCGGCAACAACCTCAACCAGGTCGCGCGCTGGGCGAACACCCGCGCCTCCGCTCTGGAGGCGGTCCGGGTGATCGACCGGCTGAAGGCGGTCGAGCGGGCGCTGCGCGCCCTGGCCCCGTCCGACGGCGAGGACCGCGGTGCACATTAGGTTCCACGGTCATGGCGCCGGCTCGGCCCGGGCGGCCGCCGACTACCTCGTCGGCGAGATCGACTCCGCCGGGCGGGTGCGGCCGGGCGTCGAGGTCCTGCGGGGCAACCCCGACCACGTGGCCGATGTTGCCGACTCGCTGGAGTTCAGCCGCCGCTACACCTCCGCCGTGATCTCGTGGGCGCCGGAGGACCAGCCGACCGACGAGCAGATCGGGGCCGTCCTCGACGAGTTCGAGAAGACGGCCTGGGCGGGGCTGGAGTCCGATCGCTACTCCTGGACGGCGGTCCTGCACCGCGAGCACGGCACCGGGGTCCATGTGCACGTCCTCACCGCACGGTGCGACATGGAGACCGGCCGCAGCCTGAACATCGCACCTCCCGGCTGGCGCAAGACATTCGGCGCGCTGCGCGACGCCTTCAACCTCCAGCACGGCTGGGCCCGCCCCGACGACCCGGCGCGCGCCAAGGCGCAGCAGCCCGGCCATCGCGCCTACGTGCAGGCGGCAAGGCTCCGGGCCGGCCTCGAAGTGGAACCCGGCCCGCGCGAGCTGATCCGCGACTACCTCCTGCAGCGGGTCGGGAGCGGCGTGGTGAAAAACC
>VXNL01000070.1 GCA_009840635.1 Acidobacteriota bacterium | reverse complement strand
GCCAGTAGGGGCGGTCGCGGGGGAGGTAGTGGGGCTTGAGGTAGACGCGGGTGGCGGGCTTCGCGTTCGTCCCGTCGTAGGGGAGGACGATGGCCTGGCAGTTCTCGAGGAGGGAGAAGGAGCGGGGGTGGAAGAGCGGCTCCCGCTGCTCGCGGTAGGACTTCGAGGTGCCGAGGGTGCCTTTCGCGCCGCCGGCGCGGGCGGTGATGACCGAGAACCCCGGCTTCGCGGACTCGGTGAAGGAGTAGGACGGGGAGAGCCGGAGGACCTTGCCGCACATGTTGGACGCGAGTTCGGCGCTGCTGTCGTCGCTGAGGGAGAGGAAGACCTTGGTGCGGAGGGTCTGGAGGAGGGTGCGCCAGGCGTCCTGCCCGGGGAGCACGGACTTGAGCGAGCTGATGGACTGGGTGGCGACGATGGGGATGACGCGGCACTGTCGGGTGAGTGCGAAGGCCTTTTCGTCGCCGGAGGGGTCGTCCTCGCCGACGGAGGCGAAGGACTGGTATTCGTCGCAGAGGAAGACGGCGGGGCGGAAGTAGCGGTTGGGATTGGTCTTGATCGCGGCCGGGCGGGTGAGGAGGGTCTGGAGCCAGGCGTTCTTCAGGAGGACACCGACGGTGCGGGCGAGGGCCGGGTTGGCCCCGGCGGGCATGTTGAGCGCGATCACCCTTCCCGATTCGATGAGCTGCTGGAGCGGCGGGAGGCGCTGGAGGAGCCCGGCGGCGGCGGCGGCCGGCGCGGCGCCGGGGGGCGGCGGCGGGAGGTCGGCGGGGATGGACGCCGTGGGCTGCGGGGCCGGCGGGCAGAAGACGCGGGCCACGTCCGGGAGGTCGAACATGGAGAGGAAGACGCTCACGCCTTCGACGATGGAGGTCCGGAGCTTCGGGTCGAGCTGGAGCCAGTCGTGGCGGTACCAGCGTTCGATGGCGGCGACGCGCTGGGCGTGCTCGCTCGGCGGCCGGGAGTGTTCTTCGACGGTGGCCGGGACGCCGAGGGAAGCGAGGGTGTCGAGGAGTTCCTTGTCGTAGGCCGTGCGGAGGCGCTCGCCGCCCGCGGGCTGCCATTCGTGATTGGTGAGGGGATCCATGTGGGTTGCGAGGTCGCGGGCCGGGATGAGGATGGAGGCGCCGGGCGGCGGACCGGAGAGGGCCTTGGCCTGCTTGATCTTCTCGTCGATGCGTTCGGGTTCGATGGCGCAGTGGTAGAGGTCCTGGAACGTCACCCACTGGTCCGGGAGAGCCCGGTGGAGTTCGATGAGCCAGCGGATGAGGTTGGTGTACGCCTGTTGCCAGAAGGGCTCCTTGCTCTTGCCGAAGAGCTGGTTGAGCAGCGACGCGACGGTGTAGGCGAGCGAGTAGCTGTCCATGGCCGACGCCAGGGGGTTCCACTGCCAGCGGCCCCCGAGAGCGAGTTCGGTGTAGTCGTCGCCCCGGCCGGCGTCTTCGAGGACGGCGCGGATGTCGTGGCAGAAGTCTCCCTTGACTTCGAGGACGAGGGCGGCGGCCCGCTTCTGCGGGTCCGCGGACTGCCACGAGAGGAGCTGCTGGGCGAAGGGACGCATGCAGGCGGAGGTCTTGCCGGTCCCGACGGCGCCGAAGATGGCGACCCCGGTATACAGGCCCCGCTCGGGGAGGGTGAGCCAGGCGGGGCGCCTGATCTCGTGCGGCTCGGTGGGATGGTGGACTTCCCCGACCACGAGAGCGGGAGAGTCGTTCTCGGGCGACGTGGGCCAGCGCGGCAGCGTGCCGCGGCCGAAGCGGCGGTCCTGTGTGCGGGGGCCGAACCAGAGGCGATAGGCGCTGGTGAGGACCATGACGCCGTTGAACGCCATGACGGACGGCATCAGGAGATGCCAGGTGCGGATGACGGCGTAGAAGCCCGGGTCTTCGAACTCGATGAGGTCGAGGATGGGAACGTCGCCGGGCGCGGGGAAGGGACGCGTCGCGAGCGACCACGCGAGCGCGATGAGCGCAAGAAAGACGGCGATGACGAGCCGCCAGCTGAGTAGGCGGTTGGCCGTTGTGGCAGCGCCGGCGGAGTGGTCGAGCGCAAGGGCGGCCGCCCGGCCGGCCGCGCGCCGGAGGAGTGCGGCCATCAGCCCGGAGTCGCCTTCCCGCAGGGATCAGTAGCGCCGCAGGCGCGGGCTGGAGCGACCCCGAACATGTCCCGACCGGCGTCCGAAGGGCCGGGTCCCGGGACTGCAGATCCGTCAGGAGCGGGCGGGTCGCTCCAAGCCCCACTCTCCGCCCCGGGGCGGAGAGTGCGGTTCGGGAGTATCCGAGCGAACCGTGGTGGTGTCATGGGGTTTCGGGAGGGACCGTGACGGGAGGGCGTGTCCCGACCGGTGTCCGAACGGGGGGTGTGTCCTTCGGACATCCGAAAGCGGCCCGCCGGGTGACCCGCAAAGCGTGTCGCTCAGTCGCGTGAGTTCTGGATCAGGTCGTCCACCGCGTGGTGTGCGCGGTGGGCGAGCATCGCCAGGTGCGGCAGGTCGTTCAGGCCGAAGCTCGACGTGCTCCGCCAGCCGTCGTCGGTGCGGTAGAGCCGCGAGAAGGTGACGGAGAAGAAGGGCCGGCCATCCGACTCGTTCTCCCAGATAGCGGCCTTGCAGGAGCCGATGCGGAGTTCCTTTGTCGGGGTGTTTTTCTCGGGGGTGTCGGTCACGGGGGAAGCCTCCTGAACGAGCTAGAGGGCGGTGGAATCGGGAGCGAGGCGCTCCGCGACGTGGATGGAGTAGGCGTCGATGAGCCCGCGCGACTGGCGGGCCGCCTTCGCGCGGTCCTGGACCTGGCGGG
>VXNL01000094.1:129835-137713 GCA_009840635.1 Acidobacteriota bacterium | reverse complement strand
CATGGCACTCGAAGGAACCCCTTGGAACCGTCCGACTGCGGCCCGCAGGGCCGCAGAGAGCGCAAAGCCGCTCAGCCGGATGGCGCCACCGCCTCGGAGGCCGACGGACGGCAGGGGTGGCACGATACGTGATCGTGCCGCATCCCACCTGGTTTCCCACCCGCGCTTCATTCCGCGTGAGCCGGTTCGCCCGGTCGCGGACCCTTCTCCGAACGCTCGGTTTCGGCGCCTTCGCTCTCACGGCATGTGGCGGTCCGCGGGGCGACGAAGGTCCGGGCAATGCCCAGGTCTCCCTCACGCTCGAGAACATCTACCGGGACGCCCGGGGCGGTGTCTTCTCGGCCGCTATCTCGCCCGACGGCCGCTGGGTGGCGGCGGTCGCCGAGAGCGAGGACGGCCGGGGCATCCACCTGCTCGACCTCACCGAGGACCCGCCCGTCCCGCGCTTCTGGCTCACGGGAGGCTCGCCGGCCTGGTCGGCCGACAGCCGCCACATCGCGTTCCTCCGGGACGGGAACCTCTTCCGCGCCCCGGTCGGCGATCCGGACGCGGTCCAGCTCACCGACGGCCTAACGGGCGTCCGCGCTCCCGCCTGGTCGCCCGGCGGCGAGACCGTCGCGGTGATGGCGAGCGCGAGCGGCAGTCAGGACGTCTGGCTCGTACCGGCGGCGGGCGGTAACCCGCGCCAGCTCACCTCGGACGCGATGACCGTTGACGAGGTGCGGTTCGGAGTCTCCTGGTCGCCGGACGGCGGGACGGTCGCGTACGTCGCGAACAAGGCGGACTACCGTGCCGACGACGTCTGGCTCGCCGATGTCGCGACCGGCGACGAACGCCGGCTCACCACCTCGATCCGTGCGATCTCCACGGTCCCGGCGTGGTCTCCCGACGGCGGCCGGCTCGCGGTCCTCGGCGTGAAGAACGAGGAGTACTGGTATCTCGACATCGCCGATCTCTATCTCCTCGACCCGGCGGGCGGCGCGGAAGAGCCGCTCCCCATGTCTTCCTTTGCCACCGCCTACCGGTTCCGCCCCTTCTGGTCCGGGGACGGCGCGCGCCTGTTCTTCACCCACCAGGAGCGCGGCGAACACCACTTGTGGTCGGTTGCCGCAAAAGGCGGCGCGGCCACCCGGATGACGAACCTCGGCGGGGTGTTCGGGAGCGTCACGGCGAGCGCGGGTGCCGAGCGTTTCGCGTTCGTCCGTTCTTCCGCCACCGAGGGTTCGGACCTCTACACGGTTCCGGCGTCCGGCGGGCCGGCCCAGCGGCTGACCCGGCTGTCACCGGTCTGGGAAGGGGTCCAGTCGCCGCGCGAGATCTCCTACCGCAGCTTCGACGGGCACTACATCCAGGGGTTCCTCTATCTCCCGCCGGAGGTCGAGGCCGGCGGCGTCTGTCCGGCGCTCGTCCAGGTCCACGGCGGCGGGACGAACTCCTACTTGGCAGGGCCCAACCTCGCCGACCAGTACCTCGCTTCCCGGGGCTTCGTGGTGCTCGCCGTGAACTACCGGGGCGGCTCGGGGTTCGGGCGGGAGTTCCAAGACCTCGGGCACGAGGACTGGCTGAACGAACAGGCCCTCGATCCCGGAGCGGCCGCCGACTGGCTGCGGGAGCAGCCGTACGTGAGCGGCCGGGTCGGGATCTACGGCTACAGCTACGGGGGCATGCAGAGCATGGCGGCGATCACCCGTACTCCGGACAGGTTCGACGCCGCCGCCCCGATGGCCGGCATCTATTCCGAGCGGCAGACCTTCGAGCATCAGGACCGGCTGGGCAGGATCTTCACGATCGACGGCCACGGCGGACTTCCCGAGGAACGCCCCGAGATCTACGACAAGACCGAGACCCTCGCCCGTATCGGCAACATCACTGCGCCGGTGCTGATCCAGCACGGGGACCGGGACGTCCGCGCGCCCTTCCTGAACTTCGAACTCGCGGTGGCCGCCTTCGAGGAACACGGGATCGAGTACGAGGCCCACACCTACCCCGAGGGGCACGGCTTCCGCGACCCCGAGAACCGGATCGCGCTCTACCGCCGGGTGGAGGATTTCTTCCGCCGCACGTTGGGGAACTGCCGCTGAGGGCCCGTGCTCCCGGATCGGGAGAGTGGCGGGCGCGGCTTGGAACGCCGGCTTCAGCCGACACAGCCCGCCGCAGGCGGGCGGCTGGACGGACCTCATTCGCCGGGATGGCTCGGTTGCGCGCATCCCCGCATCCGGGGGAGCGACGAACCGCCCGCGGCCCTGCGGGCCGCTGTGCCCGCTGAAGCCGGTGTTCCAGGCCGGAGGCGTCACCAGGCGCAGGGCGATGTCTCCAACCCTCGGCGGAAGCCGCTGAGCGGCCGAGCGTCGGGTTACGGGCCCTTCCAGGGATTCACCGTCCGGGCGCCGGTGTTTTCAAAGTCGCGGGTGTTCCGCGTGACGATGGTGAGGCCGCGGCGGACCGCAACGGCGGCCAGAAAGGCGTCGGGAAGCTGAGCGTCGAGCGATTCTCCGCGCCTCCGTTTCTCCTCCATGATCCGGGCGCAGACCCGGGCGTCATCTTCGGTCCAGGGCAGCACCCGGTCCCGATAGGAATCCAGGACGTTTCGGAAACGGGTGTCAAGCGCACTGCGTCGGCGCCCGGCGGGGAGCTTTCGGATGCCGTTGAGAACTTCCCAGACGGAAATCGCGGCGAGGCCTACTTGCTCGTTGGCGATCCGGGAAAGGAATCTGGCGACGCGGCGATCCGTCCGCGCCCGCATCAGCTCGGAGGCGACGTTGGTGTCCAGCAGCCAGGAGAGCCGCGACGTCACTTCTCGTCTTCCAGCGGAAACTCGTCCTCGGGAAACTCCAGGGGCCGGTAGCCGTACTGGCCGCGGGGAGGCAGCTCCACTCCGTTCTCCGGACCGAAATGTCGCAGCCAGATGTCGGCCACGCTTTCCTTGCGGGTACTTTCCTCGCGCTGCCTGCGGATCATCCGGCGCACGAACTCCTCCATGGAGATCCCGGCGTCTTTCGACTCCGCCTTGAGCCAGCTCTTCTCGGCCTCGTTCAGGCCGCGGACGGTGATGGCAGAACCCATGGCTGCACCTCCCGGAGGGAAGACAGGAATGCTAGCACGAGCTGCTAGCACAGGGGGCCCGGCATGGCCGACGCGGGGTTGCCGCTTCCGTTGGCATCCCCCGCAGTACGATTCCAGTGCATCGCGACCGTCCCACAGAAGGAGGATCCGTTGACTGAGTCGAACACCCGAATCGAAAGGGACACCCTTGGAGAGGTAGCCGTTCCGGCGGAACGGCTCTACGGGGCGCAGACGGAGCGCTCCCGGCGGAACTTCCGGATCTCCGGGGAGCGGATGCCGCGGGAAATCGTCTCCGCGCTGGCCCTCGTCAAGAAGGCGGCGGCGCTCGTGAACCGGGACCTCGGGCGGATCTCCGAGGAAAAGGCGGACGCCATCGCGGCGGCGGCCGACGAGGTGCTGGCCGGCGAACATCCGGACGAGTTCCCGCTCCTCGTCTGGCAGACGGGCAGCGGCACGCAGTCCAACATGAACATGAACGAGGTGCTCGCGAACCGCGCCAGCGAAATCCTCGGCGGGCCGCGCGGCGAGGGGCGGCTGATCCACCCGAACGACGACGTGAACCGGGGACAGTCCTCGAACGACGTGTTCCCCACCGCGATGCACGTGGCCGCGGTCCTCGCCCTGGAAGAGCGGGTCCTCCCCGCGGTGCGGGCGCTCGCCGCGGCGCTCGCCGAACGGGCGGACGCCTTCCAGTCGGTCGTGAAGATCGGGCGCACCCATCTCCAGGACGCCACCCCGCTCACGCTCGGCCAGGAGTTTTCGGGCTACGCCGCCCAACTGGAGCACGGGCGCGCGCGGATCGAGGCGTCGCTGCCGCACCTCCGGGAACTGGCGCTCGGCGGGACCGCGGTAGGGACCGGCCTGAACGCCCACCCCGAGATGGGGGCGCGGGCCGCGACCTGGCTGACCCGGCTCACCGGCTGCCAGTTCGTGACCGCCCCCAACAAGTTCGAGGCGCTCGCCTCGAAGGACGCGCTGGTCGCCGGCCACGGGGCGCTCAAGACCGTGGCGGTGTCGCTCCACAAGATCGCGAACGACATCCGCTGGCTGGCCTCCGGCCCGCGCTCCGGAATCGGGGAGATCCGGATCCCGGCGAACGAACCGGGCAGCTCCATCATGCCCGGCAAGGTGAACCCGACCCAGTCCGAGGCGCTCCTGATGGCGACCGCCCAGGTCCTCGGGAACGACGTGGCCATCGGGGTCGGCGGGGCGGGGGGCAACTTCGAGCTGAACGTCATGAAGCCGCTGATCGCCCACAACTTCCTGGGGAGCGCGCGGCTGATTGCGGACGGCTGCGACAGCTTCCGGGAACGCTGCGTGATCGGCATCGAGCCGAACGAAGGCCGCCTACGCGAGAACCTGGAGCGTTCGCTGATGCTCGTCACCGCGCTGAACCCGCACATCGGGTACGACAACGCGGCGAAGATCGCGAAGAAGGCCTACGCCGACGGGACCTCGCTGAAGGAAGCGGCGCTCGCCCTCGGCCTCCTCACCGCCGAGCAGTTCGACGAGTGGGTCCGGCCGGACGACATGGTCTGACGTTTCAAGCAACGCAATGAACGCGGGCGCATCGATACACAGTACTACTGTTATACTCAATAAGTATGAAACGCCTTCAGGTACTCATGTCGGACGAAGAGCTTGACGGGTATCACGAGATCGCCCGCGCCGAAGGGGTTCGCCTGTCCGAGTGGGTTCGCCGCACGCTTCGCACAGCCGGCCGGGCGGCATCGGCAGACCGGATTGAACGCAAACTGCAAGCGATGGAGGCTGCTGCGAGTTGGAAGGCGCCAGCCGGGGATCCGGAGGAAATGCTCGCGGAGATCGAAGCCGGACGCTTCGCCGATTGACCTTCGTCGACTCCAACGTCCCGATGTACCTCATCGGGAAGGAACATCCCCGCCGGGAAGATGCGGCGCGCATCGTGACGCAACTGGTGCGCGAGAACGAATCGCTGGTGAGCAGCGCCGAGGTCGTTCAGGAGATCCTGCACCGCTATCACGCAATCCACCGGCGCGAGTTCGTCCAGCCCGCTATCCGGCTCCTCCTGGAGCTGACCGAGGGAGAGATCTTTCCGGTGACCTTGAGCGACACCCTACGGGCTGGCGAACTACTCGTCTCCTATCCGGCGATTTCCTCGCGCGACGCGGTGCACCTTGCGGTCATGGAGAGCCGCGGCATTCCCCGGATCGTCTCGTTCGATCGCGGGTTCGATGCCGCGACGGAGATCGAGCGGATTCCCGACTTCTGAGCCAGGTCCCCACGCCTAGCCGCTGTTCCGGACCGCCTCGGTGACCGCCGGGATCACCTCCAGGGCATCGCCAACGATGCCGACGTCCGCGGCTCCGAAGATGGGGGCGTCCGGGTCCTTGTTGATGGCCACCACGAACCGGGAGCCGCGCATGCCCACGAGGTGCTGGATCGCGCCGGAGATGGCGCAGGCGACATAGAGCTTTGGCGACACGGTGGCGCCGCTCGAGCCGATCTGGAGCTCGTGAGGAAGCCAGCCGGCGTCGGTCACCGCCCGGGAAGCCCCGACCACGCCTCCGAGCGCCGCCGCCAGTTCGTGCACGATGTCGAGGTTCTCGGGGCCGCCGAGGCCGCGGCCGGCCGCCACCACCACGTCCGCCGCCGTCAGGTCCACCCCACCGGCGCCCGCGTCCCGGACCTCGACGAGGCGCGAACGCAGGTCGCCGGGGCCCACGGGGGAAGGGAGGATGCGCACCGAGAGCGCCGGCCCCGGTTCCCGGGCCGGGAAGGCCCCGCGTTCCACCGTCGCCACCGCGGGGAGGCCGGGCGCCTCCACCTCCTGGACGAACTTCCCGAGAAAGGCGGAGCGTTTGGCAGCGATTCCGTCCTCGCGCCAGGAAAGCGCCGACACGGCGGTGGCGGCGGCGGTTCCAAGCCGCGCCGCGACCAGCGGCGCGACGTCCCAGCCGACCGGGTCGTGGGGCAGGAGGATGCACTCGGCGCCGCTCGCCTCCCGGGCGTGCAGCACTGCGGCGGCGGTTCCGTCCGCGGTCGGGGACGCGTGCGCCGGCCCTTCCACCAGCAGGAGTTCCCCGGCCGGCAGGACTTCGCGCAGCCCCTCGGCCTCGCTGGCGTCAGCGACCGGAAGCACGGCGCTCACCCCATCCTGCCCGCCGGCGAGCCGGGACGCGGCCTCGAGCAGTTCGTAGCTGGCGTCGGTGATGCCGCTTTCGCTCCGCTCGGCGAGGACTAGGACCCGGCGGCTCATGACGCGTCTCCCGGAAAGGAGACTCCGGCGCCGGCCCGCATCCGGGGAACGAGCGCCGCTGCCGCCTCCTGGGGGGAACCCTGGAGGATCTCGGCGCTCGCGCCCCGCTCGGGCCTGCTGAGCGTCAGCCGGCGGAGCCCGGCGCCGTCCGCGGGAGCGGCGAGCTCCATGCGCTCGACCGGCTTGCGCCGCGAGGCCATGATGCCGCGGAGACTTGCGTAGCGCGGGGTGTTGATGCCGGTCTGGACCGCCACCACCGCCGGCAGGCGGAGTTCGACGACTGCGATCCGGCCGCCTTCGAGTTCGCGGTGCACCTCGAGGCGCCCGTTACGGAAGTGCAGTCCGGTGGCGGCGGAGGCGAACGAGTAGCCGAGCAGGCCCGCCACCAGCCCTCCCACCTGGCCGTGGCCGCTGTCCTCGGCGAGAAGGCCGGCGAACACCACCCCGGCATCGAGCCCGGAAACGGCGTCGGCGAGCGCCCGCGCCACGAAGAAGGGATCGGCGAGGTGGGCGCGATCAGTGATCAGATGGACCCCGCGGTCCGCCCCCATCGCGAGACAACTGCGCAGCACCTGGCCGGCGTCGGCCGGGCCGGCCGTCACCGCCACGGTCTCCGCCGCGTGTCCCGCCTCCTTCAGCGCCAGCGCCGCCTCGACGGCGTAGCGGTCGTAGTCGTTGATGCCGTATCCGAGGCTGGATTCGTCGATCCAGTCGCCCGCTGGGCGAAACGCCGAGTTCCGGTCGGGAACCTGCTTAACGAGGGCGACGGCGTTCATGGAATTCGGGCCGTATGATCGCCGCGCTAGCGTCCGGGGGCAAGGTGAGCGGCAAAGTCCCGAGAGGGTCCTTCGTGGTGGCGGGGATCCTCGCGCTTGCGACCGGGCTCGGTCTGCTCGCCGTCGCCGGGAAGCCGACCGCCATCCGGCGGCCGGACCCGGTGGACCGGCCGGTCCTGCTCATCCCGGACTTCGACAACCGCACCGGCCGGGGCGAGTTCACCCCGCTGGCGCGACAACTGACCGACGCGGTGCGGGCGCGCCTCGAGCGGGATCCGGGCAGTATCTTCCAGCTGTCGCCGCGGCGGCTCCGTCCGGCCTTCGGCCCCTCGGAACGCGAAGAAGGGCTGGTGGGAATCGCCGGGCGACTCGGTGCGGACTACGTGCTCGCCGGAAGCCTCGAATCGGGCCCGGGTGAGCCGCTCGGCCCGGGTTCGTCCTGGACGCCTCCGCGCGAGGTCCACGGCGGCGGCGAGGAGATCCGCCTGGACGTCCTCCTGGTACGGGACTCGGACCCGCCCCACGTGTTTGCCGAACGCTTCCTGCTGGGGTCGCCGAACCCGGAAGACGCCGAGGACCGGCAACTCGCCGACTGGGTCGGTGAGCGCATCGCGCTCTCCCTCAGGCGCCCGTGACACGCCCGTCTGTCCGGCGCGCGCACCCAGCGATAACGGCGCCGGCGGGGGAGTTGCACCCATCGATAACGGAGCCGGCGGGGAGCTGCACCCATCGATAACCGGGTCGGTGGGTAGCTGCACCCATCGATAACCGGGTCGGTGGGTAGCTGCACCCATCGATAAC
>VXNL01000094.1:0-129825 GCA_009840635.1 Acidobacteriota bacterium | reverse complement strand
GGGTAGCTGCACCCATCGATAACCGGGTCGGTGGGTAGCTGCACCCATCGATAACCGGGTCGGTGGGTAGCTGCACCCATCGATAACGGCGCCGGCGGGGAGTTGCACCCATCGATAACGGCGCCGGCGGGGAGCTGCACCCAGCGATAACGGCGCCGGCGGGGCGTTGCACCCAGCGATAACCGGACCGGTTGGCTCGGACGGGGCGCGTTACCGAAGCCGGACCCGGTCGCGGCGCCGTCCCCCATACACGTCCTCGTCAATGCGCGTGCTGGAACGGGGATCGCCGGTCGCGACCATGCCGGCGAACCGCATCCAGGGCCTGGATTCGTCGCTCGGGATCAGGGTGCGCAACGATCGGCGCAGCAACTCCGCCAATGAAATCCCGAGCTGCGCCGCTTCGCGTTTGGCGGCTTCATATTCCGCCGGGGAACGACGGACCTGTTTGCGGATCATGATGGCAATCTACAACGGACCGTCAACAGCCTGTGGTGAAACCCACGCGGCCAGTTGCGGTGACAACCGCGCCGTTGCGCCGACCGTCGTGATGGCAGCGCCGGCTTGGAACGCCGGCTTCAGCCGGCACGGCACACCGGCGGCGTGCGGCGGGACAGACTTGATGTCCTGGATGGCGCCTCGCTCGGCGCGGACCCGGTCGAGACCACGGCCCAGGCACCACGAACCTGCTGAGCCGTGAACCGCCGCGGCCCTGCGGGCCGCTGTGCCGGCTGAAGCCGGCGTTCCAAGCCGTTACGCCGCGATCCCGGCCGGAGACGGCGCCGCCTACCGGAGCCGGATGGCGTCCCAGGAGTCCCAGGCCGAGGTGTCCGAGAGGATGATCTCGTCGCCCTCGGCGAGTCCGGCCAGCACTTCGATGCGGTTCACGGAGCCCCGGCCGAGCTCCACCGGCACCCGCTCCGCGGTCTCCCCGTCGGGGGCGATCCGGAAGAGGCCGACGGTGCTCCCGGGCTGGCCGTACGCCGGCCGGCCGACGTGGAGCGTGTCCGGGATCCGGTCGAGTTCGATCGTGCCGTCCACCGAGAGATCCGGGCGCGCGCCGCGGGGAAGCTCGCCGGCGATCGCGATGTCCACGGCCACCGTACCCTCGCGCACCGCGGGGTCCACCCGGGAGACGACGCCCTCCACGACCCCGTTCCGGGTGTCCACGAGCGCCGGCTGGCCGGGTTCGACGTCGCGGGCCTGCGTCTCGGCGATCCGCAGCACCGCCTTGAGTTCCCGGGGATCCGCCACCCGCGCGAGGTTCGCTCCCGGGCTCACCTCCTGGCCGACCTCGACCGGCACCTCCAGCAGGGTTCCGCCGCGTCCGGCCCGCACCGTGAGGGCGGCGAGCTGCCGCCGGCGGAGTTCCAGGACCGCCCGGTAGCGTGCGACCGTCGCCTCCTTGGAGGCGACCTGCGCTTCGCTGGAATCGGCCAGGATGGAGAGGCGCTCTTCTTCGAGCGCGTGGCGGGTCTCCAGTTCCTCGGCGCTCACCTGGCTTCGCCGGTGGATCAGTTCCCCGACCAGCCCCGCTTCGAAGAGCTTTCGGTCCGCGTCGGCGCGGCGGCGCGCCTGGGCCGAGGAAGCGGCGAGTTGGCCGGCCGCGTTCCTCTGCTCCAGCAGGTCGGAGCGGGTCTGGTCGAGCAGGCGCCGGAGTTCCGCCTCCTCGGCGCGGAGCTGGAGTTCGGCCTCCCGGGTCTGCTGTTCGAGTTCGGGATTCGAGAGAACCAGCAGGACGGTGTCCTCCTCGACCGGGGTCCCGGGAAGCACGCGGCGCTCCTCGACGCGCCCGCGGGTCTCGGCGGCCAGCCAGCGGATCTGTTCGGGCGGGACCTGGAGGGTGCCCGGTCCCCGGACCTGCCGGACTAGTTCGCCCCGTTCGACGACGCCGGTCCAGACGACCGAGCGATCCACGTCGGGCACGCCGGGAGCGATCCTGCCGAGCAGGATCACCACCATAAGCAGCAGGGCGGCCCCGCCGCCAGCCAGCATCAGCCGCCGGACACGGCGTTTCCGCTGCCGGTCGGCGATCTGGAAGTCCACTCCGCCTCCGCGCTGCGCCCCTAGTCGAAGAAGAGTCCCGGCAAGGCCAGGGTCAGATAGGGGATGTAGGTCACGAGCAGCACCGCGCCCGCCCGGATCAACAGGAACGGCACGGAGGCGCGATACACCTCGCCGAGCGGCCGCTTGAACCGGTAGGACGCGAGGAAAAGGTTCATGCCCACCGGCGGCGTCAGGTAGCCGAGCTCGAGGTTCGTGAGGAAGATGACCCCGAGGTGCAGGGGGTCGATGCCGAAGGCGAGTCCGAGCGGCGCGACCAGGGGCACCACGACCACGATGGCCGAGTAGATGTCCATGAGGCAGCCGACGATTAGCAGGAAGATGTTCAGCAGGAGCAGGAAGAAGAGCGGGGAGGCCACGAACGACTGCACCCAGTCGATCGCCATCCCCGGGATGTCGGCGAAGATCAGGTAGTTCGTGAGCCCGAGGGCGGCGCCCAGAATGAGCAGCACGCCGCCGATCAGGGTGACCGCGTTGGCCCCGGTGCGGACCAGGTCCGAGAACGTCTTCCCCTCGCGGTGGATCACGAACTCGATGAACAGGGCGTAGAGGACGGTGATCGCGGCGGCTTCCACGAGCGTCGCGATCCCCCCGAGCATCACGCCGATGACCACGAAGGGGATGGACGCCTCCCACTTCGCGGTCCAGAGCGCCTGCGCCGCCTCCCGGATCCGGAAGGACGAGGTAGTCCCCTTGAAGCGTTGGCCCGCGAAGCGCCGGGTCACCAGGATCGTGAACCCGGCGACCAGCACGATCTGGAGTGCCGAGGGAATCAGCCCGGCCACGAAGAGCCGCGGAATGTCCACCTCGGCGACGATCGCGTAGAGGATGACCGCGACCGAGGGCGGAATGAGGAGGCCGAGCGAGCCCGCCGCGGTCAGGAGCCCGGTCGCGAACTTGGGCCGGTGGCCGTCCGCGAGCAGCAGAGGGAACATCAGTCCGCCCATCGCCAGGATGGTGACGCCGCTGCCCCCGGTGAAGCAGGTGAAGAACGCCGACATCACGATCGCGACCACCGCCACCCCGCCCGGCATCCAGCCGAAGACCCCGCGGAAGAGCACCACGAGGCGCTTGGGCGCGCCGCCCTCGGCGAGGATGTAGCCCGCGAGGGTGAAGAGCGGGATGGTCGGCAGCATGGGCTTCGTCACCATGCTGTAGGCCTCGGCTGGAATGGCCGAGACCGGGTCCCAGTTGCTCCACAGCAGCACCGCGGCGGCGCCGCCGAGCGCCACGAAGATCGGCGCCCCGAACGCCGCCGCGATCAGGATGAGCGCGAGCAGCGGCCATTCGATGCCGTATCCGGTGAGGTCCCACCCGGTGAGCCCCTCGTGGAGCAGCAGGGGAATCGCGAGGCCGAGGATCGCCGTCCAGCGGCCCCAGTGGGCCGGAATCCGGCGCCAGAGCCGCCAGGCGATGAGGAGGAAGCCGACCGGCATGACGGCCACGGCGACCCAGACCGGAACGCCGAGCGCCAATTCCCGGCCGCCGTCCCACTCCGCCCGGGTGAGCACCACGCTGGCGTAGGACAGCACGACCGACACCACGACCCCGACCGCGCCGGAAAGCGACAGGAGGCGCGGCCTCCAGACCTCGGAGACCATGCTCGGGCCGGCGCTCAACGAGAGCAGCTCGCCCCGGCGCGACGCCACCGCCGCCCCAAGGAAGGCGACCCAGAGGGTCAGGTGCTGCACCCACATCGAGGAGCCCGGGATGCCCGTCGGATAGACCGGCCGGATGAGGGCCTCGGCGATCGGGATCGCCGCCATGAGGACGAGGGCGCCGACGGAGACGGCGTCCTCGAGCACCGCGAGACGGCTCCGGGGCGGCGCGGCGGTGTGCTCCGGAGTGGCGGCGACCTCCGGAAGGGCCCCTCCGGCGTCCGGACTCATGGTTCCCCGGGGCGGATTCCGCGGGTCAGCCCGCGGACGGGCTACTCATTGGCGGCCCGGTACTCGTCGCGCAGCCGGATCATGCGGTCGAACACCGGAGGGGAGACGAGCTGCTCCCGGACCAGCGGAAAGAGCTTCTCCGCGGTCTCCATCCAGGCGCTCTCGAACGCGGAGGAGGCCTCGATCACCTCGAGGCCGCGCGACTTCATCGCCGCGAGCGACTTCCGCTCCTGCTCGCGGTTGGTCTCGCGGAACGAGACCGCCGCCTCGTTGCTCTTCCGGAGCACCACTTCCTGCTGGGACGCGTCGAGCCGTTCCCAGCCCTGCTCGTGCACGATGATGGCGCCCTGGAGCGGCGCCCAGGGGAGGTCGTTCATGAACTTGGCCGAGCGGTAGATCTGGGATCCCTCCGCGAGGACGATCGGCATCGGGACCGCCTCGATGAGGCCGGTCTGGAAGCCGCTCACCAGTTCGACCGAACTGATCTGAACCGGGTCGAAGCCCGACCACCGCAGGAGATCGAGGACCGTCTGGTCGTTCGAGGCGCCCGCCAGCTTCAGCCCCTGCAGGTCTTCCAGACTATGGATGGGGTCGCTCGCGAAGAAGTGGAGCCAGCCCACGTCGGCCCAGGCGATCACCTGGAACCCGTGCCCTTGCAGCGTCTCCGCGATCGCCGGGTTCATGGACTCCCGGACGTGGTCCCATTCGGGGTAGTCGCGGAACACCATGGGGATGGAGAGCGTCCAGGCGCTCGGGTCCAGCTCGGCGAGCCCGATGTTGGAGACTGCGGCCATCTGCACCTGGCCGATCCGCATCTTGCTGATCATCGCCGTCTCGTCGCCCGCGGCGCCGCCGGCAATGATGCGGATCCGCACCTCGCCGCCGGTCTCGCGGCCGATCTCGGCGGCCATCTTGTCGAGGATCAGGTGGTACGCGGATCCCCGCGGCGCAACGGTCGCGAGGCGCAGGTTGACCCGCGCCTCGGCGGCGGCCGCTGGCAGGACGAGAGCGAGAGCCACGAGCGCGGCGCCCCGGGCGGCGAGGAGGAACTTTCTGACGTTCGGCATAACGATTTCTCTGCTGGTCTCTATTGGTTCTGCATGTCGTCGAGGAAATAGTCGTCGACGTTCCTGAGCAGCCAGGCGGCCCGCTCCTGCGCAATCTGGTTCACAAGGCGCGAGCCCGGCTCGCCGTCGATGTCGAAATCGAGCGCCTGCCGCAGCAGGGCTTCGAACTCCCCCCGGTCTCCGCTCGCGACGGACCCGGATTCGGCCCAACTCGACCAGAGCACCGGCAGCCGTTCCGGGCCGATCTCGAGGGCGTGCTCGTAGAACTCGCGCGCCCGCTCGACGGAGCCCCCGATGCGGGACACCTCGTAGAGCATGAGGTAGTCGTAGACCACGCCGTCGTCCACGGTGTCGTCGAGTTCCCGCGAGCGGTGGAGCAGGGCGCCCATCAGGGAGAGATCCGCGGTGGCCTCCGGGTTGTCCGTGTCCATCGCGATCCAGGCGCCGAGAGCGGTCCCGGTCCACAGCGCCAGCGCGGCGTCCTCGGCCTCGAGTTCGGCCGCCGCTGTCTCCGGACTGCTCCGAAGCCGCGCCTCGATCCCGGAATGGTTCACTTCCAGCCCCCGCATGCCGTAGCCCGTAGCGCGGCGGTAGAGCCGGGCTGCCCGCCGACGCACCGCCTGCTTCTCCTCGAACTGGGTGAAGTCGAGTTCGAAGAGATCGGGCTCCACGAACCCGTAGGTGAACAGCAGGAAGCCCTTGGTGGCGCTCAGCAAGATCTCCCGGTGCTCGGGGCTCGTCTCCAGCATCGTCTCCATCAGCCAGAGGTTGTTCGCGAGCGGCGCCTTCACAAGATCGAGGTCGTCGTCCGACCGGAAGACGGCCTCGCCCTCGGCCAGCAGTCCGGCGATGGAATTCACCGCCATGTTGGCGACGAGACTGCACCCCGGGAACCACGTCAGCGCGATGAGAAGGCCGGCAGCCAGACCGAGCCGCGTCCTCCTCGCTCCCGTGATCCTCATGACGGCGGAAGGTTACTCCGCAGGAGCCGCGCATTCAGTCCGCCGCCGAGTGTCCCTCGCCGGCGAGCGGATAGCCTTGTTCGCCCCATGCCCACGCACCGTCCTCCTCTTCTTGTCCTTTTCGCCGGGTCCGCCCTGGTGTCGCTGGGGCTGACCGTTCCCCTCGCCGCTGGCGCCGCGGGGCCGGCAAACGTCAATTCAGTCTCCCCGCAGGCTACCGCCGCACCGGATCCCATCGTCGGCTCCTGGCGTCCGCGCGAGTACCGCCTCGCGGCCGGGGAGACGCTCCCGGTGGACGGCCGGATCGTGTTCCTCGCCCGGAGCGACGACGGCGGCAGCGGCGAGTGGTCCGTGACCTTCTTCGTGACCGGCGAGGACGGCGCCGCGGTCCGCGGGTCGGCCGAGGGCGGGGAGTGGTCGCGGGAGGGCAGGTCCCTGCTCCTCACCCACCAGTACCACCTGTCGGCGGGGGACGCCGCCGGGCCGCTCGCGGCGGCCCCTCTCGCGATGGCGATGCGTTCGGCCGAGGAAGCGAACGCGAACCACCGCGAGCCCTGCGAGGTCACGGTGGAGGGCGGCCTGCTGACGCTCCATTTCCCGAGCGGCAACTCGATGACGTTCGAGCGGGTCGAGGCGCTCCGGTAGCATCTTTTGCGCGGCAGGGAGACGTATCGATGAGAGAGACCACGCTCACGGTCAACGGCAAGACGCACACGGTCGACGTCGATCCGGCGACGCCGCTGCTCTACGTCCTCCGGAACGACCTCGGACTGCGGGGGCCGCGCTTCGGCTGCGGCCTCGCCCAGTGCGGGACGTGCACGGTGCTGATGGACGGACGCCCGATCCGTTCGTGCATCCTGCCGGTTTCCCGTACCCGGGGCGAGATCACGACCCTGGAGGGACTGCCCGAGGACGGAAAGCTGCACCCTGTCCAGCAGGCCTGGATCGACGAGCAGGTGCCGCAGTGCGGGTTCTGCCAGAACGGCCAGATCCTCACGGCCGCGGCAATGCTCGACACCAACTCGAACCCGTCCGACGAAGAAATCCGCAGGGGCATGAGCCCGATTCTCTGCCGCTGCATGACCTACTTCCGGATCCAGTCGGCGGTGAAGCGCGCCGCGGCGGCAATGGCCGAAACCGAGGTAGACCGATGAGCGGCGGGCGCGACGTGAACGCCATCGACCGTGCGCTCGGGCGCTGGGAGGGGACCGCGTCCCGGCGTGACTTCCTCAAGTCCTCGGGCCTGTTCGTCTTCGGCCTGAGCGCCCTGGGCGCGGCCGCCGAAGGCCTCGCGGCCCAGCCCGCGGCCGACGGACCCTATCCGGATCCCGACTTCCTCCAGCTCGACTCGTGGCTGGTCGTGCACGAGGACGGCAGCGCCACCTTCTACGTCGGCAAGACCGACGGCGGCCAGGGGACCGGGACCGCCACCCGGCAGATGATGTGCGACGAGCTCGACATCGCCTTCGACCGGGCCACGGTGGTCATGGGACGCACCGACCTGACCGTGGACCAGGGGGGCTCGGGAGGCTCGGACGCGATCGAGCGCGACGCCATGGTCGGACGCCACATCGCGGCGGAGGCCCGGCGGGTGCTGCTGGAGATGGCGTCCGAGCGCTTCGGCGTGCCGGTGGAGGAACTGCGCGTGAGCGAGGGGGTGATCTCGCTCCTGAGCGATCCCTCGCGGACGGTCACCTATGGGGAGCTCATCGGCGGGCGGCGCTTCGACGTGGCGCTGACGGGCGCGAACATCAACCAGACCGCCGGCGTCGCGAGCATCAAGCCGGTGCAGGACCTGAAGCTGGTCGGCCAGTCGATCCCGCGCTACGACATCCCCGCCAAGGTGGACGGATCGTTCGAGTGGGCCGTCGACGTGAACCTCCCGGGGATGGTCCACGCCCGGAACGTGCGCCCGCCCTTCGCGGGGGCCACGCTGACCGGCGTCGACGAGTCCTCGGTGAGCGGGATGCCCGGCTTCCTCCGGCTGGTGCGCGAGGGGAACTACGTGGCGGTGGTGTGCGAGCGCGAGGAGCAGGCGATCGAGGCCGCGGAAGGTCTGGCGGTCACCTGGGAGAAGCCTGCCACGGCGCCGTTCCCGGCGTCGTACGACCTCTTCGACTACCTGCGGAGCGCGGAGCCGGAGCCGAACCAGGGCGGACGCTGGGCGGCGGAGGTCGAGGGTGATCCCGACGCAGCGCTGGCGAGCGCCGCGACCGTCGTCGAAGCCGCCTACGACGTCCCCTTCCAGGGGCACACGGCGATCGGGCCCGCCCACGCGCTGGCCGATCCGTCGGACGGCCAGATGACGATCTACACGAACGACATGAAGCCGTACAGCCACCGGACCGGGATCGCCGAGTTCCTGGGCATGCCGCCGGAGCGGGTGCGGGTGATCTGGATGGAGGGCCCGCAGCTCTACGGGCGCACGGCGGCGGACGACGCGGGCTTCGAGGCGGCGTACCTGGCGAAGGAACTGGGGCGCCCCGTGCGGGTGCAGTGGATGCGGCACGAGGAGACGGCGTGGGACACCAAGGGGCCCGCCTTCGCCATCGACCTCCGGGGGGGACTCGATGCGGACGGCAACCTGGTCGCGCTGGACTATCAGGGCCGCATCGCCAACTACGCGCACGTCGGCTACAACCAGGCCCGGACCGTGCTCATCGCGCAACTGATGGGCCTCCGGCCCGAGCGGCCGGCGCCCGGGGGCGCCGGCGGGCCGGACGCCATGTACCACGTCCCGAACCGCCGCGAGGAGACGCGGGCAGTCCGTCTCCCGCTGGTCTTCGAGACGCCACTCCGCACCGGCAACCTGCGCGACCCGAACGGCCCGCAGATCACGTTCGCCGCGGAGTCGTTCGTGGACGAGCTCGCGGCGGCCGCGGACGCGGACCCGGTCGAGTTCCGGCTGCGCCTCCTGCGGCGCGCCACGGACGACGACGAGATCTTCCGCCGGGCGCGTTCGATCGCGGTGGTCGAAGCGGCCGCCAAGGCCTACGGATGGGATGCCCGGCCGTCACCCGCGAGGGTGGGCAGCGGACGCCTGCTCACCGGACGGGGCATCGCCTACGCCTACCGCGCCCGCACCACCGTCGCCGTGATCGCCGAGGTCGAGGTGGACCGCGAGACCGGGGAAGTCCGGGTTCCGCGGATGGTGTGCGCCCACGACTGCGGCCTCGTGATCAACCCGGACGGCCTCGAGAACACCATCCAGGGCAATCTCCTCCACGGCATCAGCCGGACGCTCTACGAGGAGGTCCGGTTCGACACCGAAAAGGTCACGAGCATCGACTGGCGCTCGCACCCGACCCTCACCCACCGCGACGCCCCCGAGCGCATCGACGTCGTGGTCGTGAACGGCGACCCCAACCCCGACCGCCCGGACCTCCGCCCCTACGGCGCCGGCGAACCCTCCCACAAGCCGGTCCCCGCGGCCATCGCCAACGCGGTCCACGACGCGACCGGCGTCCGAATGCGCCGCCTCCCCCTCCGCCCGGAGCGCGTCCTCGCGGAGCTGCAAGCCGCCGGGATCTAACCGCCAGAGGGACCGCCGGTCTTCAGACCGGCACGCGCGGCGCTCCGCGCCGCGCACGTCGTAACCCCTCATCGCCGTGGTGGCACGCCCGGCTTGGAACGCCGGCTTCAGCCGGCACCGCGGTCCGCAGGGCCGCGAAACCGCATACCGCCGACCAGCGACGGGCGCGGCGCGTAGCCCGGAGCGGCCGGGCCCTCAGCGGTAGCCCCGCCCCTCGAGTGCGGCGCCGAGCTCCTCCGAAATGTCCGGATCGGGAGCGCCACCGCCCTCGTTCTCCTGCTGCCAGGCCACCGTCTGGATCCGCCGGGTCTCCAGTTGCGCCTTCAGGGGCTCCATCGAAAACCGCGCCTGCTCATAGACGTTCTCGGCCTCGTTGGGGTCCCGGACGAGGTTGAACAGCGCGTACAGGGGGGCTTCCTGACCGGGAACCGGGATGCGCAGCATCCGGAGCCGACCGTTATAGACGCCGAAGAGCCCACGTTCGGACTGGGCGTAGAGGCGCCGGTGCGGGCGCGGGTCGTCTCCGAGCAGCGCCGGAACCAGCGACTTGCCGATCGTCCCCAGGCGCGGGGTGTCCGGGAGCGGCACGCCGATCAGCTCGAGAGCCGTGGGACCCACGTCGCCCAGGCCCACCGCCGATCCGAAACGCGTCTCAGCGGGGACCCGCGTCCCGTCGCCGCCGGGCCAGCCGACGAGCAGCGGCACCTCGAGCGTCTCCCGGAACAGGGTGCGCGGGGATTCGAAGGGCGGGCCGTGTTCCCCGAGCGACTCGCCGTGCAACCCGGCCACCACGAAGAGGGTCTGGCCTCCCAGCGGACCGGACGCCAGGCTCGTGAGCACGGCGCCGGCCGCCCGGTCCACCGACCGGATGGAGGCGTCATAGCTGTCCGCCAGTTCTCCGTACCCGGCGCCAGGGGCGACCGCCGCGGTCGGTTGGGGCCCGCCGCGGAACTGAGGGCCGGCGGGGGTCATCGTGTCGCTCCGGACGGCGTTCAGGTCGTCTTCGGGCGGCTGGTGCGGCCGGGCGGGCGCGGCGAAGTGGAGCCAGAGGAACAGGGGGGCGTCTCCGGTGGCGTCCACCAGCGTCCCGATCCCGAACTCCCGCACTCGGTCGGTGGCGGTGGCCGGGTCTCCCCAGTGCTCCCGGAACTCATCGAAACCGCTCCCAAAACCGAGTTCGGCGGCCAGCGCCGGGTGACTGACCGCGGCGAGGGTCCGGTAGCCGTGCTCGCGCAACCGGGCCGCAAGCGTGGCTCCCTCGATCAGCCGCGCGGGCTCTCCCCGCGTGCTCCGGCTCGGGTCCACCCCGGTGAGGAGCGCCGCCGCCGCGCGCCCGGTCTCGGGCCAGGGGGTCAACGCTTCGAGGAACACCGCTCCCGACGCGCCGAACAGGTCGAGGTTCGGGCTGATGTTGCGCGGATAGCCGTAGATCCCGAGGTGGTCGGCGCGCAGCGAGGAGACGGTGATCAGGACCAGGTTGGACCGCTCGGTGGGAACCTGCGGCCCCGAATCCCCGCACGCGGCGGCGGTGAGCGCGGCCAGCGCCGCCGCCGCGAGGCGATTCGGCCAGCCGTTCATCGACCCTCCACCCCGGCCCGGATCTCGATGCGGCGGGCTCCGTTCGCTTCCCGCACGAGACGCACGCGCGTGGCGTCGGCGCGCCGGTAGGGTCCGAGCCGCTCCGGCCACTCGACGATCACCACCGCGTCTTCCTCCTCCATCTCTTCGATGCCGAGTTCCCGGAGTTCTTCTGGGCGCTCGATCCGGTAGAGGTCCAGGTGGTACACCGGGCGCGCTCCCTCTCCGTAGCGCGACACGAGCGCGAAGGTCGGACTCGTGACCTGGCGGGGGTCCACGCCGTAGTGCTGCGCAAGCCCCTTGGCGAAGACGGTCTTCCCGGCGCCCAGGTCCCCCTCCAGATAGAAGGCCCGGCAGCCGGGTTCGCGGGCTGCGAGCCGGGCGCCCGCTTCGAGCGTGTCCTCCGGGGTGCGGCTGGCGACGGAGTCCGCCGCCGCCGGTGCGGCCGTCACCGGGAGATCTCCCGGCGCAACCGGTGCACCGCTTTCCCGAGGTGGGCGGCCACGCCGGATGCAGTGACGGCGTCTTCCCCGCTGCTCTCGCGTGCTTCGCTGCCGGCGAGTCCGTGCAGGAAGACGCCCGCGGAGAGCGCCTCGAGCGGAGCGAGGCGGCGGGCGAGCAGCGCTCCCACCACCCCCGTGAGGACGTCCCCGGACCCGCCCGCGGCGAGTTCGGGACCACCGGAACGGTTCACGAAGACGGCGCCGCGCGGGTCGGCGATGAGCGTCCCGGGTCCCTTGAGGGCCACCGCGGCCTCGGTTTCCCGGGCGAGACGCCGGGCCGTCGCCAGCCGGTCCTCCTGAACCTCCGCGCTGGTCAGGCCGAGCAGCCGGGCGGCTTCGCCCGGATGGGGCGTCAGCGCGAGGTCCGGCCGCTGGGCGAGGCGCGCGGCCCGGCCGGCCCAGGAGTTCAGCCCGTCGGCGTCGAGCACGAGCGGCAGCGAGGTGGTGAGGACGATCCGGCGTACTGCCTCCTTCGTTTCCTCCCCGCTCCCGAGGCCGGGTCCGAGCGCGATCGCATCGCCGGCGAACTGCGCGATCTCGGGCACCCCGTCAAGCGAGAGTTCCCCGTCACCGGACGCGGGCAGGGGCAGCCGCATCGCCTCCGGAGGCAGCTCCGTCAGCCCGTCGGTCGGGCCCGCCACGGTGAGCAGACCGACCCCCGCCGACAGGGCGCCCCGCGCCGCGAGCGCCGCGGCCCCGGGCATGCGCCGGGAGCCCGCGACGAGCAGCAGCCGGCCGAGCTGCCCCTTGTGAACGCCGGGCGCCCGGGCGGGGAAGAACGGCGCCACCCGGCGTTCGTCGTTGGTGCGGACCCCCGCGGTGCCAGCATTCAGCCAGACGCGCGGGATTCCGATCTCCGCGACCCGGATCTCTCCGCAGGCGGCGCTCGCCGGGTAAACGAAATGGCAGATCTTCGGCGCGGCGAGGGCCACGGTGAGATCGGCGCGAAAGCAGAGGTCGGGCGCCGCCCCCGTGTCGGCGGAAAGGCCGGTCGGAACGTCCACCGCGATCCGGACCGCATCGCGGAACCGTCCGACGTGGTCCAGGTCGGCGATCACCCGGGCGGCGAGCCCCCGGAGCGGGCCGGAACTCCCCGTGCCCAGGATCGCGTCCACGACGACCCCGGGACGGGGGGTGGTGAGCCCGTCCGGTCCCGTCTGGCGAAGCGCCCATTCCCAGGTGGCTTCGTCGGGGCAGGGAACCACGTGGAGGGCGAGCTGCATCGCGGTCTCGTAGTTCGCCTTCGTCTCTCCGGTGAGCCGTTCGGGATCGGCCAGCAGCACGGCGGTGCCCCGCAGTCCGCGCGCCGCCAGCGCCCGGAGCGCCACCAGGCCGTCGCCGCCGTTGCCGCCCCGCCCGCAGAGGATGAGGATCCGCCGGCCGCCCGTCCCCGACTCCGCGACGACGTCGGCGACCGCCCGTCCCGCGTTTTCCATCAGGACGCGCGCCGGAACCCCGGCTTCCTCGATGGTGTGGCGGTCGGCGTCGCGCATCTGCTGCGCGGTCAGCACGTCCATGACGTTCATTGTAGGAAAGGGCCGGGACGCGCCCCGCGTACCCTTTTCCCCGGTGATCCTCTACTTTCCGGAATCGCTCGTCCGCGAGTCGCTTCCCATGCGCGACGCGCTGGACGCGGTCGAGGCGGTCTTCCGGGAGCTCGGCGAGGGGGAAGCCCAGAACCGGCCCCGGCAGCGGGTCCGGGTGCCGGGCCGGATGCTCCACACGATGAGCGCCTCGAGTTCCGGGTTCGGCTACCTGGGGCTGAAGACCTACCTGACCTCCCGGGACGCAATGCGCTTCGTCCTCTTGCTCTTCGACCGGGAGACGGAATCGCTCGCCGCGATCATGGAATCCGACGCCCTGGGCCAGATCCGGACCGGCGCCGCCACCGGGGTCGCGGCGGACTACCTGGCGGCGCCGGGCGCGTCCACCGTGGGGATCGTGGGGTGCGGATACCAGGCCGAAACGCAGTTGGAGGCCCTCGCGCTGGTGCGCCCGCTCATCCGGGTGGAGGCGTTTTGCCGGAATCCGGAGCGGCGGGCCCGGTTCGCGGCGACGATGTCCGCCCGTCTCGGGGTGGAGGTCGTCCCGGCGCCCAGCGGGGAGGCGGCGGTCCGCGGCAAACCCATCGTGGTCGCGGTCACGAATGCCGCCGAGCCGGTCGTCCGGGGCGCCTGGCTCGCCCCGGGCGCGTTCGTGGCGGCCGCGGGAGGAAACTCGCTCGGGCGGCGCGAGCTCGATGGCGCCGCGGTGCGTCACGCCGGCCGGATCGTGGTGGACGACCGGGAGCAGGCGCGGATCGAGTGCGGCGACCTGGCGCCGTTCGTTGCCTCCGGAGAGCTGGCATGGGACGACCTCGAGACGATCGGCGAGGTGGTGGCGGCCGGGAAGGGGAGCGCGGCGGCGGGGCCGGCGCTCTTCGAGTCCCAGGGGATCGCCGCCGAGGACATCGCGGTGGCGGCGGTGGTGTACGAGCGTGCGAAGGCCGCAGCGGTGCCGTTTCCCGGCGGCGGGGAGTAAGCGGATAGAATCGCCCCATGACTTCCTTCCTGTGGGTCCCGGTCCTCCTGGTCGGCCCCTTCGGGGCGACCGAACTCCTGATCATCCTGGGGATCGTCATTCTCATCTTCGGGGGTTCGCGGCTGCCCCAGCTCGGGAAGGGACTCGGAGCGGGGATCAGGAATTTCCGGAACTCCATGAAGAGCGTCACCAACCCGGATGCCGGCTCCGAGGGTGACGACTCCTCCTCCAAGGAAGACGACTGAGTCAGGCGGCGCGGAAACGCGCCGGCTTGGAACGCCGGCTTCAGCCGGCACAGCGGTCCGCAGGACCGCGGGCGGCGCGTCGCTACCCCGGGTGCATTGGCGCGCGCAGCCGAGTCATCCCGGCGAATCAGGTCCGTGTCGCCGCCCGCCTGCGGCGGGCTGGGCCGGCTGAAGCCGGCGTTCCAAGCCGGCGGTGCGATTGCGGCTGTTGGCGAACCCAGCGGGATTGCTAAACCACTACCCGTAACCCGTCGTGGGCGCGCTCGAAGGCCAGGCCGGCCGCGCCGAGAACGTCCTCGCCGGTGTGGACGAGCAGCACCCGGCGGGCCGTGATCCGGGACGCCGCCTCCTCCAGTTCGCGGTGGGAGGTGTGACCGGGCAGCGCTTCGAGTGACGTGCACTCGTGGATCAGGAGATCGGCCGCCGCAGACTCGGAGATCAGTTCATCGCTGAGGCCGGTGTCACCCGAGTAGACGACGGTGCGGCCGCCGAGCTCCAGTTTCCAGGAGAACGCCCAGGCCCCTGGCTGGTGGCGCGCCGCCAGGGCCCGGGCGGTGCCGTCCCCGAGAGCCGCCGGCAGGCCGATGGTCTCGCCGGGGAGCGCCTCCGTGATCTCCTCCTCGAAACGGATGGGCAGATCGCGGTAGAGGCATTCCCTGAGCGTCGCCAGGCGTTCCGGCGCACCCGGGGGGGCGATGACCCGCAGCGGTTCGGTGCGCCCGCTCCGCATCGCGTCCAGCTCGAGAAACGGGACCCCCCCGTAGTGGTCGCCGTGGAAGTGGCTCAACATCACGGCCCCGACGTCGTCGCTCGTGAGTCCTTCCGCGCGCAGGGCGGCGTGGCAACCCGGTCCGGCGTCCAGCAGGAGTCCCAGCCGGCTGCCGAGCGCGCGGACGAAGACCGCGGCCTGGCGCTTTCCGCCGGAGCCGAAGGCGTCGCCCGTCCCCAGAAAGTGGACTTCGACTCCCTCACCGGTGCTCCCGGGTCGGGCCGGGCCGGGACCCCGCGCCGCCGCCTGGCAGCTCCGGCAGACGAAGGGCCGCCGCCCTTCGCCCTCGACCTCGGGGTCGAGCGCGCGGTCACACCGCCGGCAGCACTCCAGCCGGGGCGCCGGAAGCGCGGCAGCATGGCGTTCGAGCAGCTCCGCGACGAAGGCCACGATGCGCTCGGCGTCCCCCGCGGCGAAAAGCCGGGAGTCCTCGAGCGGATCCTCGTCCGGGCGCGGCCGGGCGATCAGCCGGACCTCGACGGTCCGGCCCGAACCGTCGTCCTCGTCGGGGTCGGCGAGGATGCGGATCTCGAGCAATAGGCTGCTAGCTGGCGCCGGTCGACAGGAACGCCAGATCGCGATCCGGGTCGAAGGGGGCGGCGAGCCCCGCGGGCCGGTAGCCGCGGAGGTCTACCGCCACCTGGCGGTATCCGAGCTTCTGAAGCCGATTCGCAAGCCGGTCTCCGATCTCCGGGCTGAGGGCGCGGGGAATCTCCCCGGGGGGCAGCTCGATGCGGGCGAGTTCCCCGTGGTGGCGGACCCGAAAGGCGGAAAAACCGAACTCCCGGAGCGCCGCTTCCCCGGCCTCGACCTGGTTCAGGACCCCCGCGTCGATCTGGATCGTCTCCGGAACGCGGGAGGCGAGACACGCGGAAGCCGGTTCCTCGGCCACCGGCAATCCCAGTTCCCGCGCCAGCGCCCGGATGGCCGCCTTGCCGACTCCGGCCTCGAGGAACGGTGAGCGAACGCCGTAGAGCGCCGCCGCGCGCCGTCCCGGCCGGATGTCTCCCACGTCGTCGGAGTTCGTGCCGTCGAGCACGGCCGCGAAGCCGCGCGCGTCGGCGACCTCCCGCAGCAGCCGGTAGAGCTCGTTCTTGCAGTGAAAACAGCGATCCGGACCGTTTCGGCGGTAGTCGGGCGACGCCAGCTCATCCGTCGCGAGCCATTCGTGCGGCATGGGATGCGTGCGGAGAACCGACTCCACGAGCGCTCGCTGGTGGCGGGACAGGCTCGCGCTCACCCCGGTGACCGCCAGGCTTCGGTCCCCGAGCGCCCGGTGGGACAGGACCGCCAGCGTCGCGCTGTCCACGCCGCCGCTGAGCGCCACGACCGCCGAGCCCTTCGCCTCGAGAGCGGCAAGCACCGAGTCCCGGACCTCAGGCACCGTCCGCCCTCCAGTCGCCGCTCGCCCCACCGCGCTTCTCGAGGAGGCGGACCGGGCCGATCACCATCGCCCGGTCGGCGGCCTTCAGCATGTCGTAGACCGTGAGGGCGGCCACCGAAGCCGCGGTGAGCGCCTCCATTTCCGCCCCGGTGGAGGCCCGGCACCGGATCCGCGACACGATGCGGATCCCGGTCTCCTCGAATGCCGCCGAGACCTCGGCATGGTCGAGGGGCAGGGGATGACAGAGCGGGATCAGAGCGGCGCAGGACTTCGCCGCCTGGATCCCGGCGAGGCGCGCGGTGTCCAGCACGCTCCCCTTGGGCGCGTTTCCGAGGCGCGCCAGCTTGAGCGCCTCATCCGAGATCCTTACGAAGGCTTCGGCTGCGGCTTCGCGCGAGGTGACGGGCTTGGCTCCCACGTCCACCATGCGCGCGCTTCCCCCGGAATCCACATGGCTGAGGGTCGCCGGGGACGCCGGTCTACCGCCGGAACTCATTGCCGGGGATCATGCCATCCGGCCCCGGCGTCCGGAAACCCGGGGAGCGGCTGCGCTGCGACGCTCGCTCCGGCGGGGACCCTGTCCACGTCCTCGGGCACGATCACGAGGGCGTTCGCGAGCGCCACCGCCGCGATGTCGCCCGATCCCTGGGAGCGGATCGGCTGCGCCGCCAGGGTCCCGTCGTCCGCGACTCCCACCCGGGCGGGCAGGAAGGCGCGCCGCGGTCCGCGCGCCGTGACCGGGGCGAGCAGGCGCACCGATGGGCGCGGCAGTCCCGGATCGGCGATCCCCTGCATCGCGTCCAGGGCCGGACGGGCGAGCACCTCGAACGTGGTGAGCGCCGAGACAGGGTTGCCCGGCAGGCCGAAGACAAGGACCGGAGGAGCGTCCCGGGTGATCCCGAAGACGAAGGGTTTGCCGGGACGGATGGCCACCGCGGTCACCAGGAGCCGGACCCCGGCCCGCTCGAGTACGGGCTCGACGTAGTCGTAGCGTCCCATGGACACGCCGCCGCTGATGAAGAGCACGTCCGCACCGAGGCCGGAAGCGACCTTCGCGGCGAGGTCGTCGGGGTCGTCGGCGGCGAAACCCAGCCGCCGGACCGGAAGCCCCAGCGCGCGGCAGCGGGCGGCGATCAGGTGGCTGTTGGCGTCCCGGATCTCCGCGGGCCGCGGCCTGGCCGTCCGCGGATGCCGGAGTTCGTCGCCGGTCGAGAACACGGCGATCCGGGGACGGCGGGCGACCTCCACCCGGACCTTGCCGACGGTGGCGAGGAGCCCCACGGCTGCCGGCGAGACCCGGATGCCGGCCTCGAGGAGCTTCGCACCCTCCTGAACCTCGGCGCCGCGGGCGGTGACCCGGTTTCCCGGCTCGACGGGGGGCGGGGTCCTTCCCGGGGCCGGCCAGACGACGAAGTCCCCGTCGCGAACGGTGTCCTCCACCATGATCGCGGCGTCCGCCCCCTCCGGCAGGGGGGCGCCCGTCATGATGGCCGCCGCTTCCCCCGGACCCAACCGGACCTTCGGCATCGTCCCGGCGGGGATCTGTTCCACGACCCGCAGCCGGCCGCCGCCCGCCAGGCAGGCGGCGCGGACCGCGTAGCCGTCGACCGCCGAGCGGTGGAAGGGGGGCAGGTCCCGATCCGCGAACACGTTCTCCCGGAGCACCCGGCGCCGGGCCGCTTCGAGCCCGACCGTCTCGGCCGGCAGCCGCGGGGTCCGCTCGAGGATCCGGCGGAGCGCCTCCTCGACCGGAATCAAGGACGTTTCGGGGCCTGGCCCTCAGGCGTCCGTGGTGAAGCTGGCGACCGCCTGATCCTCGGTCTCGAACACCTCGAACAACGGCAGCACCCGGGCGATGTTCATCACGTGCACGACGCGCTCCCGCGGATGGAGCGCCTTGAGCGCGCCGCCCGCGCGGGCGACCCGCCGGGCGGAAGCGACGAGTTCTCCGAGGCCCGCGCTGTCGATGGCGCTGACCCCGCTGAGATCGACGACGATGCGGGTGCGGCCCGAATCGAGGAGCACGTCCACGGCCTCCCGCAGTTCCTGGTCACCGTGGCCGTCCACGAGGCGGCCGTTCAGCTGCAGCAGCGAGACGCCACCGCGTTCCCTCAGGTCGAGTTGCATTCTGCTAGCCGATCAGGTCGTTGAGGGCCTGCCGGTCGATACGGATCTCGTAGCGCTCGCCGGCGGCCCCGACGAAGGCGGCCCAGATCCGCTGTTTCTTCTCTTCGGCCATCTGCGCCCGGAAGGGCTCCTTCTGCTCTTCGAACGTCGTCTCGGCAAAGCCCTCCTTTCCGTTGATCCGGACGACGGCGTAGCCGCGGTCCGCCTCCAGGGGGCCGACGACGTCTCCGACCCCGGCGCCGAAGACCGTCTCTTCGTGGTCCGGGAGCATTCCCGCGATCCCGAGCGGACTGCCGCGGAACCAGCGCTCCAGGGGCGTGGGATCGGTTTCGGCGGTCCGGCCGCCGGCGACGAGGTCCCGGAGCGCCTGAGCAGCCTCCTCAACGAGGGACCGGGCCCGCTCCTCCTCGAGTCCGGCGATCACCAGCTCGCGAATGTCCTCGAACTCGGGGACGTGGGGCGGCCGTTCCTCGAGGACTTCCACGAAGCCGTAGCCGGTAGGCAGCCGGACCGGGCCGCCCACCGCGCCGATTTGGAGTTCGAAAGCGAGCGCAGAGAGTTCCGCCGACCCGGCCCCGGCAACAGGGTCGCCGGCGGAGAAGAAATCCGATTCCTGGGGGATCAGCAGCGGATGGTCGCGGGTCAGCTCGTCCAGCGAATCGGCGCCGTCAGCGAGTCCTTCCAATTCGAGGGCCCGCTCGGTGAGGAGATCGCCGGCCTTTTCCTGCCGCAGGCGGCTTTCGATCTCTCCCTCCACTTCGCTCAACTCCCGGGTCTCCGCCGGCTGCCGGCTGTCGAGCCGCACCACATGCCAGCCGTAGTCGGTGCGGACGGGATCGCTGATCTCGCCCGGCATCATGTTGAAGACCGCTTCGGAGAACTCGGGCACCATCTCTTCGGGACCGAAGACTCCGAGGGCTCCCCCCGCTTCCCGGGTCACTTCGTCAGCGGAATAGGTCCGTGCGAGTTCGGCGAAGTCTTCGCCGGCGCGCGCGCGCTCGGCCAGACGGGCGGCGAGGGTTCGGGTGGCGTCCTCATCGGCCTCGGTTTCCGCCTGCAGCAGGATGTGACTGGCTTCCGCCTGCTCGCCCATCTGGTACTGGAACAGGTTGCGGTTGTAGTAGCGCTGGATTTCACGCTGCCGGACCGAAACCTCCTCGGCGAGGATCTGCTCGGACAGCGTCAGGTAGCGGATGCGCCGCTGCTCCGGTACCTCGAACGCCGCCGGTTCGGCCTCGTAGCGTTCGCGTGCCGCCGCCTCGGTGACCTCCACGTCGCCGCGCCGGCTGTCCACGGTCAGGAACCAGACGTCGAGCGAGGCGCTCTCGTTGCGGCGCCGGTACTCCTCCCTGAGTTCCAGGTCGGACACGTGCGGCGACTCGGTGATCAGCGCCCGGAGCTTCTCCGTCATCAGGTCGGACCGGATGGAATCCTCGAAGTCCCGCGGGTTCAGCCGGGCGGCGCGCAGCATGGCGAGATAGGCGTCCCGGCCGATGAAGACGCCGTTCTCCTGAAAGGTCGGAGAGGTGGCGATGCTGGTTCCGACTTCGGTGTTCGTGACCTCGATTCCGAGACGTTCCGCCTCCCGGACCAGGACCTGGCTACGCACGAGTTCGCCCACGACCTGCTCCGGTATGCCGAGTTGCCGGGCCAGGGCGGGCGAGAACTCACCGCCGCTCTGTTCCTGGTACATGCGCGCGACGTTCCGGTAGCGGTCCAGGAAGGTCGATGCCGGGATCGCTTCGCCGTCCACCCAGGCGACGCCGCGGCGCATCGCGGCGGTGGCCGGATCTCCCATGAAATCCGGGAAATAGAGGGCGACGAACGCCAGAATGACCAGCCCGAGCAGGCCGGCCCCGACGAACCAGCCGACGGATCGGCGGTTGCGGAAATACTCGAGGATCATGGCAACCGGCCATGGTACCGCCGAGGACTGCCGGCCGGCAAACCCGGACAAGAAAACGCCCGGCTTGAGACTGTCACGATCTCGGTTTCACTGGTACTCTCTCGCCGCATTTCCGTCCCGGTCTTCCTGAAATCCACGACACAGTGCCGCTAACCGGCCTCGCCTGATGCTCAAATACCTACTCAGTCTCTTCTCGGTTGATCTCGCGGTAGATCTCGGGACCGCCAACACCCTCATCTACACGCAGGATTCGGGAATCATCCTCCGCGAGCCCTCCGTGGTGGCCATGAACACGGTCACCAAACGGGTGGAGGCGGTCGGGGCGGACGCGTACGACATGGTCGGCAAGACCCCCGACCACATCAAGGCGATCCGTCCGATGCAGGACGGGGTGATCGCCGACTTCGAGGCGGCGGAGCGGATGATCAGCCACTTCGTCCAGAAGGCGCTGGTACGGCGGCGCTGGGCGGCCCCGCGCATGGTGGTCGGCGTGCCGCTCAGGATCACCCCGGTGGAGCGGCGCGCGGTGCGCGACAGCGTGCTCCGGGCGCGGGCCAGCGAGGTGTTCCTGGTCCAGCAGCCCATCGCGGCCGCCATCGGCGCGGGACTCGACGTCACGACCCCCATCGGCTGCTGCGTGGTGGACATCGGTGGGGGCACGACCGACATCGCGGTCATCTCGCTCTCGGGCATCGCCGCCGGTACCTCGGTGCGCGCCGCGGGCGACATGTTCACCCGGGGGATCATCGAGCACCTGCGGCGGGCCCACGGACTGCTCGTCGGCGAGCGGACGGGCGAGCGGATCAAGATGGCCCTCGGCAGCGCCCGGCCGGGAATGCAGGCGCGGAGCATGGAGATTCGCGGCCGCGACCTTTCGCGGCTGTCCCCGGCCACGCTGACGGTGACCGATCAGGACATCCGGGAGGGCTTGAGCGGCCCGCTCCACCAGCTCCTCACCGCGTTGGCGAACGTGCTCGAGAAGGTGGAACCCGAACTCTCCGCGGACCTCGTGGAGAACGGCATTCTGCTGACGGGTGGAGGCGCGCTCCTCGACGGTCTGCCGGAGCTGCTCGCCGACGAGACGAATCTGGCGGTCAAGGTGGCGGAACATCCGCTCGACTGCGTCGTGAACGGCGCCGGCGTCATGCTGGAGCGCATGGACCTGCTCCAGCAGGTGTCCCGGCACGACGTGTAAGCCCGGGGGGTTAACCTAGGCCGACCTGAGAGGTACGAGCTAGCCGGTGCCCGGGAAACGCGGCCACGGAATCCTCCTGGGGATCGTGTTGGCCGCGAACTTCCTGGGACTGACGTTTCAGGTGCGGAGCGGGATCAGCTTTCCGATCCGTGACGGTCTGGCCGCGGTGTTCGGCGGGGGCCAGAGCCTGGTGGTCGACTCCACCCGCGCGGTTTCGTCGTGGGTGGAGACCGTCGGGGAGGCGCACGAGATGCGGCTGGCCCGCGACGAGTTGCGCGACCGCGTAGCCCGGCTCGAGTGGGAGCTGACCGTCCAGCGGGGAATGCTGGAGCGGGCGCGCGGGTTCACGGACCTGGATGCGGCGGCGATGGACCTCGGCGAGCCGGTTTCCGGCGAGGTCGTGGGGGTCAGCGCATCGCCGCTGGACCGCACCGTGACCGTGAACCGGGGCAGCCGGCACGGAATCGAGCGGGATGCTCCGGTGATGGCGGCAAGCGGTCTGGCGGGCCGGATCGTGGCGGTCGGGCCCGGGGTCAGCCAGGTCGAGCTGCTGTCGGCTTCCACCGCGGCCGTCGCCGTCATCACCTCCGGGAGCCGCACCCGCGGAGTGGTCCGGTCGGCTGCCGGGGAGGACGGCGCGAGCGGCTACCGGCTCCATTTCGTGCCGGTCGGGCAGCGAATCGCGATTGGCGAAGAGGTGATCTCGAGCGGGCTCGATCAGCTCTATCCGAAGGGTCTCCTGGTCGGGCACGTGTCAGCGGTCCACGAGGGCGCCGGTCTGCTCCTCGAAGTCGCCGTCGAGCCGGCCGTGGACTTCGACACCCTGGAACGGGTGTTCATGCTGCCGCGCCGGGACGATTCCGGGATGGCGCCGGACCCTGATGCGGCGCCATGAGCTATGCGCGAGCCGCCCTCGCGGTGATCGCCGCTTTCCTGCTCCAGACCGGCGTACTTCCGCTCACCGTGGGTGAAGGGGTAACGCCGGATTTTCTGCTCGCCACCGCCGCGGCGGTGGCGCTGCTCGCGGGGCCGGGTCCGGCCATCGGATTTGGTCTCGTGACGGGACTCCTGCAGGATTCCTTCTCCGGTGGTCTGCTGGGGATGAACGGTTTTTCGAAGCCGCTGGTCGTTTTCCTGGCGGCCCGTGCACGCGAGTACCCTCCTCTGGACACCCGGGCTGGGATCCCGTTGCTGCTTCTGTTCGCCGCCGCCGCCGATCTGGTGGTTCTCTGGGTGCTTGGTGAAGTTGCCGGATTCACCGCGGTTCCCGCTCTCGAACTGGGGGCGGCCGGGTTCGGGATTCCCATCACCGTGATCTACGGATTGCTGGTGGTCCGATTCCTACGGCCCCGGCCGGCGGGGTACCAGGCGCGATGAGGCTTTTCGGGGGCGCATCGTGATCCACGCCGAGTATCTCGCCCGCATCCGCCGGCGGCTGACCATCGCCCGCTACCCGCTCTGGGCGTTCGTCATCCTGTTGACCGTCCGCTTCTGGCAGCTCCAGATCGTTCGGGGCGAGGAGTTCAGCAGCCTGGCGCGGGACAACTATCTCCAGACCGAACGCCACCGCGCTCCCCGCGGACTCGTGGTGGACCGGGGCGGGCAGGTCCTTGCCCGGAGCGAGCCGTCGTTCACGCTCCTCGCCGACACGGCGGGACTCCGCCAACTCGAGGACCTGGGACTGCTTGCGGTGGAGGACGAGGACCGCGCCGGCCTCGAGGCGCGCGCGGCGCGCGGCCCGGCGGTGGTGCGCTCCGGGATTCCGTTCGCCGAAGCGGCTTTCTTCGAAGCCCGCCGGCGGGAGCTCCCGGGAGTCCGGGTGGAGTTCGTCCCGGCGCGGGACTACCCGCTCGGTCAAGCGACCGCGCACCTCCTCGGGTACGTCGGCGAGGTCACGGCGGCGCAGTTGCTGCTCGAGGAGTTCGTTGCTGCGGCTTCGGGAGACCTGGTCGGGCAGGACGGGATCGAACGGGTCTACAACACCACGCTGCTCGGCTCCGACGGCTATCTGGACCGGGTCGTGGACAGCCGGCAGCGCGTCCTGGTCTCCGGCGGGCTCCGGAGAACGGAACCAGTACGCGGCGAAACCCTGCAGCTCAACGTCCTCGGCGCCCTCCAGGAGGCGGCCCACCGCGCGTTCGGGGAGCAACGCGGGGCCTTCGTGGCGCTCGACGTGCGGACCGGCGAGGTGCTGGGCCTGGGCAGCTATCCGGCGGAGAATCCCGAGGACTTTCGCGGCGACGCCGGGAGGTTCCGCCGAATGCTCGCCGACACGGCGACTCCGCTGCTCAACCGGGCGGTGCAGGGCCGCTACCCGCCCGGTTCGGCCTTCAAGCTGGTGACCGCTGCCGCGGGGTTGGCCGAGGGCGTGGTGGGGCCCGAAACCCGCGTCACCTGCAACGGCCGGGCTCGGGTGGCGGGCCGGACCTTCCACTGCCACCGCACGGAGGGTCACGGTGCCCTGTCGCTTCGGGAAGCGATCTCGAAGTCGTGCAACGTGTTCTTCTATCGCCTGTCGGAAGCCCTGGACGTGGACGTCATCGCGTCCTATGCGCGGGCCTTCGGCCTCGGAGCGCCGACCGGCGTGGATCTCAGGAACGAGTCGAGCGGCCTCGTTCCGACCCGCGAATGGAAGCGCCGGGTCATGGGAGAGCGTTGGTACGCCAGCGAGACGGCGTCGGTCTCCGTCGGCCAGGGAGCCGTCTCCGTGACCCCGATCCAGATGGCCCGGCTCGCGGCGGCGGTCGCCTCGGGGGGGAACATTCCGACGCCGAGACTGGTCGGCATGGAACCCGGAGGAGAGGTGGGCGGAGTCCTGCCCGAACACTTCGAACTGATCCGCGACGGGATGCGGGACGCGGTGGTGTCGGGGACGGCCTGGCGAGCCCGGATGCCCCTGGCCGAGGTCGCGGCGAAGACGGGAACGGCGCAGGTGGCGAGCGCCAACGCGGTGGCCGCCAACAACGAGGACCGGCCGTACGAGCTGCGCACCCACGCCTGGTTCGTGGGGTTCGCGCCGTTCGACGACCCGGAGATCGCGATTGCGGTGGTCGTCGAACACGGCGGGGCCGGGGGAGCCGCGGCGGCGCCGATCGGCGGGGAGATTCTGCGGACCTTCTTCGAGGACTCTCCCGAGCCCCGGATCGTCGGCGGGGGAGGGGTGGACCAGTGAGCCATTCCCGTCCCGAGAGGTACGCACCATGGAACTGAGAGCGCGCGAGGGCGTGGACCGGGTGCTACTCGTCTGTGTGGGGCTCCTGGTCGCGATCGCGCTGCTGCTGCTGGAGAGCGCCCTGCGGGGAGTCGCTTCCGGGGCCACCCTCGGGGCCCATCTGATTCGGCTCGGGCTTGCTCTCGGGGTCGGAGTCGTGGCGTACCACACGGATCATCGCCAGCTGGCTCGGCTGTCGCCGGTGCTGTTTCTGGTGGCGCTCGGCCTCAGCGCGATCGCCATCACTTCCGGCGCCCTCCGGGCGGGAACCCGCCGGTGGCTCGAGGTGGGCACCCTGACGGTGCAACCCGGCGAGCTGGCGAAGATCTCGCTGGTGCTCCTGCTGGCCCATCTGATCGCCCGCTCCCGGCACGAGCCCCTGAGCCGCCGCGCCACGGTCGGCTGGATCGCGGCGTCCGGCGCCCTCGTGCTGGCGGTGGCCGCGCAGCCCGATCTCGGGAGCGCGGCGATCCTGTTCGGCATCGGGGTCGGGATGGTGTTCTTCAGCGGCGTGACGATCTCCCGCAAATGGATGCTGGCCGCCGGCGGCAGCGCCGTCCTGGCCCTGCCGCTGATCTGGGCGTTCGGCCTGCGTGACTACCAGCGAACCCGGATCCTCTCCTTCCTGAACCCGGAGAGCGATCCGTTGGGGGCGGGATATCAGACGTTGCAGGCTTCCATCGCGGTCGGCTCGGGAGGCCTCTTCGGGACCGGTTGGCTCCAGGGTCCGCAGACCAGCCTCCAGTTCCTTCCGGCTCCTCACACCGACTTCGTGTTCGCGGTGCTTGCCGAGGAGTTCGGGTTCCTGGGTGTGGTCGTCGTGCTCGCGCTCTACCTGGTCCTCGGCCTGCGCCTCCTTCAGATCGCCGTGGAAGCAGTCGAGAACAAGGATCCGACCGGCGCCTTCATGGTGGGCGGCTTCTTTCTGATGCTCCATCTCCAGGCGCTCTACAACATCGCGATGGTGGCGGGGATCGTCCCCATCAAGGGATTCCCCCTGCCGTTCATGAGCTACGGGGGCAACTCGCTGCTGATCGCCGCGGCGGCCATCGGGTTGGCCGCCTCGGTGCGGCGGCGCAATTTCCTTACCTAGCAGCCTGTGGCGAAACCCACGCGGCGTTCGACGGGCGATGCATCCCGTCTGAACCGCGCCTCTGCGAGGCGCTCTGCGTTGCGTTTCGGTCGAAATACACCCGGTATTCCTCCCTCACGCGCCTTGTCAGCCGGGCGCCTCGCCCGTCTCGGCGCTCACGTGGGTTTCACCACAGGCTGCTACCCGCGTGCGCCGCAGAATGCGGCGCAGATCCACGGGGAACGCCGGCCTCCAGGCCGGCACGCGCGGGCCGCGGGCAAGCGCTCCGAGCGGGGGGGAACGGCCGGCTTCCGTGCTACGGTTTCGGCGAACGCCCCGCCGCCCATGCCTGTAGTTCTGTGTATCGAGAGCTGATCGTCACCAGCCTTCCGGGCGAGACCCGAATGGCTCTCCTCGAGGATGGGGTGGTGGTGGAACTCGGTGTCGAACACCGCTCCGAGCAGAGCGTGTTGCACGGGATCTACCGGGGACGGGTGCAGCGGGTGGTGCCCAGCACCCAGGCGGCCTTCCTGGACATCGGACTGCACCGCAACGCGTTCCTCCAGATCGATCAGATTCCGCAGGGAGCGCTGGACGCCTGGCGGGAAGAAGGCCGCGTGCCGGAAGCCGACGCAGACGGCGCCGGAGGCGGGAGCGGGTCCGGAGCCTCCGGACTCCGGCTCGAGAACATGCTGCGCGCCGGACAGCCCGTGCTGGTGCAGGTCGTCCGTGAGCCGCTCGGGCCCAAGGGTTACAAGGTCAGTTGCGATCTCAATCTCCAGGGGCGGTTCTTCGATTTTCGGCCGCTCGCGCCCACCGGGGTCATCACCTCGAGGGCCACGGCGGGACCGCGGGAACAGCTCCGCATCGCGGCGCTGGTCGAGCGCCGGAGCACGCTGAAAGGAGAGTGGGTCGCACGTTCCACCGCGGAGCAGCGCGACGAGGAGACGCTTTCCGCGGACATCACGCGCCTCGAGGCCGATTGGACGGAGATCCGGAAAGAGAGTCTCTCGGGTCCGCCGGCCTGTCTCCGGGCCGAGGTGCCGATGGTGTTCCGCTACATCCGGGACGTGCTCTCCTCGGGATTCAGCGTCATCCGGGTGGACAGCGAGACTCTCTACGGACGCATGGTGAACTTCATCCGCCAGTTCCTTCCGGGAATGGAGCACAAGGTTCGGCTCTACTCACGGAACTACCCGATCTTCGAGGAATACGGGGTCGAGGTGGCCTTCGAGCAGGCGACCCGGCGCCGGGTGCGTCTCCCGTCCGGTGGGTCGATCATCATCGATCAGACGGAAGCCCTCGTGGCCGTGGACGTGAACACCGGCAGCTTCACCGGAGACACCGGGGAGCGCGACGAAACGAACACCGTCACCAATCTCGAGGCGGCGGTGGAGACCGCGCGCCAGCTCCGGTTGCGCGGACTTGGCGGGATCATCGTGATCGATTTCATCGACATGAAGGAGGGCCGGAACCGGGACCGCGTGTTCCGGACCCTGCAGGCCGAACTGCGCCGGGACCCGGCCTTCACCCGGGTCGCGCCGCCCGAATCGAGGGCCGGGCTCGTCATCGTTACCCGCAAACGCGAGCGTCCCTCGCTCGAGTCCGCGCTGCTGGCTTCCTGTCCGGCGTGCCGTGGATCCGGCCGGGTGCGGTCGCTGGGCGCCGTTTGCCAGGATGTGCTGGTCCGCGCCCAGAAGAAGTCGGGAGAGTTCACCGCCGGACTCGTGATCCGTGCCGCGCCATCCGTGGCGTCGGCGATTCGCCGGTCCGCTGTCCTGCCCGAGATCCGGACGGTGGTCGCCGGACCGGTGGCGATCGAAGACGCGCCGGCGCTGCCGGAGCCGCAGTTCGAGCTCGTTCCGGGATCGGTGGAGCGCGATGGCGGCGCCGAGACCGGAGCTACCGGTGAGTTCCTGTCCGACGCGGCCGTTCCGGAACCGAGCCTGAAGTCCGCGTGAGCCCGGAAAGCGAGCCCGTGACGGTTCGGCTCGACGTCGAGACCCGGATCGAATGGGTTGAGGTCGTGTTGGGAGTCTTCGAACGTCATTGCGCCCAGTGCGGCTACGAGCCGGACGCCACACACTGGATGGGGGCGGCGGTCCGGGAGGCGGTCACCAACGGGATGCGTCACGGAAACCGTATGGATCCCGCGAAGCGTCTGCGGATTCAGATCGAGACCCGTGACGGCGGCGGCAGCGGTCCCGCGGTCCGGATCGCCGTGGAGGACGAGGGTGAGGGTTTCGACACGGCCGAGGTGCCGGATCCTCTGCTGGAGGACAACCTGCTCAAGGACAGCGGGCGCGGCATCTTCTTCATGCGCCAGTTCATGGACGGGGTGACCTGGACCCGCACCGACCGCGGCGGAACGCGCGTCGTGCTGGTTCAGCGGCAGGGGCCCCGGACACCGTGAGGAGCGCCGCTGCCCGGGCCTGCGTCGAAGCGGCGGAAGCCGGGGCCGCGGTCGTCCGGAAGGCCCATCGCGCCCGTGGGGAGCGCGGCTTCGGGATCGATCTCAAGGGCCCGATCGACCTGGTGACGGCGGTGGATCACGCTGCCGAGACCTCAATCGTCGAGTGCCTGCAGCGGCTGCAGCCCGCCGTGCCCATCCTGGCGGAGGAGCGCGGTGTGGTCGCTGGTTCGAGAACCGGGTGCCGCTTCATCGTCGATCCGTTGGACGGGACCACCAACTTCGCCCACGGGTTCCCGGTGTTCGCCGTGTCCATTGCGTATGAAGAAGGCGGGGAGGTCGTGGCGGGTGCGGTCCTCGATCCCCTCCGCGAAGAGCTGTTCACCGCCGAGGCGGGCCTCGGAGCGCACCTGAACGGCGTTCCGATCCGGGTCTCGCCGACTGCGGACATGCAACACGCGCTGCTGGCCACCGGGTTTCCCTATTCCTCGGAGGCGATGGACCGGGCGCTGGACCTGTTCGTCCGCGTCATGCGGCGGGTGCGGGCGGTGCGCCGCGCCGGCTCGGCAGCCCTGGATCTGTGCTGCGTGGCCGCCGGACGCCTCGACGCGTTCTGGGAGGAGACGCTGAGGGCCTGGGACACCGCCGCCGGCGAGGTGATCGTGCGGGAAGCCGGCGGGGTCGTCTCGGACTTCGAAGGTCGGCCGTTCACCAACGGCGGGCCGAACATCGCCGTGTCGAACGGGCTGCTGCATCCCGCCCTCCTGGAGATCCTCGCCGAAGCGAGGGCCGGGGGGTGCGCGGCAGGACCCGCCGGGTCTCCCGGCGGGGGTTGACCGCTAGAAGCGGACGCGAATACCGAAAAGGGCGCCCAGGCGGGCCACGCCGAGGTCGCCGAAGTCGGCGAACTCGTCCCGGTGCCCGCCTTCGCCACGGGCGTAGCGGAACTCGCCGAAGACATCCAATCGCCGCCCGAAGGGCATCCGGACCACCGCGAAATCGAACCCCGCCCCGGCGAAGAACCCCGTGAAGGACACGCGTTCCTCGAGTTCGTCGTAGTAGATGTCGAAGTTCTCGAAGTTCACGAATTCGCCCTCTTCGAAATAGTCGTAGGACGTCCGGGCCACGCCGAACACGACGTAGGGACTCGCGCGTCCCAGCCGGAAGGGGCGGACCCGGACGCCGATCGTGTAGTCCGTCAGCCTCAGCCGGGCCGAGTGTTCGATCTCGGACCCATCTTCGTAGACCAGGTCCAGGTAGTTCCCGTCGGTCTCCGCCTCGCCGGTGTCGAACCCGACGACGATCTCCAGCATGGGCAGTAGCGCGTAGTCCAGTTCGAACCCCAGGCGCCCCGATCGGAAATCGTCCTCCGTGAGGCCGAACTCCACCTCGTTGGCGTCAAAGAGCCGGCTGTCCACCTGGAGCGCACGAAACCCGCCGAACGCCGAGAAACCGTAGCGGGGCCGCGCGCCGGCGGGCCGCGCACGGTCGGGGTCCCGGGCGCCGCGCGGGGGCTGTGGTTTCTCTTCGGCGACGGCTCCCGTCGCGAGACACGTGGCCGCGATCAGGCAGGTCACGATTCGGCGGAAGCGGGTCATGGCGGTGGTCCTTTCGGAGGCGCCGATTATGCCGACGCCGGCGAGGGCCGGTTCTTCCGGGTCAGGGACCGCTACCACCGGATCCGCAAGCCGAAGAGGCCGCCCGACCGGTTGAGCTGGAGGGCGCCGAAGCCGTCGAACCCCTCCGTGTGCTCGCCCTCGGACCGGACGTAGCGGAACTCGCCGAAGAGATCGAGGCTGCCGCTGTCACGAAACCGCACGACCGCAACGTCGGCGCCCGCGCCGGCGAAGAAACCGGGCAGGAACGACGTCTCCTCGAACACGTCGTAGTAGATGTCCGCGGTCTCGAAGTCCACGAAATCGCCGATTTCGGTGTACCGGTAGTAGACCCCGGTAAAGCCGCCGACCAGGTAGGGGCGTACCCGCGCCGCGCCGCCGAGCAGCCGCAGCCGCACGCCGAGGCTCAGGTCGGTCAGGGCCAGCCGCGCCGAGTGTTCGATCTCTCCTCCGTCTTCGTACACGAGGTCGAGGTAGGACCCGTAGGTCTCGGCGTTTCCGTTGTCGATGCCGATCGAGACGTCCACCCGAGGCAGGACGGCGAAGTCGAACTCGAAGCCGAAGCTGCCGGTCCGGAAATCATCGTCGGTGATCCCGAAGTCGAACTCGTTGGCGGCGAAGAGATCGCTCGTCACGTTCAGCACCCGGAATCCGCCGTAGGTCGAGAAGGCAAAGCGCGTGTCGCGCACGCTCCGTTGCGAGGCGTCCGGATACGGCCCCCGGCGGGGAGGCTGCCCGGACTCCGCCGCCGTGGCGGCGGCGAAGCAGACCGTTGCCAGCAGGGTCATCAGGATGTGCCGCGTGCGGGTCATGGCGAACTCCTTTCCAGGGGGTTGGTCGCGCTCGGTCTTTTCCGCAATGCCTGTGCCACAACCGGCGGGGGCCGCCCGTGGTCTGCGCCGGGGCCCGCCGATCGGCCAGCGGTGGAACCCGATCGGTCCACCCGCGTTAAATTCGTTTCCCAGTGCGCCGGTGACACCAGGACCTGACCAAGGAGGCCACCGTTCATGTTTCGATTCCTGCCAGCCGCTTTCGCCCTCGCCGGGTTGGTTGCGGCTCCCGGATGTCTGACCGAGAGCGCCGAGTTTCGAAGCCTCGCGGCCGCCGTGACGGACGCGCGGGGCCAGGAGGCTTCGGACCAGCGGCCCGGCCATGAGCGGCTCGCGGACATTCCGGCGCCGCAGGACACGCCCGACCGCAACCGGACCGAGGCGGCATGGACCCTCTCCGACGCCTTCGCCGAAGTTGCGCGGGTCGCGACTCCGGGAGTGGTGAGCCTGCTCGTGGAGCGTGAAAGCACCCGGGGGACGGAGGATCCGAGACTCGAACAGTTCTTCGGGTTCCCCCCGGTTCCATCGCCTCCGGGGGCCCAGTTCGGCCGGGGATCCGGTGCCATCGTGGACCCGAGCGGGCTTGTCGTCACCAACAACCACGTCGTGGACGGCGCCACCCGCATCGAGGTGGAGTTCTCCGACGGCCGAACCCTGGAGGCGGTGATCGTCGGACAGGACCCGCCGACGGACCTGGCGGTGATCCGCCTCGAAACCGACGGGGAGTTGTTCCCCCACCTCGCGCTGGGCAACTCGGATGAGGTCCGCGTCGGGGACTGGGTCCTCGCCATCGGGAACCCGCTCGGGAACAGCCATTCGGTCACGGCGGGGATCGTGAGCGCGAAGGGCAGGGTGCTCCAGGGCGACTACCAGGACTTCATCCAGACCGACGCCGCCATCAACCGGGGCAACTCCGGGGGACCGCTGGTCGGTCTCGACGGCAGCCTGGTGGGGGTCAACACGATGATCCAGGTGGCCGGAACCCCGGGCAACATCGGACTAGGCTTCGCGATTCCGTCCAACCTGGTGCGCCGGGTGTACGACGATCTCGCCTCCGAGGGACGGGTGACCCGCGGCTGGCTCGGGGTTGCGGTCGTCCCGCTCGATCCCCAGCGGGCGCAGGCCTTCGGCCTCGCGGCGGACGCCCGAGGCGCCCAGATCGACGATTTTTCGGGCCCCGACTCGCCGGCCGCGGCGGCCGGCCTGGAGCGCGGGGACGTCATCGTCCGGTTCAACGGCCGGCCGATCGAGGACAGCATGGATCTGCAGTTCGCGGTTGCCGACGCCCGTCCGGACGAGCCATCGACAGTGGAGGTCCTGAGAGACGGAATGGAAGTCTCGGTGGACGTGGTGCTGGGCCAGCGTGATTTCCGGCAAGCCGCGCCGCTCGCCGAAGCCGCTCCTCCGGAACCCGAGCTACCCGTCGAGTCACCCGGCCGGCTTGGCATCGTGGGCGAAACGCTGGAAGGTGCGGACTTCGAGGGAGTGCTGGTCCAGCAGGTGGTTCCCGGGGGGATCGCCCACGCGGCGGGCATCGAACCCGGTCACGTGATCACCCGCGTCGGCGGCCGGCCGGTGCGGTCGGCGGGCGATCTCCGCGACGCGCTGTCCGGGATCGAAGCCGGGGAACCGTTCCCGATCCAGATCGCCCGCCAGGTCGCTCCCGGGGAGTGGCGCCGCAATTTCGTGATCGTGGAAGCGCCCGAATAAGACTCCCGCGGGACGAATTTCCTACCGATTTGTAACATTCCGGACAGACCGGGGCCGCTACCCTCCGCGGGCAGTGTCCGCCGCGCTCTGCTCCGCGCTCAGTCATCCATGACGAAGCGAAACGCCGGCGCGGAGCCTTCCGGTTGCCCGGTGGATTCGCTGCCCCCTCCCGCACCGGGAATCCGTCGGGGGGCGGCATGATGGAACCCGGACGCGAGGCCGGCGGGAGCCGGTTCGCCCAGTTGCCGCGCTTCGCGGGACTGGTTCTGCTCTTCGTCCTGTTCCTGGGGGCGATCGACGGCCTGGGGGAGGGATTCAAGGGCCTCGGTTCCGGGCTCCTCGACGGCTTCTTCCAGGCTTCGGCGAACCCCTTCGTGGGACTCATCATCGGGATCCTGGCCACGACGCTGGTCCAGAGTTCCTCGGTCACGAGTTCGCTGATCGTGGGACTGGTCGCCGCCCCCGAGTCCCCGCTGCCGTTCGAACACGCCATCCCCATGGTGATGGGCGCCAACATCGGCACCACGGTCACCAACTCGATCGCCGCGCTCGGACACCTGCGGGACGGGAAGGAACTGCGGCGGGCCTTCGAGGTGGCCACCTGCCACGACATGTTCAACCTGATCGCGGTGGCCATCCTCCTGCCGCTCGAAATCGCGACGGGGTTCCTGGCGCGCCTCTCCGGCGCGGTTTCCGCGCAGTTCGGGGGTCTGCTCGGAACCGGCATCGACTACGAGAGTCCCCTCAAGGGCATCATCGAGCTGGTTCCCATACCGATCCAGTGGTTCACAGGCCTCGTGACCGGCTCCGACGAGGCGGCTGCCGCGCTCCTGGCCGTCATCTCGGTCGTGCTGCTGGTCGTGGCCCTCGGGCTGCTCGTCCGCACCCTGAAGAGCATTTCCGCGGGCCGGGGCGAGGCTGTCCTCCACCGGGTGCTCGGCCGTCACGCAGTCCTGGCCATGGGAGCGGGGGCCGTCGTCACCGTTCTCGTCCAGTCCAGCTCGATCACCACTTCGATGCTGGTCCCGCTCGCGGGAGCCGGGCTCCTGCTCCTCGACGACGCTTTTCCGGTCACCCTCGGCGCCAACGTGGGAACGACGGTTACGGCTTTCCTTGCCGCGCTCGCGGCTTCCGGCCCCAACGCCCACTGGGGGTTCCAGTTGGCGGTCGTCCACCTCCTGTTCAACCTGGTCGGGATCCTGATGGTCTACCCGGTTTCCCGGATCCGGCAGGTCCCGCTCGCCGCGGCGCGCCGGCTTGCGGACATCGCGGTCGCGAACCGGAGTCTCGCGGTCGGCTACGTGATCGTGGTGTTCTACGGGATCCCGGCGCTGCTCCTGTTGATCAGCCGGGCGCTCGGTTTCTGAGCCGGCGCGCGGCCGGTGGGCGGTAGCGGGCGGCTCGGGCAGATCACCGAAGAGTCCCGGATCCGCGCCGGCGCCCGTCACCCGAATCACCTCGGTGACGGTGGTCTCTCCTTGTAGCAGCAGGCGCACTGCGGCCTGGCGGAGGCTCCGGACGCCCCGGCGGCGTGCGGAGCGGGTGAGATCCTCCGCGGTGCAGCCGCCCAGGATTTCGGCGGCCGCCAGGGAATCGATGGGCAGGATCTCGAAGACGGCCCGCCGCCCCTGGTAGCCGGTGTCGCGGCACCGCGCACAGCCCGTGCCCACCCGGACCGCTCGTCCGGCCACCTCGCGGGCTGACAGGGTCTCCGCTTCCCCGGTGGAGACGGTGGTCTCACGGCCGCAGCCGCGGCAGATGGTGCGGACGAGCCGCTGGGCGACGACGCCCACCAGCGTGGTGCCGATCAAAAAGCGCGGCACGCCGAGGTCGGCGAGGCGGGTGATGGCGCCGGGGGCGTCGTTCGTGTGGAGGGTCGAGAGGACGAGGTGTCCGGTCAGCGCGGCCTGCACCGCCATTTCCGCCGTTTCGGCGTCCCGGATCTCGCCCACCATGAGGATGTCCGGATCCTGGCGGAGGACGCTGCGGATGGCGGCCGCAAACGAGAACCGGATGCGGGGATTCACCTGTACCTGGCTGAGCGGCGGAAAGACCAACTCCACCGGGTCTTCGATCGTCACGACGTTCACCTCGGGCGTCGCGACGTGCCGGAGCACCGAATAGAGCGTCGTGGTCTTGGCGCTTCCGGTGGGACCGGTGACCAGGAGCAGCCCTTCCCGGCGGCTCAGCATCTGGCGGAGCCGCTGTTCCTCGTCTTCAGCCAGCCGGAGTTGTTCGAGCGACGAGACCAGGGCCGCCGGGTCGAACACCCGTAGCACCGCCTTTTCGCCGAAGACGGTCGGGAGGGTCGAGACCCGCAACTCGATCTCCTTCTCCGATTCGATGCGCTTGATGCGGCCGTCCTGGGGACGGCGCTTTTCGGCGATGTCGAGCCCGCTGAGCATCTTGAGACGGCTGACCACGGCCAGGTACACGATGCGGGGAAAGCTGTGCATGGTCCGCAGCACGCCGTCCACCCGAAAACGCACGAGGGCGTGGTCGCGCTTGGGTTCGAGGTGGATGTCCGAGGCGCGGTGCTCGAACGCCTGATGGAGGATGCTGTCGAGAGCGGCTACGACCGGGCGGGTGGTGGGCTCCAGATCGCCGGCGGCCTCCGACCCCGAAACGAACTCCTGGTCCGCCGCGGGCGGATCGGCGTGCTCGCCGTGGTCGTGGGTCAACTCGGTTTCCGCAGCCCGCAGCGAGGTCCGCAGGTTGTAGAGGCTGCCGTTGATCCCCTCGATGTCCGAACGGGTCGCGACCACGACCTGTACCCGGACCCCCAGATACCGTTCGAGGTCCGCGATGGCCCCGCGGTCGAAGGGGTTCGCGACCGCCACCGTCAGGGTGCGCGCATCCCTGGCGAGGGCGCAGATGGTGTGCCGGCGGGCGAACGGCGCCGGGAGAGCGCCGGTGACGACCTCCGGGTTGAGTTCCAGGGGGTTGATCGCCCGAAAAGGGAGTCCGGCGTCCTGCGCGACTGCCTGCGCGATGTCCTCTTCCGAGAGGATTCCCTCGGCCACCAGCGCGGCCTCGTGTCGCGGCGGAGGCAGCCGCTCGAGAGCCCCGGCGCGGCTGGCCATCGCGGCGGGGATGCGCCCCTGGCGCCGGAGGAGGGTCAGCAGGCCGGGAATCGGGTTCGGGACGGCGCGGGGTCCGGGGTGGGCCGATGCCGGGACCAGGGACTTGTCGGCGCCTCCTGGAGGGACGGGGTCTGCGGCGGGCCGATCGCGGGCCACCGCTGGAAGCCCGGTGGCCGGGCGTTCGTCGTGAAGCAACTTGGAAACCTCCATAAGGCTCTAGACGTAGTTCGCCCCTCGTTTTTCCCGTTTCGGGCCGCGATGTGGAAAAGTCGAAGCGAAGCGGCACTCGCCGCCGGTATCCGGAGGGGCGCTCCGCGTCGGAGCGCCGGCCTCCGGCTGGCATCGCGCGGGAGCGTGAAACCCGCGCTGACGGGGTTCCTCCCCGTGAACGGGGGCTCGATACCCGGCGGGTGTGCGGGAGGACCGGCTGCTAAACTCGCGCGCTCTCGGACAGGCGCGTAGCTCAGGGGGAGAGCGCTACCTTGACGCGGTAGAAGTCGGCGGTTCAAATCCGCCCGCGCCTACCATTCCTCCGTTCCCGGGAGACCGCCGCCTTGCGGAGGGCCCGTTTCGGCCTTCTCGCGAGTTCGCCCCGGCAGGCTGCCGTCCGGCTCCGCCAGGTGGTCCCCGCCCGCCTTGTGCGGCGTCCCCGGCCGGGATAAAAAGACAGCGTGCCTTCATCCATCCGACTGCGCCTCCCCGACGGGGGCGAAGTGCAACTCCCGGCGGGAGCGCCGCTTTCCGGAGTGGCCCCGGCCACGGCCATCGCCGCCACCGTGGACGGTCGGGAAGTGGATCTCGCCCACTGCCCCGACGCCGACGCGGACGTGCGGTTCCTGACCCCGAAGGATGCTGACGGGCTCCACGTTTTCCGCCACAGTTCGGCGCACCTGCTGGCCGCCGCCGTCAAGGACCTGTTCCCCGACGCCCGCTACGGGATCGGACCGCCGATCGAGGACGGCTTCTTCTATGACTTCCAGGTCGAGGAGCCCTTCTCTCCCGAGGATCTCGGCCGCATCGAGTCGCGGATGCGCGAGCTCGTGAAGGAGCGGGTGCCCTTCGAACGCGAGATCCTCGACAAGGACGACGCGCTGCGGATCTTCGAGGAGCAGGGCGAACTGCTGAAGGTGGAACTGGTTCGCGAGAAGGGAGGCGAGCGGGTCTCCTGTTACCGGGTGGGGAGCTTCTTCGATTTCTGCGAGGGGCCCCACGTGCCTCACACCGGCGTGATCCGGGCGCTCAAGGTGCTCTCGAGCTCCAACGCCTACTGGAAGGGCGACGCGCGCGGTATTCCGATGCAGCGGATCTACGCCACGAGCTTTACCGACCGCAAGGAGATGGCGGCCCATCTCTCCCGTCTCGAGGAAGCGAAGCGGCGCGACCACCGGCGGATCGGGCGCGACCAGCGGCTCTTCCTGATTCTCCCGGAGGCCCCGGGGCAGGTGTTCTGGCTGCCCGCCGGGATGGGGGTGGTGAACCGGCTGCTCGATTCCATGCGGGAGAAGCTGGACCGCCGGTCCTACCAGGAAATCCGGACCCCACTGATCCTGAACGAGTCCGTCTGGGCCCGGAGCGGCCACCTCGACCACTACCGGGACAACATGTTCTTCATCGAGTCCGACGAGAACCGTTTCGGCGTCAAGCCCATGAACTGCCCGGGCGCGGCGCTGGTCTACCGGTCGGACATCCGTTCGTACCGGGACCTGCCCCTCCGGCTCTCGGAGTTCGGCCATTGCCACCGGTTCGAGCCCTCGGGCGTTCTCTCCGGCCTGACCCGGGTCCGGGCCTTCACCCAGGATGACGCGCACGTCTACTGCCGGCTGGATCAGGTCAAGGCGGAGGTTCGCGATCTCGTGGACCTGGTCAAGGAGGTCTACGGCGAGTTCGGGTTCGAGGACATCCAGATCGAACTCTCGACGCGTCCCGAAAAGTCGGTGGGGAGCCCCGAGACGTGGGAACAGGCGGAAGCGGCGCTCGCGGAGGCCCTTGCCGAATCCGGAGACGACTGGCTGGTGAACCCCGGGGACGGCGCTTTCTATGGTCCCAAGATCGATTTCCACGTCCGTGACGCGCTCCGCCGCAGTCATCAATGCGCGACCATCCAGCTGGACTTTTCCCAGGCGCCGGCGTTCGATCTTCACTACGCGACGGAAGACGGCGGGCGGGAGCGCCCGGTCGTGATTCACCGGGCGATCCTCGGTTCCGTGGAGCGCTTCTTCGCGCTCCTGCTCGAGCACACGGGCGGGGCGCTCCCGGTCTGGATCGCCCCGGTTCAGGCGGTCCTGATCCCCATCGCGGACCGGCATCAGGCGCAGGCGGCGGAGGTGGCTGCCGCCCTGCGGAGCCAGGGCTTCCGGATCGCCGTCGACGACCGCCGCGAGAAGATGGGCTACAAGATCCGCGAGGCCGAGGTGGGGCGCGTCCCGTTCATGGTCGTGCTCGGGGACCGGGAGGTGGAGGAACGCACGCTGGCGGTGCGCACCCGGGGCCGGCGGGGTCAGGAAGCCATGACGGCCGCCGCGCTCTCCGAGCGTCTCGACGAGCTCACCCGGAACCGGTCACTCAGCCCCTGACGAGGCGCGTCCGGTGAACCGAATGATCCGGCGAAAAGCGGGCTGTCGCTGGCGAACCGGGTCCGAAGTGGCGATAATCCGCCGACCCGCCCGCGGTGCGGAGGTGATCCATCGATAGTTCTCTCAGGGTAAACGACCGAATCCGAGCTCCCATCGTCCTGGTGATCGGCGAGGACGGCGAGAAACTTGGAGATTTCGCCCTGATGGATGCCCGGCGGCTGGCCGCCGACCGGGGACTCGATCTCGTCGAGATCGTGCCGAACCGGATGCCTCCGGTCTGCAAGATCATGAACTACGGCCGGTTCGTGTATCAGCAGAGCAAGAAATCCCAGGATTCCAAGCGACACCAGAAACAGAACCAGGTCAAGGAGGTCAAGTTCCGCATCATCATCGGAGAGCACGACCGCGCCACCAAGATGAAGCAGATTGAGCGTTTCCTCCATGAAGGTCACAAGGTCAAGGCCACGATCTGGTTCAAGCGGGCCCGCGAGCGGAGCCGCCGGGAACTCGGGGACCGCATTCTCGACGAGGTCACCCAGCAACTCGCGGAGATCGCGACCGTCGAATCCCGGTCGAGCGTGGTCGGCAACCAGATGAGCATGATCCTCGCTCCCAGCCGCCGCCTGCTCGAAGCGCTCCGGACCGAACGCGCCGGTAAAGCGGGTTCGGAGGACGACGCTCACGCGCCCCGGGTCCGTCGGGCCCAGCGCGACGGAACCGGCTGACCCACAGGAACCATCATGAAACTGAAGATGAAGACCCACCGCGGGGCCGCGAAGCGGTTCCGCAAGACCGCCAGCGGCCGCGTACGCCGTCGCTGCGCTTACCACAGCCACATTCTCACCAAGAAGTCCGCGAAGCGCCGCCGCCGCCTGCGCAGCGGGGCCTGGGTGTTCGAGGGCGAAGCGAAGATGATCGCCCGGATCATCGGCTAGGAGCCGGTGGCCAGAGAGTTGGAGAAGACACCATGTCCCGAGTGAAACGCGGGACCCACCGGCGGGATCGGCGCCGGCGGGTCCTCAAACAGACCCGAGGCTACCGCGGGATGCGCGGCAAGCTCTACCGGCACGCGATGCAGGCGCTGGATCGCGCCCTGTCGTATGCCTACCGCGACCGCCGCACACGGAAGCGCGACTTCCGCCGCCTGTGGATCACCCGCATCAGCGCGGCGTCGCGGGAGCGGGGACTCCCGTACGCCCAGTTCGCGCACGGTCTGTCGCTGGCGGGAGTGGGTGTGAACCGGAAACAGCTGTCGGAGTTGGCGGTGCACGATCCGGGAGCGTTCGACGCCCTGGTGGAACGCGCCCGAGAGGCGCTCTCGGCGGGATCCGGTCCCGAATAGGGGCGTCCCGTGTCCGACCCCGCTGCCGCCGTCCGGGAGTTGCTCGGGGACATCGAGCGGGCGGAATCCGCGTTCGAGAGGGTCAGCGGGCGGATCGCCGAAGCGACGGACGCCAGCGTGCGCGAGGCCGAGCGGGAGCGGGACGCGCTGCGGGATGCGGAGCAGCAGGCCAGGACCCGTGCGGAGCGGGCCGAGCGGGCGGCAGGAATCCTCCGTGACGAACGCGAGGTGATCCGGAAGGCGCTCCGCGCCGTCACCGGGGGAGGGGACCCCGGCGCGGGGATTCCGACCTAGCTCCCGGGCGGCGATGAGCGACACCGTCGAAGTCGAAGTTGCCGGACGCTCGTACCGGCTGCGTTCCGACCAGGGGGGAGCCGACCTCGCGGCGGTCGCCCGGCTCGTGAACGAACGGATCGGAGAGATCCTCGAGGCGGCGCCGCACCTCGAAAAAGAGGAGGTCGCAATCCTCGCCGCACTCAACATGGGGGACGAACTGCTCCGGCAGCGAGCGGCCAGCGAGGCCGGGCCGGCGGATGTCGAGGAAGCGGTGGCCGCCGTCCGGGGCCGGCTCGCCGAACTCGTCCGGCGGATGGAACAGGCGACCGCTCCTCCGGATTGACGCCGTTCGGTGGCGGCTGCCGGCTCGCGGCGCGTGGACACGGCAAACGCAGCGCCGTGACCGGAGAGGACCGGTTACTCCGCCGCATTCTGGATGTCCTTCCGGCGCCTCCGGGAGGGCGCGGAAAGGAGGCTCCCCACCTGATCCTGGGGCCGGGAGATGACGCGGCGGCGTTTGCCTGGCCCGGCGGCGGCACGCTGCTGCTGACGACGGACGCGGTGGAGGAAGGCGTCCACTTCGACCGCAGTCTTCATCCGCCGCGGGCCATCGGACGCCGAGCCGTTGCCGCCGCGGTGAGCGACATTGCCGCGATGGGCGGCCGTCCCGCCGGCACCCTCGTGTCTCTCGTCGCTCCGCCGGCCGACGAGGCGGTCGCTGCCCGGGTCGCCGCGGCGGCGGCGGAGCGGGCCGTGGAACTGGGAGCGCCCCTCGTGGGAGGGAACATCACCGCCGGAAAACGGATCGGGCTCCACGTCGCGGTCGCCGGTGCCGCAGCTCCGGGCGCCCCGCTCCTCCGGCGGCGCGGGGCGAAGCCGGGGGACGGGCTCTTCGTGACCGGAGACCTGGGCGGGGCCGCGCTCGGCTTGGCCCTGTTGCGGCGGCCGGGCGAAGGGGAAATGACACGCTTCGATCAGGAGGAAGAGGCGCTCGTGGCCCGGCAGTTGGATCCGGCGCCGCGTCTTGATGCCGGCGCGGCCCTCGCGGGCGCCGCGCACGCCGGGATGGATCTCTCGGACGGGTTGGCCCTCGACCTGCACCGCCTCGCCGCTGCCAGCGCCGTCGGGGCTTTTGTCGAGGCCGCCCGGGTGCCGCTCGCCGGGAAGGGCGCCCGGGGTCTCGAAGCGGCGCTCTTCGGAGGCGAGGACTACGAACTGCTGATCGCGGGGCCGTCGCAGGAGGTGATTGCCGCTGCGGGTAGCGCGGGAGTCCGGGTCACCCGGATAGGGCGGGTTGCCGCGGCGGGCGAGGGGATCCGGCTTGAGCGCGCCGGCGGAGCCACCGAGCCGCTGCCGCGCCGCGGGTGGGACTCGTGGGCCGGCCGGTGACGGCCTCGGGAACAGCTAGCCGGTGAAGGCGGCGGCCGCCGAGAGGAGAGCGGCCTCCTGCCAGGGAGGCGCCATCAACTCGACGCCGAATGGCAGCCCGTCGCGCTCGCCGGCAGGGACCGCGAGGGCAGGGAGCCCGGCGAGGGAAGCCAGGATGGTGAACCGGTCCCCGTCGTAGTCCGCGCCCGCCGCGACCGCATCGGTCAGTCGCCGGGGGGCCGTTCTGGCAACGGGGATGAGCAGGAACTCTCCTTGCTCGAAGTGGCCGAGCAGCCGGTCCCGGATCGCCTTCCGCGCCGCGGTGGCCGCCGCGTAGACGGCATCCCGGTAGCCCTGCGAGAGAACCGTCGTCCCCAGCAGGATCCGCAGGCGCACCTCGTCTCCGAATCCGGCGGTCCGGCTGCCGCGTATCGCCGCGGCGAGGGTTCCGTCACCCTCCACCCGGTTGCCGTAGCGCATGCCGTCGAAGCGGGCGAGGTTCGAGCTGGCTTCCGCGCACGCCAGGACGTAGTAGGCGGAAATGGTGGTGACCGCTTCCGGCAGTCGGAAACGGCGAATCGTGGATCCTCCCGCTTCGAACCGGTGGAGCGCCCGGTGGAACGCTGCCCGGGACCGGGAGTCCAGGATTGCGATGTCGTCGTCGCTGCAGGCCACGACGGTGCGGGGGAAGGCGGGGCGGGCGGCGGCAGCCGCGAAGTCCGGCACCTCCCGATCGACGCTCGTCGCGTCGCGGGGGTCGGCCCCGGAGATGACCGAGAGGACCCGGCCGAGCCCTTCGGGATGCGCCGCGAGGCAGCCGACCTGATCGAAGGAAGACGCGTACGCCGTGATCCCGAAACGGGAGACGCGCCCGTAGGTGGGGCGGAGCCCGAAGATGCCGGTGTGCGCCGCCGGCAGCCGGACGGAGCCGCCGGTATCGGTTCCGAGGGCTACCGGGACCGCTCCGGAGGCGACGGCCGCTGCCGGACCTCCCGACGAACCGCCGACGATGCGCTCGGGGTCCACCGGGTTCCGGGTCGGGCCCCGGAACCCGCTCGTGGTGGCGGAACCCATGCCGAACTCGTCGAGGTTCGTCGTGCCGAGAATCACCGCGCCGGCGCACCGGAGGCGTTCCACCACGGTGGCGTCGTAGGGTGCCCGATAGGCGCCGAGGAGGGCGGATCCGGAGGTCGACGGCAACCCGCGGACGGCGATGTTGTCCTTCACCGCGACCGGGAGTCCGAAGAGAGGTCCCCGGGCGTCCGGCGGCTGCCGCTCGAGCCGCCGGGCGGTTGCCGCGGCGCCCTCCCGGTCGAGATGCAGGAAGGCCTGGATGCGCCGGTCGACCTCTTCGGCGCGGTCGAGCGCGGCCGCGGTCGCCCCTGCGACGTCGAGGTCCCCGGGAGGAAGCGGGAACCCGGAGGGGTCCTCCCCGGCGGGCGTCACGTCCCGCCTCCGAGCACCCGCGGAACCTGGACGAAACGCTCGCCGCGCTCGGGAGCGAGTTCGAAAGCCTTGCCGTCCGGAAAACCGTCGCGCGGCTCGTCGGGACGGAGCGGGCAGGCGGCGTCCTCGCCGGAAGGACCTCCGGGCTGCGCTTCGGGTTCGCTCCTGGCCGTCTCCACGACCCGCGACGTGTAGGTCCCGAGCACCTTGCGGGCGGCGAGAAGGTTCCGTGTCCGCGTCTCTCCCTCGGGAGGGGCGACCGACGCCAGGGCGGCGATGCGGAAGAACTCGTCGCTCTTGATGCCGTCCGCCATTCGGTGCCCCAATGATCCAGTGCGGCCGCGAGTATAGTCGGGGCGGTGCGGCCTCCCGGCGGTATCTCCAGTGCCCTGAATCCCGCGGGCGCCCTGCTCCTGACCACGATCTGCGCGTGCGGGGGCGACCCGCAAGAGGCCTCCGAAGCGGCCCCCGCGGCCGAGTCGTTCGTGTTCCCGGCCGAGTTCGAACCGCACCGCGCCCTCTGGATGGCCTGGCCGACCTACGAGAACAAGCGGGGACTGTCGACCGAGCCGCTCCTCATCGACATCATTCGCGCCACCGAGGGCAGAGTGGCCATCGAGCTGCTGGCCCAGGATGATGCCGAGGCGGGTCGCATCCGGGAGCGCATTCGGCAAGAGGAAGTGCCGGACGGTCACGTGGCCATCCACGCCGTGCCGCACGGCGACATCTGGATGCGGGACATGGGACCGATCTTCTTGCGGGGTGATCGAGGCGGCCTCCGGGTCGTCGATTTCGGATTCAACATGTGGGGCTACGAGTCCCCGGACAGCCCGAACTCCCGCCTCGAGGAGGCCGTGGACCGCCACGTCGCCGACCTCCTCGGGCTGGAGGTCGTGAAGTCGGCGCTGATCAGCGAAGGCGGCTCGCGCGAGTTCAACGGCAAGGGCGTGATGCTCGCCGTGGAGGCGGTGGAGCTCCAGCGCAACCCGGGATGGACCTTCGAGGCCATGGAGGAGGAGTTCCGGCGCACTTTGGGGATCTCGAAGGTCATCTGGCTCGCCGAGGGCATGGCCGAGGACGAACTGACGTTCCGCGGCCGGCTCCCGGGCGGCGTCTACACCGTCATCACCACCGGCGGCCACGTGGATGAGTTCGCCCGCTTCGCGGACCCGGAAACGATCCTGCTCGCCGAAGTCACGGAGGAGGAACGCCGGACCGATCCCATCGCCGCCATCAGTCACGAACGGCTCGAGGAGAGCTTCCGGAGGCTGAGCGCCGCGACGGACCAGGACGGAAACCCCTTCCGCATCGTGCGCGTGCCCGCGCCGGATTCGCTCTTCGAAACGATGCGGGCCGGGGACGGCGTGTTCGACTACATCCAGCCGCTCGAATACGAGGACGGATCCACCATCGCGCCGGACGACGCAATCAAGGTGGTCGCGGCGGCGAGCTATCTGAACTTCCAGGTGACGAACGGCCTCGTGCTGGCCCAGAAGTACTGGAAGCCCGGAATGCCGGAGAGCCTGAGGGAGAAGGACGAGCGGGCGCTCGCCATCCTGCGCGAGGTGTTTCCGGGCCGCGAGGTGTTGCCCCTCGACGCCATGGCCGTGAACCTCGGCGGCGGCGGAATCCACTGCATCCTCCAACAGGAACCCCGTCGAGCGGTCCGGTAGCGGGGGTGCGACGGAACCTGCGCCAGCCGTTGTCGAAGGGTAAGGACGGGTTGGAGCGCACCGGACCTGGTCCTGCGGTCGTGAGCGCGTGAGCGGCGCGGGGGGCTGGGGCGCGCTCAGCCTGATACCCAGCCTCGCGGTCCTGGGGCTTGCGGTATGGACCCGCCGGCCGCTGGAAGCCCTGATCTTCGGGTCGCTGCTCGGGCACCTGATGCTTTCGCGGGGGGGCTTCCTGGGCGCGTTTCTCGACAATGCCCAGTCCGTGATGGCCGAGCCGGCGAGCGTCTGGGTGGTCCTCGTGGTGTTGCTCTTCGGCGCCCTGATCGGCATCCTGGCGCGCGCCGGAGGATCGAAGGCCTTCGGCGAGGCGCTTTCCCGCCGGCTCCGGACACGCCGGGGGGTCCTGCTGGGCGCCTTCGGACTCGGTGTGGTGACCTTCGTGGACGACTACCTGAACGCGTTGGCGGTCGGGGCGGCGTTTCGGGGAGCGGCGGACCGGATGGGCATCTCGCGGGCCCGCCTCGCCTACGTGGTGGACAGCACGGCGGCGCCCATCTGCGTGCTGATACCCGCTTCGACCTGGACGGTCTTCATCGCCGGCCTCCTCGAAGCGAACGGGCTCGCCGAGGCGGGCGGCGGGACAGAGCTCTACGTCTCCCTCATCCCCTATCTCCTCTACCCGTGGTTCGCGATCCTGCTGGTGCTCGCGGTCATCCTGGGGGCGGTCCGGGATCTCGGGCCGATGGCGGCTGCCGAGCGCGAACTCCGGTCGGGCGCCGTTCCGGCGACCGCGGCGCTCGACGAGAGCCTCGAACCGACCGCCAACCAGGCGCCGGCGCGTCCCGGCCTGCGGACGCCGGCCTTCCTGATCCCGATCCTGGTGCTGCCTGCGGCCACCCTGGCACTCGGCGGGGATGCACTCTTTGGCGTGGTGACCGCCCTGGGGCTGGCGTTGCTCCTCACCGCGCTCGTGAGGCCAGCCGGCGGCCTGGGACCCGTCGCCGACGGCGCCTTCCTCGGCATGGAGAAGATGGTCTACCCCCTCGGGATCGTGCTCGTCTCCTTCATCCTGCGGGACGTGAACGCCGCCCTCGGCCTGACCGGGTTCGTGATCGGCAGCGTGCAGCCCATCGCGAGCGCCTGGATGCTTCCGGCGCTCGTGTTCGTCACCCTTTCGGGAGTCGCGTTCGCCACCGGATCGTTCTGGGGGGCGTACACCGTCAGCATGCCCGTGGTGGTCGGCCTCGCGACGGAGTTGGGAGCTCCGCTGCCGTTGACGCTGGGAGCGCTGGTTTCCGCGGGCGCCTTCGGCTCCCACGCCTGTTTCTACGGGGACGCCACCGTACTTGCCGCGCGGAGCGCCGGGTGTTCCATCATGGAACACGTCAGGACGCAGTTCCCCTACGCCCTCATCGGCGCGGGAGCCGCACTCGCCGGATTCGTGCTGCTCGGTCTGGTGGCCGGATAGCGTGACCGTTCCCCGGCCCGCCCCGGCGCCTTGCCGGCGGGCCCGCGCACGGCAGAATTAGCCGATGCCCGCTGACCCGCAGTCAACCGGCCGCCCCCGGCTTGCCCTCATCCAGCGGGCGATCGAGCCGAGTCGGGACGCCGCGCACCGGGGCGCGGTCGAGGCCGTTCGCGCGGCGGCCGCCGGCGGCGCCCGGATCGTCTGCCTTCCCGAGTTGTACGACCTCCCGTACTTCCCGCGGCAGGTCGCGGTAGAAGGCTGGCGGCTGGCGGAACGGCAGCCGTCGGAACGGGTTCGGGAACTCGGCCGGCTCGCCGCCGAACTCGGCATCGTGCTCGTGGTGCCCGTCTTCGAGGAAGCGGCCCCGGGAGTGCTCTTCAACGCCGCGGTGCTCTACGACGCGGACGGCCGGCAACTCGGCCTCTACCGCAAGAACCACATTCCGGACGGTCCCGGCTACCACGAGAAGTACTACTTCACGCCCGGCGATACCGGCTATCCCGTCTGGGAGACGGCGTACGGGCGCATCGGGGTCGGTGTCTGCTGGGACTCGTGGTTCCCGGAGACGGCGCGCCTCCTTGCTCTCGGCGGCGCCGACCTGCTGCTCTTCCCCACCGCCATCGGCAGCGAGCCGGATCGTCCGGACTACTCCTCGGAAGACGCGTGGCGGACGGTCATGCGCGGTCACGCGATCGCGAACGGCGTCTTCGTCGGGGCTCCCAACCGGGTGGGGGTCGAGGGTCCCATGACCTACTACGGCGGCAGCTTCGTGTGCGATCCCTTCGGCGAGGTGGTCGCCCGCGCCGGCGCGGACCCCGACGTCGTGTTCGCCGATCTCGACTTCGGCCGGAATCGGGAACTCCGGGAGCTGCTCCAGTTCTTCCGGGACCGGCGGACGGACACCTACGGCGGCCTGTTGCGGGTCGCGCCGGATCCCGGGAAAGCGCGCTAGCGGACCGTGGAAAACCCTCGCGTCCGCGAGCAGGTCTTCCTGACCCTCGCCGCGGTCTTCATCGCGGCGCTCATCGCCTGCAACCTGATCTTCCGGAAGTTCTTCGTCTGGGAGATTCCCGTTCTCGGCCTGATCGGCCTGGAGCCGCGGATGGAACTCTCGGTGGGGATCCTGGCGTATCCGGTCACGTTCATCTGCACGGACGTGCTGTCGGAGTTCTACGGCCGCCGGCGGGTGAGCCAACTGGTGACGGCCGGGTTCTTTGCGAGCGTCTTCGTCGTGGGCCTGGTGATGCTCTCCAACTGGGTGCCGGCGGCGGGCTGGAGCGCCGTGAGCGACGCCACTTTCGACCTGGTCTTCGGGATCCAGGGGGTTGCGGTCACAGCTTCGATGTGCGCCTATCTGGGGGCGCAGTACCTCGACATCCGGCTCTTCCACTACTGGAAGCGCCGGACCGCAGGACGCCATCTGTGGCTTCGGAACAACGCCTCCACGTTCACCTCGCAACTCGTGGACACGATCCTCGTGACCACCATCCTCTCCTTGCTGGGGGCAAGCGAGATCACCCCGGAGCGGCTGCCGATCCTGATCGCCAACGGAGTGGTCTTCAAGTGGTTCGTCGCCGTCGTGGACACTCCGCTCGTCTACGGGGCGGTGTGGTTCCTGCGAAACCGGCTCGGGATCGAGGAAGCCCCCGCGGACGACAGGCCGGCGCGAACCCGGATGTTCTGACGGCCGGCGCCGGGCGGGCCGCCGCGCCCGGGGATCAGTTCCCGAACGTGCTGCGGATGGCGGCCCGGACGTGGTCGTTCAGGGCCGGAAGACCGGCCGGATCGGGACCGCCTCCCTCGGCGCGGTCGGCGCGGCCGCCGGCGCGGCCCCCGATCGCCGCCGCCGCTTCCCGGAGGAGCTGGTCGGCCGGCAGCCTCTCGGCGACTTCGGGCGAGACCCCCAGAATGACCGCGGCGCGCCCGTCGCGGACGGCCGCCGAAACTGCGACCCAGGGCCCCACATCCTGCCGGTCCCGAAACGCGTCCATCAGGCGGCGGTGTTCGTTCTTCGAGATCCCGTCGAACGGGGCCGGCATCCATACCCGGACACCGGCGACGGTTTCGGCAGCGCGACTCACCGTAACCGTTGGTTCGGTGGTATCGAACGCAAAGCTGGCGCTCCCGGCATCAACAGCCCGGTTTGCCGCCGCGCCGACCGCCAGCCGATCCTGAAGGCGCTCCACGTCCCGCTGCATCCGCTTCAAGTCGGCGCGCAGCTTCTCGACCTTCCGGGCGGCCTCCTCGGGACGCGTCTTCGCCGCCCGTCCGATGTCGCCGAGGAGGCGACGTCCGCGGACGACGTATTCGACCGCCGGCCGGCCGGTGAGCGCCTCGACCCGGCGGACTCCGGCGGACACGGACTCCTCGGAGATGATGACGAACAGTCCGGCCTGCCCGGTCGCCCCGAGATGCGTCCCGCCGCAGAGTTCGATGCTGAACTCGGGCACCTCGATGACGCGGACCTCGGTGCCGTACTTGTCGCCGAAGAATGCGAGGGCGCCGCGGGCAAGCGCGGCATCGAGGGACATCACGCTCGCCAGCACTTCCCGGTCGGCCCGGATCTGCTCGTTCACGCGGCCTTCGATGGTCTCGATCTCGGCCGGGGTGAGCGCCGCGAAGTGGGTGAAATCGAACCGCAGCCGGTCCGGGGCAACGAGCGAGCCGGCCTGTTTCACGTGCGGCCCGAGGGTGTCCCGGAGCGCCGCGTGGAGGAGATGGGTCATGGTGTGGTGCTCCGCCGCGCCCCGGCGGCGGGTACCGTCCACGAAGGCCTCGACCGGTTCCCCGGCGCCGATGGAGCCCTCCCGCATGCGGACGGAGTGCACGACCAGGCCGTCGCGGGTCTGGGCGTCGAAGACCTCGGCGACCCCGCCCGCCGAGCGGAGCAGTCCGCGGTCCGCGACCTGTCCGCCTCCCTCGGGATAGAACGGTGTCCGGTCGAGAATCAGCTCCCCGGCAGCGCCTTCGGGCAGCGCCGGGACGGCAACCGGAGCCTCGCCTTCCCCGGTGGCGAGCGCCGCGAGCACCCGGCACCCGTCCGCCTCCGTGCCGTCATAGCCGAGAAAACGGGTCGGCTCGGCGCCCGCGAGGTCGCGGTAGGCCGTGGAAGCCGTCGCGGGCTTGCCCTTCCACGACTGGCGCGCGCGTTCGCGCTGCTCGCGCATCCGGGCCTCGAACGCCGCGTGGTCCACCGACATTCCCTGTTCGCGCGCGACTTCGTCCACGAGATCGAGAGGGAGCCCGAAGGTGTCGTAGAGGCGGAAGGCATCATCGCCCGGCACTTCGGCTGCCTGGCGCACCGAATCCCGGGCCAGCACCCGCTCGAGCTGGTTCATCGCGGTCGAGAGCGTCCCCGAGAAGCGTTCCTCCTCGAACGCGGCGACGCGCAGGATCAGGTCCCGCGAAAGGCCCAGTTCGGGCCACGCGTCCTCCATTCCGGAGATGGCGAGCGCGGTGATCTCGGGCAGCACCGGCTCCGGCATTCCCGCCCTGCGCCCGAAACGCAGGGCCCGGCGGATGATCTTGCGGAGCACGTAACCGCGGCCCTCGTTCGCCGGCAGAACGCCGTCCGCGATCAGGAACGCGGTGGCGCGCGCGTGGTCCGCGATCACCCGGGCCGCCGTTCGTACCGTTTCGGGATCCACCTCGCCGGAGGCGCGTTCGTGGACGGCGTCGATGAGCGGGACGAAGAGGTCGGTGTCGTAGTTCGAGTCCACGCCGGAAAGCACCGCGGCAAGGCGCTCGAGTCCCATCCCGGTATCGACCGAGGGGGCGGGCAGCGGGGTCAGAATCCCCGCCTCGTCGCGGTCGAACTGCATGAACACGAGGTTCCAGATCTCGAGATACCGGTCGTCCCCGCGGTAGCCGGACCCCTGGTCGTAGTGGATCTCGGAGCAGGGGCCGCACGGCCCGGTATCGCCCATCGACCAGAAGTTCTCGGCGGCCGGGAGTGAGGCAATCCGGTCCTCGGGCAGGTACGACTTCCAGATTTCGCGCGCCTCGTCGTCCGCGGGGGTGGTCTCGTCACCGGCGAAGACGGACGCGGAGAGCCGTCCCGGGTCGAGTCCCAGGTCCCGGGTCAGGAACTCCCAGGCGAGAGCCACAGCCTCTTCCTTGAAGTAGTCCCCGAAGGAGAAGTTCCCCAGCATCTCGAAGAACGTGTGATGCCGCGCGGTCAGGCCCACGTTCTCGAGATCGTTGTGCTTGCCGCCGGCGCGGACGCATTTCTGGACGCTGACCGCCCGGGGTTTCGGCGGCGTCTCGCGGCCCAGGAAGTAGTTCTTGAACTGGTTCATGCCGGCGTTCGCGAACAGCAGCGTCGGGTCGTCCCGTGGAACGAGCGGCGAACTCTTGACCACCAGGTGATCCCGGGCGGCGAAGAAGTCCAGGAACGCCCGCCGCAGTCCGGCCCCGGTGCCGGGTACGGAAGTCATGTCCCGAGTTCCGTGTCGCGCTCTTGTTCGAGAGGCCGGCCGTCCGCGAGCACCGCGTGGCGCGCCGCCTCCCAGGAATACCCGCGCGCCACCAGCCGCCGGAAGAGGCGGGCGGACTCCTTCCGCCGTTCCGCCGGCGGTACCGCGCCATCCCCGTCCCGCTCATCGAGGGACGAGGCCGGCTGCAGACGCTTGAGGGCGACCACGGCGCGCTCACCCTCCGCGCCTTCGGGGAACTCCGTTCGGATGGCCTCGAGCGCCAGGTGTTCGGGAATCCGGCGCCGCCGCAGGTGGGCCCGCACCTTGAGCGGTCCCTGGTGTTTCGTCCGGGCCTGGGTCCGGGCGACCGCTTCCGCCAGCGAACGGTCGTCGAGGTAGCGGCGCTCCCGGAGCCGCGAGATGGCCTCCTCGACTTCGGGTTCGCCGAAGTCGCGCGCCAGGAGCTTGGTTCGGACCTCTCCCTCGCTGAGATCCCGCCGCGCCAGCAGGCCGATGGCGGCGCCCCACGCCGTGGCCGGGCGGGGGGAGGACGGGTCCGGGGTGCGCGGCATGCGCGGGAGAGTAACGCGGGACTTTCGCTACCGGTTGCTGGCGCCGCAGTGTGCGCACCGCGTTGCCTCGGGGTGGCGCCGGCGGCCGCAGTTCCAGCAGTTGCGCGGGAGCCGCTCCGCCTCCTGGATCCGGTCGATCACCGCCTGCCGCTCTTCGGGCGGGGGGCCGAACGAGGCCAGCTCGCGAAGATCGCTGAGCATGCTCTCGGCGGTGGCGTAACGGTTCGAGACCCGCGGGGCGAGCGCTTTCGCGACCACCGCGTCGAGATCCCTCGAAACCGATGGGGTGTGCCGCCCGGGGTGTTCGTTGCCCCCGGCCTCGACGAGGATCCGCTGCCGCTCCGGGTCGGGGTCCTGGTAGGGAAGGTCGCCGGTGAGCATCTGGTAGAGCACCACGCCGACTGCATACACGTCGGAGGCGAAGACCGCCTCGGCGTGGAACTGTTCGGGCGCCAGGTAGTAGGGATTGCCGAACCGGCGGGCGCCGTGTTCGGCGACGTGGACCGTCCGGGCCATCCCGAAGTCCGTGATCTTGGCGATGTCGCCGGAAAGCAGAATGTTGTCCGCGCTGATGTCACCGTGGAGCAGCTGGCGATCGTGGGCGTGGGCGAGTCCGGCAAGGACCTGGCGGGCGATTCGCGTGGAGACGGTCGCCGAAAGCCGGGCCTCGTCGTCGAGACGACGGGCGAGTGATTGCCCCTCCACCCATTCCATGACGACGAACAGCGTGTCCTCGGCTTCGTTGCAGGCGAGCAGGCGCACGATGTTCGGGTGTTCGAGCGCGGCCAACAGGCGCGATTCACGAAGGATCGCTTCCCGTCCGGCAGGGGATTGGTCGTGGGGTACCTTGATGGCCCGGAGTTGTTCCAGGAAGACGTCCCGGACGAGATAGACCGCCCCGAACGTCCCGCGGCCGAGGCTCTTCTGGATCTCGTAGTTTCCGATCCGCTGTCCGAGCAGAAACATCGGATTCGATGCTACTCCTCCGGCCGGAGCAGCAGGGCGGCCGCCACCACCGCGGCCGTTCCGGTCCGCAGAATGCGCTCCCCGAGGTCGAGACGGCGGAATCCGTGGCGATGGGCGTCCTCGAGTTCCACGACCGAGAAACCGCCTTCGGGTCCGACGGCGAGGACGTGATCCCCGGCCGCTCGCCGGCCGGGGGTTCCCTGCGGGACCGTCCTCGCCGTTCGGGGCGAGGCGATCCAGCGGTCGGGCGCCAGCTTCCCCCGCAGCCAGCCTTCGAACGGAGCCGGCGCGGCCACCGTGGGCACGGTGGCCCGCCCCGACTGGCGCGTCCCGGACAAGGCCGCGGCGCGCCAGCGGGCGAGTCGGTCGGGAGCCGCGCGCCCCTCCGAGTGCTCGCTGATCAGCGGGACAATCGTGCCGGCCCCGATCTCGGCGAGCTGGCGGACGATGGCGGTCAGACCGTCTCCCTTTGGGACCCCCACGCCAACCGTGAGCCGGGTCGCGGGTTCCCTCGGCGGGAGTGCCGCGCCGCGCTCCACCAAACAGCGCGACTCGCCGTCCACCGCCACGAAGCGCGCCGAGAACGCGTTGCCGGCCCCATCGAAGATCTCGATCTCGGCACCCGGCCGAAGGCGCAGCACCCGTAGCAGATGGTGTGTTTCCGCCGCGTCAAGCCGCAGATCGCGGCGACCGGCCGCGTGCGGAGCCCAGAAGCGGCGAACGGCGCCCATCGTCAGCGCCCGGAAGCGGCTGCTCGGTTCCGTTCCCCTGGGGGCGCCCGACGCTCCAGGACGGCAGCCGCCCAGGTGTCGGCCCCGGGCGGTTCGGGAAGCTCCAGCCGGATTTCCGCGGTCCGGAGCTCCTCTCGGGGAAACGCGCCAAGGACGCGGGACGCCTCTCCGTGGAGAAAGCCCGAGACGAGGAGCCGTCCCCCTGGCCGCAGCCGGGGCCTCGCGAAACTCCAGAAGTCCGTCAGGGCGTCGGCCGACAGGTTGGCGAGGATCACGTCGAAGCCGGCCGGGGCGAGCGCGCGCAGCCGCGCCGCCAGCGCCGGATCCCGATAGTCGCCCTCACACAGGCGGATTGTGCCCGCTACCCGGTTTGCGGCGGCGGTTTCCGCCGCGGTGCGGACCGCCACGGGGTCCAGGTCGAACGCCGCCACGGGTCCGGCGCCGAGGAGCGCCGCGGCGACCGCGAGGATTCCCGATCCGGTCCCGACGTCGAGAACCCGGGTCCTGGAGCGGCGGGAGCGGAGATGCTCCTCCAGGGACTCCAGGACCATCCGCGTCGTGGAGTGCGTTCCGGTGCCGAAGGCCGGTCCGGGGGTGAGCAACAGCGACCGGCGCCCCGGTTCCGGGAGAACGTGCGGCGGGTGGATGAAGAACCCCCCGGTTCGCACTCCCCGAAAGAGCTCGCGGTAGAGAGCGGTCCAGTCGCGCGAAGGCTCAGGCGGTGGGAGGCGGAGGGCGCCGCCCGCGCGAGTCGGATCCTCGTTGGGGGCCCGGTGGGCGCCCGTGCGGAGGAGTTGCCGGAACTCCGCGGCAATCCGGGTGCGGGCGTCCTCGGAACCGAACCAGAGGCGGATTCGCTCTCCCGGCGACGCGGACTCGGAAGCGCCGAGAAAGTCGTCCTCGCCCGCGACGACGGCTTCCCAGCCCGCCCGGGAAAGGATGCCGTGCAGGTCGAGCGGATAGGTCATTCCTCCCGGACGATCGCCTTCCGCCGGATCCACCGGACCGGCCGCGCTCCTCTCCCGGGCGTTCGTCGTCGGAGGTCCCGTCAGGAAAAGATGCGGTCGAAGAAGGACGACCGGGATTTGCCCGAGCCGTCTCCGTTCCCTTGGGGGTTTCCGCGGGCGTCCGGCTCCCCGGCGCGGGAACGTTGTCCGGCAGGCTCCGGGGAGGCTTCGGGTGGCTGGCCGGTTTCTTCCGCGAGGGCCTCGACCGCGGCCCGCGATCGGTCGCTCAGTTTCCGCGGAACCTCGACCAGGACGCGCACCAGGTGACTGCCGCGGCCCCGGCCCCGGAGGGCAGGGAACCCCTTGTTCCGCAGGCGGAGGATCGTGTGCGGCTGGGTGCCGGCAGGGATGCGCAGCGTCTCCTCCCCCCAGATCGTGGCGATCGGGATTTGGGTGCCGAGCGCCGCCTGGGGAAAGCTGATGGTGGCTTCCCCGAGGACGTCGCTGTCTTCGCGGCGCAGCCCGCGCCAAGGCCGGACATGGACGCGGACGTAGAGGTCACCGGGCGGCCCGCCACGGGTGCCGGGTTCGCCCTCGCCGGGGACGCGTAGCTGGTTCCCGTCGGCGATCCCCGCGGGGAGTCGAACCGTGATCTCCCGTTCCCGCGGTGTCCGCCCGTTGCCGGCGCACTCCCGGCAGGGATCACGAACGATCTTGCCGGATCCGCCACAACCGGAGCACGTGCGGCTCATGACCATGAAGCCGCGGGAAAAGGTCTCCTGGCCGCGCCCGCCGCACCGGCCGCAGAGGATCGGCTGCTTGCCGGCCTCGACCCCGCTTCCCCGGCAGGAATCGCAGGGTTCCGCACGCGAGACGAGGATCCGCTTGCGGCTTTCCTCCTTCGGCTCGTCGAAATCGATGCTCAGCTCGTACTGGATGTCGCGTCCGCGCGCGGGGCCGTGCCGGTCCCCGCCCCCGAACATGTCCCCGAACAGGTCGAAGACACTGCCGCGAAACAGGTCCTGGAAGTCCGCGAAGATCTCGCCGTTCACCGGCTGCCCGGCGCCGCCGACTCCGGCGTGGCCGAAACGGTCGTAACGGGACCGCTTTTCCGGATCGCCGAGGACGCCGTAGGCCTCGGAGGCCTCCTTGAACTGATCCTCCGCGGACTTGTCGCCGGGATTGCGATCGGGGTGATAGCGGACCGCGAGCTTGCGGTACGCCTTCTTGATTTCGTCCGAGCTCGCGTCCCGGCCGACGCCGAGCACGTCGTAGTAGTCGCGCTGCGCGGTGCCGGGCATGTTGGGATCAGGCGGAGAGAGGCTCGGCAGCGGATCCCGGCGCCCCGGGATCCTTGGCCGATCCTCCGTTACCGTCGTCGCCCGCGTCCTCGCCGCTCTCTCCGGTTCCCTCGGGAACCGCCGCGGGCTCCGGGGACGCGCCCGCCACGACCACGGTGGCCGGGCGGATCACGCGGCCGTCGAGGAGGTATCCCCGGCGCAGCACTGCGGCTACGTCGCCTTCGCGCTGCCCCGGCCCGGCCGGAATCTCCTGTACCGCCTCGTGGAGGCGGGGATCGAAGGGCGCACCGTCCGCTTCGATCTCAAGCAGTCCCTGACGCTGCAGCGTGTCCTGGAAGCGGCGCAGCACCAGGCGAATACCCTCGGAGAGCCCCCGGACCACGTTCCCGGCCGCGTCCTGACCGCCATCGCCGTCCCAGCGCTCGGTGGTTTTCTCCACCTCGAGGGCGGCGCGGTGCAGGTCGTCCAGCACGGGCAGCAGCGCGGAGCAGACTTCTTCGGTGGCGCGAGACCGGAACTCGGCCCGTTCGTTCCGGGCCCTCCGGCGCACATTCGCGAGGTCCGCCTGCGCCCGTCGGGCAAGATCCTTCGCGTCGGTCAGTTCCTGACTGAGTACGGCGATCCGGCTTTGCAGCTCCTCGATCCCCGAAAGCTCCTCCGTCTCCGGCAAACCCGCGGAATCCCCGTCCGCGGCGCCGTTTGCTCCGGAGGGTTCCACGAGTGGCTCGGGCGGTTCTCCCTGTGAGGAATCGTTCATCAATCGCTCCTGAAGATCGGTTGGAAACGTGGAAATCAGACTAGCACGGGCTCCGGCGAAACGAGGCTTCCAGTGCGATGGCCACGTCTTCGACGGAGGGAGGCGCGTCCCTCGGGCTCAGCGCCGGCAGTTCGGCGAGACCGACCGCGTCCACCGGGGAGTCGGCCGGCAGGCCGGCCAACGTGTTCGTGAGGGCGCGGTCCACCGTCCAGGGGATCGAACCGTGCTGGAGGAAAGCACCCCTGCGCCAACGCTGGGCGCCGGCCACGAGCTTGCGACCCCGCGCCGTGATCTCATGGCCGGTAGCCACGGCGTGACAGGGCAGCCGGGGTGACGCGGTGTCCCGGGGCAGGGCGCCGGCCGGCGGAGGATCGAGGCGCACGAAACGGGAGAGAGCTCTCCAGATGGAGCCCATGACCCGGAAGTACCCCGCCCGGACCCCGGTGGCCCAGCCGCGGGGCGCCGCGAAGGCATAGGTGAGCTCGTCCGGCAGGTGGAGCAGCGCCCGGCCTCCGGTGGGACGGCGGACCCACGGCACCCCGAAGGCGGTGAGCGCCTCCGGATCGGTGGCGTCCCCGGCGGCCTGTCCGTGTCCGAGGGTCAGCGTCGGACGGGACCAGCGGTAAAGACGCAGGGCCGGAGGCGCTCCCGCCGCGACCTCCTCGAGGAGCGCCCGGTCCCGCCGCATGTTCGCCGGTCCGTCGGCGGGGGCCTCCCAGTCCGCGAACAGGCGCAACTCTGCGCCGGACGCGGGAGAGTCGGCCTTCACCTTCCTCTTGCCTACCGCCCGGTCCCGTCCCGGCGGATCACGCAATCAGTTCTTCGAGCGGCTGGTAGGCGCGACCTTGCGATTCGGCGACGGGCTCGCAGGTGAGACGGCCCGCGTACGTATTCACGCCGGGCCGCAGACAGCTGTCGCGCCGCACGGCCTCCTCGAAGCCGTAGTTGGCGATCGTGAGCGCATACTCGAGCGTCACGTTGGTGAGCGCGTACGTCGACGTTCGCGGCATGGCGCCCGGCATGTTGGCGACGCAGTAGTGGACCACGCCGTCCACCAGGTAGGTGGGTTTCGAGTGGGTGGTGGGCCTGGTGGTCTCGCAGCACCCGCCCTGGTCCACGGCCACGTCCACGATGACCGCGCCCTCGCGCATCGCGGCAACCATCTCCCGAGTGATGATGCGGGGCGCGGCGGCGCCGGGAACGAGGACCGCGCCGACCACCAGGTCCGCTTCCGCGAGCGAGGCCGCCAGGGTGACCGCACTCGATTTGAGGGTGGTGACCCGGCTCCCGAAGATGTCGTCCAGGTAGCGCATGCGGGCCGAGCTCTTCTCCAGGATGGTGACCTCGGCGCCGATCCCCACCGCGAGTTTCGCGGCGTTGAGTCCCACGACGCCCCCGCCGACGATGACCGCGCGGCCCCGGGGCACCCCCGGGACTCCGCCCAGCAGGATTCCCGACCCGCCGCAGGAACGGTGGAGGTGATGCGCGCCTTCCTGAATCGCCATGCGGCCCGCCACCTCGCTCATCGGCGTCAGGAGCGGCAGGCTTCCGTCGGGCGCCGTGATGGTCTCGTAGGCGATTGCCGTGACTCCGCGGGACAGCAGTCCCTCGGTCAGGTCGGGGAGCGGCGCCAGATGGAGATAGGTGTAGAGGATCTGCCCCTCGCGCAGCAGCTCGACCTCCTCGGGCTGAACCTCCTTGACCTTGATCAGGAGATCGCAGGTTTCGAAGACTTCATCGCGGGTATCCACGATCCGCGCTCCCGCCGCGGCGAACTCGTCGTCGGAGATCAGGCTGCCGTTTCCGGCTCCCGACTCGACGAGGACCTCGTGCCCGGCGGCGACCAGGGTGTCGACGCCCCCTGGGACCAGTCCGACCCGGTTCTCGCTGTCCTTGATCTCCCGGACCGTCCCGATCCTCATGCAGCCGTCTCGTCCTTCGGGGTCTTCTTCTCGGGTTTCGGTTCCGGCTTGCTGCGAGTCCGGACCGTTCCCTCGAAAGTGGCTCCCGCATGGACGACCACGGTGGCGGCCAGGATTCCCCCGGTAAGGACTCCCGACGCCCCGATTTCCGCCTTCTCGACTGCCTCCACGTCGCCGGTCACCCGGCCATGAATGGTCACGTTCCGGGCGAGGATGTCGGCCTCGACCTGGCCCCCCTCCGGAATCAGCACCGCGGCGGTGCTTTCCACGGACCCCTTCAGACGCCCCTGGATGCAGATGTCCTCCCGGGTCGTGATCTTGCCTTCGACCAGGGTGTCCTGCCCGATCCAGGTCGAGCGGGCGCCCCGTTCGGGGGCGGGAGGCGCTTCGGTCATGAATGCCTCTTCTTCATGGGTGCGACGGAATATGGCCATGGGACGGAACGGAACAAGGAAACAGGATGGAGCGGGCGACGGGGCTCGAACCCGCGACACCGAGCTTGGGAAGCTCGTACTCTGCCAACTGAGATACGCCCGCCCGGGGCCGGGGATTCTACTCTTCGGCGACTCATCACATCGGCGAAAACCGGGGCAACGACGGGGTCGGCGGGCCGGGAAAGCGCACGTTCGCTTCGACTTTTCCACATTGCACGCCGAAATGAGAAGAAACGGTCGGGATTACGTCTGGGTAAGTAGAGGAAGACACCGGGTCTCCCTCTCCATCCGTCAGAGGAGCGCTCGATGCCCACCCAGCCCCCGCCGCAACCCTCAGCCCCCGCGCCATCCGAGAAACCGGCTCGGGAAGGCACGCTCTTCCATCTGCTCGTGGAGCGCGGATGGGATGCGGCAGTGGCCCATACTGCGGATCAGCGGATATACGCCATGACTTCGGAGACTGTTGCCGGCAGCCTGCAGCCGGTGCTGGAGGAACTCCGGCACATGCGCGAGACCATGGCCGGCTTTGCCACCAAAGAGGACTTGGCCGGCTTCGCCACCAAAGCGGATATGGCAATCCTCGAGGCGCGGCTCCTCAAGTGGATGTTCGGGGCGATGCTGGCGCAGACGGCGGTCATCGTCGGATTCGTCGTCGGAGTCGTGCCGCTCCTGAAGTAACCCTTTCCGCCCGCCCGCGCGGGAGTTTCAGCGGAGGCTCTCGAGCATCGCCAGGAGTTCGTTGCGGCGGGTTTCCGCCAGTTCCTCGCGATACGCCTCCAGGGTCAACCGCATCACCGGTTCGGTGTTGGACGGCCGGAGGGTGAAGCGCCAATCCGGAAAATCGATCGTGAGTCCGTCGAGCGTGCTCACCTTCCCGCCCGGAAAGCTCTCGCGCACCATGCGGAAGGCGGCGGCCGGATCGGGAACCACCCGGCTCTCCTCGTCTACCGTGAAGTAGCGCCGGCGCAGCTCGCCCGCCAACTCGGAGAGCGGCCTTCCCGAGTCCCGGATCCTCTCGATCATCAGCAGGATGGGAAGCAGGGCGTTGTCCGCGTAGCCGGCGGCCCGAAAGAAGAAGTGACCGCTGAGCTCGCCGCCGAATCTCGCGTCTTCCTGCCGCATCCGCCGCTTCAGATAGGCGTGCCCCACGCGGCCGGCGCGCGGCAGGCCGCCCGCCCGGGTGACTTCGTCCGGCACCGCCCGCGAGGAGCGCAGGTCGAAGACGATCGGAGTGCCCGGTTCCTTGGCGATCTCGGCCGGCGCCAGCAGGGCCGTCGCGAAGTCCCCCGGGATGTGCAGCCCCTGGTCATCCACGAAGACACACCGATCCGCATCCCCATCCCACAAGACGCCGAAGTCGGCGCCCTCTTCGAGGACCCGGCGTACGAGGGGCTCCCGGTTTCGGGGATCGAGCGGGTTGGCGCCGCGGCTCGGGAAGGTGCCGTCGGGCCGGAACTCCACGGCGACAAACTCGCCGGGAACCGTGGAGAAGACCTCCGCCGCCATGAGTCCCCCCATACCGTGGCCGGCGTCGAGCACCACGCGCAGCGCCGGCAGGGAGCGAAAGTCCACGACGCTCATAAGAAACGCCCGGTACTGTTCGGCGATCTCACGCGGCGGCCCGGTTTCCGGGGCGGGCGGCGGGTTGTCCGGCGGATCGGGAACCTCGTCCACCAGCCGGCGTACTTCCGGCAGGCCGTTTTCCTGGAACACGGGCGCCGCGTCGCGTTCGACGAGCTTGATGCCGTTGTCACCGGGAGGATTGTGCGAGGCCGTGATCACCGCCCCGCCGTCCAGACGGTCATGCCGGACTGCGAACCACATCGCGTCGGTCGGCAACATCCCGTAGTCGAGGATTTCGACGTTCGGCCCCTCGAGGCCGGCGGCGAACGCCCCGGCGAGCGCCGGGCTGGTGAGCCGGGCGTCGCGGGCGATGCCGATTCGCCCACCCCCGAGCCAGGTCGCGAACGCGCGGCCGGCGCGCCAGGCCAGTTCGGGAGACAGCGGCGCCGGCGCCGCTCCGCGGATGTCGTAGGCCTTGAAGAGCCCGGCTTCGCCGGCGCTCAGTCGTCGAGCCATGGAACGGTGCTGTGGGCGGCGACGGTGCTCTTGTCGCCGAGGACCGCACCCGAGAGGCGGGCCCCCGGCCCGATGAAACTGCTGACTCCCACAATCGCTCCCGAAACGGAGGCGTCCTCGCTGACGCGAGTGTGCGCCCACAGGATCGAGTCCTTCACCCGCGCGCCCCTCTCGACCCGCACGTGGCGCCCAAGCACCGCGTAGGGACCGATTTCGGCCTCCTCGCGAACCTGTGCTTCGGGTCCCACCAGGGAGGGGCCGACGAGGCGGGCGCGCGGGTGGACGGAGGCGGTTTCGTCCACGATGACTCCACCCGGGTTGGGCCGCCCCACTCCCGGAATCCGTATCTTGCCGTCCAGAGCGTCGCGGTGAGCCTGCCGGTAGCGCGAGGGAACGCCGATGTCCGTGAAGTAGCCCTCGTGCCGGTGCGCCGCGACCGGAGCGCCGGCCGCGACCACCGCCGGGAAGACCTCGTGTTCCAGCGAACACACGCCCCGGTCCGGGATGAAATCGAAGATGGCCGGATCCATGACGTAGGCGCCGACGCTGACCTCGCCCGGCTCCGGCGAATCCGGCTTCTCGCTGAAGCTGAGGACGTGGCGTGGCCCGCCGGCCCGGGACGCCCGGGTCCGGACCAGCCCGTAGGGCGACGCGTCGTCGACCGGGGTCAGCGCGAGCGTGAGCGTGGCGCCGGCTGACTCGTGGGTCCCGACGAGCGCCCGGATGTCGAGGTCGGTCAGCGAGTCGCCGTTCAGGCACACGAAGGGCTCGGAGAACAGCGACTTCGCGTGTCCGATGGCGCCGCCCGTACCGAGTGGCTTCGGTTCCACCGAGTACCTGAGGGAAACACCGAACGCGTTCCCGTCACCGAAGGTGGCTTCGATCCGCCGGGGGAGCGACGCCAGAGCGAGAACGATGTCGGTGATTCCGGCCCGGCGGAGCAGCTCGAACTGGGTTGCGAGGAACGGGCGGGCAAGCAGCGGGACGATGGCCTTGGGACGGCGGAAGGTGAGAGGACGCAGCCGTAACGCCTTTCCCCCGATGAGAATGACCGCCTTCATCGAACAGTCGGACAGGATACTCCCCCTGCTGGCTGCTGATAGCATCCGGTGTCCGCGCTCGAGGCGCGGAGAACTCCTTCGAACGTGTACCGGAGATGAGCGTGGCGAACCGCCTCACGCTACTGCGGATTCTGTTGACGCCGTTTGTGGCGGTGGCTCTGCTCGCTTCGTTCCCCGGCTGGCAACTGGTGAGCGCCGGTCTGGTGGCCGGCGGGGCGCTGACGGATCTGCTCGACGGGCACATCGCCCGCCGCCGGAACCAGATCACGGCGCTCGGGACGCTGCTGGATCCGATCGCGGACAAGTTCTTCATTTCGACGATCTTCATCTGCCTGGTGGCTCGGGGTCTCTGCCCGGCGTGGGTCGCGATCGTGATCGTGGGACGGGAGTTCGCGGTGACGGCGCTCCGGATGGTGGCGCTCCAGCGGGGGAGCAGCGTGCCGGTCAATCTGCTCGGGAAGATCAAGATGCACGCGCAGGTGTACGCCGCCCTCCTTGTCCTGGCGGGGGCCTTCTACGAGGTCCTGGCGCCCTTCGGGGTGTTGGGGCTCTGGATCGCCGCCTTCCTTACCGCGTGGTCCGGCTTCTCCTACTTCGCCGGAGCGCGGAGCGTCGCGCTCTCTGGCTGACCCCGCGGTCCCGCGCCGCCTCGTGCACGCCCTGCCCGAGGTGTTCCTGGGCGCGGACGCCGTGGCCGGTCTGGATGGGTCCCGCGGCTTCCTCTACGGGGAAAAACGCCACCGGCAGGTGGATGTCCTGGGCTTCGAGCCGGCGCCGGGGGCGGCGCTCGAAGGCCTCGTGGAGCGCCGGCTCGACCGGTCCGAGATTCAGGGATGGCGCATCGTCGGAGTGGCGGTCGCGATGGCGGACGTCGAACGTGGCGGAGAGACGCTGCTCGAGGGCCTGGTGGCGGGTGATGTCTTGATCGCCGCCGCTGCCGCTCCCGGCCGGCGGCCGGCGCTCAGGATCCTGGTCCATCGGGGAGACTGCCTGTCGGAGTTGCGGAACCCGTCCCGCTCGGAGCGCCGGCCTCCGGCCGGCATCGCCGAGCGCAGCGAGGCGAAACGCTGACGACTCAGGTTCGCGCGAGGATCTCGCGGATCCGTTCGCGCGCCGCTTCCGTGTAGGGGCTCTCCGAGTGCTCCTCGACGATCTTCTGGTAGTGGACCAGCGCTTCCTGCTCGCGTCCGCACTCGGTGAGAGCCCGGCCCAACCGGTGGCGGACCTCGGCGAGGCGGTCGAATTCGGGGTAGTTCGCCAGGATCTCCTCCAGCCGGGGAATGGCGCCCCGGCACCAGTTCCGGTGGTCCTGGTAGAACTCGGCCTTGAGCAGCACCGAGGTGGCGAGGTCGTTCCTGCACTCGACGAGATGGACGCGTGCGTCCTCGGCGTAGCGGGAGTTCGGGTACAGCTCGAGCAGCTTCTCGAACTCGGTCGCCGCGAGTTCGGTGTCCTCCTGATCCCGGTCCGCGCTGCGGCGCCGCTTGAAATGGCCGAACGCGATCTGGAACTGCGCGTAGTCCGCCCGCGGATGGTTCGGGAAGAAGGTCAGGTAGTCCCGGTACTCGGTGGCCGCCAACAGCGCGTTCTGGGCGCCGCGCTGGTTGTTGTAGGTGTCGGCGATTCCCAGGCGGGCGTCCCCGGCGAACTGGCTGCGCGGGTAGCTGTCGAGCAACTGGCGAAACCAGGTGCGGGCCGTCTCCCAGTCGCGGTCCTCGAGGCTCTGCTGCCCGAGCGCCAGCAGCCGCCGATCGGCCTGCGCTCCGGTCGGGATCTCCGCCAGCGGCCCGGAGCTGCACGCGAGACCCAGCAGCACGACTCCCGCCAGGGCGGGGGTCAGGAAGGTCCGGCGGGCGGAACCGGCGGGGTCAGGAACCATGGAACACAGCGGAAAGGCCGCAGCCGACGAAATGCTAGCGTTTGACCGGAACATCGTCGGGCGCGCTTCGTTCCAGGGCGTCCCGGACCGGCGAGGGCAGGCGGCGGGCGCGGCCATCGGGCCCCACGGCCGCGTGGCGGGTCTCGGCGGTCGCCACCAGCTTGCCGTCCGCGGCACGCACCACGCGGTACTCGAACCCGATGCCGGAACGCCGGTACCGGTAGGCGGTGGCCTCGACGATCAGCTCGTCGTCGTAGTGCGTGGCATGCCGATAGCGGCACCGCACTTCGATGACCGGCAGGTGAACGCCGCCCGCCTCCAGCTCTCGGTACGACAGGGCGTGTTCCTGTAGCCAACGGGTCCGCGCGACCTCGAGCCAGGGCAGGTAGGCACCGTGATACCCGACGCCCATCTGGTCGGTCTCCGCGTAGCGGACCCGGATCGAGACGCGGGTGGGAGCGGCGGACGGTGCGGTCCCGTCCGCGCAGTCCGTCACGCCGCGAGCATCTCCCGGACCGCCGCTGCCGGATCCGAGGCCCCGAACACCGCCGATCCCGCCACCAGCACGTCGGCTCCCGCGTCGCGGGCCGCCGCGACCCGCGAGGCGTTGATACCGCCGTCCACCACGATCTCGAGGGACGGGTTGTGCCGCTCCGCGAGCCGCCGGACCTGGCGGACGCGGTCCATGCTGCCTTCGATGAAGCGCTGCCCGCCCCAGCCCGGGTTGACCGACATGACGACGACGTAGTCCACGGCCGCCAGCGCCTCCTCGAGCGATGCCAGCGGGGAGAGCGGGTTGATGGCCAGTCCGGGCCGGACGTCGAGCGAGCGGAGGTCCGAAATCGTCTTGTGAAGATGGGGCACGGCTTCGGGATGCACCGCGATCGCGTCGGTGCCCGCGTCCGCATAGGCCGCGATGTGCTCCGGAGCGTTCTCGATCATCAGGTGGGCGTCGAGCGGCAGGTCCGTGCAGCGCCGGACCGCCGCGACCACCATCGGCCCGAAGGTCAGGTTGGGGACGTAGTGCCCGTCCATGACGTCGAGGTGCAGCCCGTGCGCCCCGGCCTCTTCCACCGTCCGGATCTCCTCCGCCAGACGGGTGAAGTCGGCGGAGAGAAGCGAAGGGGTGAGCCGCATCCCGATCCCCGACTCTACCGGCTCAGGGTGAGCACGATCCGGTCGGTACGGCTCACCTTGGCGCCCGCCGCGGGTACCTGGTCCACCACGATGCCCGCCGGAACCCCGCGGTAGGGGACGCTCCGCACATCGCGCACCCGGACGGCGCTCCGGCTGAGGTCGTCGGCGATCTCCCCGTAACGACGGCCGATGAAATCCGGCATCACGAAGGACTCCGGTTCCGATCCGGCGGAGAGGAGCACCGAGACCGAGGTGTCGGGAACCGTCTCGCTGTAAGCCACGGGCGATTGGGCGATCACCCGGCCGGCGAGATAGGTGTCGCTCTCCACCTCGGCCACCCGTCCCACGGTGAGTTCGGCCGCTTCGAGTTGCCGCCGGGCCTCGGTAAGGGTGCTGCCCTCGAGCCGCGGAACGACCCGCCGGGTGGGCCCGAGGCTGCGGAACACCTGGACGGAACGGCCTCGCTTGAAGAACGATCCCGGTGACGGTTCCTGGAAGACGATGCGGCCTTCCGGAACGTGGTCGTCGAAGCGGGCCTGGCCCTCCGCGAGCCGCAGCCCGACGCTGCCGAGCACGGCTTCGGCGGCCGCCACTTCGAGGCCGGTGAGATCCGGAACGGTGGGGTCCGCGGCGGAGGAGGCCACCAGGAAGGTCGCCGCGGCGGCGAAGGCGAAGGTGGCCCCGAGCAGCGATCCGATGACGAGGTAGTACAGACTCCGCGACAGCCGTGACGAGGACGATTTCCCGCCGCGCGCCCAGCGGATCCGGAAACTGCGCAAGCCAGTCGTACCTGCCGGAAGTGTAGTTGGCCGCGGAGGGCGGGCCCCACCGGGCGGACCCGGACGGTGCTCTCGGGGCGTTCCGGTGGTTCAGGCGTCCGTACGCTGCAGGAGCGCCGCGAAATACCCGTCGGTCCCGTGGTCTTCCGGCGCCACCTGGAGTGCGCCGTCGTCGTCGACGAGTGGCGCCAGGGCCTCCGGCAGGCGGTCCGCGAGGGAGACCTGCCGGAGGCCGGGGCCCTCGGAGAGCAGACCGTGGACCGTCCCGGTCGTTTCCTCCGGCTCGAGCGAGCAGGCCGAGTAGAGCATCATGCCGCCGGGGGCGAGAAGATCCGCGGCCGCCCGGGCGATGCGGCCCGCGGTCTCCGCAAGCTTCCGGACGCGTGCGGGAGACGCGCTCCACTTGATGTCGGGATTCCGCGCCAGGGTTCCGAGTCCGCTGCAGGGAACGTCCAGGAGGATGCGGTCGAAGGTTCCCGCCGGGAAGGGAGGACGGGCCGCGTCGGCGGCGAGCCGCAGCACGTTGTCTGCCGCGAGGCGTCGGACGGTGGAGTCCAACAGGTCCACCCGGCCGGGCCGGAGGTCGGCGGCGATCAGCGGCCGCGGTTCGATCCGCCCGGCGAGGATGGAGGCTTTCCCTCCGGGAGCGGCGCAGGCGTCGAGACAGCGGCGGGCCCCGTCCACGGGAAGCAGCCAGGCCACGAGTTGCGATCCCGCATCCTGGATGTGAATCGCGCCGTCCCGGAACAGCGACGAAGCTTGAGGGTTTCCGCTGGTGACCCGGAGACAGCGGGGGGCGATCGGAAAACGCTCCGTCTTCACGCCTTCCTCGCCGAGCCGCTCCCGGACCTCGTCGAGAGCCAGCCGCCGGCTGACGCGCACAAAGACCGTTGGCGAACGGTTGCCCGCTTCCAGCCTCCGTCGGGCGCCCTCGGCTCCGAGCTGCCCGAGACAGCGGTCCACGATCCAGTCCGGATACGACAGTCCGGCGCGCAGGTAGAGGTCCCGGTCCCCGCCGGGGCGGGGCCACGCATGGTCCGCCCTGAGGTAGGCGCGGAGGACGGCGTTGACGAGCCCGGCCGCTCCGGGCCGCGCGGCAGCGGCGGCGAGGGACACGGACTCGTGGACCGCGGCGCTGGCCGGGACCCGGTCCAGGTAGCGAAGCTGGTAGAGGCCGAGCCGAAGCGCGGTGCGCACCGGGAGATCGAGTTTGCCGACTGGCCGGCGCGAGTAGGTGTCGAGGGCGTAGTCGAGGGAGCGCCTCCAGCGCAGCACCCCGAAGACGAGCTCTCTCGCGAGCGCCCGGTCGCGGTCGCCTGGGGGTTGCCCGTCGGCATCCTCCAGGCGGGCGATCAGGGCATCGGGGCGGGGCGGACGCGGCCGGTCCCGGGTGGGTTCGAGCCGCAGAAGGACCGCGAACGCGGCGCGCCGGGCGGGAGAAGCGGGGCGCGGGGGTTGGGCGGGTCGTTCTCGGGCGCGCCGTGCCGTCTTCTTCCGGGGCGCTCCGGACATTTCAGCGGGATGTCGCGCCGACGGCCGAGAGCGTCGCCGGATCGTCGGTGAGGATGCCGTCCACTCCCAGCGCCAGCAGGCGCTGCATGTCTTCGGCCTGGTTCACCGTCCAGACGAACACCGGAAGGCCGGCCTGGCGCGCGGAGCGCAGGAGCTCGGGGGTCACGACCGGGAGGGGACCGCTCATCTCGCTTACGAGAAGCGCATCGAACGGGGGGTCGTAGAGCCCCGCGAGACGCCCGAGGGACAAGGCGAGGAAGGCCACGACCTCTCCGAACGAGCCTCCGGTGGCGACGGCGGGGCAGGCGCCTCGGAAGCGCTCCAGCGATTCGCCGCCGAAAGCCGCCACCAGGGTCCGGTCCTCCCGCCCGGCTTCCCGGATCGCCTGGCAGAGCGGTTCCGCAGTCTCCAGGGTCTTCATCTCCACGACGAAAGGAAGGTCCGGATGGGCGGCCTGGACTTCCTCGAAGGTCGGTACGGCGAGGCGCTCCGCGCGATAGGGAAAGTCCCCGTCCGGCGCCCGAAAACGGTGACCGGCGTTCAGTGAGCGCAGCTCCTCGAGGCGCAGTTCCGCGACCGCACCGCTCCCGTCCGTGGTGCGGTCCACGGTGGTGTCGTGGATCACCACGAGCGCGCCGTCGGCGCTCAGCCGGACGTCCATTTCGAGGACGTCCGCTCCCGCCCGGGCCGCCGCCGCGAACGCCGCCAGGGTGGCCTCGGGCGCCAGCATGCCGCCTCCCCGGTGAGCGACGTTCCGGACCGGCGCGGTGAAGAAGTCATGCACCGGCCGGGGAGGCCGCGTGCTCGCCACCAGGACCAGCACGCCGTAGATGGCGGCCAGAATCCCCAGGGCTGCGGCGAGGAAGAACGCCGCGCGTCGGAGCCGGGTGCGCATCGCTATCCGTTCTCCGTCAGCCCGGCCGCCTCGGCGGCGCTCGCGAAACGGCCGGCGGGGGGGACGGCGCTCCCTTGCAGGAACTCGGTGATGGGGAGCCGGCGGCGTCCCGCGGCCTGGACCTCGAGGGGCAGCAGCGCGGTGCCGCCGCCGCAGACCACGACGAGGCGGCGCGCGCGCCGGTTGCCGGAGACTCGGAAGGATCCCGGGGGCTGGTCCGGCTCCCGTGGACCGTCTGCGGCCTCGGCGCGGTGGATCCGGAGTGGGGCGCCCGCCCCCGCAGTCCCTTCCCGTACCGCCGTGAAGGCCACCGGGGCGGGGGAGAAGGCGCGCACCCGGTTGACCAGCGCGGGAGCCTCCAGTTCCCAGTCGAGGGCGGCATCGCTCTTGCGGACGCGGGGCGCGAGCGTCGCCGCGTCGTCGTCCTGGCGCCGCGGCGCGATCCGTCCGGCGGCGAGCCCCGACAGGGTCTCGATCAGGAGTTCGGCTCCCAGGGGAGCGAGCCGGCCCAGGAGTTCGCCCGCGGTTTCGGCGTCGGCGATTCCGGTTTCCCGTTGGAGAAGGATCGGTCCGGTGTCGAGTCCGGCGTCCATGAGCATCGTCGTGACGCCGGTTCGCCGGTAGCCCCGGGCGACCGCCCAGATCGCCGGGGCGGCGCCGCGGAGTTCGGGCAGCAGCGAGGCGTGGACGTTTACGGCCCCCAGCCGGGGAGCGGCGAGCAGGCGGGCGGGAAGGATCTGGCCGTAGTCGGCGACGGCGAGGACATCGGGCGCGAGGTCCGCGATCGCCTCCCAGGCGCTCCGGCGCCGGATCCGTTCCGGTTGCCGGACCGGGATGCCGAGTTCCAGCGCCAGATGGTGGATCCGGCTGCGGCGCGGGCGGTGGCTCCGGCCCGCGGGCCGGTCGGGCTGGGTCACCGCCGCGAGTACCTGGTGCCGGGCGTGCAGCGCGGAGAGCACCGGCACAGCAAAGGCGGAGGTCCCCAGGAAGACCACGCGGAGGCCTTCCACAGGCTCGCCGGCCGCTACCAGTCGCCCCGCCGCATGCGGCGGCGCAGCTTGCGAACGATGAGATCCCGCTTGAGGACTCCGAGCCGATCCAGAAAGAGGCGGCCATTGAGGTGATCCACCTCGTGGGCGAACGCTCGCGCCAGCAGTCCTTCTCCCTCCATCTCGTAGTGTGAACCGTCTAGACGCTGGCCGCGGACGCGGACCCACTGGGCCCGGCGGGTCACTCCCGAATACCCCGGCACCGAGAGGCATCCTTCCTCTTCGGACTGGCGCCCCTCGGATTCGAGGATCTCCGGATTCGCCATCACGATCAGCTCGCCGTCCGTTTCGCCGACCGTGATGTCGATGACCATCAGGCGGACCGCCACTCCGATCTGGGGCGCCGCGAGGCCGACTCCGGGGGCGGCGTACATCGTCGCCACCATGTCGTCCACCAGTTCCTGCCAGTTCCGGCTGAAGTCCTCGATGGGTTCGGACGGGGTCATGAGGGTGGAAGCCCCGTAACGCAGGATCGGACGGACAGGCAAAACGGCCCGCGATTGTAGCCGTGGAGCGCGGCCTGATTCCCGAAAGTAGAATCGGCCCCGGAGGGGACCGAGAATGAGGAAAAGGATCAAGGCCGGGGCCCTGTTGTTGGCGGGTGTGGCGCTCGCGGCGTCGATTGGCTGGAGCGCTGCCGCCCCCGATGTCGCCGAGGAGATGATCGATCGGGCGCGGCACTTCCTGATGTCGCTCGACGAAGGTCAGCGGGCCCGGGCGACCTTCCCGTTCGATGACGAGGAACGGCTCAACTGGCACTTCATACCGCGGGACCGGGAGGGCGTGCCGTACGGGGACTTCACCCCTCCCCAGCGCCGGCTTGCCGACCGCCTGCTCGGCACCGTGCTGAGCCACGACGGGATCAGCAAGGCGCTCGGCATCATGTACCTCGAGCAGATCCTCTACGAGCGCGAAGGCCGCGACATTCGCGATTCCGACCGCTACCACTTCACGGTCTTCGACGAGCCGTCGGACTCGGATCCCTGGGGTTGGCGCGTCGAGGGGCATCACCTGTCGCTCAACGTCACCCTCAGGGGCGGCGAGATCGTCGCGGCCCCCGCGTTCATGGGCAGCAATCCGGCGATCGTGGACGAAGGCCGGCACACGGGTCTCGAGGTGCTCGCGGCGGAACAGACAGTCGCACGGGAGCTGCTCGCACTCTTCGCCGGCGAGGCGCGCGAGAAGGTCATCTTTGACGCGGACGCGCCGCCCGACATCCTGACCGGCACGGATCGGGTGGCCGACCCCGGCGAACCGCTTGGGATCGCGGTCGGAAACATGACGGACGAGCAGTGCGACAAGGTTGTCGAACTGATCCAGGTCTACCTGGGCCGGATGCGGCTCGATCTGGCCCGACAGGAGTTCGAGCGGATCACGGCGGCTGGTCTCGAGGACATCCACTTCGCGTGGGCCGGGAGCGCCGCGCCCGGCGAGCCGCACTACTACCGGATTCACGGCCCGACCTTCCTCATCGAGTACGACAACACCCAAAACGGCGCGAACCACATCCACTCCGTGTGGCGCGACCTGACCGGAGATTTCGGCAGGGACCTGCTCGCCGAGCACTACGAGGACGCCCACTCGCACTAGACCAGGCCGACGCGCCGGCTTGGAACGCCGGCTTCAGCCGGCACGCGCGCCGCTTTGCGCCGCGCACTACGGGATGTCCGTGCACCCTCACCACGCGTATGGCTGAGAAGGCTCCGCCCCGTGTGGCCGCTCGGGTCTCCGCTGACCCTGTATATCGACGGGAGCTTCGGCCGGTATCGACCGGAGCTCCCGGCACCGCCGCCCGTTCCTATACTCCGGGCGACGCCATGGATGCTGCTGCAGAGCCGCGTACGCGGGAACGGGAGACCGTGGGGGACGGCCGGTTCGAGGCACGGGTGGTCGGGATGCACTGCGCTGGCTGCGTCGCGAGCATCGAAAAGGCGGTCGGGGACCTTCCGGGGGTCGAGCGAGCGGAGGTGAGCCTGCTCACTGGCGACCTTTCGGTGAGCCTCGCGGACTCGCGGCCCGTGAACTCCGGCCTGGCGGCGGAGATTGCGGGCGCGGTGGAATCCGCCGGTCCGTATCGGGTGGAGACGGCCTCGGCGGCCGCCGCCGCGGAGCCTGGGGAGGCTGCGGCCGGCTCCCGTTGGCGGGACGGGTTCCTTCCCGTTGCCGGGGCCCTGGCGCTCGCCGGCGCGGCGATGGCGGTTGCGATGAGCGGCTTCGGGGCCTCCATCCCGGGGCGCTACGCGCAGTTCGCCCTGGCGACTCCCGTTTGCCTGATCTTCGGCTGGACCTTCGTCAAGGCTCTCGGGACCTCGCTCCGCAACTGGACGTTCGGCATGGACAGCCTGATCGGGCTGGGCGCCGGGACCGCGTACGCCTCCTCCGTGGTGGCGCTGGCGGCGGGCGGCGCGGGGATGCTGTTCTTCGATACCGCCGCGATCATCGTGGCCATCGTCCGCCTCGGCCGCTGGCTCGAGGACCGCGCCCGTGGCCGCGCCGCCGATGCCCTGACCGAGCTGTGGGCCTTCGCCCCCGACCGCGCGCGCGTGGTGCGGGACGGCGTTGAGCGCCTCGTGCCGGTGGCGGAAGTGCGCCGGGGCGAGCACGTTCGCGTGCGCCCCGGAGAGCGGGTGCCGCTCGACGGCCGCGTCGTCCACGGGGGGGCCGCGATGGACGAGTCGCTTCTGACCGGGGAGAGCGTGCCCGTCGAACGGACCGTTTCGGATCCGGTCGTGGCGGGGGCGATGAACCTCACCGGGGCCGCCGAGATCGAAGTGACCCGTCCCGCCGCCGACAGCACGGTGTCCCGGATCGCGGCGGCGGTCCGGAAGGCCCAGACGGAGAAGATCCCCATCCAGCGCACCGCGGACCGGGTGGCGGGGGTCTTCGTCCCCGCCGTGATGGCGGCGGCCGTCCTGACCGCCGCCGCCTGGCTGCTCGCGGACGGCGCGCTCGACTTCGCGCTGGCCCGCGGGGTGGCGGTACTGGTGGTGGCCTGTCCCTGCGCCATCGGGCTGGCGGCGCCGATCGCGGTGCTGGTGGCGACCGGGCGCAGCGCCCGGCAGGGAATCCTGTTCCGCTCCGGCGGGGCGCTGGAGGCCCTGGCGGCGGTGCGCGCGGTGGCGCTGGACAAGACCGGAACCGTGACGACCGGGACTCCCGTGGTCGTGGCGGCGGAACCCGCGCCAGGCTGGACCCGAGAGGAACTGCTCCGGTTCGCGGCCTCGGCGGAACAGGGTTCCGAACATCCGCTCGGCGTGGCGCTCGTCGCGCATGCCCGTGGAGAAGGGGTGGAACTCCGGACGCCGGAACGCTTTGAGGCGCTTCCGGGACGCGGGGTCACGGCCACGTTCGCCGGAGGGACCAGCGCATGGGTGGGCAGCGAGCGTCTGCTCCGGGAGCGGGGCCTGACGGTCCCGGACGATCCTCAGGGGAGCGGCGCTTCCGGCTGGCTGCGGGTGATTTCGGAGTCGCACAGCCGGAGGGAGTTCGCCGGGAGCATCGGGTTCCGGGACCGGCCCCGCCCGGAAGCGGCGGACCTCGTCCGGAGACTCGACGACGATGGGCTTGTGGTTTCCCTGGTCTCGGGCGACGAAGCTGCGGCCGTCGCGGCAACCGCTTCGGAGATCGGTGTCCGGAACGTCGAGGGAGGACTCCTCCCGGACCAGAAGCTCGCCGCCGTGGACCGTTTGCGCGAACACTACGGCCCGGTAGCGATGGTCGGCGACGGGATCAACGACGCTCCGGGGCTCGCCCGCGCCGACGTGGGAATCGCGCTTGCCCAGGGTACCGAGATCGCGCGGGAAGCCGCGGGAGTGACTCTGATGCGCCCGGACCTGCGCCTGGTGAGCGTCGCGGTGCGCCTCGCGCGCCGTTCGCTCCGGATCATCCGCCAGAATTTGTTCTGGGCCTTCATCTACAACGTGGCCGCACTCCCGCTCGCCGCCGGCGCCCTCTATCCGGCGACCGGCCTGCTGCTGCCACCCGAAGCGGCCGCCGCAGCCATGGCGCTCTCCTCGTTGACCGTGGTCGGCAACGCGCTGCGCCTCAGAATCGGATAGGGCGCCGCTGCTGAGCCTGACGGCGCGCCGGCTGGGACCGCCGGTCTGGAGGCCGCTACCGCGAGAACCGGGCGGGGGTCCAAGCCGTACGCGCCTTGCCCACGGTCAGCGCCGCGCGCTCCGCCACCTGCGTGCCGCGCGCCGGAAAACCGAGCTAACGCCGGGGCGGGCGCCGTTCGCGGAATCGCGGGCGGGCGCGGTTTCGTCCCTCGTCCGGTGCCGGCGCGCGCGCGATGACCTCCCGGGCGAGCCCGTCGATCCGCTTCAGCGTCTCAGCTGCTGGGCCGGACAGCGCCGGGCCCGCCGCCCGCGCGCGCTCCAGGATCCGGGTCGCGGCCTGCGCGTCTTCCCGGAGGGCGGCGCCCCGGTCGGCGGCTTTTCCCGCGAGAAGGGTGCGCTGCAGGTGCTCCGCGAAGTCGATGACCCCACCTTCCGACGAAACCGCGGCGCGGGGCGCTGCGAGCGCCTCCATCTCCGCCAGGAGTTCCGCGAGCCGCGAAACGAGTTGCTCCTGGTCGAGGCGCGTTGCCACGAAGGAGTCGGGGTCCTTCTCGAACGCCTCCCGGAGGCAACCGAAGACGGCGCCTTCGGTTTCGCGGGCGAGGCGGTCGGCCGAGCGGCGGATCCGGCGGTACTCCTCCCAGAGCGAGAGGGCCGCGTCGCGCTGCTCCTCGGCTGGTTGGGCAGCGAGTTCCGCGATGCGGGCGCGGAGGCCGGCGTCGGTTTCGCTTCGCGGGGCAGTTTCGGAAGCGCCGGTGTCGGATTTCGCGTTCCCCACCGCTTCCCGAAAGCGGTCCCGGGCCGCGTCACAGGCGCCCCGGAAGTCCTCCCAGAGGCGGTCGCCCTCCTTGCGGGGGACGGGCGGCGACTCCTTCCACTCGCGCATCAGGTCGCGAACCGCGTTCCGCACGGTCTCGGCGTCGGTCTGGTCGAACAGCGCCTTCGCCCGCCCGATCAGATCCTCGCGGATCGGGATGTTGGCGGCGAACTCCTCGTAGCGCTTCTTCCTGAGCGCCTTGAGTTCGGTGAAATACCGGTCGTTTGCGGCACGGAACCGCTTCCAGAGCCGCTCCGAGCGCTTGCCCATACCCTTGGCGCGCTCGCGCCACGCGGGCATCAGCGCGCGGATCTCGGCGGCCCGCCGGCCGTCGGCGCTCTCGGCGATCTCCTCCGCCTTTTCGACGAGCGCGCGGAGCCCGTCCAGCTTTTCGCCGAGTTCGCGCTCGGCGGCCTCCCGCAGGGGGCCGATCCGTTCGAGGATGGCTTCCCGCACCGTGCCCCACTCTTCCCAGAGTTCCTGACCCCGGTCGCGTCCGGTGTGGCGAGCCTTGTGCCAGGCGCGTTCGAGCGCGGCGAGTTCGCGGTCCACGCGCTCGAGGTCCTCGATCTCGGCGAGCGCCCGCGCCCGGCGAATGAGCTCCGCCTGTTCTTCCAGATTGGACCAGTGACGCCATTCGCGGACTTCCCGGGCCTCCCGCAGCCGCGGCATGAGCGCGGCCTGGAGGCGCTGGAAACGGGTCTGCCGTTCCGGCCCCACCCGGCGCCAGACCGAGGCGTCGTTTCTCAGCGCTCCGAGTTCGCGAAGGGCGGCCTCCCCCGCTTCGAGCGGAAACGGATCCGACGATTCGAGCGAGGCGAGGCGCTCCTCCAGGGCGGCGATTCGTTCCTCAGCCGTGCGGACCCGGTCCTTGCGCGCCGACTCGGCGGTATCCAGCACGGTTTCGGCGTTCCGGGCGGCGTTTCGGAATCGCTCGGCGTCGGGACTGTCGGGTGGCTCCAGGCGGTCGAAGCGGCGCCCGAGGCGCGTGAGCTCCCGGCGGGCCTGGGCAATCTCGGGACCGGTGGGGCGCTCGCCGAGGGACTTGGCCAGGGCAACCGCATGATCCGCCAGTTCGGCGACCTGGAACTCCCGGATGCGGGCCTTCTTCCGCTCGAGCGCCCGTTCCTTCGCGGCTTCGGCAGCGGCGCGTAGGCGGGCGCCGCCGGTCTCGGCGCCCGCCGTCCCCGCGAGCAGCTTCCGGCACTCCCGCTCGGCAGCTTCCACGTCGGCCAGACTCAGGACCGCTTCGGCATCTTCCAGCCGGGTGAGGATCTCCCCGACCGCCGGCGGCGGCTCCGGCAGGGGCGCGCTCGGCTCGGCAGGCGCGCGCTCCCCGTCGTCGGACGGGGCCTCTTCCCCGGGAAAGGCGAGGCGAACCGCACTCTCGCCGCGGCGTCCGCCGCCCTCGATGCCTCCCCGCAGCTCATCGAGCCGCGCGGTGAGTTCGTCCGCCACCGGTCCGGAGGCGATCACGGCGTCGGCCTCCGCGAGCAGGCTTGCGCTCTGCGCCGGGCTGGCCGGATCGGCTTCGGCAAGGCGCTCGAGCAGGCTGCTGAGCGTTTTCTCCCGCAACTGCACCCGCTCCGGATGATCCGGGGGCAGCCGTTCCTCGGCCCGGCGCCGGGCCAGCCGGCGAACGCTCTTCGAGTTGCTGCCGGTTGCCGCGCTGAGCAGCAGTTCCGGATCCTCGAGGCGGCGGACCGCGGCCTGGGCGCTCTCGCGGTCCTCCGCCGAAACGGCGACCTGCAGGAGGCCGTCCGGGCTGGCGATTGCGTCGAGGGCCTGGCTCCGGAGGACGGGTTCCGCGGATCTTCCGGCCACGGTGGCGAGGGCCGCATCGCGGTCCGCCTCTCCCGCGGGAACCGCGGTCAGCCGCGCGAGCGCCTCGGCGCGAATCGCCTCGAAGTGGGCCCGGCACGCCACTTCGGCGACGCCGCGCAGCGGGGCAAGCAGCCCGAGCGCCCGCCGCGACTCGTCCTCGTCCCGGTCGTCGGCGGCGATCTTGACCAGGAGCGCCTCGCCCCGGGACCGCGCCAGGCGGCGGGCGGCCTCGTCGCCGGCGCTTTCGGTCAGCTCAAGCAGAACCCGGGGTGCTTCGAGACGGCGTACCGCCTCCTTGCGGACGCGGGCATCGGGATCGGAGCGCGCGAGATCCGCGAGGGTGCCGGTGTCCTCGGGAGGGTGTTTCTGGACCGCCTTGAGGCGTACCGCGACGTCGCGGCTCTTGATCGGCGATGCGAAGCGTTCGAGAACGGACATCTGAGGTTCCGGGAGGCGCGAGAATATAGAGGCTTGGAAGGGGAAACGTCAGGGGAGAGTCGCCGGGCCCGGCAGTTCGAGCCCGAAACGGGGGATGCGGGGCGAGTCGCGCCGGGGATTCTCGGCGTGCGGCCAACGTGCGGAAAGTAGGCTTCGCTCCTTGACGACCCGCCCGGAAACCGCCTCGTTCGTCTGGCCGGGCGCGGTGCTGGGCGCGGTGATCGCGCTCGGGCTGCTCGACCAGCAGGTGGTCACCCCGCTGATCGCGGCGCTCGCCGCCGGCCTCGGTGTCGGGGTTGCCGACGTCGGCCTCGCCATCTCGGCGTACTCCTTCGCGGCCGCGGCGGCGGCCCTGGTCATGGGCCCCCTGTCCGACGCGCGGGGGCGTCGCCCCTACCTGCTCCTCGGCGTCGCTCTGATGTTGACGGCTGCCGCCGTGATCGCGCTGACGCCGAGTTACGCCGCTTTCGTGGTGGCGCGGATCGCCGCCGGGTTCGCCGGCGGCACGATCGCGGCGCTTGCCGTGGCGTGGGTCGCCGACCTGGTGCCGTACCAGCGGCGTGGGAAGGTGATGGCCTTCCTCATGGGGGGAGCGATGGGGGCCGCCATCCTGGGACAGGTCGGCGCGGCCTTCGCCGCCGCGCGTTTCGGACACCCGCTCGTCTATGCAGCGCTCGCGCTCCTCGCAGCCCTGACGCTGGCGATGCTCGGCGCGCTCCCGGAAGGGGGGTCGCGGGAGAACACCCGGGGACCGTTCGGCCGCCAGTTGGCCGGCCACCTCGAGTTCCTGAGGAGTCCGGTCCACCGGACGGCGGCGTTCGCCGCGTTCTGCATGTCGGGGAGCCTGGTCGGGGTTTCCGCCTATGCCTCGGGATGGCTGCAGGAGGTGCGCGGGTTTTCGCTGGAACAGGTGGGGGTGCTCTACGGGGGACTCGGCGCGGCGATCATGGCCGCGCAACTCATCGCCGGTCCGCTTGCCGACCGCCTGGGCAAACGCCGTTTCACCGTGCTGACTTCCGGGGTCGTGGCGGCCATGACTCCAGTCCTGCCGTGGCTCTCGAGTACCCCGCTGGTCGTGGCCCTGCTCCTCTTCGGGTGTCTCGCCGTGGCCCGGATTGCGGCGTTTACCGCTCTCCGCAGCGAGCTTGTGCCGAGGAACCGCCGCGCCGGTTTCCTGGGGTTTTCGAACGTGTTCTCGCAGCTCGGTATCGCGGCGGCGGTCGCCGCCGGAGGGCTGCTGTATCCCTACGGGTTCGAACCGGTCTGCTGGCTGATGGCCGGTCTCGGCCTCCTCGCGCTGGTGCTGATCACGCGGGTCCCGGAGCCGGGGTCCGCGGCGGGGACGGCGTCCGCGAACGGATGACCCCCGCCGGGAATCGCCGCCGGAGGGCGCGGCGGATCCTGGGCGGGCTGGCGGTTGCGCTCCTGCTGGCCGCCCTGTCCCTCCCCACGGCGGTGGGGGTGATGCTCGCCAGTTTTTCGGGGACGCGTCCCCAGGACCTCGAGGACCGGGCGACGCCCGGGGACTACGGACTCTCCTACCGGACGGTCCTGCTCCGGAGCGACGACGGAGTGCGGATCGCGTCCTGGCTCCTCAGGGCCAGCCGTCCCACCGGATGTTCCGTGGTGCTCGCCCACGGCCTCTTCCGGTCGCGCCGCGAGGTGCTGGGCCGCGCAGCGTACCTGGCGGCGCGCGGGTGCCATGCCCTGACCCTGGACCTCAGACGTCACGGCGACAGCGGCGGAACCCGCACCAGCCTCGGTTTTCTGGAAGGGCTCGACGTGATGGCGGGGGCCCGTTTCCTCCGGCAGGAGTTTCCGGAGAACCGCCTCTATCTCCTCGGAGTCTCGATGGGCGGAGCGGCGGCGGGGCGCGCGGGCGCCGCGATGGTGGCCGACGTCCGAGGAGTCGTGCTCGACAGCACCTTCAAGAACGTCCCCGAGGTGGTCGATCGCTATGCGGCCCTCCTGGTGCGTCTGCCCCCTTTTCCGGCCGGGGACCTGACCCTGCTCGGGCTCGAGCTCACCGCCGGTTTCGACCCGCGGGAGATGGATGTGGAGCGGTTCTCCGCGCAGCTCGGGGAGGCGGGGGTCCCGGTGCTGGTGATTGCCGGCGACGAGGACCGGAGAGCGCCGCTCGAGGCGCAGACCGCCGTCTTCCGGGCGAACGGTCATCCGGGCAGCCGGCTGGTCGTCGTAGAGGGCGCGACCCACGGACGGCCGTGCCTCCGGGAGCCCGGCGTGTGCGAGGCGGCGCTCGCGGAATTCCTGGACCTTCCCCCGGAGGCGGCCGGAACGCCGGCGAAACTGCTCTACGATCCCGGTGCATGAGGGCAAACGGCGCGTCCGACCTGAACCTCGAGCGGAGCGTTCACGTTCTCGTCCACGAGGCGGCGCGCGCGCTCCAGCTTCCGGAGGGACTCCTCCAGCAGATCTGCGTCACGGATTCGATCTACTACACGCGGTTCCCGGTCAAGTTCGGGGAGCGGGTGGAAGTCTTCTCCGGCTGGCGGGCGGAGCACAGCCATCACCGGCATCCCCTGAAGGGGGGGATCCGCTACAGCCCGCTGGTGAACCAGCAGGAGATCAGCGCCCTTTCGGCGCTGATGACCTACAAGTGCGCGATCGTGAACGTGCCCTTCGGCGGTTCCAAGGGCGGCATCGCCTTCGATCCGCGGCGCTACAGCGCGGAGCAGGTGGAACGCATCACCCGCCGCTACACGGCGGAGCTGATCCGCAAGAACTTCATCGGCCCCGGAGTCAACGTCCCGGCGCCCGACCTCGGGACGGGAGCGCGCGAGATGGCCTGGATCGCGGACACCTACGACGCGATGCACCCGGGCGGGATCGACAACTTCGCCAGCGTGACCGGCAAGCCCGTCACCCAGGGCGGCATTCGCGGGCGCGAGGACGCCACCGGGCGCGGGGTCGTGCTCGGCCTCGCCCGCGGCCTCGAATTCGTCGAGGACTTTCCCGGCGCCGGGCTCAGCCGCGGCCTGCCGGGCAAGCGCGTCGCGATCCAGGGGTTCGGGAACGTCGGTTTCCACACGGCCGACATCCTCGTCCGGCGCGGCGCGAGGGTGATCGCCATCGGCGAGTGGGACGTCACCATCGTGGCGCGCTCCGGGGCGGGTATCTCGGTGGCGGACCTCCTGGAGTGGCGGCGGGAACACGGCACGATCAGGGGATTCCCCGACGCCGAGGAAGAACTGCCTCCCGAAGCGATCCTGAGCGTGGAATGCGACGTCCTGATCCCCGCAGCGGTGGAGAACGTGATCCACGGCGAGACCGCCCCGCTGGTGGGTGCGAAGCTCGTCGCCGAAGCGGCGAACGGACCCACGACTCCGGAAGGCGACCGCATCCTCCGGGAACGTGGCATCCCGGTGATTCCCGACGTGTACCTGAACGCCGGCGGGGTGGTGGTCTCCTATTTCGAGTGGGCGCGGAATCTCTCCCACATGCGCTTCGGGCTGCTCGAAAAGCGGCTCGAAATCGCCAACACGAACGCGTTGCTGAATGCGGCGGAGACGCTCTCGGGCAAGCGGCTGAGCATGGAGATGCGGCAGAACCTGGTCACCCAGTCCGATGAGAAGGAACTCGTGGTGAGCGGACTCGAAGAGAAGATGTCGGGCGCCTACGACGAGATCCGGGGCGCGCGCGAGCGGTTCCCGGAATGCGGCACCCTGCGGACCGCGGCCTACGTGGTGGCGCTCGAAAAGATCCGCCGCTCCTACGAGGAACTCGGGATATTCCCCTGATCCGGCTGCGCTCCTGAGCGCCCCCTCCTCCGATGACGATCGCCAATCAGCTCACCGTTCTCCGGCTGCTCCTGGCCCCGGTGGTCGTCATCTGCATCCTCTACGGGCGCTTCGGGCTCGCCCTGGGGGCGCTCGTGCTGGCCGGCATCACCGACATGATGGACGGGGCGCTCGCCCGCCGCCTCGGAGAGAACAGCGACCTCGGCGCGCTCCTCGATCCTCTCGCCGACAAGGTGCTGATCGTGTCGGCGGTGGTGACCCTGGCCGCGCCCATCGAGGCGGTCTCGGTGCGCATCCCGGCCTGGGTCGCGATCCTGGTGCTGTCCCGGGACGCCACGATCCTGTTCGTGGCCGGGGCCTACAACCTGGCGGTCGAACGCCGCAACTTCACCCCCAGCCGGCTCGGCAAGGCCGCGACCGTGATCAACGTGGTGGGGCTTTTCTGGTTCCTGACGGCGAACCTGCTCGGGCTGGACAGTGTCGTCACCCCGGTGTTGCTGGCGGCGATGGTGACCCTCACGGTGATCACCTCGCTCCAGTATCTGTGGCGCGTGCGCCTGCTCTAGGAGTCCTCACTCACGACCTGCGGCCCCGGAACTGCGGGAGGAAACCGAGCGCAGCCAGCCCGGCGCCGGCCACGCGGAGCAGGGGATCCGGGAAGAGCAGGAGGAGCGCGCCCGCGGCCAGCAGCAGCCGGACGGGCCAGGAGACGGCGCGAACGCCGTGCCCGTAGAGCGCGAGCGCTACCGCCGCCATGGCGACGAGGCCGCCGACGAAGGCCACGCCTTGCGCCGGGCCCAGGGGCTCCCCGGCACCCGGAAGCAGCGGGGTGTAGGCCATGAGTAGCGGCACCATGAAGAGTCCGGCGGCCAGCCGCACCGCCTGGAAGGCGGTCGGCATGGGCCGGCCGCCCGCCACGCCCGCTCCGGCGAAGGCCGCGAGCGCGATGGGAGGGGTCACGTTGGATGTCTGCGAGAGCCAGAAGAGAATGAGGTGGGCCGTGAGCAGCGGCACCCCGAGCCCGGTGAGCGCGGGCGCCGCGACCACCGCGACCACGATGTAGGCGGCGGTCACCGGAAGGCCCATCCCGAGCACCAGCGCGACCAGCGCGGACAACCCGAGGGCGGGGAGGAGGGCCCCCTGTGAGGCGCTGAGCAGGAGTTCGGCGAACTGCAGTCCGACTCCGGTCTGTCCGATCACCCCGACGACGATCCCCGCCGCCGCGCAGGCGAGGGACACCGGGGCCGCGGTCACGGCGCCCCGCGCCAGCCCGTCGAGCAGCTGCCGGGGCCCCACCCGGGTGCGGCGGCGGAGGGCGCCGGTCACGACGACGGCGAGGCATCCCGCGGCGCCCACCAGGGGTGGGGAGTAGTTCATGAGGAGGAGCGCCACGACGACGGCGACGGCGGCCAGGAAGTGGGCCCCCTCGGCGAGCGTGGCGAGGATTCGCGGCCGCGAGGGCATGGCCTCGATGCCCCGCCGGACTGCGAGTCCGTGGACGAAGAAGAGGGTCCCCGCGAAGAACAGGACCGCCGGGAGGAGCGATACGAGGACGATCCGCGGATACGGAGTGTTCGTGAGTTCCGCCATCAGGAACGCGCCCGCTCCCATGATCGGCGGCATCAACTGACCTCCGGTGGAGGCGGCGGCCTCGATGCCGCCGGCCTCCTCTCGCGAGAAGCCGAGGCGCTTCATCATCGGGATGGTCAGCGCTCCGGTGGTCACGGTGTTGGCGATGGCGGAGCCGGAAACCGAGCCGAGCGCCGCCGAGGCCACCACCGCTGCCTTCGCTGGCCCGCCTCGCGCCCGCCCGGCGGCGGCGAAGGCCAGGTTGATGAAGAAGCGGCCGCCGCCCGTGCACTCGAGCAAGGCTCCGAACAGGACGAAGACGAACACCGTGCTGCTCGCCACCCCGATCGGAAGGCCGAAGAGCCCCGCCCCGGTGAAGACCTCGAAACGGACGATCCGCTCGAGTTCGAAGCCGCGGTGGGCGAGGATGCCTGGGAGCGAGGCGCCGAAGGCGTTGTAGGCGAGGAAGACGACGACCACCGAGGTCATCACCACCCCCACCCGCCGGCGGGTGGCCTCGAGCAACAGCGCGATCAGCGCGACGCCGGCGGCCAGGTCGGCCGCGTCCAGTCCGTAGAGGATGTGGTCGATCCCCTGCCGGTCGAAACGGATGACCATGATCCCGGCAGCCACCGAAAGCCCGGCCAGCAGGAGGTCGGCGGCGCGCGCCCGCCGGGAACTGCCGGCCGCGCTGGCCAGAAAACCGAGGGCGAGAATCCAGGTCAGATGGATGGGCCGCATCCAGGTGGCCCCGAGGGTGCCGAAGACGGCCTGCCAGAGCTGGAAGAGAGAGAGGGCGGCTCCGGTCAACAGCACCGGGAGGGACAGGGCGGGCCGGGGCTCTTCCGGAAGCCGGGCGGCCCCGGCGGGACCGGGAGGGCTCTTCAGGGGAGACTCCCCGGCGCTCCGCCATCCCGCGCCCGCGCTTCCTCATAGAAGGCTCGCGCCCCCGGATGGAGCGGGAGACTCCCGATGTCCCCGAGACTCTCGATCTCGATGAAGTCCGCGTTCCGGGTGACCGACCGGAACTCGTCGCGGCCCGCCAGCACCGATTCGGTGAGCCGTTTCGCGAGGTCGGCCGGCAGATCGCGATGGACGAAGAGGATGTTCCACAGCGACGGAGCCAGGGTCGGAACGTCGACCCCGCGGTAGACCCCGGGCGGGACCTCGATTCCCCGGTAGGCGCTGTTGGCCGCCTCGACGGCGGCGATCTCCGCGGGGGTGAACGGCACCAGCACCAGGTCGCGGGTGAGCCCCAGTTCAATCACCGAAGAGACTCCCAGGCCCGCGGCCAGAAACACCGCGTCCACGGTTCCGTCCTTGAGTCCGTTAATGCTCTGGTTGTAGTTCATCTGGCGTACCCGGAATTCGTCTTCGGCGATCCCCACCGCGCGCAGCACGTTGCGGGCGGTCACTTCGTTCCCGGACCCCGGGGGCCCGAGCGACACCCGTTTCCCCCGCAGGTCGGGCACCGCACGCACGTCGCGGCCTTCGACGCTCAAGAGGTGGACGATGTTCGGATAGATCCGGCCGAGGACCGCCAGCGGGAGCGGCTCCGGGAAGCGACCCGTGCCCCGGAACGCGTCGGCGACCGCGTCCGCCTGGCCGAAGCCGATGTCGCTCTCGCCCTTGGCGACCTGAATCAGGTTCGTCACCGAACCGGCACTGACCTCCGCCTTGACCACGATTCCGGAGAGGTCACGCGTCCAGCGGCTCGCCATCGCGCCCCCGAGCGGGTAGTAGACGCCCGCCGTGGTCCCAGTCGCGAGGGCCAGGGGGCGCGGCCGGTCCTCTGCGCACGCGGAGAGCAGAGCCACTGCCGCGGCAAGGGCGAAGGGAGTCAGCGGGCGGCGCGAACGCGTCAGCAAAACAGTGCCCGGGAGTGTATGGGCGTGGGCCGTCCTCTTGAGACGCAGCGCTCAGAGCTCCCCGGGCTCCGATTCGCGGCCGGCTGAAGGTCCCGCCGGATCGAGTTGCCGCCGCAGACGGTAAAGGAGATCGAGCGCCTCGCGAGGGGTGAGACTGTCCGGATCACAGCCTCGAAGCGCTTCGGCCACCTGACTGTCGGCCGGTTCGAGCAGGGAGTAGGGCCCACCGGGTTCGGGCGCCGGCAGCCGCGCCCCTCGTCCGTCGAGCCCCCCGGTGAGACCCTCGAGAACCTCGTGGGCCCGCTGCACCACCGAGCGCGGGACCCCGGCGAGGCGCGCCACCTGGATGCCGTAGCTGCGGTTCGTTCCCCCGGGCGCCACCCGGTGCAGGAAAACGATCTCGTTCTGATGCTCCCGCGCCTCGACGTGGAAGTTGACGACGCCGTCCTCGGCGCTCGCCAGCGCGGTGAGCTCGTGGTAGTGGGTGGCAAAGAGCGTCTTCATCCGCAGTCCGGGGTCGCGGGCGATGTGCTCGACGATGGCCCAGGCCAGCGAGAGGCCGTCGTAGGTCGCGGTGCCACGGCCGACCTCGTCGAGCAGCACGAGGCTGCGGGTCGTGGCGTGGTGGAGGATGTAGGCCGTTTCCTCCATTTCGGTGAGGAACGTGGACCGGCCGCGCGAGAGGTCGTCGGACGCCCCGACGCGCGCGAACACCCGGTCCACCACGGGAAGGCGGGCGGATTCCGCCGGAACGAAGGAGCCCATCTGCGCCATCACCGCGTGGAGCGCCGTCTGACGCAGGAAGGTGGACTTCCCGCCCATGTTGGGCCCGGTCAGGATCATCAGGAACCGGTCATCGCCGAGGTCGAGGTCATTGGGGACGAACTCTTCGTCGGACAGGGCTTCGACCACCGGGTGTCTCCCACCGCGCACCTCGATTCCGAATCCGTCGTGCATCTCGGGCTTCACGTAGCGATGGGTGACTGCGGTCTGCGCGAGACCCGCGGCGACGTCCGCCTCCGCGAGCGCGCCCGCCATGTCCAGGATCTCGCGGGCGGCGTCCCCGACGTCGTCCTCGAGGGCACGGAAGAGCGAGGACTCGAGTTCGGCGATCTTCTCGTCGGCCTGCGCCACCCGCGCCTCGAACTCCTTCAACTCCTCCGTGACGTAGCGTTCCGCGCCCACCAGGGTCTGCCGGCGCACGTAGTCGGACGGAACCCGGCCGGCCTGCGCCTTGGGGACCTCGATCGTGTAGCCGAAGACCTGGTTGTGCTTGATTCGGAGGGTGGTGATCCTGGTGCGCTGCTTTTCGCTGGTCTCCATGTTGCGGATGCACTCGCGGCCGTGGAAGCGGAGTCGCCGCAGTTCGTCGAGCTCCGGAGAGAACCCCTCCCGGATCACGCCGCCGTCCCGCGCCAGCACCGGGGCCTCCGGCGAGACCGTCTCCTGGATCCGTTCGAGCACCTCGGGCAGTTCCCGGATCCGGCCCCCGATGTCCCGCAGCGTGGGCGGGCCGGCGGCCTGGAGCGCGGTCCGCACCGCGGAACCGGTCCGGAGTCCGTCGGCGACCCGGAGGTATTCGCGGGGGCCGGCGATCCGGAGCGCCACGCGGGAGGCGAGCCGCTCGAGGTCGGGGGCGCCGGCGAGGGCTCCGGCGACGTCCTGCCGCAGCTTCCGGTCACGGGTGAACGCTTCCACCGCGAGATGGCGGTCCCGGATCCGCTCCGGATCGAGCAGCGGGTGGGCGAGGCGCCGCCGCAGCAGGCGGGCGCCCATCGCGGTGGCCGTCCGGTCGAGGGTCTCGACGAGGGTGGCGCCGCGCGGCGCGCCCGACTCGGCGGACAGCGACCGGAAGAGTTCCAGGTTCCGCTGGGTCAGGTGGTCGATCTGCATCCGCCCGGAAGTGTCCAGACGCTTGAGGCTGCCGATGTGGTGAAGCTGGCCCCGCTGGGTCTCGGCCAGGTAGCTGATCGCGGCCCCCGCCGCCGCGACGGCGGCCGGGGTCTCCTCGATGCCGAACGATTCGAGCGAGAGTGTCCCGAAGTGGCGGCGCAGGGTGTCGCGGGCGTGCTCGAACTCGAACCACAGGTCGGGGCGCACCGTGAGCAGCGGGAGATCTCCCAGCACCGGCAAGAGGTCCCGGGGCGGGGCGCTCTCCGCCATCAGCAGTTCGCGGGGGCGGAAGCCGGCCATTGCCTCGGCGCACTCGCGCTGCCGGCTGTCGCCGGAGAACTCCGCGGCGCTGAATTCCCCGGTGGAAAGATCGACCCACGCCGCCCCCAGCCGGGGGTTGCTCCGGGTTCCGGACTCGGCCACCACCATCAGGTAGGCGGCTTCCGACCCCGCCAGGTAGGCCGGGTCGAGATACGTCGACGGAGTGGCGACCCGCACGATCTCCCGCCGGACCGGTCCCTTGGAGAGGCCGGGCGGCTCCACCTGTTCGCAGACCGCGACCCGGACCCCGGCGCGGACGAGACGGGCGATGTAGCCCTCGGCGGCGTGGTAAGGAACCCCCGCCATCGGGATCGCCTTCCCCTCGGCGTCGTTCTGCCGGGACGTGACCGCAATCCCGAGGAGTTCGCCCGCCTGCCGGGCGTCCTCGAAGAACACCTCGTAGAAGTCACCCATGCGGAAGAACAGCATGGCGTCTCCGGCTTCCCGCTTGAGGTCGAGGTACTGCCGCATCGCGGGCGAGACGCCGCGTCCTTTCGGCTTCGGGGGCCGCGTACGGGGAGCGGTCCCGGCCGGCGGCGGTTGAACCTCCGGGAAGAGCCGCGGGGCCGTGGTCACGGCGCGATTGTGCCTCGGAGTCGGCCGCACCGGAAAGGGTGAACAGCCGGTGGCAGAACCCACGCGGCGTTCGACGGGCGATGCATCCCGGCTGAATTGCGCCTCTGCGAGGCGCGCTGCGTTGCGTTTCGGTCGGAATACACCCGGTGTTCCTCGCTCACGCGCCTTGTCAGCCGGGCGCCTCGCCCCCAGTTCTCCCGGTGGGGGCCTCGGCGCTCACGTGGGTTTCACCACCGGCTGTTGAGCACAACGCCGGCCTCCGGCCGGGATCGCCGGCCCCCACCGGGAGGACTGGCCGCAGGGAGGCGAAACGCACGAGTTCGCCCTCGCACCTGGCGCGGGCCCAAACGCGAGCAGCGTGGCGCTCGCTCGCCGGACTGGTGCCGCCGATCCACCGATTCGGCGCGAGAAGGGGGTGCGGAGCACAGATTGGCCGAAACGGCGCGCCACGAGCACTTTTTCGCGCTCCCGTGCGATGCCGGCCGGAGGCCGGCGCTCCGAATAGGATTTCCCGCGCATTGCGAGAGCTGGAACCCGAGTCCGTGCCGGCCGCACCGATCTCCGGGCCGGTGCTGGCCCTCGACACGACGGGCACCCTCGGCAGCGTCGCCCTGGGACTTGCCGGCCCGAGTGACGCCGTGACCGTGGACGCCGTGGAGACGTTCGAACCCTCGAACCGACACTCGCGGAGTCTCCTTCCGGCGATCCGTCGCGTCATGGCGCCGGCGGGACTCGGAACCCGCGACCTCGCGCTGGTGGTCGCGACCCGGGGGCCTGGTTCGTTCACCGGTCTCCGGATCGGCCTCGCCACCGCCCAGGGGTTCGCGTTGGCCGCCGGAATCCCGGCCGCGGGCGTCTCGAGCCTCGATGCGGCCGCCCTGGCGGACGCCGCCGCGAGCGGTCCCGGACTCCGCCGCCTGGTGATCGTGGACGCGCTGCGGGGTGAACTCTTCGCCGCCCTCTACGACGGGGCCGGTCCGGACGCCCTCGTCCGGGGGCCCTGCCGTCTGCTCCCGCACGAAGCCGTAGGGCGGGCGGCCGAGCACGGTGCCGCGCGCATCTGCGGGCCCGCGGTGCTGCGCTATCGCGACGCGATCGTCCGGGGGCGCCCGGAAGTCGAGATCGTGGAAGAGCGGCGTCCGCTCGCGCCGGCCGCGCTCGGTCTCGGGCTTCGGGCGGCGCGCCGTGGGGAAACCACCCTGGAGCCGCTCTATCTCCGGGAACCGGATATTCACGGCCGTTCCGTTACGCTATAGAAACAAGACGCCTGTGGAAGAAGTCACGCGGCCCTCATCGTTGCGTTTCGTCGGGAATGCACCCCGGGCGGTTTTCCCGCCGGAGGTTGTTGCCGCGCGCGTTGCCCGCGCCGGGATCACCGGCGTTGTCGGTGCTCGCGTCGCTTTCTCCCCCGGTGGCTCGGTGATGTTTGTCCGAAGCGGATCCGGACCCGCGGTCCGGAGGGCTTTGTGGAGGCCTTCATGAAACACGAAGATCAGATCGAGACGGATACCCGCGCATCGGCCGCCCCCGAACCGGCAGCCCCAGCCGCGGCGGCGCCCGATCTCGAGGAACTGGTCCGGCGACACCGGGAACTCGACGAGAAGCTCGAGGAACTCGCCAAGTACGGCCATCTCTCACCCCTCCAGCAGCACGAAGCCGCGGTCATGAAGAAGCGGAAACTGGCCCTCAAGGACCGGATCGCCGCGCTCGCCGCCTCGTCTTGACGGTCCCAGACGACTGAGCTGACGCTTTGGGCGGCTAACTGCCGCACGGGCACATGAGACTGCCGATCGCGCCGGAGGGCAGGGCGTTCGTGGCGGTCCCGCTGGTCCTCGCGATCCTCACGCTGGCCACTGCGGGCGCGGTTTTTGCCGGGATCGGCTGGGGGCTGCTCGCCGGCGCCGGGTTCTGCGCGTTCTTCTTCCGGGATCCGGAGAGGCGGGCGCCGGGCGATGCGGCGGTGCTCCTGGCTCCCGCGGACGGCCGGGTCACCGAGGCAGGACCGGCGGATGAAGGGGAGCCCGGGACGCAGCGGGTGAGCATCTTCCTCTCGATCTTCGACGTCCACATCAACCGGTCGCCGGCCGCGGGCGAGATCCGGGCCGTGCGCTATCGTCAGGGGGCGTTCAGGGCGGCTTTCCGCAAAGACGCCGCCGAGCGGAACGAGCGCAACGAGTTGGAGATGACGACCGAGCGGGGCACGATCCGGATTCGTCAGATCGCCGGGGTCGTCGCCCGGCGCATCGTCTGCCGGGTCCGCGCCGGAGACCGGCTCGCCCTGGGCGAGCGGTTCGGCCTCATCCGTTTCGGGTCGAGGACCGATCTCCTGCTGCCGGCGGGCGTCACCCTCTCCGTCCGTCCCGGCGACCGGGTGCGCGGCGGGCTGACCGTCATCGGGAGGTGGGAGTGAAGCGCCAGCAGCTCCGGACGCGGCGGGGGGTGTTCCTGCTTCCGGCCGTGTTCACCGTCGGCAACATCTTCCTGGGTTTCTTCTCCATCGTGCAGAGCTTCCGCGGGGAGTTCGGCAGCGCCGGACTCATCATCGGCTTTGCGATCCTGGCGGACGTGGTGGACGGCCGGGTGGCCCGGTTCGCCGGCGCCGCCAGCGAGTTCGGCCGTGAGCTGGATTCGCTCGCGGACGTGGTTTCGTTCGGGGTGGCGCCGGCGGTGCTGGCGTACGCATGGGTGCTGCATCGCTGGCCGCAGACCGGATGGCTGGTCGCTGCGCTGTTCACGATCTGCGCCGCCGTACGTCTCGCCCGGTTCAACGTGGGGCGGCTGAGCACCGATCCCCGCTACTACACGGGGATGTCCTCGCCCGCCGCGGCGGCGGTGGTCGGCGCGGTGACCTTCTGGCATCCGGCGCCGCCCGAGAACTCGCTGGCGGCGGCGGCCTGCCTCTTCGGAACGCTCGGGCTGGCCCTGCTGATGAACAGTCCGGTGCGCTACCCGAGCTTCAAGAACCAGACCGGACGAAAACCCCAGTCCCACCGCATGCTGGTGGTGCTGGCGGTGTTCATCGTGGCCACCATCGCGGAACCGGTGGCGATGTTCCTGGTTCTCGCCTTCGGATACGCGGCCTCGCCGTTGATCCGCGGAATTCGCGGATTGGGCGGGCGGCTCGTCCGCTCGCCGTCGCGCGGTTCAGCGAAGGCGGAGCGGGTGGCGCTGGGGCGCGCCGGCTCCCGGGGGCGCGGGGCCCCCCCGGCGGACACTCCGTAGCCCGCCGCGACGATCCCGGACCCCTGCGGGAGTCGGTCCCGCTCACCGGATCCAGGCGGTGAACTCGCGAATCTGCCAGCGGGGGGGCGCATTGGCCACCGGGCCGGCGACCCGTTCAAGCCCGATCCGAAAGGCCTCCACGACGTAGCGGTCGGTGCCGGTGGCCATGCTGGTCCATTCCGGAACGAACAGTACGTAACCGCCGTCCGCCGAGCGGCGGATGGAGGGCGGCCGCTCCTCGTAGCCGATCGGGGTGCGGTTCCGGAAGAAGCGCTCCAGCCCGCGCCGCAGCTCATCTCCGGAGGCGCTGCGGCGGGTTTCCCCGCTGAGCGCCACGAGGGCCCAGCCCGACGGATACAGACCCTCCAGGTGGCGGGCGTCGGCTTCTTCGAACGTACGTCGGAACCGCCCGAGAATCTCCTCGAGATCGTCCGGGGGAGGCGGGCCGGGAGCGCACATCGCGCCTGCCAGGATCGCTCCGGAGAACAGCCGGAGCGCACTCCGTGACCCGGCGCCCGCACTCATGGCGCTTCCTTCTCGCGCGGGCCGACCACCGGAAGCTCCACGACGAGCAGCAGTCCGGGCTGGCCGTCAGCGCGGGGGCCGGCACTGACTCTCCCGCCGTGCGCCTCGGTGAAGCGGCGGGCGTTCGCGAGCCCGAGCCCCGATCCACGGGTCCTGGTGGAGAAAGCGGCGTCAAAGATCCGTTCGCGGAGGCCTTTCGGGACGCCCGGGCCGTTGTCCTCGACTTCGATGCGGACCCATCGGTCACGGCGGACCGGGAGCACCCGCACCGAAACCTCCGCCTCCTCCGGCGGGAGTTCCGGGAAGTCGTGAGTGGCCTCGAGCGCGTTCTGGAGGAGGTTCTCGACGATCCGCGCCACGATCTCGGGATCGACCCGCGCCGCCGGGGTCGGTGAGCCCCGGAAGACGACCCGCGGCCGCGCGTGGGGCCGGCGATAGGGGCCGACGGTCTCCTCAACCAACCGCGTCAAGTCCGTCTCCTCGAGCCGAAGCGGCGCGCCGAGGGCGGAGAACTCCGAAGAAATGCGCCGGAGGCGCTCCACCTGAGTGAGGATTTCCGAGACGCCCTCGTCCACCGCCGCTTTCGGATCGCGGCCGCGTGGTTCCCGGAGCACCCGGCGGATGTAGTCCGCCGCCAGTCCGATCGGGGCGAGGGCGTTCTTGACGTCGTGGGCGACGCGTCTCGCGAGGTCGGCCGCCGCTTCTTCGCGCATCTGCCGGCGGACGTCGGGAATCCGCCGCACCAGCCGTTCCACGCTGGCCGCGAGCAGCCGCAACTCGGTCAGCGTGCCATGGACGGGAACCCGGGCCTGAAGATCTCCATCGGCGATCCGGCCGGTTGCGCGCGCCAGTCCCCGGACCGGGGCGGCCAGGCGCCGCGCGACGAGCGCGGGCAGCACGATGGCGAAGATCAGCGCCAGCGACCCGCTCCCCAGGATGAGGGTTCGCTGGATGGCGCGCACGCTTTCGAGCCGGGCGGCCTCGTCCGCGGGCAGCGGAACGGCGAGAAGCAGCGGACCGTGCAGCCGGGCGGGCGTGTCCAGGTGGATCCAGACGATCCGGTAGCGGAGCGAGCCGGCGTCCTCGATGCTCAGGAAAGGACCGGGAGATGCGGAGGGCAGGACCGCTGCCGGGGGGGGACGCGGCGGGAGGAGTCCCGTCTGCGCCAGTTCGGGACGGCTGACCGCGACCAGTTCTCCACCGTTGTAGAGCGCCGCGTCCGTATCGAGCTGGTCCGCGGCCTGGGCGAGGCGCAGGGCAAGTTCCCCCGGCGGAATCAGTGGATCGAGGGCGGCTAGTTCCTGCGCTACGCGCTGTACCGAAAACGATCGCGAGACGGCCTCCTGATCGCTGGCGGACTCGAGCAGCACTCCAAGGCCCTGCTGCGCGAAGACCGCGACGCCCAGCATCGCGATGAGGACGGCCGCGGCCAGCGCTTCCGTCAATTGCATCTGGAAACTCCGCCTCCGGAGGCGGCCTTCCCGATGCGGGAACAGGAGGCGGGCGCGCGCGGCGACCGCCACCAGAAGGGCCATCAGGGCAGCCAGAAAGCCCCAGCCGAGGAGTGCGCCGGCGTGGTCAGCGAGTCCCGTCCGCCGCCAGGAGATCACGAAGGCCTCGCCGCCCACCGCCACATCGAGCTCGACCCGCCCTTCGTCGCGTTCCGGGGGCAGGGTGGAGGGGCGGCTGAGCCGGAGGTCTCTTCCGTGAAACACGGCGGGGGCCGCATCGCCGCGAAGCAGAAAGTGATCCGCGATCCCCGCTGCCCGCGGCAGGAACGGAATCTCCGAGGTGCGGTCGGCGACCCGCAGCGTCACGCTTGCGCCCGAAGGGAACCCGCGTTCGGTCTCGAGGACCGCCTCGATGCCGGAGGCCGTTTCGCATTCGGGGATAGGCCTCCAGCGAGGGGAAGGGGACGCGGAAGACGGAGGATCGGGACGGCGGGGCAGTCCCACTCCGAATCGGGAGCGCTCACCGGCCGGTCCCCGAACTTCCAGTGCGCTCGCAACCGTCAAACGGGGGAGCCCGGTCGCGAGCCACAGCCGGTACGCGCTGTCCGGACGAAGTCGAGCCAGCGAACCGGCTTCGGCGTCGAGCGTGCGCGTCGCCTCCTCGAGCGCATGGCAGACGGCGAAGCGATGTCTCAGGGTCTGGACCGGCGCCGCGTCGAGCGCGTAACGCAGGCGGACGTTATCCTCGTGCGACGCCATCGCCGGGTAGAGGAGGACCCCCGGGAGCGCGAAGAGCAGGAAGGCCACGAGGAACGAGAAACCGGGTTCGTGGGCGAGCAACGGTTGCCGGAGATGCCGCAGGGAAAGCCGTCCGCGGCGCCAGAACGCCACTGCAGCCCCGGCGAGCAGGGGAAGTCCGGCGAGAAGGAGCGAACCGCCGGGCAGGAATGCCACCGAAACGGCTACGATCGTGGCGGCGGCCACCAGCACCGGAACTTCCGGCCGGAGAAGGCTCTGGAGGAGGAGCAGGAGTCCGGCGAGAGCGAGAAGCAGGGCAGCCCAGCCGAGGATCTCCGGCCAGCGGGTGTGGAGCGCCCAGGTCGGGGTCAGCAGCGCGCCGCCTGAAAACCCGGCGCTGCGGACCAGCGCGGCGGCCGTTACCGCCGCCCCGCCGGCGCCGAGACCGCGCAGCAGGGAACGGATCCCTCCCGGGGTCCTGCTGCCGGAGCCGGGGCGGAGCCGGATGGCGACGATCCGCGCCGAAACCAGTACGGCCGCCGCGGTCACGACCGCCATGAGCGGCGAGTCGCCCAGGATCGGCAGGAGCGGCGGATCCGAGAGGAAAGCCGGAAGCGCGGCGCCGGGGCCGGACGGGAGGGTTCCGAACAGCGCCGAGAGCGCGAATCGCAGCGTCCAGATCGCCGCCAGCGTTCCGAGGTCACCCGAACGCCGGAGATAGGGGAGAGCGACCAGGACCCCGAGCAGGAGCGCCAGGGTCGCGTAGAGAGCGGCTTCGGCTTCGCGCTCCGCGCGGCGCGCCGCCGCCGGGGCCACGGCGGTGCTGGCGGCGCCGAGCAACTGACCGTCGTATGCCCGAAGGGCGAAGTAGTAGCGCTGCCCATCGCGGGCGCCGTCGACGAAACGATCGCCGCGGCGCTCGAAGAGCTGAGCCAGGGCCTCCAGATCGGCGGCGCCGTCCAGAAACTGTGTCTCGAGCCCCCTGCCGGCCGCGAACTCGAGCGCCGCGAGCGGCGCGGCGCCCGAGGAGGGGGGGGAGGCCTCCCGGATGGGCACCTCCACGGTGACCAGGCCGAGCAGATTCCGGGTGCATTCGGCGGCGGCCAGGTAGTCGCGCCGGCCCCCCTCGCTGTACACGAAGAGCGGAAACGCCGGGTCGGGGCAACGCTCTTCCCGGATCCCGTCGGGGAACACTGCGGAGAGGGCCTCTTCGAGGTCCGGGTTGCCTCCCGACCACGCCACCGGACGTAACTGCCGGTCGTAGAGGGTTGCGCCACCCTCACCGATCGCGGTCCCCGGAAGCGGCCACTCCGAAAGGGCGCGGAACGCGCGGGACTCGGTGCCGCCGGCATCCGAGCCCTCCAGCGCGGCGGCCACCGGCGCCGTCCGCGCCACCAGGTAGGCGGCATCCCCCACCTCCCGGGTAAGGTCGGCGAGAAAGGCGTCCACCCGGTCCGCCGCCCGGGAGGCTGACTCGGGCCCTGCCGTGATCGTCCCGTACAGCGGAAGACGGCAGGAAAACGCCACCAGGGCCGCACCGGCCAGGATCGCCACGATCCGCCGGCTGCCGGGAGTGAGCAGGTCACGCCGTACGAGAGCCAGGAGGAGCAGCAGCGCGCCGGCCGCCGTCAGCGCGGTGTGGATGGCGCCCGGCAGGGCGGCGAACCGGTTCGCCGCGTCGGCAAGTCCGGCGGCAAAGAGGGCGAAGGCGCCCCCGACCATCAGGAGCGGCGGCAGACGATCGCTCTTCATGCCTCGGATAGCCGGCTGTCGGCACCCCGTGGATCGCCGCTTTCGGCGCTCACGGCAGTTTCACCACAGGCTGCTAGGGTAAAGCTTCGTGCGGCCCTCAAGCGGGAAGACCGGGTTCACTTGGCCCCTCTTCCGCGGCCCGGCGTGTTTCGCGGCCCTTTCGCTTCTGAGCGCCGGCGCCGCGCTGGCTCACGAACGTCCTCCCGGGGTCCCTTCGGTCTCGACGGACCTCGGGCAGCCTCCCGAGCAGCCGCCGGAACAGCCCCCCGCGGAACCGCCGGAACAGCCCCCCGCGGAACCGCCCGGCGAATTGGATGAGGCGGAGGCGCCGCAAGCGCCGGCCGGGGAGGTTCCTCCAACCGGGGAGACCGCCGGCGAAGCGGGGGACGGTGAACCGGGCGAGGCCGAAAGCGGGGAGCCCGGGGACGAGGAAGCGGAGCCGGCGCGCCGGCCGCCGGAGGTCGTGACCGCGCCGGTGGGAATCCTCCCCGGCCGCCTGGTGGCGACCCCTGCTCCGGTGCCCGGAGGGTCCGTCATCGGGATGGTCCTGGGCGCCGAGGGATTCCTCCTCCAGACGGCCGGCGGTGACGTCGTTGCCTACGAGCCGGACGGGGAGCGGACGCGCTGGGGCGTGTCGGGGGCCGGCGCGGCTTTCGTGGCGGAGGATGCGGGCACCGTGGTGCTGCTCGACGAGAACGGGGACGTGGCGTTGCGGCGAATCGCCGATGGAGTGCGGACGGGGGGGTTCTCGACCGGCTTCGCACCCGACCCCGGGATTCCCGCCCCGGCGGTGCGTCGTCCGGCGCCGGCCGCGTTCGAAGCGGGGGTGCTCTACTGGGTTTCCTCCGGGACGCTCCGGGGATACCGGGTTCCGGGAGGGAGCCTGGTGCTGGAAGGGGCGCTTCCGGAGGGACAAGCGGCGAACGTGGTGGTGGCGCCGGCTCCCGCGGACTCCGCCGCGGGCGTCCCACCGCTCCTTCTGGTTTCGCTCGGCAGCGGCGGCGTGGCCGCGGTGGCAGCGTCGCAGGGAACGACTTCCGGGACGGTCCGCTGGCAGGCCGCGGGAGCCGGTCCCGTGACCGGCCCCGTGCTGCCGTTTCCGGCGGAACGCCTGGCATTCTTCGGAGACGAGGGCGGCGATCTCACCGCCGTCGATCTGGAATCCGGCCGGGAGCGCTGGCGCTGGGAGCTCGCGGAGGGGTTCCACCATCCGCCGCTCCTGAGCCGCGGACGCCTCTATGCGGCCACCAAGGCGAACAGCCTTTATTGCTTCGACGCCAAACGGGGGGGCCAGCGGTGGCGTGCGGCGCTCCCCGGGAGGCCGGCGGCGGCCCCGCTGCGAATCGCCGGCGCGATCCTCGTCGTCACCCGGGACGGACTGCTCGTCGAGGTGAACGCGGAGACCGGCGCGCGGATCGGCCGCACCCGCGACCTCGATGCCGAGGTCCTCGGCGTGGTGCGCCGCCTGGGCGACGGCGCCCGGGAGGACGGCTGGCGCGACCGGCGGCTCTTCCTGGGTCTCCGGGATGGACGGCTGGCTGTTTTCGGCCCCCGGATCGGCGGCGAGACCCCCTGATGGAAGCGGTGCGGGAGGGGCCGGCCCGATGCTGGAAACCCCCTCCACAAAGGAATCCGCGCGCTTACAATTCGAGCGGATGGTGAGCCCCGTTCCGCGACCCGGAGAATGGGCAAGACTCTCCCGCCCGGATGGCGGGGGCCGTCCCTGATGGGCCCCGCGGAGTCGCTCCTCGTCCTTGATTTCGGCTCGCAGTACACGCAGCTGATCGCCCGGCGGCTCCGGGAACTGGGGGTCTACTGCGAGATCCTCCCGTGCACGACGCCGAACGGGGAGATCTGGGAGCGCAATCCCATCGGGGTAGTTCTCTCCGGGGGGCCCGAGAGCGTCTATGGGGATGGCGCCCCGGCGGCCCCCGACGGCGTCCTCGCGCCCCCGGTCCCCGTGCTGGGGGTCTGTTACGGGATGCAGCTCCTGGCGCGCGAGAGCGGGGGCGACGTGCGTCCGGCGCCGCGCCGCTCGTATGGTCCCGCGGAACTCGAACACAACGGGAACGGCCGGCTCTTTCGGGGGGTGCCGGAGCGGTTTCGGGCCTGGGCAAGCCACGGAGATCTCGTCCACGCCCTGCCCGAGGGGTTCCGCCGCACCGCGGGGACGGGGCAGGCGCGGATCGCCGCCTTCGAGAACCCGGGCCGCCGGCTCTACGGGGTCCAGTTCCATCCGGAGGTCGTGCACACCGAGCACGGCGCCGAGATCCTGAGGAACTTCGCTTTCGAGGTGTGCGGAGCCCGGGGCGGCTGGACGCCGCGCTCGCACGCGGAACGGACGATCAACGCCATCCGGGCCCAGGTCGGCGAGGGACAGGTGGTCTGCGGAGCCTCGGGCGGGGTGGACTCGACGGTCACCGCGATGCTGGTTCATCGGGCGATCGGAGACCGGCTTCACTGCATCTTCGTGGACAACGGGGTGCTTCGGAAGGACGAGGCCGCGCGGGTCCGATCCTCGTTCGAGGAAGGTCTGGGGATCCCGCTCCAGGTCGTGGACGCGGCGGAGCGGTTCCTCGCCCGGTTGAAAGGGGTGCGCAGCCCCGAACGGAAGCGGAAGATCATCGGGCGCGAGTTCATCCGGGTCTTCGAGGAGGCGTCGCGGGACATCCCGGACGTGCGCTTCCTGGCGCAGGGGACGCTCTATCCCGACGTCATCGAGAGCGTCTCGGTGAAGGGACCCTCGGCCGTGATCAAGAGTCACCACAACGTGGGCGGCCTGCCGAAGCGCATGCGGCTGAAACTCATCGAACCGCTCCGCGAACTCTTCAAGGACGAGGTCCGGGTGCTGGGACGGCAGTTGGGAGCGCCGGAAGGACTCGTGAACCGGCATCCCTTCCCGGGTCCCGGGTTGGCCGTGCGGATGCTGGGCGCCGTCGAGGAATCCGGCCTCGAGGTGCTGCGCGAGGCGGACGCGATCCTCGAGGAGGAAATCCGGTCCGCGGGTTGCTACGACGACATCTGGCAGGCGTTCGTGGTACTCCTGCCGCTGCGCACCGTAGGCGTCATGGGAGACGCCCGGACGTACGAGCGGGTCGCCGTCATCCGGGCGGTGGAGAGCCGCGACGGGATGACCGCGGACTGGGCGCCCTTGCCCCACGAACTGCTGGTCCGGGTCTCGAACCGCATTACCGGCGAGGTGCGGGGGGTGAACCGGGTGGTCCTCGACATCACCTCCAAGCCCCCCGGCACGATCGAGTGGGAGTGAGGCTCCCTTGAGCGGCGCCGGTTCCGGGGCCGTGGGAAACCGCCCCTTCGTACACCTCCACACCCATACCGAATACTCGCTGCTCGACGGCATGAGCCGGCTTTCCGACGTCGTGCAGCGGGCCGCGCACGAGGGGATGCCGGCGGTGGCGATCACGGATCACGGAAACCTCATCGGCGCCCTCAAGTTCCACGAGGCCGCCCGGAAGGTTGGCGTGAAGCCCATCCTGGGGTGCGAGGCCTACGTGGCGCCGGGAAGCCGGCGTGACCAGAACCCCGATTCGGAGAACCAGCACCTGGTCCTGCTGGCGAAGAACCGCACCGGTTTCCGGAACCTCATGCGGCTCAGCTCGATCGCCTACACCGAGGGGTTCTACTTCAAGCCGCGGATGGACTTCGAACTCCTGGCGGAGCATCACGAAGGGCTCATCGCCCTTTCGGCGTGTCCCAAGGGGATCGTGCCCCGCGAAGTGGTCACCGGCGGCGACCCGGTCGAATGGGCCGGCCGCTACCGGGAGGTCTTCGGCAAGGACAACTACTTCCTCGAGATCATGGATCACACCCCGCCGGGCGGGGCCACTCCGGAAGGAGCCCGGCTTTCCGACCTGGAGCAGCGGATCGGCACCGGCGTGGTCGAGGTCGCCCGGAAGACCGGGATTCCGCTCGTGGGAACGAACGACTCGCACTATGCCTCGGCCGAGGACGCGGATGCCCACGACCTGCGCCTGTGCATCAGCACGAACCGGCCGGTCCGGGATCCACGTCGGCTGAAGTTCCACTCCGACCAGTTCTTCTTCAAGACTTCCGAAGAGATGCGGGCCGTTTTCGACGACCGCCCCGACGCCTACCGCAACACCCTCGAGATCGCGGAGCAGGTCGAGGGTTTCGACTTGATCGATGACCGCAGCCTGCTACCGGATTTCGAGGTGCCCGCGGGAGAGACGCTGGACGGCCATTTCGAAGAGAGCGCCCGCCAGGGTCTGGAACGGCGGCTCGAATCGGCCGAGGTGCACGGTTCCCGGCCGCCGCGTGCCGACTACGAGGACCGGATCGGTGTGGAACTGGATGTGATCCGGCGCACGGGCTACTCCGCGTATTTCCTCATCGTCCAGGACTTCGTGCGTTTCGCCCAGGACTGCCACATCCCGGTGGGTCCGGGGCGGGGTTCCGCGGCCGGCAGTCTCGTCGCCTACGCCCTGGGAATCACCGACATCGACCCGCTCGCCCACGGCCTGCTGTTCGAGCGGTTCCTCAATGCGGAACGGATCAGCCCACCCGACATCGACGTGGATTTCTGCGAGGTGCGGCGCGAAGAGGTGCTCGACTACGTCACCGAGACCTACGGCAGCGACCGGGTAGCGCAGATCATGACGCTCGGGACCATGCAGGCCAAGCTGGTGGTCCGCGACGTGGGCCGGATGCTGGAGTTGCCGCCGCCACAGGTGGACCGCCTCGCCAAGCTGATCCCCGAGGGCATGAGCCTCGCGCGGGCGCTTCAGAGCGTCCCGGAGCTTCGGGAGGCGCGCCGGAACCCCGAGCTCGACCGCCTCTTCGGACTCGCGGAAAGGCTCGAGGGCCTGCCGCGCAGCATCGGAACCCACGCGGCCGGGGTGGTCATCGCCCCGGGGCCGCTCGAGGAGATCCTGCCGCTCTACCGCGACGTGGAGACAAGGCGGTCGGGTTCCGGCAGGGCCTCGAAGGGGTCCGGCCAGGCGGTGACCGTTCGGCGCCGCACCCAGTGGGACATGAACGACTGCGAGGCCGCCGGGCTCTTCAAGATGGATTTCCTCGGGCTCCGGAACCTCACCCAGATCGAGGACTGCGCCCGCCGGGTGCAGGAAGACCCGAACATCTCCCGCACCGCCGGGGAGGTGGAGGCGCTCGCCCTCATCCGGGCCGGGCACTTCGAAAAGGTGCCGCCGGACCCCGAGACCTTCCGGCTGTTCGCACGGGCGGATACCGACGGGATCTTCCAGTTCGAGAGTCCCGGGATGCGCGATCTGCTGGCCCGGTACGAACCCGAGAACCTGGACGATCTGGCGGCGATGAACGCGCTCTACCGGCCCGGCCCGCTCGAGAGCGGGATGGCGGACGACTTCGTGGCGGCGAAGAAGAAGGGCCGGCTTTCCGAGAAGCTGGATCCGCGGGTGCGTGAGCTCGTCCCGGAGACGCGCGGGTTGATCGTCTATCAGGAGCAGGTCATGCTCGTGGCGCAGCAGCTCGCCGGTTTCTCGCTGAACCGGGCGGACGTGCTGCGGAAGGCCATGGGGAAGAAGGATCCCGAGAGGATGGCCAGGGAGGAGGGGGGCTTTGTCGAGGGCGCCGTGGCGGGAGGCCTTTCCCGTCAGGTTGCGCAGGAGACGTTCCAGCAGATCGCGAAGTTCGCGGGGTACGGATTCAACCGCTCCCACGCGGTCGGCTATGCGCTCGTCGCCTACGTCGCCGGTTGGCTCAAGACGCACTTCCCGCTGCACTTCCTCGCGTCGCTGCTGACCGCACAACATCGTGCGGGCGACAAGGACGAGCGGATCGCGCGGATTCGGCATGGCGCCGAGTCCGCCGGGATCCCGGTGCTGCCCCCGGACGTCCAGCGCAGCGGGGCGGAGGCCGTGGTGGAGGGGAGGGGCGTCCGCTACGGGCTCGAGGCGGTCAAGCAGGTCGGCAGCCGGGCGGCGCGGGAAATCGAACGGGCGCGGCGCGAGAGCGGCCGGTTCGAGTCGCTTCGCCATTTCCTTGAGGCGGTGGAGCCGAAGTCGCTCAACCGCGGCGTCGTGGAGGCGCTCTGCTGTGCCGGAGCGCTGGACTTTCTCGACGTGCCCCGCTCACGGATCCTCCCGGCGATCCCGGGGGCTCTCGAAGCCGCGCAGCGGGTCCGCGGCCGGAAGGAGGCCGGCGTCCAGTCGCTCTTCGGGGGCGGGTCCGAACCTCCCGTGGACGTTTTTCCGGAGGCGCCCTCGTGGAGCGATGCGGAGCGGCTGCGGCGCGAACGCGAGGCGCTCGGCTTCTACTGGGAAGGACATCCCGCAACGGAGTACCGGGCGGCGCTGGAGCCGATCATCACGGGCCCGGTGAAGGCGGCGCTGGGCGCGAAGCCGAAGGCGGCGGCGACCGTCGTCGGCCTCGCGCGCGAATTGCGGAAGCGGACGACGAGGGGCGGCCGGCCGATGGGCCAGTTCACCCTCGAGGACGAGACCGGAGCGATCGGGGTGGTGGTCTTTCCCGACCTGTGGGAGACGTGTCCCTCTCTCGACGGCGAGCCGGTGGTGGTGGTTCAGGGAAACCTCCGGGGAGACGCAGCGGGGAGCCCGGGTGGGGGCGGTCGCCGAGGCCAGCGGGGCGAACTGGCCGCTTCCGAGATCCGGCTCGCCGACGAAGCGCCCTACCAGCTCGCCCACCGCGTCGAGCTGCTGGTGACCGAACCGGAGCGACTGGGACACCGGTTGCAGGAACTGTTCGTCCGGCATCCCGGTACGCGGCCGTTGCTGCTTCGGGTACGGAATCGCGGAATCGAGGTCCTGCTCGAGACCGCGACGGAGGTCCATCCGAGCCGTGCCTTTGCCCGGGCCGCCTGGGAACTCCTGGGACCGGACACCGTGCGCCTCGACGGAGAGTTGCCTCCCTCGTTCGCGCAGTAATCGGCGCAGCTTCGGACCCTTACGTCCCGATTCCCGGTCTTCTGGTACGGGATTTGCCTGATGGCGTCTCGCTACACTTCACATCGTGCAGCGCGAGTTCCTCGACTTCGAGGCTGACATCCAGACGATTGTCCAGCGGATCGAAGCGCTTACCGGATACCCCGACAGCCACCGGGCGGAGATCGCCGGGCTGGAACGCGAGCTCCTGCGCCGCCGCCAGCGCATCTATGCCGGCCTGACCCCATGGCAGCGGGTTCTGGTGGCGCGCCACCCCGAGCGTCCCTATTCGCTGGACCACGTGGACCGCATCTTCACCGGCTTCACCGAGATCCACGGGGACCGCCGCTACGCGGACGATCCGGCCGTCATCGGCGGGCCGGCGTGGCTCGCGGGAAAGCCGGTCATGGTGATCGGACAGCAGAAGGGCCGGGACACCGCCGAGCGCATTCACCGGAACTACGGCATGCCCCGGCCGGAGGGCTACCGCAAGGCCCTCCGCCTCATGAAAATGGCGGAGAAGTTCGGCAGACCGGTCATCGCGCTCGTTGACACTCCGGGAGCGTTCCCCGGTATCGAAGCCGAGGAGCGCGGCCAGGCCGAGGCCATCGCCCGCAATCTTCGGGAGATGGCCCGGCTCGACGTCCCCGTGGTGGTTGCCATCATCGGCGAGGGAGGCAGCGGCGGTGCGCTCGGCATCGCGGTGGGTGATCGGATTCTGATGATGGAGAACGCCATCTACTCGGTGATCTCTCCCGAAGGGTGCGCCGCGATCCTGTGGAAGGACCCCGAACGCGCCTATGCGGCGACCGAGGAGGCGGCAGCGCGGATGCGGGTCACCGCCCCGGAGCATCTCAAGAACGGCCTGATCGACGAGATCGTTCCGGAACCGCCGGGAGGGGCCCACGCGGATCACGACGCCGCGGCGGTACTTCTCGGGGAGCGGCTGCGCCTCGCCCTCCGCGAGGTCGCGGAACGTTCTCCGGCGGACCGCCGTGAGGCGCGGTATCGCAAGTTCCGGGGCATGGGGAACTTCGGGCTCGAGGAAGCCCCGTCCCGGGCGGCTCGGGATCCGTCCGCTCCTTTGGACAAGAAGGCTGCGGAGCGGGACGCCGCAGGCTTCCGGCCGGCGAGCACGGGCTGATCCACGTGTTCCCTCCCGCCCGTTCCCGCACGCACCATCGAGGCGCCCGGGTCCTGTCGAGGTGGATCGGCCCGGCGATCACGTTCGGGCTGTTCGCGGGCTTCGCGGTCTTCCTGGTCCTGCGGCTTCAGGAAGGATTCGAGCGACGGGCGGGGGAGTGGTTCGGGTCCGCCGATGAGGTGCCCGTCGAGCCGGAGGAGGTGGTCTCGACCGAGGTCGAGTTCACGCGCTTCGATGAACAGGGCCGCCTGGTTCTCGAGGGCCGGGCGGAGCAGGCCCTCGGCCGGAGCGATGGACAGCAGCGTTTTCTCGAGGTCGAAGTTCGCCTGATCGAGGTCCTTGCCGACGGCGATGCGGTGGTGGCGGCTGACGAACTGCTGCTCGACCCTCAGACCGAGGCGGTCGAGTTCATCGGCAATGCCCTCCTCAGCGTCGAGGGTCTCGAACTCTCAGGACCTCACCTTCACTTCCGGACCGCGCCGGACCGCCTCTGGTCACGCGACCCGGTCCAATTCCGCAGCGACGACTTCGTCGGGATCGCCGCCTCGATGCAGTTCGAGGTCGCCGCCGGCGACGTGTCCCTGCAGGGTGTGGTGGCGGCGCCGGCAACGGAGGACGGTTTCAGCGTCATTGCGGAGCGGGTGCGTTTCGATGGAGACACGGCCGACACGTCGCTGTTCGGAGACGTGGAAATCGCCTCGAGCGCGCTCACTCTGTCGTCGAGGGAATCGGTCGTTGCCCGTCGCGATCGGGAGCGAGGCCGGATGCGTTCCATCGAAGCCGGGTTCGGAACGGAACTCACCTTTCTGGATCCGTCGGATCCGCCCGGCGACTCCCCGGCGGAGGCGCCGGAGCGACTCGGGCTGCGTGGAGACCGGCTCGAAATCAGTCTGGAGGATGGACGGATCCCGCGTCGCGTGGAGGTGCAGGAGAACCCTTCGCTGCACCGGGCGCCGGGAACCGAGCTGCGCGGAGAGGAGGCAGCGTTCGAACTCGATGCCGACGGGACACCCGAGCGGCTGAGCATGACGGGGGACGTGAGGTCGCGTCTTCCCGGCGGCCCGGGAGCGAGGTATCTCATTTCGGTCGATTCGTCGGACCTCGAGGTCGACTTCGATCCGGACGGGGAGATCGCGGGGGCCGCGTTCCGCGGGCGGGTCAGGGCGCGGCACGGTCGGGCGTCGGCGACCGCGGAGAGCGCCTTTTGGGACGGTGAGGACACGCTCGTGTTCGAAGGCAATCCTCGGGTCGTGGATTCATCGCTTCTGGAACTTGAGAGCGGCGATCTGCGGCTGGTGATCGCGGAGCCGAGTCGGGTGGAGGCTGAGGATGCAGTAACCGCCCGGTTCCTTCCGGCCCGTCTGGATTGGCTGCCGGGCGAGTTCGAAGGAGTGGTGCTCACCGGAGATTCCGCGGTGATGGAGACCGGGAGCGGCGAGGGCGTTTTCACGGGAGGGGTGCGCCTGCTGTTCGGCAGGAACCGGCTGGTGTCGGACAAGGTCAGCGTGGACGCGGAAGCCAGGACCCTGGAGGCCACGGGTGCGGTCGTCACGTCGCTCGAACTCGACATCCCTCCGCCGGGTGCCCGGGTCGTGGACCAGGAGGATCGCGATCCCCACCTCCCGGGGGCGGCAACCGGGCCGGCCACGGTCCCGACGGCGGTGGCGGCGGACCCCACTTCCGCGGCCGGCGAGCCGTCCGGGGAGTCGCCGTTCGTCTTCACCGCCCAGGCCGAGCGGTTCCGCTACGAAGCGACGGCCGGGCAACTGTCCTACGGAGGAACTCCCCAGGTGGAACGCGTGGGACCTTCGGCCGAGGTCAGCCGGCTCGTCGCCGGGCGCATCGAAGCTGACCTGACGGCAGAGGGATCTCTCGGAGCGCTCCACGGGGTCCAGGGAGCCCGGTTCGAGCGGGGCAGCAATCTGGTGCGCGGGTCCCGCATCCGCTACGAGCCCGGCGCCGACCTCCTGTTGGCGTGGGGTTCGCCCGCCGTCGTGAGCGTGGAGGGAAGGACCTCGGAGGGCGGTCTCCTCGAACTCGGCCTGGGAGATGATCGCACGGAGATTCACCCGACCCGGGTGAGGCGGGCCCTGACGCGCGCTCCCATCGCCAGGAGGGAGGGGCCTTCCCAGCGGTGAACAGGCCGTGAGCGTGTCTGGATCCGGGCTGTCCGCCCCACCGGATGCCCGTGAAGGGTCGTCGCAGGTTGCGGCAGCTACGGCCGAGCCACCAGCGACGGACCGGAAAACGGGCGCGGCGCACGTCCTTGCCTGTCACGACCTCGTCAAGACCTACGGCATGCGCCGGGTTGTGGATGAAGTGACGGTTCGGTTGGAGAGCGGCGAAGTGGTGGGACTCCTCGGACCCAACGGAGCCGGGAAGACCACGACCTTTCGCATGATCGTCGGGCTGATCCAGCCGGATCGCGGCACCGTTGCGTTGGACGAGCGGAATCTCACCGGACTTGCCATGCACCGCCGGGCGCGCTCGGGGATCGGCTACCTCCCGCAGGAACCGTCCATCTTCCGGGGTCTCACCGTCGAAGAGAACGTGCTGGCAATCCTCGAAGCGGTGCCCCGGATGGGGCGCCGGGCGCGGCGTGAGCGGGCCGGGGCGCTGCTCGAAGAGTTCGGCCTTACCGAGCGCCGGCGCAACCTGGGGCACTCCCTGTCCGGGGGAGAGCGCCGGCGGGCAGAGATCGCCCGCGCCCTCGCGCCGGATCCCCGGTTCCTGCTGCTGGATGAACCCTTCGCCGCCATCGACCCGATCGCCGTTTCCGAGTTGCAGCGGATCGTCGGCGGCTTGCGCGACCGGGGACTCGGCGTGCTCGTCACCGATCACAGCGTGCGCGAGACCCTCCGGGTCACCGACCGGGCCTACATCATCGAGGAGGGCCGGATCCTGTTCGAGGGCACGCCCGCGGAGCTGGTGCGCAGCCCGGAGGTGCGGCGGGCCTACCTCGGCGAGGACTTCGACTGGCAGTGAGCGCCAAGTCCGGAACCCGAACCGAGCTGCGGGTCGGGGTACGCCAGCAGCAGCGCCTCACGTTGACGCCGCAGGTGAGGCAGACCATCGAGATGCTCGTTCTGCCGCTCACGGAACTCCGGGTTCGGGTGCAGCAGGAACTGCTCCAGAACCCCGCGCTCGAAGAGGTGGTCGAAGAGGAGGAAGAGGACTCCCAGTCCGAGGACGCGGAAACGGAAGGCGAGAGCGATGCGGAGGACGGCGCAGCGGACGACGACCCCGACCCGATGGCGGAGATCGAGGCGGAGGACTTCTTTCAGGAGAACCAGGACAACACGGGAGGCCTTGCTCTCGGCGAGGAACCGCCCGCTCTCGAACGGACGCTGGCTGCCGGACGCACTCTCGCGCAGCACCTGATCGAGCAACTCGGTCCGTCCGTCGCCACGGAACTCGAGCGCACGATCGGCCTGGCGATCATCGGCAACCTCGACGAGCGCGGATATCTCGATGCCTCCGTCGCCGAGATCGCCGCCGCAGTGGGGGTGCCGGAGGATCAGGTCGAGGCGATGCGAAGGCGGATCCTGCGTTTTGATCCGACCGGCGTTGCCGCCCTGGATCTGGCGGAATGCCTGCTCGCGCAGCTCGAGGCGGCCGGCCAGTCCGGCGGGCCGCTCGGCAGGATCGTGCGCGAACATCTGGACCTCGTCATCCGGGAACGTTTTCGGGAGCTTGCGCGCGCCATGGGCGCCGAGGTCACGGTCGTGATGCGTTGGGTCCGTCGGATCGGGGAACTGGATTTTCGCCCCGGTAGCCAGTTTGCGCCGGGTCCGGAGCAGATCGTGGTGCCGGACGCCCGCGCGTACCTGTTCAACGGGGAGTGGCGGGTCGAAATGAGCGACGGGATTCCGAAGCTACGCACCAGTCCGGCTTACCGGGCGGTGCTGAAGAGCCCCGACCGGCACACCCCGCAGGAGCAGGCGTTTGCGCGCGAGGCGTGGGTGCGCGCCAAGGGGTTTCAGCGGTCGGTGCAGCAGCGTCAGGAGACCGTTCGTCTGGTCGCCGAAGACATCGTGCGCAAGCAGGCCGAGTTCTTGAATCGGGGCATCGCGCACATCCGGCCGCTCGTCCTGAACGACGTCGCGCAGGACATCGGGCGAGCGGAATCCACGGTTTCGCGAGTCGTGAGCAACAAGTTCCTTGAGACTCCCCGGGGAGTCATTCCCTTCCGGCGCTTCTTCCACAGCGCCCTGTCACTGCGCGACGGGCGTCAGGTGTCATCGGAAGCGGTGCGGGCCCGGGTCCGGCGAATCGTCGAACGCGAGGATCCCGAACATCCGTTGGCTGACGACCAGATCGTGCAGCTTCTCGATCGCGCGGGGATCATGATTGCGCGGCGCACGGTGGCCAAGTACCGCAAGTCCCTCAGAATCCCGTCCTCGAACGAGCGGCGCGCCCGCTACCGCAACCGCGCTCCCGGACGGACATCCGATTCGCGATCCGCCGGAGGTTGACCGGCAGCGCCGGCTTCCGGATACTGCCCGGCGATGATCGGAATCGTGGTGGTGACCCACGGGCAACTGGCCAGAGAGCTCGTTGCTGCCGCGGAAATGATTACGGGGGAGGACATTCCCAACGCCACCAGCGTTTCCATTGGCTGGCACGACGCACCGGACGATGCCCAGCGAGCCATCGTGACGGCGGTGGAACGGGTCTCCGGAAACGAGGGGGCCGTCATCCTGACGGACATGTTCGGGGGCACGCCGTCCAATCTGGCGCTCAGCCTTCTCAACGAGGGCCAGGTGGAAGTCGTGACCGGCGTGAACCTCCCCATGCTCATCCGGCTGGTCTCGATCCGCGAGGAAGAGCAGGTCGGTCCGGCCGACGCGGCCCGGGCGGCGCTTTTTCAGGGCAAGGAGAACATCTATCTCGCATCCGAGCTGCTGGGAGGCGGGGTTGGCGCCGTGCCGGCGGGCGACGAGTCCGAGGAGGCGGCCGGAACCGTTGCGGAGGACCCGGCCGGGCCGGACCAGGGCTAAGCAGCCTCCGGACACACGTCGGCAGGGAGGGAGCGTGCCGGAAAGGGTCGTCCTCGTCACGAACCAGCTGGGGATGCATGCCCGGGCGGCGGCGCGCTTCGTGAAGACGGCGGCGCGTTACGAAGCAGTGGTGACCGTGACTCGCGGCGAGACCACGATCGACGGCAAGAGCATTCTGGGACTCCTGTTTCTCGCCGCTGCCAAGGGCAGCCGGCTTCGGATCCACACCTCGGGGCGGGAGGCGGCGCCGGCGCTCGAAGCCCTCACCAGGCTGGTCCAGGAGGGAATCGGAGATCCGCCGGAGTCGGGGACCGACGGCGCCCACGCGGGTGAGCCGCCATGATGGTGCCTACGCCCCGTAGTGATTCCGGGCGGTCCCGTCCCGAAGAGACCGTCCTGCGCGGGGAACCGGCGGCGCCGGGCATCTGCGTGGCGCCCACGATCGTTTTCGAACGGCGCGCCGTCCCGGTGTTCCGGGTGGAAGTCAGGAGGCGGGAGATCGGGCGTGAGATCCGCCGCTTCACCGAAGCCCGGGACCGGGCGGCGGAGCAACTCCGCGAGATCCGGGAGTCCACCCGGCGCGCGCTGGGCCAGGACCGGGCGTATCTGTTCGAGGCGCAGCGGCTCATGCTCGCCGATCCGCTTCTGGTCGATCGCGTGCAGGAAGTGATCCGATCCGAGCGCGTGAACGCGGAGTGGGCGGTGCGGACGGTTCTCAGGGAACTCGAGGCTGTTTTCGACGGGCTCGCGGACGAGTACCTGCGGCAGCGGAAAGGCGACATCGCGGACGTCGGTGGCCGACTGCTCCAGAATCTGGGTGGCGCCGCTCGACCCTCCCTCGAGCGGTGGGAACGCCGGCATGTGGTGGCCGCGGACGACCTGCGCCCGTCGGACACCGCCGAACTTGACTGGACCAAGATCCAGGGAGTGATCATGGAGGCGGGCGGGCCGACGTACCACACCGCCATCCTGGCCCGGACGCACGACGTGCCCTGCGTGACCGGGATTCCCGCTCTGCTCGACCACATTCACACCGACCTGCCGGTCGTCGTGGACGGTTCCGAGGGAATCGTGGTGGTGAATCCGGCGCGGAAGACGGTGGCCGAGTATCGCCGGAAGCGTGAGCGCGAACGCGAACGCCGCCGCCGCCTGCTGGCCGCAACGGCGTCACAGGCCCGCACCGCGAACGGTGAGCGGGTCGTCCTGATGGCCAACATGGACGAACCGGGCGAGATCGATCTCGTCCGCCGTAATGGCGCCGAGGGCGTGGGTCTCTTCCGTACCGAACGGATTGCCGTCCAGGAGATCCCCTCCGAGGAGGAGCAGTTCCGGATCTACCGGGACCTGGCCCAGGCCCTGGAACCGCACCCGCTGGTGATCCGGGCGTTCGATCTCACCGCGACAGACATCGGCCGCGCGCCGGAGCTGAATCCCGCGCTCGGGCTGCGCGGCGCCCGGCTGCTGGTGATGGCGTCAGGGATCTTCGAGACCCAGATTCGCGCGGTGCTCCGTGCCGCGGTGCACGGGAGGGTCCAGCTGATGTTCCCGATGGTGGGCGGGCTCGAGGAGTTCCGGGCGGCGCGGACGCATGTCCGAGCGGCGGTCCGGGCGCTCCGCTACCGGGACGTGCCGTTTCGGGAAGTGCCGGTCGGAGCGATGCTGGAGGTGCCCTCGGCGGCGGCGACCGCCGATCTGCTCGGGCAGGAGGCGGAGTTCCTCAGCATCGGAACCAACGATCTGATGCAGTACCTGTTCGGGGTGGACCGGGCGAACGAACGCGTCGCGCACTTCAGCGATCCGCTCCATCCCGCGCTCCTGCGCACGCTCCGGTTCGTGGCGCGCGTCTGCCGCCGCACCGGCCTGCCCCTGGCGGTCTGCGGCGAGGTCGCGGCGGAGCCGCTCATGATTCCGCTACTCCTGGGCTTTGGGGTGCGGACGTTCTCGATGAGCCCGAACGCCATACCCGAGATGAAACGCCTGATCGCGGTTCAGGACACCCGCAGGGCCGAGGAGATCGCCCAGCAGAGCGTCCGGCTGACGACGTCGCGGCGGGTACGCGCCCGGGTCCTGCGGGCCGTGCGGGAGAGGAGTCCCGCCGCAGATTCGGGGTAGCCGAAGGCCGGCGTTCCGGCGTCGTTTCGATCCTCTGTCAGACGCGCTGGTGGTCGGCGCGCCAGTCTTCGACGGCCTGCTTTATGGAGCTCCGGTCCGTCAGTTCGCCCGCGAGGACCCGGCGGACCAATCTGGTCAGTTCCCCGTCGGAAGCGAAGCGCAAACCGATGAGCTGGTCCGTGGTCAGTTGTCCGATTTCGCCCTTCAGTTCGTCCGGCAGAATCCGCTCCAGGCGGAGGCGCTCCTCGAGGCGGATCACCCGGTCCTGAACGCGCGTTGAGAAGCGCCGCGCGAAGAGAAGCGCTATTGCGGTACAGGCGGCGACCACGAACAGGGCCAGGGTCCCTGCGCTGAAATCCACGACAAGCAGGTATCCGATGCCTACCGTAGCGGCCGTCGAGAGAAAACACCCCGCAAGGAACAACAGTGGAGGGCGCTTGGCGTGGGTCGCGTAATTCTGGAACCGGGCCATCACGACTCCGGTCCGGCGACGGCGGGCAGGCGGGCAGACCCCGGAGCTGATGGAACGTGCCGCGGTCTGGGCTGAAGGGCCGTTTTGGCGGGTCCCCGGGGCATTTCGGAAATTCTACGGGTCGGAGAGTTGCCCAGAATCGACGCGCCGCTCAGTGAAAATCCCGGCTGGGGACCTCTGGTGGAGCCACCGTCTCGGCGATCTCCGGCCGGAAGAGCCCGTCCACCACGAGGTGGACGGTGCCCTGTTCCGCCTGAATCCTTCCGGCGACCCCGAGGAATGACAGGGTCTGGGCCAGTTGACGGTGTGCTTCGAAGACGTCCGGCCAGAGAACGAGGTTCACGAAGCCGGTTTCGTCCTCGAGGGTCATGAACACCACTCCGGAGGCGGTTCCCGGCCGTTGCCGGCAGATCACGATCCCCGCGTATCGCGCGCGCGTTCCGTTTCGAAGCTTCGACACCTCGCGGGCGGTGGGAAGTCCCGCGGCAGCCAGCCGGCTGCGGAGGGGCAACAGCGGGTGTCCCCGGGTGCTGCTCCCGGTCGTCCGGTGATCCCAGGCGATCGTTTCCAGGCTGTCGAGCGGAACGAAGCCGGGAATGGCTTCTTCGAGGAGCGGGGGGTCCTTCGGCGTCTCGCCGAGCGTCTGCCAGATAGCCGCACGGCGGGTCTTCGGGCCCAGGTTCTGGAGCGTGTCCGCCTCGGCCAACGCCACCATCGCTTTTCTGTCGAGACCGGTACGGCGCGCGAGGGCGGCGACGGAGGCAAAGGGTGATTCCCGGCGAGCCGCCACGATCTTCTCTCCGTCGGCGGCGCCGAGTCCCTTCACGTAGCGCAGCCCGAGGCGGACGGCGGGTTTCCCCGCGCCCGACGAAGACGCGGATACCAGGGAACAGTCCCAGGCGCTCGCCGTCACATCGACCGGCCAAAAGCGCACGCCCCGCCGCTTGGCGTCCTCGATGATCGTTGCCGGGGAATAAAAGCCCATCGGCTGTGCATTCAACAGCGCACATGCGAACTCCGCCGGGTAGTGACGGAGCAGGAACGCGCCGGCATAGCTGATGAGTGCGAAGCTGGCGGCGTGGCTTTCGGGAAAGCCGTACTCCCCGAAACCCTGAATCTGCTCGAACACCCGTTTGGCGAACTCGGGGGCGATTCCCTTGGCGCACATGCGGGAAAGCAGACGGCTCCGATGCCGTTCCATCCGTCCCGTGCGCCGCCAGGCGGCCATGTCGCGGCGGAGCTGGTCGGCTTCGCCGGCGGTGTAGTCGGCGGCGACCACCGCGAGCCGCATGACCTGTTCCTGGAACAGCGGCACTCCCAGGGTCTTTTCCAGGACGGGGCGGAGCGAGGGGTGCGGGTATTCCACCGCTTCTTCACCCCGGCGGCGGCGAAGGTAGGGGTGCACCATGCCACCGGCGATGGGCCCGGGGCGAACGATGCTCACCTCGATCACCAGGTCGTAGTAGTTCTCGGGCTGGAGCCGCGGCAGCATGGCCATTTGCGCCCGGCTTTCGATCTGGAAGACCCCGACGGTTGCCGCTTTCCGGATCATTGCAAAGGTCTCGGGATCGTCGGCGGGGATGGTGGACATGGACAGATCGACGTTCCGGGACTCCTTGAGCAGCCGGAAAGCGAGATCCAGTTGGGTAAGGGCGCCGAGACCCAGCAGATCCACCTTGAAAAGACCCAGTTCCTCGATGTCGTCCTTGTTCCACTGAATGACCGTTCTTCCTTCCATCGCGGCGTTTTCCACCGGCACGATGTGAGAGACCGGTTCTTCTCCGAGGAGGAAGCCGCCGGGATGGATCGAGAGGTGCCGGGGAAATCCCTGGATCTCGTTCGCCAGACGGAGGAAGTGCCGGGCCGCCGGCCCCTCCGAAGTCCAGCCGGCAGCGGCGAGGCGGTCGCTCGAGAGCGGCTCGTAGTGGGAGAACGCGCGGGCCAGCCGGTCCACGGAGCGCTCCGAGAACCCGAGCGCCTTGCCCACGTCCCGGATCGCCGATCGTGTCCGGTAGCAGACGGTATTCGCCACCATGGCGGCGCGCCCCTCGCCGTACCTCTGATACACGAACTGGATGACCTCTTCCCGGCGGGAATGCATGATGTCCAGGTCGATATCGGGCGGTTCGGCGCGCTCGCGGGACAGGAACCGTTCGAACAGGAGCCCCATCCGAACCGGATCCACCGCGGTGATGCCGAGGCAGAAGCAGACCACCGAGTTCGCCGCGGAACCCCGCCCCTGACAGAGGATTTCCCGCTCGCGGCAGAAGCGGACGATCTCGACCATGGTGAGGAAATAGCCGCCGTAGTCGAGTTCGTGGATCAGCTCGAGTTCCTTTTCCAGTTGCTGCCTGACGGCGGGCGGGATGCCGCCGGGATAGCGCTCGGCGGCGCCTTCGAACGTCAGTTCCCGAAGCCGGGCATCGGAGTCCATCCCTCCGGGGAGCTCTTCGGCGGGATAGCGATAGCGGAGTTCGTCGAGTGAGAAGCGGCAGGCCTCGGAGATTTCCAGGGTTCGGTCGACCGCCGCCGGGTCGTCGGCAAAAAGTTCCTGGAAGAGGGCAGGGGACCGCAGGTAGTGCTCGGCGTTCCCGCGAAGGCGTCGTCCGGCCTCCCGAAGCGGCATCCCGTAACGGATGGCGGTGAGCACGTCCTGCAATTCCCGGCGCCCCGGACGGTGGTAGAGGATCTCGGTGGCGGCGGCGACCGGAATCCGGTACCGGTTCGCCCGCTCCCGAAGCCGGGCCTCCTCGGGCACGTCGTCATCCCGGTGGTGCCGGGTGATGAGGACGTGGAGGTTTTTCCCGAAGGCTTCCCGGAGCAGGCGCGCCGGCTGGTCGGGAGGGACGTCCTGCTTGAGGGCGGAAGGGCCACCTCCCCAGAGCGCGTGAAGCCCTTCGGCGTGCCCGGCGATTTCTTCCCAGGAGACTCCGGCCGTTCCCTTGCGGGATGAGCGTCCGCCCGTCCCGGAGCCGTTCCTCTTCGAGTCCTGGCCCGCGACGGGGTCAGGGTCTCTGAGCAGCCCCCGGGTCAGGAGCCGGCACAGGTTCCGGTAGCCGGTGCGGTTTTGGACCAGCAGGAGGATGCTTTCCGGTCCGCCCTGCCGGCCTTCCCCGGCAGTGTCCGCCGCCACCGACGTTTCGGCGCCGAGCACCAGTCGGATGCCCCGCTCCCGCGCCGCGACATGGGCCTTGACGGCTCCGTAGAGGCCGTTCCGGTCGGTGAGCGCAATCCCGGGAAGACCAAGGGAGTGGGCCTCCTCGACCAGTTCCTCGGGGTGGCTTGCTCCTTCGAGGAAGGAAGCGTTGCTCTTGCAGAAGAGGGGAAAGTACAAGGTCCAAGAGCCTGATGGCTGTTGGCCATCAGCTATTCAACACGGCCTTCGAGGAACCACGAGCGCCGTTCCCGGTCGAAGAAAACCCAGCAGACATCGCCACGTTTCAGGCGGACAAAGAAGTAGTCACGGGAGACCGGCCGCCCCGAAAGCAGACGCCACCAGCCTCCGGAGATGCGAAAGGGACCGGTGAAACTCTGAACGGGACCGTGGTCGACCCCCCGGAGCAGCCAGCCATCGGGTTCACCCGGACCCCGATGGGGAAGGATGAGCGGCTGATCGTAGATACGGCGGATCAGGCGGGGGGTCCGGGTCTCGAAAAAATCCTGCGGTGGGTTCTTGCCCGAAAGATTCCGGAGGGTGGCCTCTTCCGGAGAGATCGGCCGGCACCGGTAGCGTCCCCGCGGGAGGTGCGCATCCCGGGTTTCCAGCCGGACCAGGGAGTCTTCACCGAATTCGGCCTGAATCCGGGCCAGCGCTTCCGAAGCCCTTTTCGGACCGGTGGAAAGAGCCTCTCCGGGACGCTGGTACAGGCCGGGCTGTTCCGCGACGTAGACGCCACCGAGAGCCCGGAGAACGAGGCCGAGGATCCTTCTCCCCGGTTCCTCTTCCGGACTTCGGGAGGGCCTCGGAGGCACTCGCTGCCCGGCGGTGGTCCGGTTCTCCGAGAAGATGCTCCCGAACCGCAGGCGCAGCAGGGAGAGGAGCTTCACGCTGTCCTCGGCGGGAAGGGAGGGACGGAGCGACCCGGAAATTGGCGGAGCGTCTTCGCATTCCACTTCGTAGGCGAGTTCGACGACCGCGAGGCCCTGTTTCCCGAGGTCGGCGAGGATCTGATCGAGCAGGCGCTTCGCGTGGAAGATGAGCCGCTCGATGTCGGTTTCGGGTGGTTCGAAGGAGATCCGGTGTTCTGCCGGCGTCTCCTGGCGGAAGGTTTCAAAAACCGGCGCGGGACTGGCTCCGGAGCCAAGGCGGTGGAGTTCCAGAACCTCCTTGCCGAAGCGGTTCGCCAGTCCTCTTCCGGACCGTCCTTCCCCGGCCAGGCGCAGCAGATCCCGAAGCGATGAGATGCCGAGCTTTTCCAGACCGGCGAGGGTCTTCTCCGGCAATCCGAAGCGAACGAGCGAGGCCCTGAGGGCAGCGGTTCTTTCCTCGGCGGGGCTTTCGAAGATCTGGAGTCCGAAAGTGGCCCGCGCCGCCGCAAAGGAGTTGAACCGGGTAAAGCCCACCGCGATCGAGACGCGAAACCCGTCGCTTTGGAGATCCTTCGAAAGTGCCTCGATCCAGTCCGAAAGCGGACCGAACAACCCGGTCAGGCCGGATGCCCGAAGCCAGAAGGTTCCGGCAGCGCCGCACCCGGACAGTTGCGGGGCGAGGGATGAAGCCGATTCGACCTGGGGACTCCAGCGGTGGAGCCGCTCGGCCAGCCGGCGGACTTCCCGCTCTACTTCCGAAGCGCGGACATGGTCGATCCGGAGCGCGGGGCAGCAGGCGACCGCGGCGGCCTGCCGCATTCCCGGGCGCACCCCGAGAGTGACCGCCCGGCGGTTCGCCCAGGAGATCCGTGCCCGCACCTTGTCCTCGGTGACCACCGCCACCGGTTCCTGCCGCCATTCGGGATGTCGCCGCAGCAGGATTTGGAGCGGTAGCGCCGGAACGTCAACACATGCCAGCCGGCTCACGGCATTTCCTCTCGAACCGGACTCCGGGGAGAAGGCGGTCCCGGCCCCGGAGCGGCGGCAGTCCCGGAGAGGAGGAGATTCCGTTCCCCTTGTCCTTGAGAACGGTGATGACGATGCCGTCTCCCCGGCGGCTCGCATCGAAACGCTTGCCCACCCGAGGGTCGAGTGATGGGGCGGCCGGTGACTTGTCGGTCAGCAGGACGACAGCGGTTCGGTATTTGTGCGCGAGTCCGGCGAGCCGCGAGAGATGAGGGAGCCCTCGAGGAGTGCCCGGAGGGGGCATCGGAGTCCTCCCGGATGCCGCGGCGGAGTTCGGCCTCGTCTTTCGAACTGATTGGCGAACTGATTGGCGAACCGATTGGCGAACCGATTGAGTACCGGAACTCTCCGGCGGGAGTGAATCGGCAAGGTCCACGACCACCAGTCCGAAAGCTCCCGAGTGGACAACCCGGGTGGCGGCGCGAATCTGTGCTCCGGGTGTTTCCAGCCGCAGCAGGACCAGCCGGTCCAGCGCAATCCCCGATTCCACCGCGTCCGGGGGGAAGAAGAGACTGCGGGTCGTCGCTATCCAGGCGATCAGGGCGGGATTTGGAGCGGAGTCCGGATGCTTCTCCGGAGCCGGCTTGAGATTCGGAGCGGAATGCCGACGGTAGCGGAGTTTTTCGTGCCGGAGCTGATGATGCTGGGCCTCGGCGACCAGCGCCAGCGCCGAAGACAGGACGCCGGAATCAGCCGACCCGGAGATTTCCACGAGGCTGCCGGCAAGCCGGGCCAGCCCCCATTTCGCGAGTTCCTGGCCGGGAGGCGGTTCCTGGACCCGAGCGGGGTGGATCCGGCGGAGTCCGGGTTGCCCGGAAAGGACATCGGAAGGGAGACCAGATCGGACAGCGGACGGAACGGGGAATCGAACGGGGGCAAGGGTTTGTTGCATCACGGTTTTCTCTCGGCGGACATCGGATCGGCAGGGCTCACCAGGCAGATTTCATGAGGGGATTCAGCGAATCTGGCGTCGCAATTCCACGACTCTCCCGAGGATCCGGCAGGATCCGGGAGGTGGACGGAGCGTGTCGAAGTCGGGGTTTTCCGGCCGCAGCTCCATCCCGCCCTGTCCCAGGTGAAGCCGCTTCACCGTGGCTTCTTCTTCAAGGAGCGCCACCACGATCTGACCGGAAACGGGCGTTCCTCGCCGTTCGACGATGACGGTGTCTCCGGGCAGGATGCCGGCGCCGGACATGCTTTCCCCTCGAACCCGGAGGGCGAAGTAGTCCGAGAGATCCCGGGAATCGGGGATTTCTACCGGGAGATTCCCCTCCGGGTTCTCGATGGCCTCCTCGAAACCGCCGGCGGCAACTTCACCCAGGAGGGGGACCGGCTGAAGGCGGCTCGTGGGCCAGTCCGGCACCGGTGAAGACAATCGTTTGGTTTGGCGTTTGGGCAGGCGATAGCCGCGGGCCCGGCCCGGCTCCTTGACCAGGCGTCCCTCTTCGACAAGGGCGGCGAGGTGGGCCCGAACGGTCTCGACGGCCCGGAAACCGAAGTGCCGCTGCACTTCGCGAAGGGAAGGGGAGTCCCCTCGGAGGAGACAGTCGCGCACGAAGCGGAAAACTCGATTCCGGGTCTGTCCCGGAGGGGTCTTGGGCATGCGCACAGCATAACAGACATTTGTCTGGTATGCCAGAGCAAAGAAACAACGAGGGATTGGCGGGCGGCGGGGAGCGTCTCGCCTCCCTACGGTCGGCGATGCCGGCCGGAGGCCGGCGCTCCGAGTCCGCTTCTCCTAGAAGGGAACTTCGTCGACGTCGTCGCTCGTGTTCACTCCGCTGGGTTCCCAGGCGTCCGGTGCTTTCCGCTCCGCGCGTGCCCCGGAGTCCGTTCCGGACCTCTGGGCGGAAGCCCGGCCCGTGGACCCGTAGCCACCGCGTCCCGAGCTGCCGCTGCCCAGGACCGAGTGCGCCTGAGTCTCCGTGGCGCGGCGTTCCCGGCCCTCCCGGTCCGTGTACTTGCGCGTCTGGACGAATCCGGTCACGAGCACCCGCTGGCCCTTTTCGAGTTGCCCCTCGAGCCGCCGGGCGGCATCGCCGAAGAGTGAGACCCGGTGCCATTCCGTCTCCTCGCTGTTCTCCCCGTCGCGCCGGGTCCAGCTTTCGCTGGTCGCCACCGTGAGATTCATGACCTCGAAATTCGGGAAACTCCGCAGCTCCGGAGTCTGGCCGAGGTTACCCAGCACGATGGAGCGGTTCACGTTCGGCTCCGCGGTCTCGGGCGCGCGCACGATGTCGGCCCGGACCTCCGTGGCATACACGTCGTCACCCTCCTTGTTCCGGTACTTGCGGGTGCGGAGCTGTCCCTCGACGTACACAGAGTCGCCCGGCGCGAGTCGCTCGGCCGTTTCCACGTTCCGGTTCCCGCCGACCGCGACCCGGTGCCAGGCCTGGCGCTCCCGCTCGCCGCCCCGGTCGTCCGGCTCCAGTGTCGCCGTCCTGACGTTCAGACTGACCAGTTTCCGTCCGTCATCGAAGGTGTGCGTCCGCGAGGCTTCGGAAACCACCCCGCGCAGCACGATCTTGTTCACATCTCGCATCTCATCCACTCCTTCCGGCCGCCTGACGCGGCCGGCTTTCACCTACCGGGATCCCTCGGGGGCATGGCGTCCAGCTCTCTTTGCGCCAGACGCGCCGCCGTGGTGCCGGCAAAAACATCCAAGATGTCTTCAAAGATCTCCCGCGCGTCGGACTCATGGCCCATCCGCCCGAAGATGAGGCCCTTCTTGTACCAGGCCTCGCCAATCTTGCTGCTGTCCGGGAAATCCCGGATCACGATGTCGAACTGTTCGAGAGCGTCGTCCAGCCGGTCCTGGGCCAGCCGGCATTCGCCCATGAAGTAGCGGGCGTTGTCCGCGAGTTCGCCTCCCGACTCGGCGACCCGCTCGAAGCCTGCCAGGGCGAGGTCATAGCGCCCCTGGAGGTAGTCCGCGTCGGCCTGCAGGTAGATCTCGGAAACGCTCGGTTCGTCCAGAACCGTTGCCTCCTCCTCGCCGGAGCCTTCTTCCTGCGACGATTCGTCCCCGGCCGCGGCTTCCGGCGCCTGGGCCTCCTCACCGTCCGGTGGCGCCGTGTCCTCGCCCTCCCCGGAACCGCCCCCCAGGAGCGCGGCGCGCCGCTGCGCCTCCCGCACCGACTCCACTTCCACCATGAGGGCCGAAAGGCGCTCGTTCGTGTCCCGGAAGGCCTCGCTCAGCGTCGAGACGCTCCGTTCCATGCGTTCGAGCGTGTTCATCGTTTCGGCGCGGCTCTGGCGATCGGCCGTGAGTTGTTCCTCCCGTTCGGTGAGGAGGGCTTCCACCGCCTGGGAAAGGGCGGTTTGCGCCTCGACCAGCGTCGCGAGCTGCACCTGGATCTGCCGGATCTCGGACACGATGCGGTTCTGGTCTCGTTGAGCGGCAGTCCGGGTCTCGCCGAGGAGCGGGGTCGCGAAGAGGGAAACGAGGAGGAGCGCGGCGATGGGGGCCGCGGCGGGGGACGCGGCTCGGAAGGACTTCACTTGGCGACGATCTCCAGATGGGCGCGGCGGTTTCGCCGCCAGGCGGCTTCGTTGTGGCCCGGATCGAGAGGGAATTCCTTGCCGTAACTGATGATCCGCATCCGCCCGGAATCGACGCCGAGGTCCCGCAGGTAGTCACGGACGGCCCGGGCGCGTTCTTCCCCGAGCGCCAGGTTGTACTCCACGGTGCCGCGCTCGTCGCAGTGGCCTTCGACGAGGATCCTGACCGAGGGATAGCGGGACAGCCACGCGGCGTTCTCCTCGAGGGTGGCGCGCATCGGCGGGCTGAGATCGGCGCTGTCGTACTCGAACTGCACGTCCTTGAGGTGCCCTTCGGTGTTCAACTCCTCAAGGCTCTTCGCCCCGATGTCCAGCAGGTCGGTCTCGCTTCCGACCTCCGGCGGGATGGCCAGGATTTCGTCCTCGGTCAACCCGCCGGAACTCGAGGGCGACGGATCGGATTCGGGTACGCCCTCGGCCTCCGATGCTTCGGGGGGAGCCATCGGGCCGGGCGCCGGGTCACTCCCGGTTGCCGGAGTGCGGTCGACCGAAGAACACGCGAAGCCCGCGAGCAGCGCGAGCAGGGAGGCCGCCGGGAGCGCCCGGCGGGTCGGAAGGAGTCTCGAATCTGGTCTCATGGGGGCGATTTCAGCGCGGATTGGCGGGGGGATTGCCCCAGCGCGGGGTGGTGTTGCTCCCTTCGCGGGTGAGCTGCTTCAGATTGGAGCCGTCCCGATGCATCGTGAACACCTGGTCGTCGCCGGCCCGGTTCGAGGCGAACGCGATGTGCAGTCCGTTGGGAGCCCACGAGGGACTCTCGTTGCTGCCGCGGCCGGTCGTGAGCTGGCGGGTCTGCCGGGTCTCGAAATCGTGGACGACGATGTCGAAGGGGCGGCGTTCGATCCGGGAGGCGTAGGCGATCTCGCTGTGCTGGCGCGACGGGGACCAGGCGGGGGAATCGTTCCACGAGCCCTCAAAGGAAACGCGCCGCAGATTCAGTCCGTCCCGGTCCATGGTGTAGATCTGCGGAGCTCCGGTCCGATCCGAGGTAAAGGCGATCGTCCGTCCGTTCGGGGACCAGGCGGGGGCGACGTCGATGGCGCGGTTGTCGGTAAGCCGTCGCAGTTCGGTGCCGTCCACCGCGGCCAGATAGATCTCCGACTGGCCGTCCCGATTCGAAGTGAAGGCGATCCACCGTCCGTCCGGCGACCAGGCCGGGGTGAAGGACTGGAAATCGCCCACGAGCTTCTCGCCACGGCCCTGGTAGAGAAAGGCGAGGTAGAGGGCGGGAGCGCCCTCGCGGTAGGAGATGTAGCTGAGCGCCCGCCCATCCGGTGACCAGCTCGGGGTGATGTTCAGGGAGCCGTTGGCGGTTACCGGGCGTTGCCCGTAACCGTCGTAGTCCATCAGGTAGATCTCCTTGCTGCGCGGTCCCGAGCGGCTGGTGGAGAAGGCGATCCGGGTGCGGGCGACGCCCTGGTAGTTCCCTGCGTGTTGCAGGATGTCGTCCGCAATCCGGTGGGCGAGCGTCCGGGCGGCGCCGCGGGCCGCCGTGTAGCGGCGGCCGAAGACGTTTTCCTGCGCCCGGACGGCGTGCATCCGCACTTCGGCCACCAGAAACTCGCCGTCGATCCGGAGAGTCCCGCGGACCAGGATGTCAGCGCCGATCGATTCCCACTGGTAGTAGTCGAGAACCCCCTCCGGCGATCCGGCTTCCGCGATCCGGTAGAAGCGTTTCGGAAGCATCCGGTACACCCCTGCGTACTCGATGTCGCTCCAGAGGACCGCGCTGGCCACCGATGCCGATTCGGCCGCTTCCTCGTCCAGCGTGAATCCAGCGTCGGAAAGCGGTCCCGCCGAGGCGGCTTCCGTTTCCCCGGTCGGGGGCCCGCTCTCGGAGGCTTCGGGCGCCGTCAACCGGAAGTCCGGGATAGCCATCCTCACCGGAGCTCCCGGGCGGGTGATGTCGAGGTACCAGTCGCCGGTGTCCTGACCGGCGGTTTCGGCCGCCAGGGTGCCTGGATTCGCGACTCCAACCTCCTCGGCGCCGCTTCCGGGGCCGGCGAACGGTGCGTGAGTCCCCGCCACGGGGACGAAGCCGGCGGCAACGCCGGTGGCCAGTGCGGCGCCCAGCGCGGCGAATGCGAGACGGGGCAGGCGCGGAGGCTTCATGGAACCTCGGGCGCCGGTCCGTCCGGACTTCCGGTCGCGTCCTGCTCGTAGGTGAACAGGAGATGTACGCCCACCCGGTCTCTCGGATAGCTGTCGGGAAGCCGCGGCAGGGGTTCGGCCAACACGACCGCGCGGAGCGCCGCCCGGTCGAGAAGGGACTGGCCGCTCGAGGTCTCCACCTCCGCGTCGCTGATGGCCCCGTCGCGGAAGATCGTGAACCGGATGACCACGGTGGCCCGGCCGCGAACCGGGATCTGCTGCCAGTTCGCCTGGATCCGGGCGATCATCTGGCGCTGGTAGAAGGCGTACTCGAAGTCCTGGTCGAAGCGCGTGCCGCCCGGAGCCCCTCCGAGACCGATCCCGGTGTTGCCGGAAGCCTGCCGGTTGGCCGAGCCCGTGTCGGCGGGTCTCCGCGTGGGCCGGGAGCTGGTATCGACCGGACGGCGGGTTTCGAGCCGCGCGGAATCCGCCCACGCGGCGTCGCGGCCCCGGAGCCCGGATTCCGGGCGCTGGGGGCGCGCCGCCCGGCGGCGGGCCCGGGCGTCGGGGATCGGCATGCGGTCGCGGTTCTCCACCGTGGGGCGCGCGACGTCCGGACGGGAGGCCGGAGGTTCCGGAACGGGTTCGGGTTCGGGCGCCGGAGGCTCGGGCGCGGGCGGCTCCGGCTCCGGTTCCGCGATCGGCTCCGGGGCAGGGGGCGGCGCCGCAGCGCTTCCCAGGCTGGGGGTCGGGCTCGGGCCCGACATCCCGAGCTCGATGAAGGCCGCGGACGGGGGCGCCAGGGCGCGGCCCGAATCCAGCTCCAGACCCACGGCGGCGCCCCCGAGCAGCACCACGTGAGCGGTCGCCGACCAGATCAGGTTGCGCCGGAACGCCTCGTCCGCGCGGCCCGGTCGCGGGGATGCCGCCGGTTCTCGCCGAGTGGGCGGCGTCCGGGGTGGATCCGGCACGAACAGCTACCTTTGCCGTTGTTCGCCGGGGTAGGCGTACACGAGACCCACACGGTCGAAACCCGCCCGTTTCATCGTGTCTATTACCTCGATGACCTGTCCGTATTCTAGCGAGACATCCCCCTGCAGATAGCCTTCGCGAGCCCCTTCCAGATCGACGATTTCGCGGAGCCGTTCCTCCAGCAGCAACGGGTTCACCGCCCGCTCGCCGACGAAGGTCCGACCCTCGGCGTCCACGGTGACGATGACGCGTTCGGTGGCCTCGGCGGACCGCATCCGGGCGGTCGGCAGGTTCACCTCGAGGGAGCGGACGAGGAGTGGAGCGGTCACCATGAAGATGATCAGCAAGACCAGTACCACGTCCACGAAGGGGGTGACGTTGATCTCGGAGAGCGCGCTTCCCGCTGCCGCCCTCCGGCGGGCGCTGAGCTGGACGAGGGCGGAACCGGAACCCGCTCCCGAACCTCCAGCGGCGCCGCCGGCGGTTCCCATCCCCATGCCGTCAGCGGGCCAGGTGCCGTTCCAGCATGGCCACGTACTCCATAGAGAAATCGTCCATCGTGGTGGTGATTCGGCGGATCTGGGCCAGGAACGCGTTGTAGGCGATGACGGCCGGGATCGCCGCCCCGAGTCCCGCGGCGGTCGCGATCAGGGCTTCCGACACGCCGGGGGCGACCACGCTGATGTTCGCCGACTGGGTGAGTGCGATGTCCCGGAAGGAGTTCATGATGCCCCAGACGGTCCCGAAGAGTCCGATGAACGGGGTGGCGCCGCCGGTCGTCGCCAGAAACATCATCCGGTGCTCCAGCGCCGCCGTCTCGGTGGACGAAGCCCGGAGCAGCGATCGCGCCACGGCTTCCATGTTCGAGACCCGCAGCCTTGCCGGTTCTTCGTCTTCCGGGTCCTGCCGGGACTGATACCGGACTTCCTGGTAGCCGGCGTGGAACAGCCTCGCCAGGGGGCTGTCAGGGTGTTTCCGGGCCCAGGCAACGACGTCGGCGAATCGCTTGGCGGACCGGAACTGGTTCAGGAACGCGGCCGAACTCCGCTCGACCTGGCCGAGCCGCCGTGACTTGTGCAGGATGATGGCCCAGGACACGAGGCTGAAAAAGAGCAGGATGGCGAGGACGAACCAGGCGACCGGTCCGGCCTCTACCACGAGCGCGAGGAAACCACCCTCGTCGAGGAATCCCGGGGAGGAATCGAGTTCGACGGTGGTCACGGCCTCGTCGACCGTCTCCGCAGCCTGGGGTTCGGGCGGCACCTGTCCCGCCAGCGCGGCGTGGGGAAACAGCAGCGAGACTCCGGCCCGGAAGAGAGCGTGAAGCAAAGCCGTGAACCGGGCGAACACGTAAGAGCGGCGGGGGACCCGAATACCCAACATATAGTAGCCTAACCCATGCCCAACCACTACCCATTGGGGTTCTTGCCGTTTCCGGCGGTGATCGGCCGCAGGAAGCGTCCCGGGACCGGCCCGGGGAGCGAACCCCCCGGTCTCGACAGCTAGCGCAGAATTCGGCCTCCGGGTTCCCACTGCCGGGCGCGATGCTTCACTGGCTCCGGGCGCAAAACGTCGCCCTCCTCACGGACGTCTATCTCGAGTTCGAAGCGGGGCTGAATGTGGTTACCGGCGAGACCGGCGTGGGAAAGAGCGTTCTGCTGGAGGCGCTCGGGTTGATTCTCGGCGGGCGCGGGCGCACGCAGCTCGTGGGCCCCGCCGCGGACCGCGCGGTCGTCGAGGCGGGTTTCACGCCGCCCGAAGCGGAACCATCGGACCGGGAGCGATTCCGGGCGCTCGCCCAGGAAGCCGGATTCCCGGTGGAAGACGGCGATCTGATGATCCGGCGGGAGCTGCGGCTCGCGCCGGGACGGCGCTCGATCTCCAATCGGATCACCGTGAACGGGACCGCGGTACCCGTGGCCGTGCTCCGCGCACTGGGGGCGGTCCTTGCCGAGATCTATAGCCAGGGGGAGTACCTGGCCCTTCTTCAGCCGGGGGCGGCCCGGGAAACGGTCGACGAGGCGGGTGGTCATGCACCCCTGCGGCGGGACGTAGCGGCCGCGTTCCGCACCCTCCGCGCCCGGGAAGCGGAACGCGATGCCCTTCAGGAACGGCTGGCCGCCGCGGCGGTGCAGCGCGCCGAGATGGAGCGGGCGCTCGAAGAGATCGAACGGGCGGCGCCGCAACCGGGCGAGGTCGGAGGCCTCCTCGAAGAGCGCCGGGCGCTCGGGCACGCGGAACAACTCGCCGGCCGCCTCGAAAACGCGTATCAGGCGCTCTACGGGTCGGACTCCGCGGCCGGCGCGCAGTTGGCGGTCGCGCTCCGCGCCCTCGAGGAGGCGGGCGTCATCGACCCGCGGACCGCCGGCCTGCTCGATGGACGTCCGGACCTGCTCGTCGAGGTCGAGGACCTGGCGGCAGCGGTGCGGGACCGGCGCGACAGCGTCCGGGCGGCGCCGGAGCGGCTCGCGGAAATCGAGGATCGTCTCGTGGTGTTGCGCGGTCTCGAGCGCCGCTACGCGGGAGGAATGGGCGGCCCGGACGCCTTGCTCGCCCGGGCGACGGAGATTCGCGACGCGCTCGCCGAACTGACGGATCAGGCCGAGGAACGCCGCCGCGCGGTCGCCGTGGCCGCCGCCGCGGCCGCCCGCTACCGGGAACGGGCGGAATCGCTCCGCGCCGTCCGCCAGACAGCCGCGGACGCGCTTGCCAGAGGAGTGCAGGGGGAACTCGTCGGCCTCGGTATACCCCGCGCCCGCTTCTCCATCGCGATGGAACCGCTCCCGGAAGTCTCCGGACCCGGAGAGCCGGCGGGCACCGGACACTTTACGGAACACGGCCTCGACCGCGTGGAGTTCCTGTTCACCGCCAGCGCCGAGATGGCGCCGGCGCCGATCGGAGAAGTTGCCTCGGGAGGAGAGTCATCGCGGTTCTTTCTGGCGCTGAAGGCGGCCGGGGCGGGGAAGGAGGGCGCGGCGACCCTGGTCTTCGACGAGGCGGACACGGGAACGTCGGGCCGCATTGCGGATGCGGTGGGGCGGCGTCTGCGGCGCCTCGCCGCTTCGCGCCAGGTCGTTTCCGTCACGCATCTGCCCCAGGTCGCCGCGCTCGGGCGAGCCCATCTCGTGGTCGAGAAACTAGAATCCGGCGATGCGGTTCGGGTCTCGACCCTCGTTGAGGACGCCCGGATCGAGGAAATCGCCCGTATGCTCGCCGGCCCTGAGGTCACCGACAGCGCTCGAAGGCACGCGTCCCAATTGCTCGCCGGGGCGGATGCCGACGCCCCCGGCGGCGAAACCGCAGGGTTCGCGGCGGAGCCGGCGGGGCGCTGAATGACGGTCTTCGCATCCGGTCCGCCGCTGCCGCAGAGCGGTCCGGTCACCGGGTATCCCGCCGGCGCCCCAATTCCCGGGCGGTCCCTCCGGTTTCGGATCGAAACTTGGGGTTGCCAGATGAACGTCCACGATTCGGAGAAGATGGCGGCGGCGCTTTCTTCGCTCGGTTGCCGGCCGGCGGAGACGGAGCCGGCGGAAGTCGTGGTGCTGAACACCTGTTCCGTTCGCGAGAAAGCGCAGGAAAAGGTCTTCGCCCGAGTGGAACAGCTCGTCGGCCGGGGCGGTGAGCGCCCACGGCTGATCGGAGTGGCGGGATGCGTGGCGCAGCAGGAAGGGGAGGCCATCTTCGGCCGGGCGCCGGCGGTGGATTTCGTCCTGGGCACCCAGAGCCTGGTGTGCCTTCCCGACATCGTGCGCCGACTCCTCGAAGGCGAGACCCGGGTCGTCGAGATCGGGCGTCATCCGGACAACCTCGACATCCCTCCGGAGCAGATCGACCGGATTCCCGGGGTCAAGGCGTACATCACGATCATGGAAGGGTGCGACAACTTCTGCTCGTTCTGCGTGGTGCCCTTCACCCGCGGACGCGAGCGGTGCCGGAACGTGTCCTCCATCGTGCGGGAAGCGGAGTCGCTCGCGGCGTCGGGTTTCCAGGAGGTCCAGCTTCTCGGCCAGAACGTGAATTCCTACCGGGACCCGGAAGATGGAAGGGACTTCGCCGAGCTGACCGACGCGGTGGGAGCCGTGCCGGGCATCCGCCGGATCCGTTTCACGAGCCCTCATCCCAAGGACTTCAGTGACGCGCTCATGGAGCGTTTCGCGGCCGGGGGACCCCTGATGCCGCACATGCATCTCCCGGCACAGTCCGGTTCGACGACCGTGCTGGAACGCATGCGCCGCGGATACAGCCGGGGAGAATTCCTGGAGCTCGTGGGACGGGCGCGGGACAAGGCTCCCGAACTCGCCCTGTCCACGGACCTGATCGTCGGCTTCTGCGGCGAAACGCGGCGCGAGTTCGAGGACACCCTGACTCTTCTCGACGAGGTGCGGTTTTCATCGGTCTATTCGTTCAAGTACTCCGAGCGTCCGCACACGCTCGCCTCGAAGCGGTTGCCGGACGACGTTCCGGATCCGGAGAAGACGCACCGGCTCGTCGCACTCCAGGCCCGGCAGCGGGAGATCCAACTCGCTCTCCACCGGGACCTCGTCGGCCGTGAGGTGGAGGTGCTCATCGAGGGGCCCAGCCGCAAGGGCGGTCAGCTCGCGGGGCGGGGGCCCGACAACCGCATCGTCAACTTCGACGGCCCGGTGGAGGCCACCGGCAGCTTCGGCGAGGTGAGGATCACGGGGTTCGGTCCGAACAGCCTGCTGGGTGAGCCGGTGAGTTCACTGACGCCGCGCCGGCTCAGTGGTTCACCAGCGGGGCCCCCGGCCAACCCGAGTGACTGGGGTGCCGCAATCCCCCTGCCGGTCGTCCAGGCGGCCATCCGGGGCCGCGAGGCGAGCCCCTCCGTATGAGCGAAGCAGCGAGGGACTGACCGTGGAGATCGAGGTAAGCATCAAGGCGATCCTGATGGTGCCGCGGACCAGCGCCGCGGTCGTGATGCTCAAGGAGGAGTCCGGGGACCGCGAAGTCCCCATCTGGGTGGGACCCATGGAGGTCCGCGCGATCGGCCTGCAGATCGAGAACTACGAGCCGCCCCGGCCGTTCACGCACGACCTGATCCGGGAACTGCTCCGCGAGCTGGATGCCCGGGTCACCAAGGTGGTGATCCACGATGTGCAGGACAACACCTTCTACGCGCACGTCCATCTCCAGCGCAAGCGCCAGCGGTTGGCGGTGGACGCCCGGCCAAGCGACGCCATCGCCCTCGCGCTGAGGACGAGGGCGCCCATCTTCGTCCATTCCCGCGTCATCGAGCGCGGCGCCCGGCGGGCGGAGGAACTCATGGCGGAGGACGTCGAACCACCGGAGGACAGCGAGGCGCTCGGCGACTGGCTGGAAGCTCTGGACGAGGACGACCTCGGTGACGCGCACTGATCAGCCATCGATGCGCACCACCATCACCGTTGCGAACCAGAAGGGTGGGGTAGCCAAGACCACCACGGCGGTCAACCTGGCGGCGGCGTTCGCCGGCGCCGGACACCGGACGCTGCTGGTGGACGTCGATCCCCAGGCGAACGCTTCGGTGAGCGTCATCGAACCGGATCCGTCCCGTCCCTCGATGCTGGAGGCGCTCACCGGCGAGGTCCGCTTCGCGAAGATCATCAGTCCCACCTCGGTGGAAGGCCTTTCGGTCGCCGAAGCGCGTATCTCGCTCGCGAAGCTGGAGCGCCAGTTGCTGGGTGACATCGACGCCCACTACCGGCTCCGCGATCGTCTCCAGTACGTCCGGGACGACTTCGACTACGTGGTCATCGACACCCCTCCCACCCTGGGGCTCATCACGGTGAACGCGATGGTGGCGAGCGACTACCTGCTGCTGCCGCTGCCGCCGACCTACTACGCTCTGGAGGGCGCCGACGACCTGCTGGACACCCTCGAGCAGGTCCGCCGCCGCCCCAATCCCGATCTTTCGCTCCTCGGAGTGGTGATCACGATGGCAGATCAGCGCACCCGGATCGCGCGGGATGCGATTCGCAAGATCCGCGGGCATTTTGGAAAAGCCGTCTTTCGGACGCTGATCAGCCGGAACGTTCGACTCGAAGAGAGTCCCGCCTACAAGGAGTCCATCTTCGCGTTCGCCCCCAACTCCCGGGGAGCCGAGGACTACGGACGCCTGTCCCGGGAGGTGCTTGCCCGTGTCCAAGCGAACCGGTCTTCCTGAAAAGGTCGCTCTGAAGCCGCGTGACGGCCACTATGTGGAGGGGCTCTCTCCCGACGAGCCGCAGGTCCGGCACCGGATGATCCCGACGGCTCAGATCCATCCGAATCCCGATCAGCCACGCCAGCGCATCGGGGCCCTGGAACCGCTCGCGACCTCGATCCGCGACCAGGGCATCCTGCAACCGATCCTGGTCCGTCGCCTGGGTCCCAAGGACTTCCAGATCATTGCGGGCGAGCGGCGCTACCGCGCCGCGGTACTCGCCGGACTGCGCGAAGTGCCGTGTGTCGAGCGAGAGGCCGAGCCAGGGGACGCGCTCGAGTTGGCCCTGGTGGAGAACCTGTTGCGGGACGACCTCACGGCGTTTGAAGAGGCCGCCGCCTACGAGGGGCTCATCAGGGAGCATGGACACACCCACGACTCGCTTGCCCGGCGGGTCGGCAAGGGACGCACCTCCATCACCGAGACCCTCGCCCTCCTGAACATACCGGACGAGATCCGGGACCTCTGCCATGCCTCCGGGATCATCTCGCGCCGCCAGTTGCTGCGGGTGGCCCGCGAGCCGAATGCGGAAGCCATGCTGGCCTGCGTCCAGCGGCTCGCCCAAGGACTCGGGGACCCCGCACCCAAACGCCCGAAGGGCAGGGGCGAGCGGGCGCGCCCCTTCGTCTTCCGCTATGCCCCCCGAGGCGGGCCGTTCCGTCTCCAATTGACGTTCCGGCGCAGCGAGGTGGAAGAGGCGGAAGTTCTGGAAGCGCTCAGGACCCTCCTAAGGCAGCTCGAAGAGCAGAGCGCCGATGTCGGCGCGCCGACATCCGACGCAAGCGACAGCGAATCAACGGGTTAGGGAACCCAACAAACTCGTCGGGAACGCCGTCGGGCCGGACACCGGCGGGGTTCGCGACACCGGCGATCCGCCGAGACCTCCGACGGTCGCGAATGCCGGGCGATTTCCGGGACGCCAGACTAAAATGCCGCACATGTCTCGATTCTCAGCTTCCACGCTCCTGATAGCCGGTCTGGCCACAGGTCTCGGCGCCACCGGATCCGCGCAGGACACCGATACGCCCACCGTGAACGTCGGTGACCCGGCGCCCGATTTTGAGCTGAAGGACGCCCACGGCGCTTCGTACCGTCTTTCGGAGTTGCTGGAGCGCGGACCGGTCGTCCTGGAGTTCTTCCGCAGCGGGGGTTGGTGACCATTCTGCATTGCGCAACTCGGCGAGTTGCAAGGATCCCTGACTGAGTTCGAGGCGGCGAATACGACCGTGCTCGGCATTTCCAAGTACGGGACAGGGGACACCCTGATGTGGCTTTCGAAGAACGACTGGTCCTTCCCGATCCTGGTGGACGGAGGCCCGGTCATCCGCGAATACGGCATCCCGAACCCGGACCACGACGGGACGGACCGGGAGGGCATTCCCCATCCCGCGACCATCATCGTGGACACGGACGGTGTCGTCCGCTTCGTCAATGTCTGGGTGAACTACCGCGACCGCACGCCGCCCAACGAGATTCTCACCGAGATCTCCCGTCTCGGGGGGTCCTGATGGCCGCCCATCACCAAAAGGAGTTTCGCGCCATGAACCGCCGTCTCATGCTGTCCGCCCTGCTGTTGGCCCTGTCCGGCGGTCTCGCCGCCGGTCAGGCGCCGATGATTCCCGACTGGGAGAACGCGGCGAAGTTCGAACTGGTGGCTTCGCAGTCTCCGGTCCGGCACGGTGATCAACTCGAAGTGGCAGTGGTCGCGGAACTCGACGAGGGTTACCACCTCTACGGCCCCGAAGAGGCCTTCCCGACCGCCACCGTGGTGGAACTCGTCGAGGGGGGAGCCTTCAAGAGCGGCGAGCCTGCCTATCCGCCCCCAATTCGGCGCGATCTCTCGGGACTCGGGGAATACGACCTCTACGAAGGGACGGTCGCCATCCGGATTCCGGTCACCTCCGTTCTCGAGCGGGGCCGGTCCGCGGACGCCGAAGTGCTGGTCCGCTACCAGCTCTGCACGGACAACGCCTGCAGCGCGCCCACGAGCACTACTCTGGAGTTGTCGCTGCCGACCGCGAGGGCGGGGGCTCCAGTGAAGGAGCTGCATTCCGAGATCTTCGGACAATCGCGATGAGCCGAGTGGTCCACACCTGCCACGCCCGGGTCGTCAAGCAGGCCGGCCCGGTCCGGCAGGCGTTCCTGGAGGACTTCGAGGAGCCCGTCCGTTTCGGCGTCCACAGTGGGATTGCCGCGTTTTACGGCGTAACCCCGGCGGAAGAGCTGCCGGCGACCCTCGACTACGTGGTGGCCGCCACCGGCGGTTGAATGGTCGGGACGTTCGGGCGGGCGCTCGAAGTACGCGGCATTCCGAGCCAACCGGATCGGCTCTCGGCGGACGTCGAGGGCGACATCGTGGACGAGGACGGGGTCATGGCGCTGCGCGCCATCCGGATTCGGTACCGGGTGGCGTTGCCGGCCGGGAAGCGCGAGGAGGCGGAACGCGCCCTCCGCTTCCACGAACGTGGCTGCCCGCTCGCCAACACTCTCAAGGGCAGCGTGGAGATCACGTATACGGCTGATTTCGAGGAAACGCGCGACCTGGCCCCGGCTGGATGAGCGACCCGGGCTCCGCGATCCGCGGCCTGATGCGCCGCGCCCCGCAACTGGTGACCGTGGTGACCGCCAGCGGCCCGGAGGGACCGAGGGGAATCACCGTCAGTTCCTTCATCCCGGTGAGCCTCGACCCGCCGCTGGTGCTCGTCTCGATCATGAACTCGGCGCGGGCCCACGGCGCGATCGCCGCGGGCGCTTTCCGGGTCCACCTGCTCGCCTCCGACCAAGCCGGGGTCTCCGGGCACTTCGCGAAGCCGGGGTTGGATTCGGAAGCCCAGTTCGCGGCTCCGTTCTCCGACGCGCGGAGGGCGCACGGATCGGGCGATCCGCCGCAGTTGGCCGGCTGTATCGGCTGGCTCGAGTGCGCCACCGTCGGCGCCTACGCCGAGGGCGATCACACGCTTTTCATCGGGAGGGTGACCGAGGGCAGGGTAGAGCGGAGCGAGGCCGCACCCCTCCTCTACTACGACCGGGGGTATCGTGAACTGGGCGGGGCCCCGAGTGATTCGTCGGGTTAGCGCGGTGTCCCGGCGGTCGATGCCGCCGGGAGCCGCTCTGCTGCTTCTGGTGGCCGTCGGGACGCTCGCAGGCTGCGGCGGCGGCGAGGAGGTCCCCGCGCCTGTTGAAGAAGCGGCGCCGGTCGAGGAGGCCCCGCCCGCCCCGGAACCGGAACCGGCGAGGCCCGCCCCGCCGCCGGCG
>VXNL01000013.1 GCA_009840635.1 Acidobacteriota bacterium | reverse complement strand
CCCCCCGCCCCGGCCCCCCCCCCCGCCCCCCCCCCCCCCCCCCCCCCCCCCCCCCGACAATGCACCTGCACCGGAAGGGGACAGCGCCATCAGCGCAGGTTTCGCGCTTCCGCTCGATGCCGGCCGGAGGCCGGCGCTCCGAGCCTGGCTACACCCAGCCGAAGCTGCGCTCCACCGCCTTGTTCCAGCCGGCGAGCCGCTCGTCCCGGTCGGCTGCGGACATTGCCGGCTCGAAGCGGGCGTCCTCTTCGAGAGCCCCCGCCAGCTCGGTTTCGGACTCCCAGAAACCGACGCTGAGACCGGCGGCGACCGCCGCTCCCAGCGCCGTGGTCTCGACGCACCGCGGACGCACCACCGGTATTCCCAGGATGTCGGCCTGGAAGGCGAGCAGGAGTCCGCTCACCGTCATCCCGCCGTCCACCCGCAGCTCCCCGGGCGCGTGACCGGCGTCGGCACGCATCGCTTCGATCACCTCGCGGACCTGGAACGCCGACGCCTCGATCGCGGCCCGCGCCAGATGGCGCCGATCGGTATGCCGGGTCAGGCCGCAGATCACCCCGCGGGCGTCGGAGCGCCACCAGGGAGCGAAGAGGCCCGAAAACGCGGGCACGATCACCGCGCCCCCGGCATCCTCGACCTCGAGAGCGAGCGCCTCGACGTCGGTCGCAGTCTGTCCGAATCCCAGTTGGTCGCGAAGCCACTGGACGAGCGAACCGGCGACCGCCACCGAGCCTTCGAGGGCATAGTCGACGCGCTCCGCATCGCTGTAGGCGACCGTGGTGAGCAGACCGGCCTTCGACGGAATGACCTGCTGGCCGGTGTGCATCAGCAGGAAGGCGCCCGTGCCGTAGGTGCACTTCGCTTCGCCCGGACGGCGCCGCAACTGGCCCAGTAGCGCGGCCTGCTGATCGCCGATGACCCCGGCGATCGGGATCCGGCGTCCGAACGGCCCGTCCGCGGCGGTCGCTCCCCACGCTTCCGGGTGCGAGGCGGGGGCGATCTCGGGAAGCATCCGGCCCGGAACGCCGAGTGCTTCGAGCAACTCCTCGCTCCAGCGGAGCTTTCCGAGGTCCATCATGAGGGTCCGGCTCGCGTTGGTCGCATCCGTCCGGTGCACGGCTCCTCCGGTCAGCTTCCACACCAGCCAGGATTCCACCGTGCCGAACACGGCGCGTCCCGACCGGGCCCGGTCCCGGAGACCATCTTCGTGGTCGAGGAGCCAGCGTAGCTTCGGCCCCGAGAAGTAGGTCGCGGCGGGGAGCCCGGTCAGCTCGCGGAGGCGCTCCGTGCCAACCGCCGCGTCGAGTTCGGCCGCGAGCCCGGCGGTCCGGGTGTCCTGCCAGACGATCGCGGGAGCGAGGGGCTCCCCCGTGGCCGGGTCCCAGACCACAGTGGTCTCGCGCTGGTTGGTGATGCCGACCGCGGCCACGGCGCCCCCATCGAGCCCGGCGGCTTCGAGGGCGCCGGCCACGACCTGGGCCGTCCGGTCCCAGATCTCCACCGGGTCGTGCTCCACCCAGCCGGGACGCGGCGTGAACTGGCGGTGTTCCTGCTGCGCCGAGCCGACGATCGTCCCGTCCCGGGCGAACAGCAGGCAGCGGCTGCTGGTGGTGCCCTGGTCGATCGCGGCCACCACGCGGGGAGGCGTTCCCCCGCTTGCCGCGGGCGTCACGGGGCGTTCAGGCGGAGCGCTTTTCCGGGCCTCGCTCCGGTCACCTCCCCGTCCTGGAGAACGAAGACCCCGGAGACCAGCACGTGCCGCACCCCGGTCGAGTAGTGGTGCGGATCGCCGAACTCGCCGTGTTCCTCGACGGTCGCCGGATCCAGGACGGCGATGTCGGCAATGGCTCCTTCCCCGATGACGCCCCGTCCGTCGAGACTGAGCCTTTCAGCCGGGAAGGACGCCATCTTCCGGATCGCTTCCTCGAAGGACAGCAGGCCCGCCTCCCGGACGTAGAGGCTCAACACCCGCGAGAAGGTGCCGTAGTTACGCGGGTGCGGCACCCCTTCCCCGGGCGCCACCACCCCGCCGTCCGAAGAGATCATGGTGAGGGGATGCGCCATGATCCGACGCACGTCGTCCTCGTGCATCGCGTGGAAGACGCCGCCGAAGCCTCCCTTTTCCTGGAGTTCGAGGGCGAGGGTCGCGCCGTTGTCGGTGTTCACCTCGAGGCCCCGCTCCCGGAGAACGTCGCCCATGGTCTTCCCTTCGAGGGAGGGATCCCACGCGCATCGGGATATCTGCACGTTGTCGGGGCTGCCGCCCCCGCGGTCCACCTCCAGGTTGGTCTTGACGGCCTGGCGGATCCGCTCCCGTTGCTCCGGGTCCCGGAGGCGCTCCAGCAGGGCCTCGTTCCCGCCCGCGAGGCTCCAGCCCGGGAAAAGGATTGTCAGCCCGGTGGAGGACGCGGTGTAGGGGTACTGGTCGATCGTCACGTCCACCCCGCGCGCGACCGCCTCGTCCACGAGGTGGAGGCTCTCCGTGCTCTTCCCCCACATCGGAGCTCCGACCACCTTGTGGTGGGTGAGCTGCGTCGGGAGCCCTCCCTCCTCGCCGATGCGGATCGTCTCGCGCACCGAGTCGAGCAGCGTGAGCCCCTCCTCCCGCATGTGGCTCACGTGGATGCCGCCGTAACCGCCGGCGACCTTGGCGAGTTCGATGACTTCCTCGGTCTCGGCGAAGGACCCCGGCGCGTACTTGAGGCCGGTGGAGAGCCCGTAAGCGCCTTCCCGCATCGCCTGGTCCACAAGCGCGCGCATCGCGTCGAGCTCCGCCTCGGTGGGCGCCCGGTCCTCGAGGCCCATGACGTCGCGGCGGACCGTGCCGTGGCCGACCATCAGCCCCATGTTGATCGCGGAGCCCTCGGCTTCGAACTCTGTCAGCCACTCGCCGATCGGCAGCGGCGAACCGCCGTCCGGGCCGCCCATGGCGGTCGTCACCCCCTGCCGGAGGTAGTTTTCGGCCAGGGGATGGCGGAGCACGCCGCGCACGGCGTGACTGTGGAGGTCCACGAAGCCGGGCACCACGGCGAGTCCCGAGACATCCACCCGCGTTTCGGCGCGGGCGCCCGAGAGATCGCCGATGGCGGCCACCCGGTCTCCCCGGATGCCGACATCGGCGCGCTGAGGCGCGCCGCCGAGGCCGTCGTGGACCTCGCCGCCGGCAAGCACCACGTCGTAGGGCTGGCCGCACCCGGCAGCCACCGCCGCCGCCAACCACAACAGGAGTCGCATCGAGCGCTGTGCCATGAGTCTTCCTCCGCCAGCCGCTTCGATCCGGAGGACGGCCCCCCGGAACGGGCCGCCGCCGAGTCTATCGGTATGCTGCGCCACCGGTCCCGCGCGGCCCGCGGGCACCGACAAGGAGAATTCGCATGCGCTGGAACCGGAATCTGGTGATCGCCGTCCTGGTGGCCGGGCTTGTCCTGCCGATGATCGCGGCCGGACAGTCGGCCCCCACTGTGCTGCCTCTGCGGGAGCGCGCGGCGCTCGTTGACCGCTGGCTCGAGATCCGCTTCGAGACCGTCCTGCCCGAGATCATGCGGCGCGAGGGCGTGGATCTGTGGATCGTCGCGGCGCGGGAGTACAACGAGGATCCGGTCATTCGCACCATGCTGCCCTACACCTGGCTCGCGGCGCGGCGGCGGACCGTGCTGGTTTTCCACGACCGCGGCGCGGAGGAAGGCGTCGAGCGTTTCGCGGTGGCGCGCTACGACATCGGGGGCATTCCGGGCGCCTGGGACCCGGAAACCGAACCCGACCAATGGGCGCGGGTCGCCGAACTCGTCCGGGAGCGGAACCCGCGGGTGATCGGCGTCAACCGCTCCATGGACTTCGGCCTCGCCGACGGCATCACGTCCACCGAATACGAGGCGCTCCGGGAATCGCTCGGTCCGGACCTCGCCGGACGGCTCCACGACGCCGAGCGACTCGCCATCGCCTGGCTCGAAACCCGAACACCGGAGGAGATGGCCGTCTATCCGGCCGTGGTCCGCCTGGCCCGCTCCATCATCTCCGAGGGACTGTCGGAAAAGGCCATCCAGCCCGGGGTCACCACGACGCAGGACCTCTCCTGGTGGTACCGGGAGCGAATCCGGGAACTGAAGCTCCAGACCTGGTTCCAGCCGGGGGTCTCGGTGCAGCGCCACGCGGGAACGATGTTCGGCGGAGACTCCGGGGAGCAGGGCGACTTTTCCTCCCGTCCCCCTCCGGACACCATCATGCCGGGAGACCTGATCCACGTGGACTTCGGGATCACCTACCTGCGGCTGAACACGGACACGCAGATGCACGCCTACGTGCTCCGCCACGGCGAGACGGGCGCCCCGCCGGGACTTCGGGAGGCCTTCTCGACCGGCAACCGGCTCCAGGACATCCTGACGGACGAGTTCGTCGCCGGACGGACCGGCAACGAGATCCTGGCCGCCGCCCTGGCCCAGGCGAAGACCGAGGGGATCAAGGCCTCGATCTACACGCATCCGATTGGCTTCCACGGCCACGCGGCGGGTCCCACCATCGGCCTCTGGGACCGCCAGGACGGCGTGCCCGGCAAGGGTGACTACGAGCTCTTTCCGATGACCGCCCACTCGATCGAGCTGAACGCCCGGGTCGCGGTACCCGAATGGGACGGCCAGGAAGTCCGGATCGCCCTCGAGGAGGACGCCATCTTCGACGGCGAGACGACCACCTACATCGATCCCCGGATGGAGCGCCTGCTGCTGATCCCGCGCCCGCGCTGAGGCGCCGCACGGGAGCGGCATAACATCCTTTCCCGCCCATGACCGCGATCCTCCTCGGGACCCTCTTCGTCGCGGTCACGATCGGCCTCCTGCGCCTCCACCCCTTCCTGGCGCTGACGTTGGGCGCGATCCTGGCGGGATCGCTGGCGCCTTCCCAGGACTCGGCTCCGGAGCGGGTCTTCGCGGCTCTCGAAGCGACCGCGGGCGCCTTCGGGGACCTCGTCGGGGCCATCGGGATCGCCATCGCCCTCGCGGCCATCATCGGCGACTGCCTGCTGCGAAGCGGGGCCGCCGACCGCATCGCGGGGGCGCTGCTCGGCCTCTTCGGGGAGCGGCGCGCGCCCTGGGCCCTCGCGGCGGCGGCCTACGTACTCTCCATTCCGGTGTTCTTCGACACCGTGTTCTTCCTGCTCGTTCCGCTCGCGCGGGCGCTCGCCCGCCGGGCCCCCGGCCGCTACCCGATGTTCGTCATGGCGATCTGCGCCGGCGCCGTCGCCACCCATTCGCTCGTCCCTCCGACCCCCGGCCCGCTGGGGATGGCGGACAACCTCGGGTTCGATCTGGGGACCGCCATCGGGTTCGGTCTGCTGCTCGGAGTCCTGCCCGTCAGCGCCACACTCCTGATTGCGCCGCGGTTCGCGCGGGGCCTGGACGTCGAACCGGCCAAAACGCCGGAGTCCGGACAAGCCACAACCCACGCCGTTCGCCCCGGCCTCTTCGCCTCACTGTTTCCCATTGCGCTGCCGGTAGTGCTCATGAGCGGGGCCTCGGTCGCTGCCGCCGGCGGCGGGCTGATCCCCGGGACGGCGTGGGCGGCCGTGCTGGGTCATCGGAACGCGGCGCTCTTCCTGGCGGCCTTCACCGCGGCCTTCGTACTCTGGATGACCCACCGGCCTCCGGTCCGGCGGCTCCTGGCCTCGTTTGGGAACGCCATCGGCGAAGCCGGTCCCATCATCCTGATCACCGCCGCCGGCGGCGCCTTCGGACGGGCGCTCGCGGGCGCCGGAGTCACCGAGGATCTTGCCCGGGTCTCCTCGGCCGCCGACGGCACCGTCCTCCTCCTGCTCGCCGCCGCGATCGCCTCCCTGTTGAAGCTCGCGCAGGGCTCCGGGACGGTCGCCATCCTCACCGGATCGGCGATCGTGGCGTCGCTGGTTCCCGACCCGGCCGCGCTGTCGTTCCATCCCGCCTACCTCTTCGCCGCGGTCGGATTCGGTTCGATGGTGGCCTCGTGGATGAACGACAGCGGCTTCTGGGTGGTGGGACGGATGTCCGGGTTCAGCGAAGGAGAGACATTCCGCACCTGGACCGCGGTCGCCGCCGCCGTGGGGGTGTTCGGGGTGATTCAGGTGCTGGTGCTCGCCACCCTCTTCCCACTTGTCTGATGCCCCACCTGACCCGACGCACATGCTCGACCACCGCCCCGCCAATCCCTCGGAGACGTTCCCCATGAGCGAAACACCAAGACCCGATCCCGGAGCAGCCGCCCGCAGCCGGCGGCAGTTCATCAGGACCGTCGCGGCCGGACCGGCGCTGGCCGCGGGCCTTCCGTCAGCGTTTGCGGGCGAACGCCGCGCGATGGTTCGCCGCGAACCGCGCGGGCTCGCCGGCGAGTCTCCGGGCGGCCAGGTCGCGCCCTCCGACCGGATCGGCCTCGCCGTGATCGGGGCGGGCGGCATGGGCATGGCCGGCGCGGATACCGCGCTCCGCATCCCCGGGGTCGAGCTCGTGGCGGCCTGCGACATCTTCGACGGTCGCCTGGACGCCGCCCGCCAGCGGCACGGGGAGATCTTCACCACCCGCGACTACCGGGAGGTGCTCGCGCGCAACGACGTCGACGCGGTCATCGTGGGGACGCCCGACCACTGGCACCAGCCCATCTCCGTAGACGCCCTGAAGGCGGGAAAGGCCGCGTACTGCGAGAAGCCGATGGTGCACGACATTGCCGAGGGGCAAGGCCTGATCCAGGCCCAGGAGGAGTCCGGGAGCGTCTTCCAGGTGGGCAGCCAGGGCATGAGCTCGCTCGGGAACGAGAAGGCGAAGGAGCTCTACGAGGAAGGCGCCATCGGCGAGCTCAACTACGCCGAGGGCTTCTGGGCGCGCAACGATCCGCTCGGCGCCTGGCAGTATCCGATCCCCGCCGGCGCGTCCGAAGAAACCGTCGACTGGAAGCGTTTCCTGGGCCCGGCGCCCGAGGTTCGCTACGACCCGCTGCGCGTGTTCCGCTGGCGCAACTACCGCGACTACGGCACCGGGGTCGCCGGCGACCTCTTCGTCCATCTCTTTTCGAGCCTGCACTTCATCGTGAGTTCGCGCGGTCCGACGCGCATCCAGGCGACGGGCGGGCTGCGCTACTGGGAGGACGGCCGCGAGGTGCCGGACGTGCTCCTCGGCATGTTCGACTATCCCGAGACCGATACGCACCCCGGCTTCAACCTGTCGCTGCGCGTCAACTTCGTGGACGGCACCTCCGGCAGCACGTTCCTGCGGCTCGTCGGGAGCGAGGGGTCGATGGACGTCACCTGGACCAAGGTGGTGCTGCGCAAGAACGTGGCGGTCGATCCGATGGACGCCTTCTCCCGGGAAAAGATGGCCGACGCCGCGAGCGATCCGGAGGGTCTGCCCGCGCGGGTCCGCATGCAGCCCCCGGTGGAGATCCACCACGCGGTCGAGCGCGGCTACCGCGGCGCGCTGGTGGACCACTACTTCAACTTCTTCGAGGCGGTCCGGGGCGGGCCGCCGGTGCTCCAGGACGCGGCTTTCGGGCTCCGGGCCGCCGCGCCCGCGCTTGCCTGCAACCTCGCCTACTTCCAGGACCGCAGCGTCCACTGGGACCCCGACGCGATGAGGCTCGCCTGATGAACCTGAGAAACGAAATGCAGACCGTCGGCAAAGCGCTCCTGGCGGTGGTTCTCGCCGCAGCCTGTGGCGGCGAGCCTCCGGGCGGCGGAGGCGCCGAGTCCAGGACGGGCATCCCCGCGGAGGATCGACCCGCTCCGCCCAACACCCTCACCGAGGCCGAGCGCGCCGCGGGCTGGCGCCTTCTCTTCGACGGAGAGACGGCCGAGGGGTGGCGCGGCTACAACCGGGAGGAGTTTCCGGACACCGGATGGGGAATCATCGACGGCATGCTGGTCGTGGGCGCGACCGCCACCGACCCGGACGTCCCGGTCGGCGGGGACATCGTCACCACCGAGTCCTTCGCCGACTTCGACCTCAAGTTCGAGTTCCGGCTCTCCGAGGTGGCCAACAGCGGCGTCCTCTACCGGGTGATCGAGGAAGAGGGCTCGGAAATCTGGTTCAACGCGCCCGAGTACCAGGTGCTGGACGACGATGCCTACATCGAGATGGGCACGATGGACATGAACAAACACCTCACCGGCGACAACTACGACCTCCACGCCGCGGGCGAGAAGATCCTGCACGGGCCCGGCGAATGGAACGAGGGCCGCATCCGCGTCCTGAACAACCACGTGGAGCACTGGCTGAACGGGACGAAGACGGTGGAGTACGAGTTCGGCTCGCCGGAATGGGAGGAACTGGTCGCGGCCAGCAAGTTCGCTCCCTATCCGCGTTACGGGCGCGCGGCGTCAGGGCCGATCGGCCTCCAGGACCACGGCAGGAACGTCTGGTACCGGAGCATCAAGATCCGGCCCTTGGAACCGGTCTCGCTGTTCAACGGCGAGGATCTCGACGGCTGGCAGGTGCACGGCACCGAGCGCTGGTACGTCGAGAATGGCGAACTCGTGTGCGAGAGCGGCCCCGATGCGGAATACGGCTATCTGAAGACGGTCCGGACGTTGCGCGACTTCGACCTCGCGATCGATTTCCTGCAGGAGGCCGACGGCAACAGCGGGGTGTTCTTCCGCGCCGGCGTCGAGGGAACGATCGTGAGCGGCTGGCAGGCCGAGGTGGCGCCGCCCGGGCTGTTCACCGGCGGCATCTACGAGTCGTACGGGCGCGGCTGGCTCGTACAGCCCGATCCGGCGCTCGACTCCGCCCTCCGCATGGGCGAGTGGAACACGATGCGCATCCGGGCGGTGGGCGACCGGGTCACCACCTGGTTGAACGGGACCCGGATGGTCGACTTCGACGATGCACAGATCGGGGCGGCAGAGGGCTCGATCGCACTCCAGATCCACGACGGCGGCGGGATCAGGGTGCGCTGGCGGAACATCCGGCTGGTGGATTTGGACGAATAGATCGGCCGGTGCTCAAGGCACAGGCTGCTAGACCGGCCCCTCCTCCCAGGGCCCCCACATCGCGTACGTCGTGCTCGGTCGTGAACCGCCGGAGCGGGACGATCCCTGCACGTTGAAGAACAACACCCTTCCGTCAGGGCTGAAACATGTTCCCGCGTACTCACCGACCGGGTTGGGTGCATGCACGAGGTTGAAGATCTGCCCGTCGCGGTTCAGACCCCGGATGTAGTGATCGTCGGTCCCGTCTTCACAAAGCACGACCCCGCCCCGCGGGCTGACCGCGACGTTGTCCGGGGCATCCAGCATCAGCTTGGACAAGGACTCGAAGACCACCGTCAGTTCGCCGGCGTCATCGGATGTGGGACGGTAGTGGAAGACCTGTCCGCATCGGGCGGCGCCGCCGCTGGTGGACACGATGTAGATGCCATCGTCCCCGTACCAGGCGCCTTCGAGCCGGTCGAAGCTCGCGGCGCCCTTTGCCCGCCCCTGCCTGAAGACCGCCAGTGGATTGTCTTCGGCATCCGCGGGATCGGGATCGTCGATGTCAACCCAGTGGACGGGTAACACTGCGCCAACCGTCTGTCCCAGCGCCAGCGCGGTGCCGGGTCGGCCGGTGATCGCCAGCATCTGGAGACGGCCTCCTGCCGACAGCACTCCCACCTGATCGGGGATGAAGCGGTAAAGGCCCGCACCCGCGTCCTCGTCCGGCAAGTAATCCCGGTCTTCGGTCTCGTAGACGATCCCGGTGGCCGGGTCCACCGCCGCGGCCTCGTGCACAAATCGCCCCATCGCGCGCAGCGGCAGCGGATCCACCGGCCCCGTGGCGCTCGCCGGAACCTCGAAGACGTACCCGTGCGACCGCCGGTAGCCCTCCTGCGGGCCTCGTACGGTCTCTTCGCAGGACAGCCAGCTTCCCCAGGGCGTTGGCCCGCCCGCGCAGTTCACACAGGTGCCCGCCAGGGACACGAATTCATCCACCAGCTCGACTGTCAGGTCACCTGCCGACTCCGAGATCCGGACCTCCAGCGACGTGGTTCCTCCGGTGCCCAATGGATCGTAGTAGGGCTCGCCGATAGGTCGCGCGTGCGGACTGGTCGCGCTGTCGACCATTTCGTGATTGCGGATCAGGCGGACATTGCCGTTCGGCAACGGGAAGGCGGCCATGCCGTCAAAGGCGTTGGGCACTTCGAGGCCGGATCGCACCGACGAAGCCACGCCGCCCGAACTCAGGGGTACGCACCGGAAGCCCTCGGGAATCTCGAACTGGGGACTGTCCGGGCAGGTCCTCAGTTGCCCGTAGTCGGGGGCGCGCCGCGGCTCTTCCGGTACGGCAAGCGCGGTGGATTGGGCCGGTACCGCCGGCGGGACCGATCCCCGCGCTTCGCCGAGCCGCGCCAGGCCTATCAAGGACGGCGCGGACACGGCCAGCCGCTGGAGGAAGCGACGACGATCAATCGCTCTCATCGTGAACTCCCGGGTGTCAGATCATGGGTGGGGTGACGGGTGGGGCGGAGCAGCCTGAGCTCGGCATCGGTCGCGCGCCGGAGGTGATGCGCCGGTCGCACGTCTCGCTATCAGGGTACGTCACTTATCGCTGCGACGGTAGGACGGGAGGAGAGTCAAGACAGAGGACTGGCGCTCCTCATCGGAGTTGCGGCTCTCGCTACGACAACGCCATGGCGGAGTCCTTCTTCGCCACCCTGGAATGCGAGGTCATCGAGCGGACCCGCTTCGCCAACCCGAAGGCCGCCGGTGACGCCGTCTTCGAGTTCATCGAGGCTTGGTACAACCCCCACCGGCGACACTCCGCGCTCGGCTACCTGTCGCCCGTAGACTTCGAACAACAACTGCGAGGGCCGGAATGAACCGGCACTCCCACTGGTCCGATCAACTGGGGCAAGCCCAAAGACCGGCGCTCCCCTTCCTAGCGCAGGAATTCCTGGAGGCGCTCTCGGGCGAGGGTGAACCGTTCCAGGATGCGGGGGACCGGCAACTCGCCGTAGCGCTCGCGCACCTCGGCTTCGGAGAAGTCCAGGGCGCGGAGCAGGTCACGGGCCGCCGCATCGGCCGCCGCCGGGTCATGACTTCCCACCTCGCCGATCCAGACGGGTGACGTCTGGGCGAATACCGAACCGTTCATCCCGGGCCACCTTTCCTCGCCGCCGTGGGCCCGGGCCGCGACCCAACCCCCCGCGGGCAGACTCAGGGAACCGGCCAGTTCCCGAACCGCGGCACCGTCGAGTCCCGAGAGGGTTTCCACCACTTCCCCGTTCACGATCAGGTCCACCTGTCCCACGGGACCGGTATGGGCGAGCGTCAGTGTCCAGGCGGCCTCCCCGCCCTGCCCGACCGCCGCGCCCGGGCGCGCGCCCTCCACGCGGAAGTCCAGGAGCGGGCCCGTCGTCACGAAGCTCTTCCCCGCCCGGAGCGCCTCCAGGTACGCCGCGATCCGGAACGGCCCCGGCACGTGCACGTAGACCCGGGTGGTTCCCACCGCCATGGTCCGGTGGTAGTCCAGCATCACGTCGGTCCCGGCCGAGGCGGCCAGCGGCACCCCCAGGTTCAGGAACCGGTGCCAGAGGTCTGCCGTGCCGAACTCGTTGGTCCAGAGGCAGGCCACCTCGAGCGTGTCGAGATCGCCGAGCACGGCGTCGGGGATGACCATGATCGGGATCGCGCCAAGCCCCGCCTCGCTTTCGAAGGGATCCGGACGCGATACCGGATGCATGTAGGCGCTCACTCCGCCCTGTCCCCGGGAATGGGAAAGCGCATCGAGGTTGGGCCGGTCGTCGGCCTCGTACACCGGGTAGCCCGGCCCCCAGAACCAGGGCCAGAAGATGCTCTCGATGCCGATCAGGCCGAGGTGTCCCAGGAAGTGGGAGCGGATCTCCTGACCGAACAGGACGGCCGGAACGTCGTCCACCCGGCGGTCCATGAAGAACTCGCTGTCGTTCCGCCGGTGGTGGAGGTTCGCCATCAGCGGGGTGCCGAAGTCCATGTCCTCGCCCGCGATCATCAGCTCCAGATCGTCGGGAGAAAGCCGGGTCACGCCCCCGTAGTTGAGGTGGAAGTGGTGGTCGGCGGAGCGGTATCCGGCGGCCCGCGCGTCCCAGAGCGGTTCGAAGACGAGTTCGGCCTCGGCAGTCTCCCCGGGGGAAACGGGTACCGCTGCCGTGGCGGGGAGGCTGCTGAATCCGTGGGTCGCATTGATCCGCACCTCCCCGGCCGAGGCCGCCGGGACTTCGACCTCGACGACCCCGGGCGAATAGAAATAGATCCGTCCGTGGGTCCCGTCAAAACGTGGGAACACCCCGGGGATGACCGCGGGATGCCCGACCGGATCCAGCACCTCGAGGCGCGCCGGAACGGGTGACGCGCCGCCAGCCTTCCGCGTGGTGATGCGGACGCGCGCCAGCGGCGCCCCGAAGTCCCAGCCACGGATGGGAACGTCCGATACCGGGCCGCCGCCGGTGCTGATCTTCCGCAGCCGGAACTCCTCGTTCTCGTCCGCCTCCGTATAGATCACGGACTCGCCGTCCGCGGTGAACGCCGGCGTCAGTGGCAGTCCGCGGGCGGCCACCAGCTCCATCGGGTCCACCTCTTCCGGGTCCAGCAGCATCAGCCGGTAGCCGTCGCCGCCATCCCCCGCCGGCCAGTTCACCGCCAGCACGGCCTCGCCACGGGCGGCGCCGGGCCGGGCCTGCGAGGCAATGGACTCGGCCCGGAGCGAAGTCTCAGCCCCGGAGGCGTCCCGGACGATGACTGCATCGGCAGAGGACCGGCCCTTGGACAGGTAGGCCAGGCCCCCGTCCGGAAGCGGCTGCGGCCGGACCTCCAGGCCACGGTGCTCCGTGACCCGCGCCGGCTCTCCGGTCTCGAGCGAAAGCCGCCAGATGTCGAGATCGCCCTCGGTGGAGGCGCTGAAGTAGAGCGTTTCCCCGTCGGGTGACCAGGCGGGATCGAGCACGATGGAGTTGTCCTCGAAGAGCAGCGTCTCCTCGCCGGTGGCGAGGTCGAGCTGCCAGATGGTGAGACGCTCGCTGTCATCGCGGAGGAACGCCAGCCGGGTCCCGTCGGGATGCCACGCGGGGCGACTGTCGAGTTCCGGTCCGCTGGTGACGCGCCGGGCCACTCCGGTCGCGGGGTCGAGCAGCCAGATCCAGCCGCGTGCGGCGATGGCGATGGTCCCGCCGTCCGGCGAGGGGGCCGGATCGGTGGGCCCGGCGACCACCATCGGCAGTTCGAACCCCTCCACGTACACGTGGTGGGAGTACCCCTCGAGCTTCGGGTAGCGGTTCGTCCACTGGGCGGAGGCGAGCCCGGGAACGAGCGCGAAGAGGAGGGAAAGGAGAGCCAGTTTCATTGCGCTACCTCCGCGGTGGCGACTACGCGGCCCGCTGGATCTGTTCGGCCACCGGTACGTCGGTGACGAACATGCAGCCCGGCGTGTGGGAAATCAGGAGCTCCGGCTGCGCATTCCGGCAGGCGACCTGCGAGGTGACCCCGCAGGCCCAGAAGACCGGCACCTCTCCCGGCAGCAGTCCGCCGTCCTCGCCCCAATCGGGACAGCCGAGATCGTGGATCCCGAGCGCCGCCGGGTCGCCGATGTGCACCGGCGCCCCGTGGGCGAGCGGCTGCTCGCCGCTGATCCGGACTGCATCCTCCACCCGTGACTCGGGAATCGGCCGCATCGTGACCACCAGGCGCCCGTGAAAAGGCCCCACCGGTTCGCACTCCCAGCCACTGAGGTACATCGGCACGACGCGACCCTCGTCCTGGTGCCGGAGCCGGATTCCGGCCTCCACGAGCCCCGCCTCGAAACCGAAACTGCATCCGAGCAGGAACGCGGTGAGGTCCGCGTTCCACGCCTCGCGCACCTGGCCGACCTCGACGGGCGGGCCGCCGCCGCGGGTGACCCGGTACCGCGGCACGTCGGTCCTGAGATCCGCGCCCGGAGCCAAGGTCGTCAGCACCGGGCTCTCGCTCATCAGCAGGAGCGGACAGGGCTTGGGATTCCGCTCGCAGAACCCCCGGAAGTCGCCGGCGAGCGACCGCGGCAGCACGATCAGGTTGGCCTGGGCGAAACCGGGACACGCTCCCGAGGTCGTCTCGGAGAACCGTCCGTCCCGGCAGGCGGCGCGGAGCGCCCGCGGGTCCGACAACGGGTCGCCGGGATTCTGGAACGCCGGGTCGTCACGAACCATGGGACGGCCGTCCTGCATTTCGCCAAACCTCCCCGCCAACTCTACCGGGACGCTCCGCGAACCGTGAGAAAGCGGAACGCCGTACGGCGCCCACCGGCTGTTATACTGCCCGCTTCGGGCGACTCCGCGACCTCCGCACGTTCCGGCGGCATTCGGACCGGGACCTGCCGGGAAGCGACGCGCCCGAAATTTTTTTACTCTGGAACACCTCAACTCACTGCAACCGCACCCCCATTCACCCGCATCCTCAGCATCTTGTCCCGTTCGGCCGGCACGACCTTCGCGCGCGCCAGTGAAATCAGGCGCCGCTGGTTCGTGGTGGATGCGGACGACCAGCCCCTCGGCCGCCTCGCGAGCCGGGTGGCGCGGGTGCTGACCGGCAAGCACAAGCCTTCCTGGACTCCGTTCCTCGACTGTGGCGACCACGTGATCGTGCTGAACGCCGCCCGGGTCCGCCTCACCGGCCGTAAGGAAGAGCAGAAGGTGTACTACCGGACCAGCGGACGGCCTGGCGGTCTGAAGTCGAGAACCGCCGCCCAGGTACGCAGCAACCACCCCGAACGCCTCGTCGAGAGCGCGGTCCGGGGAATGTTGCCCAAGGGCAGTCTCGGGCGTTCGCAGTTCACCAAGCTCAAGGTGTATCCCGGCGGCGAACACCCGCACGAGGCCCAACAGCCGGAACCCCTCCCCGCCCACCTCGGCCCGTCATCCTGATGCCAGAACCCCTCGCCTACGGGACGGGCAAGCGGAAAAGCTCCATCGCCCGGGTCTACCTCCGGAACGGCTCCGGCGAGATCCTGGTGAACCAGCGGCCGCTCGCCGACTACTTCCCGAGAGAGGCGTACCAGAACTGGGTTACCCAGCCGCTGCTCGCCACCGACCAGGGCGGCGCCGTGGATATCGATGCCCGCGTCAAGGGCGGCGGATTGTCCGGACAGGCGGCCGCGGTGCGGCTCGGGATCGCCCGGGCGCTGAGCGACAACGACGCGCGGCTGCGGCCGGAACTCAAGCGCCGGGGTTTCCTCACCCGGGATGCGCGGCGCAAGGAGCGCAAGAAATACGGACAGCCGGGAGCGCGGAAGCGCTTCCAGTACTCCAAGCGCTGACGATGGCTCGCCCGCTGCTTCCGAGCTTCCGCTGGCGGGTCTCCGCCTGCCATTGATCCGATGTCCACGACCGTAACCATGCGGGACCTGCTGGAGGCAGGGCTCCACTTCGGACACGAGACGAAGTGGTGGAACCCGCGGATGCGGCCGTACATCTACGGATCACGAAGCGGGATCCACATCGTGGATCTCAACCAGACGCTGCCGCTCTTCCGGGACGCGCTCAACTTCATTTCGAAGCTCGGAGCGGAGGGCAAGACGATCCTCTTCGTCGGCACCAAGCGCCAGGCGCAGGAAGTGATCGCCTCCGAAGCCGCCCGGGTGGAGGCGTTCTACGTGAACCACCGGTGGCTCGGCGGACTGCTCACCAACTTCCAGACGATCCGCAAGAGCATCGCCAAGTTCCAGGAGCTTCGGGAGATCACCGAGAACGCCGACCAGGGCGGCTTCTCGAACAAGGCGTGGTCACGCCTCGACAAGCGCCGGCGGCGGATGGAAAAAACGCTCATCGGCATCGAGAAGATGGACCGGTTGCCCGACGCCGTCTGCATCGTGGATCCCAAGAACGAAATGATCGCGGTCCAGGAAGCAAGGAAGCTCGGGATCCCGATCGTGGCGATCGTGGACACCGACTGCGACCCCGACCTCATCGACTACGTGATCCCGGGGAACGACGACGCCCTCCGGGCGATCCGCCTCTTCGCCGAGCGCATTGCGAGCGCGTTCGAGGATGGCCGGCAGCTTCGCGGGTTGACGGCCTTCGGAGCCGATGGGGATGGTGCGGGGCCGGACGGGGCTGCAGATGCCACTCCGCCTGCCGAGGCCGCCACCCCGGTTTCGAGCGGCCCCGCGGCGGCCGGCCCGGGCGCGAGGAGTGCCGACGCGGGCAACTCGGCGGCCTCCGGCGAAGCGTCCGCGGCGAGCGACACCGCGGCTCCGGACCCGGACACCGCCGGGACTCCGGGCACCGTCGCCAGTTCAGAAACCGAGGATCCGGCGCCGGCCACCACCGGCTGACCGGACACCCTCGAGACACCGCCAAGAGAGTCGCCCCGGCGGCTTCAACAGGAGGATTCCCCACATGGCCGCCATCAGCGCCCAGGACGTCAAGAAGCTCCGGGATCTGACCGGAGCGGGCTTCGCCGACTGCAAGAAAGCACTTGTGGACGCGGACGGAGACTTCGACAAGGCCATTCGCCTGCTGCGCGAGAAGGGCGCCGCGGCGGCGGAGCGCCGCGCGGGACGAACCACCAGCGAGGGGCTCATCCACTCGTACATCCACGATCACCGGATCGGGGTGATGGTGGAACTTTCCTGCGAGACCGATTTCGTGGCCCGGAACCAGACGTTCCGCGACCTCGCGAACGACGTGGCGATCCACATCGCCTGCGCCTATCCCGCCCCGGCGCGCTGGGTCCGGCGGGAGGACGTTCCCGAGGACGTGATCCGCGACGAGACGGACCTCATCCGCGCGCAGTTGGCGCAGGATCCGAAGAACGCGAACAAGCCGCCCGCGGTGGTTGACCGCATCGTGTCCGGGAAGCTCGACCGGTTCCTCTCCGAACGGGTGCTCCTCGAGCAGATGTACGCGCTCGACGACTCCAAGAAGACCCGCGTTCAGGACCGGATCCTGGAGGCCGCGCAGGCGATCAAGGAGAACATCCAGGTGCGCCGATTCATCCGCTTCGAACGCGGCGAAGCGATCTAGCAGCCTGTAGTGAAACTCACGCGGCATTCGACACCCGCTGAATCCCCGCTGAACCGCTCGCCTTCGGCTCGCTCATCGTTGCGCTTCGGTCGGAATACACCCGGTATTCCTCCCTTGCGCGCCTTGTCAGCGTGGCCCAGCGGGCGTCTCGGAGCTCACGCCAGTTCCACCCCAGGCTGCTAGCGCCTCTCGCTTTTCGCGTCCGGTCGCGGCGAAAGCCGCGTACCATGACCGCATGAGCGGGAGCCGGCCGAACCCACCGCGCCGGGTTCTGCTCAAGCTGTCGGGCCAGGCGCTCAAGGGCGAGGAGCACGCCGGCATCTCTCCGGGTGAGGTGGAGCGGATGGCGCGGCTCATCGCCGCAGTCCACAGCGACGGCATCGAGACCGCGTGCGTGATCGGCGGCGGGAACATCTTCCGGGGGCTCGGCGCCGAAACCCGCGGCATGGACCGGGTCACCGCGGATTCGATGGGTATGCTCGCCACTCTCATCAACGCCCTCGCCGTTCAGGAAGCGCTCGAAAAACTCGGGTGCCACACACGGGTGATGTCCGCTATCACCGTCCGGCAGGTCGCCGAACCCTTCATTCGCCGCCGGGCCCTCCGGCACCTCGAGAAGGGACGGATCACCCTGTTCGCGGCAGGCACCGGAAACCCCTACTTCTCGACGGACACCGCCGCTGCGCTACGGGCCAACGAGGTTCGGGCGGACGTGCTCATCAAGGCCACCCGGGTTCCGGGGGTCTTCACCGGCGACCCGGAACAGGACCCGGAGGCCCGCCCGATCCGCCGGCTCACCTATCTGGAAGCGATCCGGCAGGAGCTTCGCTTCATGGACACCACCGCGATCTCGCTGTGCATGGAGAACGACCTCCCGATCGTGGTGTGCCACCAGGACGACATTCAACAAGCCGCTCGGGGCGCCGACGTCGGTACCCGGGTCGAAAAGCCGGCCCTCGACGAGTAGGGCCGCGGGGGGAGCGGAAGCGATGGATCACCAGATTCTGGACGACCTGAACCGCCGGATGGACAAGACGGTCGAGGTGTTCGAGCACGAACTGGCTTCGGTCCGTACCGGCCGGGCGTCGGTGGCCCTGCTGGATTCGGTTCGGGTGGACTACTACGGACAGCTCATGCCGCTGAACCAGGTCGCCACCCTGAAGACCCCCGACGCCAGCACCATCACCGTGCAGCCCTGGGAGCGGAATCTGTTGCCCGCGATCGACCGGGCGATCCGGGCGGCCGATCTCGACCTGAACCCCGCCTCGGACGGGACCGTGCTCCGGATTCCGATCCCGCCGCTCAGCCAGGAACGGAGGAAGCAGCTCGCGAAGAACATCAACCGGATGGCGGAAGAGCACAAGAACGCGCTCCGGCAGGTCCGGCGCGACGCCAACCAGCGCGCCAAGAAGCTGGTCAAGAGCAAGGAGCTGTCCGAGGACCTCGAGCACGACCTCGAGGCCGAGGTCCAAAAGGCCACCGACGCCCACGTGAAACGCATCGTGGAGATCGCCTCCCGCAAGGAAGCGAGCATCCTCTCCGTCTGAGTCCGGAGACTCCGCGGTGGCGACGCCCTACTCCTATCTCACCCACCTCGAGTGCTCGAAGACCGGGCATCGCCACGACGCCTTCGCTCCCCAGAACCTGTCGAACGAGAAGCATCCCCTGCTCGCCTGCTACGACCTCGAAGCGGCGGCGATGACGTTCACCCCGGCGGCCATCAGGGACCGGCCGTTCGATCTCTGGCGCTACCACGAGGTCCTGCCCATCCAGGAGGAGCGTCACTGCCTGAAGCTGGGGGAGGGCGGCACTCCCCTGCACCCGGCCCCGACCCTGGGCGCCGAACTCGGGATCCGCGAACTCCTCATCAAGGACGAAGGGATGAACCCCACGGGGAGCTTCAAGGACCGGGGACTCTGCCTGGCGGTCTCGGCGGCGTTCCAGTTCGACGCTCCCGGGATCGCGCTCCCCTCGGCGGGGAACGCCGGCGGGGCGGCCGCGGCCTACGCCGCCCGGGCCGGAATGCGGTGCGTGGTTGCGGTGCCCCGCGACTGTCCCGAGGTGAACCGGATCGAGGCCTCGGTGTACGGGGCCGAGGTCCACTCCATCGACGGCCTCATCTCCGACGCCGGGCGGATGATCGCGGAACTGGCGCCCGGCCGGGGCCTCTTCGAGGTCGCCACGCTGAAGGAGCCCTACCGCATCGAGGGCAAGAAGACGATGGGCTACGAGGTCTTCGAGCAGCTCGGACGCCTGCCCGACGTGATCCTCTACCCGACGGGAGGCGGCACCGGCCTCATCGGCATGTGGAAGGCGTTCGACGAGATGGAGCAGCTCGGCTGGATCGGGCCGGAACGGCCACGGATGGTCTCCGTACAGTCCGAGGGCTGCGCGCCCATTCCGAAGGCGTTCGAGGAAGGCACGGAGGCCTCGGAAATGTGGCCGGGTGCGCGTACCGTCGCTTCCGGGCTCCGGGTGCCGAAGGCGCTCGGGGACTTCCTGATCCTCGCGGCGGTCCGGGAGAGCGGCGGTTCGGCGATCGCGGTCAGCGACGAGGAACTCATGCGCGACGCCCGCCGGATCGCCGCCGCCGAGGGCATCTTCGCCGCCCCCGAGGGGGGCGCCTGCCTGAGCGCGCTGCGCCGGCTTCGCGAATCGGGCGACGTGGCCGAGGACGACACCGTGGTCCTCTTCAACACCGGCACCGGGGCCAAGTACGTGGAAGCCTTCCTCGGCCCCGGCGCGGCCGCACAACACGCCGAGCTGTAGGGAGCCTCGGAGCGCCGGCCGCCGGCCGGCATCGACCGCCGACAGGCGGTCGAAACCGCACCCCGCTACCCGGCCTCACGGCGAAACGGCTTGGAACGCCGGCTTCAGTCGGCACGCGCGGTGCACCGCACCGCCCACGGCGCAACCCCACCCGGGAGAGGTCGCTCCCGTCTCCGCGTGCGGCTCAAGAGTGGAGGTGGCCCGTACGGCTTGGAGCGCCGACCTCCGGTTGACACGCGCTGGCTCATGGACCACTCCCAAGTCATTACAAAAAGGCGTCTTATAAACTTCTTGTACGTGATCATACGAAGCGGATATCAGGTCGTCTATCAGTCTTGCGGAACGTGGACAATTCCAAGCCAGCACGGGAAGCGTTGGGAATGCCGGTAAAGCGTCCGGTCGTGGGTGTACTAAGAGGGGTTGGGACTGCCAAGGGTTGCGGTTTTGGCTATGGTCTAGGCGGAAAGCGAGCCGGGAGTCGCCCTGGTTCCGGGGGTTGCTGCGGGCGGGGACCGATCGCCTCCCGCAAGCGCCAGCAAACCCGGCTTCCTGTCGGTGTATGCTGGCTGATCCGCAGACGTGGTCACCGTGTTTCCGCCGTTGTTCGGGTACGCTTGACACTCGGGTTCCCGCTAACCGGACCGTACCAAGTTTCATCACCAACGCGTGACGCATCATGCCCTCCGCGCCAAGTCCGCGGATCTCGTACCCTACCCCGCTCCCTCCCGAAGGTGCCGTGCGGTTCTCACCCTAGTCGGGTTCGCCGGCGCGCTGCTGCTGGGTAGCGGATCCGGGCTGGGGTACCGCTTTTTCCCAGCCGGCGCTGATTCCTCGCTCGTACCGCAAAGCGACACGGCGCTACGCTGGAGCGAAGACGTATGGGTGCCGAAGGGCACTCTGGTCTGGCACGTCCTGGACGACCCGGACTGGGACCAGCACTTCGAGTACCCGGAAGATGTCCTGCCCTTTTTCGAAGCGGCAGCCGCTGAATGGAGTTCGATCTCGACCGCCGACATCCGCCTCCACCTAGGCGGGGTCGTCCCGGAAGAGCACATGAGTCGGGACGGATACAACACCGTAAGCGTCGAGGACGATCACGCGCGGGAGGGGGCGAGCTACGCGCGCATCTGGTCCAGACTCGGGGAGCAGGGCCGTTCCGAAATATTCGAGTGCGATGTTGGGTTGCACCCGAATGCCGTCAGCAGCGCCGGCCTTGGCCCTCTGGTGCACGAACTCGGGCACTGCCTCGGCCTTGCGCACGCGGCCGGGAATCCAGCCTTGAATTATTCGACCCCGTCCGCAGTTTGGGATCCGAAGCCGGTCATGTCATACGGATTGGGAAGAGGTCGGATCGAGGACGGATTGCCCGAGGACGACCGCATCGGCGTTTCGCTACTGCGCCCCGCACCCGGCTGGCGGGCGCGGACTGGCAGTATCTCGGGCCACGTCACGCTCGACGGCCAACCTGCTCGCTTCGCCCCGGTGCAGATCCTTCGAAGGGAGAATGCGGGACAAGTCCGTCGCGCTGTGAACGCGTTCACGAACGAGGAAGGGGAGTTCTTCGTCGAGGGACTTGCTCCTGCAGAGTACGGAGTCTGGATTCAGCCCACTGACCTAGCGGGCGACCCACATCCACGCCTCGTGTCTGCGGGCGCCCAGGTGGACGTGCTTGACTCAGTGTGGCTCGGATCGCCGCACTGGGTCCGGGCCGGGGCGGAAACATCCGTCGGCGAGATCCCGGTGCGTCGACGCCCAGATTCGCGGTGAATCAGACCGGCAGGCTGCTCACGGCGTTTGGGACGATGGCCGTCGCGGCTTGCGGCGGTGACGGGTCCGCGCCCACCGTCGCCGCCCCGCAACCACCCGCCGTCGTCGTGACGTTCGTCTCGGAGACCGTCCGCGTCGAAGAAGGGGAAACTGCGGAGATCATGGCGCAGTACCGCACCAACACCCTCTCCACGCCACTCTCCCTCGCGGTATCTCCCTTGAATCAGGGGGCCATCCCGGAGGACTACGAGCTGTCCGGGAACACCTTCGACATCCCTGCGGGGCAGAACGTCACCGGAACTGCCGCAATCTCGCTCACGGCGCTTGTCGACAATCAGGTCGCGGAGGGGGAAGAGGTGGTCGCGCTGCGCCTTGAACCCCCGGAAGGCGTCCGGGCGGAACTCGGCCCGAATCTGGAAGTCAGGATCGCCGATGTGGGGGCGTCCCCGTGCCGGGGCGTTCAGGTCGTGGCGACGCCGACGGAGTTGATCGAGTCTCCAAGGTCATGGAATGGGGTGCCGGGGTGTTACCGCAGCGCGACCCTCGAACTCGCCCTCGAAAGAGGAGCGCAGGCCCTCTGGATCGATTGGGAGGGGCCATTTCTTCCAGACGGTTTCTGGGGTTGCGGCGAAGAACCTCTGCCCGCGCCGATCATCAACGACAAGCCCCCGGCCTTCAATCTCGCCGAATGGACGCACGCATCTCTCCCGGAAGGGATACTGCAGACCCTCCGGGTGGAGTGGCCTGAACCCGGTCCGCTCACGCTCCGCTTCCGGGGAGTGGGAGGCGCCTGTGAAGGATCCCCAACCTTGACCTGCGCAGGGGCCGGATGCGAACTGAACCGATAGTTCCAGACACCTGCTGGCACGATGGCACCAGTCGCCGGACCGGCATTGACGGGATGACCTCGATATGCGTACCGGGCTGATACCGAACGAACCGAAGCGAAACCAGCCTGTGGACGACCTGGAAATCGAGACCTGTCTCGGAAAAGAGAATGCTCGCCTGCTACGAGCTACCCGGATGTCAAACGTTTTCCCGGGCTCCGCGGGCGCAATCCACTCGGGGTGACCGATCCCCGGCCATGAAATCCGGCTCTGCGCCCGCCCTCAGAGGCGCAGCCTAAGGAAAACACTGAGCGACACGTAGGCGACGTTGTTCTCGGTCCGGATGCGGAAGGTCACCGTTTCGCTGCCGCCGAGCCGGAGCTGGGAGGCGCGGCTGCGAGGCGGTCCCATTCCGTCTCGTCCTCCAAGGCGTCGGAGAGGGCGTAGCGGTACCGCAGCCCGACGGAAGCGGTCTCCGACGCCGATAGCGCTGTCGCCCGATGGCTACACGGTTAGCGGGATTGGTAACATCGCCCCCGCCATGAGTCCCGACATAGCTAACCGGGGCCCCAGCCTCTCGTGCGAGGAGGTCCAAGCATGCCCCGGCAGGTTTGCCGTCCGCGCCCCGTAATTGGCAATTGCGGTCCTGAGCAACCTAAACTCACAGGAGGAAGACCCCATGGCCAAGAACACCCGCAGCGCTGATACCGACGTCGGTTGGTAGTCCCCGAGCCGGCCACGCCGTTCTGGCATGAGGTCGTGCTTGAGTTGCTACATGCGCTAATTTGGCCTCCTCGGGCCGGCGGCGATCCTCGCGGCGGCGTATTTCGCGTGGCGAAAACAGCGTGAAATCGCCATCAACCGGGCGACAACAGACTTCATCTCGGCCCGAGAAAACGGGAACACGGACCTGCGCAATGCCTACGGCTTGGTGGCCACTATGGCCGCCAAGCCGGATCGTTCCCAAGGGATCCTCAAGTTGGTGAGTCCGACGGACGACGCCCAGCGGCGCGACCAAGAGTCGATCCTTAACATGCTGAATCACTACGAGCTAGTGGCGGTCGCCATCAAACACGGGAGTTTCAGCGCGGAGATCTACAAGGCCTACAACCGGACCACCTACGTCAAAGCATGGCTCTACACCAAATCCTTCATTTCTGAGCGCCGGGACCTGAAACGTCAAGACACCGCCTACCAGCATTTCCAGAAGCTCGCCGAGGACTGGGAGCAGTCGACCGACAAGGATATTCCGCCTCAAGTCCCCGAGCCAGGACCAAACCAAGGTGATCAGAAGGGCACCGCCACTGACAGGCCATCAGATCCATGGAGTTCATCGGGGGCAGGCGCAGACGACGTGCCATTCTGATTCACCGATCACCTCGCACCGATCCGCGACGTGCGTGATGGGCCGCTGAATGGGGTTCTCGGCCTCGGTGCGATCTGGAACCGCGTGGTCGCGCGCCACGGAACCGAACACCGAACCCGCGCGTTGCGGCAACTTCATCTTGAGGTTGATGCTGCTCGGAATAAGTATGCCAGACTGCCGGCACCGGCTATAGCTGCCGTAAGCCGTGCTACCACCTCGGATGGGCATGACCACGCAATGCAGTGGCGCGTTGTGCCATGTCCCGCTCCGAGTTCGGCACCAATGAAGGCCGAAACAACCGAGAGAAGCTACGCCAGACGGCACGGTGCCGCTCCTGCTGTGTCCAGGCCAGTTCAAGCGGCGGAAATGGGACCGACCGCGCTCTCGGAGTGGTACGCGGAGGTTAGCGACGTGCGAGCCTGGGAGGAGAAGAGGTGCCTCCCGGCGACCGTCTCGAAAGCAGTTTTTCCGGCCAGCTACGGTGGCTCTGACCCTTTTTTGGAGGCGATGGCCGTCTGGAGCGGCTTGGCCGGCGCACTGTGGCAGGAACGGGTGGAGAGCATTCGCGATCAGGAAAGAGAGGCGGATCAGCTTGCGTCTGAGTCTCGCGAGAATGCGTACTTTCGCTCGATGGTTGCCTTTCAAGACGCTGTGTTTCGCCGCGACTTCCGAGAGGCGCATCAAGCTGCGTTGACCAACCTGAATCTCATCAGCGCCTTCGTGCAGTCCCATCGCACGCAAGACGGTGTCCTGAACGTCACTTCTATTCCGGTTCTGGAACAAGGCGGCACGGTGCTCGCGATTCGCCAGGATGCCGCCGGACTCCAGCGAATGCACGCATTGGTCGAAGTCGAGACTCTGTTGGCACCATGGCGGCCACGCGTGACGAGGCACTTAGCAGCTCTACGAGCGGTCCCTCAAATCCTGCAAGCTGTCAGACAGTCACCCGGGTGTGTCCAGAGCGAACTAAAGCAGCTCGTTGTCGCACCTGACGGCCACCTGATCGCGAACATAGTCTCCTGGCTAATCAAGGCAGAAAAGCTGAGGGCTGTTCGTGCGGGCCGGACTATCAGTCTGTATCCTCAAGATGTCGACCTACCGATTCCTCGTCCGACGCAACGGCAAGCCCCGTATCCCCCAATCTACCAGCCCTTGGCACCACGCCTGCTCGATCTCGATGAAGCACCACAGACGTGTATTCCGTACCCTGAGGTCGCCCCGGAGAACCTAGTAGAAGCTCTGTCCCCCGAAGATCCATCTCGACTCAACGATCGTCGCACTGCCGCCACCCTAGGGTTTGTCGTCAGTGGCAGAGGAGCTACTGTCGAAAGCGTTAAGCCTCTCCCACTCAGTCATCGTCCGGACCCGGCTTTTCGCCGACTCCTCTTTTCGGCATCCGGACTTTTTGCGGTGGACGACTTGGCGAATGCCGCGGGGCTAGGCGTCATACCCGCTGCCGCGCTCCATCAAGGATTCACCGGTAAAGCCGCCCGAGCCACCGTGCCTCTGCGTTATGGGGCGCGCCTAGTGAGCGTTCACCCACATGGTCACTTACTCGCTTGCGTATCGGATCACGGTGTCCTCCACACGTACGGCCCCCGGCTTGAGCTGCACTCAGAGATCATCGCCGCGAATGAAGAACGACAGGCCCTTGCCGACGGAAGAGGGACAAACGGCTCCTTACCTATTGCCGGATGTGCAGTCGCGCGTGACGCCAGTCGGTACGTCATCGTAGCGGGGGACCACGCTTGGTGTTTCGACAATGACCACAAACCTCTCTGGTCTGTACGGGTGCCAGAGACGAGTTGGACTATGTCGTACTCCGGTTCTGGAGGCGGATTCGATCAAAGTGTACGTGAAGCTGCGGAACTCTTGGGTTTGTCGACCCCGTTCACGCCCGACGAGCGACGACGTGGATTCAAGAGACGACTCCGCCAAGTACACCCAGACGTACGGCCGGATGACCCGGTGGCGAACCAGGAAACACGGAATGTGATTGCCGCCAATGAACTTCTGAGACAGGTCGAGGGCCGAATTGTTGGTGATTCCAGACCGATTGAGTACACGCTGACAGGACGGGACTCCGTAGTTGCGACGTGCTTTCGCAGTGCTGGACACGGCGTATATCTGGCGTGCTATTCGGGAAGGCTGATTCGGCTAGACGAGACGGGGCAAGTACAGGATGTGCTCTGTTTGGGCGCTCATATCGCTAGTCAGGCGACGGGGAACCGCCATGTTCAAGGTGTGGTTAGTGAACTTGTCGAGGCGAATGACTCCCTCTACCTCCGCGTGAGGGGTCATCGTGCTGGTTTCGGCCTATCCAAGGCCGCAGATGTGATTACGGTACGGGACTCGTTAGTCAAGAACCGGATTCCGATACCAGAAGGCGGCGAGATGCTGGCCGCTGCGTTCGGTATCGGAGTCATGGAAAGGAAGCGTGTCACTTATTTCGATCGACACGGTTGCTGGCTCAGCACGCTCGTCACGCGCGATCCGCTTCGACTGGTGTATCGTCACGGTGAAGCGGTGGTCGCAGAGACACGCCGGCAGCGTGTGGTCCTGTTGGGGATGGACGCCACGGGCTGACCGCCCTCGGATGGAGCACGCATCTATGAGTCAGGTCTTGCCCAACTACGAAGGAATCGGTGCAAAGATCAGGCGCGGGGCCGATCAAGCACGCGCTCTCAAGGCCGACATGGACAGGTTCTGTGCAGAGGTTCGACGGTCAATCGTCCACGAGGTTCAGGACGACGGTGAGGAACAGACCTGGGTGTTCCGTGGTGAGACGCCGAAAGCTCCCATTGATTGGTCTGTCAGACTCGGAGAGATTCTCTACAACCTGCGCTCGGCACTTGATCATCTCGTCTGGCAGTTAGTCCTGGCCAATGGGCAAGAGCCGGGGCGTCACACCGCGTTTCCCATCGTCAGACACGAGGGAGCTTGGGGGAAGCAGGCGAGAAACGAATTGAGGGGCGTCAGTCAAGCCGACGTGAACACAATCCGGCGGATTCAGCCGATTGAGGGAGGCCCCGGCCTTCCTTTCGATGCTCTTGGGCTGTGGAGACTCCATTCGCTCTGCAACATCGACAAACACAGACATTTGGTCTTCGCCGTCGCCAGCTCAGATGGCCCCCGTTTACGGCCTAGATTGCTTCCACCCGACAGGCCGACTTCTGCACCTCCTATTCGCGGGCGTGGCGCCTTGGGAACGATCAGGAAAGGCCAAGTCATGCTCAGCTTGAACAACGCGAGCGTGAAGTTCGAACCGGATTTTCCGATCACCATCCGATTTGCAGATATAGGGGAACGCGAGATCACGGCAGGGATCGTTCCGACCATCGTTCGTGAATGCCTTGAGGCCGTTCGAGGGGCCGTTGGCGTACTTACCCGGGGGCGAGCCCGGCCTAGGTACAGTGGACAGGCAAGAGGCTAACCGTGTCTAGGCTGCGCTTTTCCCACCGTGCACACACGGCGCTGGGGGGCCTTACATCGCCATGAGGTTGGCGATTGAAGGTGGGGGCCTATTCCCCTCCGCGCGGTAATTCAACGGCTCGGAGTCTGATCCCGGTCCTGTGTAGGGCCGCGCCGCCGCATCACGTCCAGAGCCCGCCCAACGCTGCGGCGAGCGTCTCGTAGTCCTGGGCCAAGCCGTTCAGTTGCCCGTCGAGCCGCTCGAACTGCTCCTGCAAGATGTCGCTCTCGGCGTCCTGCCGCTCGACCAGCCGCTGCAAGGCTGCGCTCCGCTCGGCCTGCTGCTCGACGAGCATCCGCAAGGCTTCGATCTGCTCGGCGTGCCGCTCCCGTTCCCTCTCGGACTGCTCGGACAACCGCTCCAAGGCTTCCGTCAACTGTCTCTCTAACTCGGTCATAGAGCCCCCTCACTCGCTCGACAGCTTCCAGGCAGGCCGCCCGTCCACGGTCCAGGGCTGACGGTCCAGCGTCCCGTCCCGCAGCACTATGAAGCGCTCCCCGGCGACCTCCACCAGGTTCACGCCCCAGGTCGTCTCCTCGATCACGGCCAGGGTCCCGCGAGCCTCCTCGATCTGGACGTCGAGCACCGCCTGGGTCGCGATCCGGCTCTGGATCCCCGCCGACAACCATCGCGTCAGCGCCCAGCTCCCGGCGCTGAACCCGAGAAAAAGGCTCAGCCCGACCACGAGAGGCCGCAGCCATGCGTTCAGCAGGAGCGCGCGCGTCCTTGCGGTCGCCGCCGCCGTATCGCTTTCGATGGTACGCAGCGCGTCGCTCGCGACGGTGCGCAAGCTCTCGCCAAGCCGCCTCAGCTCGCTCGCCGCCGTCTCCTCGATCTGGCGGCGGTCGGCTGCCATCCGGCTCCTTAGCCGGGCGGTCCAGTCGTTCGGGTTCGAAGTCATGCTGGTACAGCGCTCCTTTCAATCGCAACCGTTTCCCGCTCTCCGGGTCGCGGACGGTGAGGTAGTCCTTCCCCTGACGGGGCACCTCGAAGCCGGCCTCCTCCAGGAAGGCGACGACATCGGCGCGGTTCTTCACCCCGCCGCTCTCGACCCGCTGCAGGAGGTAGTCCCGGATCAGCTCCCGCGGGCCGGGTTCCACTTCGAGGCCGGCTCGCAGCCTCGCCGCGTCCACGTAGGCGCGATGGCCCGGCTGCTGCGCCTTGGCCCGCGCCGGGTCGTCGGGGCGGCTCCAGCCGTGCTGGTGGTTGAAGGCGTCCCGTAATGCGTCGAACGTCTTCTGCCAGCCGGGGGGCGCGATGTTCAGGCTGCGGCCCGTCTCGAGGTCGCAGCGCGCGGTGAGGACGTGCACGTGCACGCCGTCGCCGTGCTCGCGGTGGAGGACCGCCGTCCAGGAGTAGCGGTCGGGGTCGAGCCCCGCCCAGGCCGTCTTCTCGAACTCGTCGAGGACGGCCCCGATCTGGGTGTCGGTGGGTTGGTCCTCCGGCGCCCACGCGATCACGAGCGAGGTGTACTTGTGCTCGAAGCCGAGCGAGTCGGCGACGGCGGCCACGTGGTCCGGGTTGCCGCGCAGGACCTCGATGCCCGGACGCACCAGTCCGGCGGAGTCTCGTTCCCCGACGAGATAGTCCGCCGCCGACTGGGCGGAGCTTTTGCCGCCGCCGGCGCAGCTAATGTGCATCGCCGTCCTCGCCGTCGAAGCGGGCGACCTCGCGCAGCGACCGCTCGAACGCCACCAGGTTGGCGATCACCGTGACGGCCCTGGCCGCCGACCGGTGCGTGTTCGCCCAGCGCGCGAGCTGGTTCAGGTTGATCCCGATGCGGGCAACCTGCCGGCTGCGCTCGCGCTCGATGTCGGCGGCCGCCGCGGTCCAGGTGCGCGTCCGGGCCATCGCCCGCCGCAGCAGGTCGGACAGCGACAGGCCGGTGGCCGCTGCCTTAGCGCGCCACGCGGCGCGCTCGGCCGCCGAGAGGCGGACGTTGATCTGCACGGTGCGGCGCTCAGCCATGGGCGCACCGTGCCGGGGGTTCGGGGGGCAACGCCCCCCGTCCGCGCGCTGCTCCCGCAGCGGTGCGGAAGGCCGGGGGTTCGAGGGGCGGTGCCCCTCGGCCGCACGCTGCTCGGGCAGCGGCGGGTGCCGGGGGTTCGAAGGGGGGCGCAGCCTCCCCTCGCCAGTCCCAGTGTGTACACAATGGGTAGGCTGGCCCTCGTGCCTTAGTGCTCATCGCGAAGGCACGAAGCCTGGGCCAGCCGCGTCAGCAGCGTTAGCAACCTATCGG
>VXNL01000010.1 GCA_009840635.1 Acidobacteriota bacterium | reverse complement strand
CACGTCCCAACTCCGTCAACCCTTACCCCACGGTCCCCTGGGAACTCCACCGGCGGCGGTTCTCCTCGTGGAACTCGGTGAAGCGGTCCGCGGCGATCGCCTCGCGCATCCGGGCCATGAGTCCGGCGTAGAACGTGAGGTTGTGGGCGCTGAGCAGCGTGGCGGCGATCCGCTCCTTCGCCCGGAGCAGGTGGTGCAGCCAGGCCCGGCAGTAGTCGCGGCAGGCGAGGCACTCGCACTCCTCGTCGAGCGGGGCGGGGTCGTCCCGGTAGGGCGCCCGGGAGACGTTCAGCCGGCCGGTGGAGGTGAACACGATGCCGCGGCGGGCGAGCCGCGTCGGGATCACGCTGTCGAAGAGGTCCACGCCGAGCCCGGCCGATTCGATGAGGTCCGCCGGCAGACCGGCCCCCATGAGGTAGCGGGGCCGCTCCTCGCCGAGAACCTCCGCGGAGAGCGCTGTGATCCGGCGCGTGTCCCGGGTCGGCTCTCCCATCAGCAGGCCGCCGATGCCGAAGCCGTCGAATCCCTCCCCCGGAGGACCGAGGGCAAGGAGAGCCCGGGCGTTCTCGCGCCTCACCTCCGGAAGGACGCCCCCCTGGACGATGCCGAAGAGGAGCTGGCCCGGAGCGCGTGGCGCCGTCAGCGAGCGCTCGGCCCAGCGCAGGCTGCGCGCGGCCGCCCGTTCGACTTCGTCAGGCGGAGCCGGGAGCGCAAGGCACTCGTCGAGCACCATTGCGATGTCCGAGCCGAGGTTCCGCTGGATCTCGACCGCCCGCTCCGGAGTCAGCTCGTGCGGCGATCCGTCGCGGTAGGAGCGCAGGTGCACTCCGGTCTCCGAGATCTTCCGGAGGGTCGCCAGGCTCGCGACCTGGTAGCCGCCGCTGTCGGTGAGGATGGGGCGGTCCCATGCCATCAGCCGGTGCAGGCCGCCGAGCCCCGCGATCCGCTCGTCGCCCGGCTGCAGCATGAGGTGCCAGGCGTTGCTCAGCAGGATGCGGGTTCCGGTAGCGGCCACGCCCGCACTCGTGAGCCCCCGGATCGCCCCCCCGGTGGCGACCGGCATGAAGGCGGGTGTCTCCACCGGACCGTGAGCGGTGTCCAGCCGCCCGAGCCGGGCTCCCCCGCTCCGGCGCCGGATCGCGAAGCCCGGCCTCACTACGCGCCCAATACCAGCCGATCGATCGCGGCCGCGACCCCGTGCGCGTCATGCGAGGCGGTGGTTTCGAAGCCCCGGGTCTTCAGCCCCGGTTCGGCGTTTTCCATCAACACCCCGACTCCTGCCGTTTCGAGCATTTCCAGGTCGTTCCAGTTGTCCCCGATCGCCACCGTGGCGCTGAGCGGCAGATCGGACTCCCGGGCAATCCTGGCGAGCGCGGTTCCCTTGTTGGCGGCGCCCGCCAGCACGTCCAGAAGACCGAGGCGGGAGGCCGCGTACTCGGTTCGGGCGAGGTTGACGGAGTCCCGGAGCGACTCCCTGAGTTCGCGCTCCGCCTCCCGGCAGGTCTCGGGGGTGCCGGCGATCACGAGGTGGAGGGGATCCTCGGCGAACGTCGGATCCGGGTCGAAGCGGGGCTCTGGCCGAACCGTCCGCAGGTAGCGCGCGACCCGGGGCGTGGTTGGCGAATGGGCGGTGATGCGGACGCTGCCGTCGCGTTCGCTGATCAGGGCAGGGATCCGAAGCCGCCGTGCGGACCGGACGGCCAGTTCCGCGGCCCGCTTCGGGAGTGGTATCTCGGCGATGGTCCGGCCGCTGCGCCGAATGAGGGCGCCCCCGTGCGCTACCCGGAACGCGGCGGCGGAGAGGTCCGCGGTCAGGGCCCTGAGTTCCGCGTACCGGCGGCCGGAGATGAATGCCAGTGCGACCCCCGCCGCTTCGGCGCGGGCGAGCGCCGCCCGATTCTGCTCGGAAACCTCCTTCCGGGAGTTCAGCAGGGTGCCGTCGAGGTCCACGGCCAGGAGCCCGAAGCGGGGCAGCGACCGATTGGCGGCGTGCGGCACTACTCCGGGGGGGTCACCCCGTCCCAGATACGGATGCGGCGGATCCGGTCGCCGGGCTCGATCTGATCCAGAACGGCGAATCCGTCCCGCACGTGCCCGAAGAGGGTGTAGCGGCCGTTGAGGTGGGGCTGGGGCAGGAGGGTGATGAAGAACTGGCTGCCGCCGGTGTCCTTGCCGTCGAGCGCCATGCCCACGCTTCCGCGCATGTAGAAACCCTCGCCGACCTCGCATCGGATCGTGTAACCCGGACCTCCCGAGGAGTCCCCGCGCGGGTCGCCCGCCTGGAGCACGAAGTTGGGGACCACCCGGTGGAAACGGAGCCCGTCGTAGAAGCCCTCGCGGGCGAGGCGCATGAAGTTCGATACGGTGCGGGGCGCGTCGCCGATGAAGAGTTCGATCTCGATGGTTCCCCGGGCGGTCTCGATCCAGGCGAGCGGACTGAACGGAGCCTCGAGCATCGCCCGGTAATCCGCCGTCTCCAGCGTCTCGGCCGGAGCCGGGTCTTCGCCGGAGTTCCCCGAGCGGCGAAGGAATGCATGAGCCTCGCGGCGGACGGGCCAGGCCGGATCGCCGAGCGCTTCGCGCGCGAACTCGATCCGGTCGTTCTCCGGCCCCTGGGCGAGTCCGGCACGGAGCGCGGCCAGCCGGAAATCCGGCACCCGGGCGCTGTCCGCGCCGTAGGACTGCCGCAGGCTCTCCGCCCCGGTCTCGAGGCGCCCGAGCGCCGCCGCCGCCGCGGCGCGCTCGTAGGGATCGTCCGCGCCGAGGTGGCGGATCAGGGCAGCGGCAACCTCGGGGGTCTCGTCTCCGGCGCTCCGCAGGGTCTCCTCGAGTTCGCCGAGTCCGGCGAGGGCGACCGCGCGTACCCTCGAGTCCCCGTCGGTGAGCGGATTCCTCAACAGGTAACTGCGAATGCGCGGGTCGGGGATCTCGGAAAGCCGGCGGGTCATCGCGATCCTGCCGGCCGGATCGCGGTCCGACCAGCCGGAGAGCAGCAGGAAGAACCCCTCCTGGTCCTGGGGGTAGAGGGCCCGCATGGCGCCGGCGCGCACCTCGGGATCGGAAGACTGCATTCGGCGGATCAGCGCCTGGGTCGCCTCCGGGTGCCGCACGTCGCCCAGCCCGCGGAGTGCCTCCCGCCGGATGGCCGGAACCGCGTCGTCGAGCGCCTCGAAGAGCCTCGCGCCGGTTGTGGCGCCCACCGGCAGGTCCGCCGCCGCGAGTGCCCGGATGACGCGGATCGCTTCGATCCTCACGGTGTCGCTCGGATGGTTGAGTTCGGGGGCGATTCCCTCGGCCACCGGCAGCCCCGTGGAGCCGAGACCGCGAACGCCGAGAGCCCGGATGACCGGATCCGGCGAGCCGGCATAGGCGCGATGCAGGGACACCAGGTCCGGATTCCGGAGTCGGGCCGCGGTCCATGCGGAAACCCACCAGAGCGTCCGCGGCGACCCGCCCCGGCCGAGGGCGCTGCCGGCGTCCCCGGGGTCTCCTCCGTCGTCCCTGATGCGGGCCAGGGCAAAGAGCCCGAGCCTCGCTTCGTCCCAGGACGTCCGCCGCCGGAACGCCTCCACGTCCTCCCGCCGGTCAGAGTAGCCGGACACTCCCACCAGTTCGGCGAGCCGGCCCGCGACGATCTCGCCGGCCCGTTCCCCTCCCCGCCGCCCGATCGCCTCGATCGCTTTCTCGCGAACGCGGCTCGAGCCGTCCAGCAGCGCCGCCTCGAGTGCCGAGACCGCTTCCGGCGGCAGCGGATCCTCAACGATGCCCAGGGCGAAGGCCGCGGTCGAGCGAACGGCTCCCGCCTCGTCGCCGGCGAGAGCGGCGACCAGCGGTTCGACGGCTTCGGGGCGGCCGATCCGCCCGAGCGCGAGCACCGCCCGGCGCCGCACCTCGGGATCCGGGTCGTACACGCGGTCCCGGAGCCATCCGTCGCCGAAGGACCGCGCATCTTCGAGCGAGAGGACCCGGGCGAGGCGCTCGGGAGTCGGGAGGACCGGGGGGCCCGGCAGTTGCCGCACATCGGAGCTGCTCTCCGGTGCCGGCGGTTGCGCGAAGACCGGCGCCGCCGCGAGAAGAACGCACGCGCCTGCGAGCACGACCCGCGCCGGGGATCGCGACCCCGCGGCCCGGCGGGTCAGCGGGAGAGCGTGGTCTCGCAAAGGGTGTGGCGCCGGATGACGTCTTCGCGCAGAGCGAAGCCGATTCCGGCGCCCTCGGGGATCGGGAGCGAGCCGTCGGGATCCACGGTCACTGGAGGTTCGATGATTTCCTCGGTGAAGTAGCGGTCGGAGGCGGCCACGTCTCCCGGCATCGAGAAGCCGGAAAGCGAGGAAAGGTGGATGTTGTGAGCCCGGCCGACACCGCTCTCCAGCATCCCGCCGCACCACACCGGAATCCCGTGGCTTTCGGCCAGGGCCGCGATGTCGCGCGCCGCCGCGAGTCCCCCGACCCGGCCCGCCTTGACGTTGATGATCCGGCACGCTCCCATCTCGATCGCCCGGCGGGCGTCGGCGACGGAGTGGACCGACTCGTCCAGACAGATGGGCGTCGCGATCTTCCGCTGGAGCGCGGCGTGGTCCCACATGTCGTCGTGTTCGAGGGGTTGTTCGATCATCATCAGGCCGAACTGGTCGAGTTCGCGGAAGAGCGGTTCGTCCGCGAGGGTGTAGGCGCTGTTCGCGTCCACCATGAGCGGCATGTCCGGATAGCGCTCGCGCACGCTCCGGACCACGTCGACATCCCACCCGGGCTTGATCTTGATCTTGATCCGCCGGTAACCCCGCGAGAGTTCGAGCCCGATCTTGTCCAGGAGCTGTTCCACCGTGTCCTGGATACCGATCGAGACCCCCGAAACGGTGCGCGAACGGGTCCCGCCGAGCACGCCGGCGAGTGGCTTGTCCTGAAGACGCGCGAAGGCGTCCCACACCGCCATCTCGATGGCGGCCTTGGCCATGTTGTGGCCTCGGACCGGGGCGAAGGACGGAACGACTTCGTCCGGATGGGCGTAGTCGTTCCCGGCTGCGAGCGGCCACAGGAAATCGCGGATGAGGTGTTCGGCGGTGCGAACCGTTTCGTAGGAATAGCCCGGAGCGACATCGGCGACGCACTCGGAATGCCCGCTGACTCCATCGATTGCGGCTTCGAGGAGCAGGAACCGCTGCTCGGTCACCCGCGCGAAGCTGGTTTCGAAGGGGTATTTGAGGTCGAGTCGGAGTTCCCGGATCGTGAGTCGGTCGATCTTCATGCGGCGGCCCCGAATGTTAAGGGTGACAGGGTCGGCCGGTTCGGCTGCCTCGCCGCTCTAGAATCGTGGAGCCGGCGGAGAAACACGGCGTACCTGGTGAAGACGAAGCGATGAGCCCCGAAACCCGCGGTATTTCCATCCTGGGGGCGACCGGCTCGATCGGTTCGACGACCCTCGAGGTGGTGGACCGCTACCCGGACCGGTTCCGGGTCGTCGCGCTTGCCGCCGGCCGCGCTTCCGATCGGCTCCACGCGCTGTGCGAGCGCTACCGCCCGGAACTCGTGGCGCTCGGCCGGGAAGCGGAAGCCGAGAAGTTCGAACACACCTACGGGAGGCGGCTCCCGGGGATCGAAGTCGCGGGAGGCCCCGGCGGGCTCGAGCGGGCCGCCGCCGCGCCGGGCGCCGGATTCGTCATTTCGGGGATCGTCGGCGCGGCGGGACTCCGCCCGACTCTCGCCGCCCTCCGCGCCGGCAAGGTGGTGGGCCTCGCCAACAAGGAGTCGCTGGTGGCCGCCGGGGCGGTGATGGCGCGCGCCGCGGCCGCATCCGGCGCCCGGCTGATTCCGGTGGACAGCGAGCACGCCGCGATTCACCAGTGTCTCGCCGACCGGCGGGACCCCGTCCGCCGCATCTGGCTGACCGCTTCCGGGGGTCCGTTCCGCACGGCCTCGGCCGCCGAGATCGCCGGCGCGACCCCCGAGCTCGCGCTCCGCCATCCCACCTGGCGGATGGGTCCCAAGATCACCATCGACTCCGCGACGATGATGAACAAGGGCCTCGAGATGATCGAGGCGCGCTGGCTCTTCGACCAGCCGCCGGAGGCGATCCGGGTGGTGGTCCACCCGGAGTCCATCGTCCACTCCATGGTCGAGTTCGAGGACGGCTCGATCCTGGCCCAGCTCGGAGTCACCCACATGCGCACGCCGGTGCAGTACGCCCTCACCTGGCCCGAGCGCCTGCCGACAGGACTCGCCCCGCTGCCGCTCGACCAGCCGCTCGACCTTCGCTTCGAGCCGCCCGATCCGGACCGCTTCCCCTGCCTGCGGCTCGCCGCCGAGGCCCTGGCAGCCGGGGGTGACGCTCCCGCCGTCCTGAATGCGGCGAACGAGGTCGCGGTGGCGGCCTTCCTCGACGGCCGGATCCCGTTCCCCGGGATACCGTCGGTGGTGGGCGACACGCTGGCTGCCCACTCTCCCGCCGAGCCGGAAGACCTGGCGGGCGTCGCGCGCGCCGACGCCTCGGCGCGCACCTACGCCGGCGATCTCGTCAAGGACCTCGCCCCCGCCGCCGCTCGCTGACCATGCTCACACTCATCGCCTTCGTGCTCGTGGTGGGCACCCTCGTCGTCGTCCACGAGTTCGGCCACTACCTGGCGGCGCGTTTCATCGGGGTTCGGGTCGAGACGTTTTCGATCGGCTTCCCGCCGAACGTCTACCGCCGGCGGATCGGGGACACGGAGTGGACGATCGGCCTCCTGCCGCTCGGCGGCTACGTGAAGATGGCGGGGGACGCGCCCGGCTACGGGAGCGACGATCCCGCCGAACTCCAGAACCGGACCCGTGGGGAACGGCTCGCCATTCTCTTCGCCGGCCCCGCCATGAACTTCGTGCTGGCGGTGGCGATCCTGGCGGGGCTCTTCTATGTCGGGATGGAACGGCGGATCGGCCTGTCCGATCCCCCCGTCGTTTCCTACGTAGCCGAGCGTTCTCCCGCCGACGACGCTGGAATCCGTGCCGGGGACAGGATCGTGAACATCGCCGGTGAGCCGGTTTCCGACTGGCGTAGCGCGATGGAGCACATCATCGTACGGCCGGATCAGGCGGTGGTTTTCGGGGTTGAACGCGACGGCGCGCCGCGGGAGTTTTCGGTCGCGGTCGAATCCGTGGGCGCCGACGACATCGGGTATGCGGGGATCGCGCCGCCAGCGCCGCCGATCATCGGAGCCGTCGTCCCGGACATGCCCGCCGACACAGCCGGCTTCGCTCCGGGTGACCGGATCGTCCGCGTCGACGGCGCTGCGGTGGGAAGCACCTCGGAGGTCGCGGCACTGATCCGGGCCGCCGGAGTGCGGGAGATCGCCGTCGCCGTCGAGCGTGGCGAGGGCGAGATCGTCTTGTCGGTCGTTCCCAGACTGCGCGAGGATCCGAGCACCGGCGAGACCGTCGCCCAGGTCGGCGTCCAGTTTCAGGCTCCCTTCCGCATGGTGAGAGCGGAATCGATCCCCGACGCGGTGCGGGAGGCGATGGCCGAGACGGTCCGTTGGGGCGGTCTCACCGTCGGCCAACTCGGTCGGGTGGTGACGGGGCAGGGCTCCCCGCGTCAGTTCTCGGGCCCCATCGGGATCGCGCAGGCATCCGGGGAGGCGCTCCGCCGCGGTCCCACCGACGTGCTGCTCCTGATGGCGATCCTGAGCCTGAGCCTCGGCGTGCTGAACCTGCTGCCGATTCCGGTCCTCGACGGCGGGCAGATCGCGGTACTGCTCGTGGAGTCGGCGGCGCGGCGCGATCTCAGCCTCGGCATGCGCAAGGCGCTCATGGTCGCGGGGGCCGCGTTCATGCTCCTGGTTTTCGTGCTGGTCGTGTACGTCGACCTGTCGAAAACCGGCCTCTTCGGCTGACGAAGCGCCCCCGCTCCGCCAGAGGCGGCCGTTAGAGCGGCACGAAGACAGACGCGGCCAGCAGCGCCAGCGCCCCGAACAGCACTCCGTCGATCCGGTCGAGCAGGCCCCCGTGGCCGGGGATGATGCGGCCGCTGTCCTTGCGGCCCGAAGCCCGCTTCCAGAACGACTCGAACAGGTCTCCGAGGGCGGCGGCCGCCGAGATCCCGACCCCGAGCGCACTTCCGATCCCGGGCCCGAGTCCGGAGGAGAGAAGCGGGACCGTCGCCGCCCCGGCGGCGCCGCCAAACGCCAACTGGGCGACGAAGCCCGCCCACGTCTTGCCGGGGCTCAGCGCGGGGGCGAGCCGGGGACCACCGATGAGCTTGCCCCCGAAGAAGGCCCCCGCCTCTCCCACCATCACGGTGGCGAGCAGGAAGAGCAGGGTCCGCCCGCCGTCCTCGCCGGAGGTCAGGGCGAGGAGCGCCGCGGTGGGAAAGCCGATCCACAGGGCGGCGAGCGCCGCGGCCCCGAGCCAGCCCAGCGTGCGGGGTGTGGCCGGGAGCACGAGCGCCGCGACCGCGAAAAGCGACATCGCCGCCAGCGGTACCGCGCTCGGACCGCTGGAGACCCCGAAGCCGGCCACCAGCAGCATCAACACGACGGTCGCAGCCAGGCCCGCGGGGGGCACTTTCCCGTCCCGCGGAGCCTCGGGCCCGTCCTCGGGCGCCTGGATCGCCCCCGCCATCCGGATCGCCTCCCGGCAGGCGTAGGCCGCGGCGAGCAGGATCGCGAGCTGGCGCACCCAGGGAGGGACGAGCAGGCAGAGGGCCAACGTGCCCGCGGCGACCACCGCCGCACTGATGACCCGCCGCATGCCGGCAGCCCGCTAGTCGGAGATTCCGCCGTACCGCCGGCTGCGGCGCTGGTAGTCGAGGATCGCCTCGAAGAGGTGCCGCCGCCGGAAATCCGGCCAGAACGTGGGCGTCGTCCAGAACTCCGTGTAGGCGCTCTGGAAGAGGAGGAAATTGGAAACCCGTTCCTCGCCGCTGGTGCGGATCAGCAGGTCGGGATCGGGAAGGCCGCGGGTGTACAGGTATTCCCCGAAGGCGTGCTCATCCAGGTCGGGCGCCTTCCCTTCCCGCGCCGCCCGTTCGGCGATGCGCCGGGCGGCGTCCACGATCTCCGCCCGACCTCCATAGTTCAGGGCGATGTTGAGGCTGAGGCCCCGGCAGTGCGCGGTGGCGTCGGCGGTCTCCTGCAGCATCGCCTGGACATCGGCGGGCAGCTCGCCCAGTCGTCCGATGGGCCGGAAACGGATGTCGTTCGCGATCAGGTTCTCGGTCTCGAGCCGCAGGTAGCGCTTGACCAGTTCCATGAGCACTTCGACCTCTTCAGGGGGCCGGCTCCAGTTCTCGATGGAGAACGCGAACATGGTGAGCGCCCCGAGTCCCAGGCTGGCGGCGCCTTCCACGGTATCCCGGACCGACTCGACGCCAGCCGCGTGTCCCTCGACCCTCGGGAGTCCGCGGGCGGCCGCCCAGCGCCCATTCCCGTCCATGATGGCGGCGACGTGAAGCGGAAGCCGGGTGCGATCGATCCGCGCGAGGAGCTCGGCGGTTTCCTCCTCGGGAGCGATGTCGATGGTCACGGAGCTCCCGGGCACGGACCCGCCAATTTAGCAGTGCCCCGCGGTGCCGTAGTGCACGCGATAGAGGCGGAGCCCGGCCGCGGGCGCCCGAAACCTGGGACCCGACGCGTCGGGATCGCGAAGCATTTCGGCAACCCGTTCCGGCGGAAGCTGTGCCCGCCCGATCGCCACCAGCGTCCCCACCATCCGGCGGACCATGTAACGGAGGAACCCATCCGCGGTGACCTCGAAGACCAGCTCGTTTCCCGCCTCGACGAAGTGCGCCGTGAAGACGTTCCGGACGGGGGTCTCCGGCTCTTCTCCGGGAGGCGCGGCGAAGAAGGCGCGGAAGTCGTGGCGGCCCGCGAGAGCGGCGGCGCCCTCCTCCATGGCCCCCCGGGAGAGGCCGTCCCCGACCGGCCAGGCGTAGCGGCTCCGCAGGGGCGAAACCACCGCCTCCGTCAGCAGGTGATAGCGGTACGTCTTGCCGGCCGCACGGAACCGGGCGTGGAAGTCCGATGCGGCCTCGGTCGCGGCGAGAACCCGGATCGCGTCGGGCAGCAGGGCGTTCAGCCCCGCCCGGATCCCTGCGGGAGGAATCGCGGCGGGCGCGTCGAAATGGGCCACCTGTCCTTCGGCGTGCACCCCGGCGTCGGTCCTCCCGGCGCCGACCACGGGCGTCCTCCGCCCGGGGGCCTGGCGGTAGAGCCGCGCGACGGCTGCTTCGATCCGTCCCTGGACGGTGTCGCGATCCGGCTGTGCCTGCCAACCGGCGAAATCGGTCCCGTCATAGGCGAGATCCAGACGCACGCGGGCCGTTGATCCCATGATCAGGGGTGAAACCTCGGATAGGGGATGTGCGTATTCATAGGACGACGGTAGAAAATTCGGCTTGGGCGCGTCTTGTAGATGAGATCCCTGCCGGACCGCTTCCCCGTTCCTTCTCGAGGAGAAACCTCATGCGTACCACCACCGCAATTCTTGTCCTTTCGCTGGCCCTGCCGGGTATGGCCCTGGCAGGTTCCCCCGAGAGGGACGTCGCCGGCCAGCCGGCGCCGCTCGAGCTGAGCCTCGAAGACGCCATCCAGCAGGCGCTCGAGAACAATCTGAGCGTCCAGATTTCGCGGTTGGCCCGGCAATCGTCCAGCTTCGCGCTCTCGGCGGCCCGTCGGGTGTACACGCCGCAGATGGTCCTCGACACCAACTTCCTGGAAAGCCTTTCGCCGGCGGAGAGCCAGCTCGACGGGGCCTCCCAGAACGAGCGCGACAACCTGAACTACAACCTGAGTTTCCAGCAGCAGCTTCCCTTCGGGGCCAACTACTCGGTCCAGTTCAACAACAACCGCCTGGCCACGAACAGCCAGTTCTTCACCTTCAACCCGCGTTACCGGAGCACCCTGGACGCCCAGTTCACGCAGCCGCTGCTCCAGAACTTCCGCTCGGATCCTGAGCGGCGCCAGATCGTGATCTCGCAGAACGGCGAGCGGCAGGCCGGGCACGAGTTCGAGACCAGCGTGCTGGATGTGCTGCGCGACGTTCAGAACGCCTACTGGGATCTCGTCTTCGCCATCCGGAGCCATGAGGTTGCCACGCAGTCGCTGGAGCTGGCCCAGGACCTGCTGCGGAACAACCAGGTGCAGGTCGAAGTGGGGACCATGGCGCCGATCGACGTCCTGCAGGCCCAGGCCGAGGCCGCGGCCCGCGAGGAGGAGTTGATCCTGGCGGAAGAGCAGATCCGCCAGACCGAGGATGCGCTCAAGGCGCTGATCCGCGATCCCGAGGGGGTCGGGTTCTGGGACGGGGAGATCCGGCCGGTCGACGCTCCGTCCAACGAGGACTATGCCGTCGACACCGAAGACGCCATCCGGGTGGCGCTCCAGCGCCGGCCCGAGTTGCGCTCCCAGCGCGTCCAGTTGGATACCAATCAGTATGACGTGCGGTACTTCCGCAACCAGACGCTTCCTTCGGTGGATCTGGTGGGGCTAGTCCGGCTTACTGGCGTCGGCGGGACCCAACTCGTGCGCGAGGGGTTCTTCGGACCCGCCATCGACACGATTCCGGGCGGTTACGGCGACGCGCTCTCGCAACTGGGCGGCCTCGACTATCGGGATTGGCAACTCGGACTCTCCTTTTCCTATCCCATCGGTCCCAACCAGGCCCACGCGGACCACGCCCAGGCGCAGACCGATCTCACCCGGCAGCGCGAAACCATCCGTCAACAGGAGGTCCTGATCGCCCAGGAGGTCCGTACTGCGGTGCGCCAGGTCGAGACGAACCGGCGGCGGATCGACGCCAGCCGGGTCGCCCGCGAGCTGCAGGAGGCGAGCCTCGACGCCGAGCAGAAGAAGTTCGAGGTCGGGATGACCACCAGCTACTTCATCGTGCAGGCGCAGCGCGACCTCGCCCAGGCCCGGGCCAACGAACTGCAGGCGATCATCGACTACAACAAGGCCATCGTGGCGGTGGAGCGTGCCCAGGGCACCCTCGCGGAACGCTCCCGGGTTACGGTGCGGTAGACGGAGGGACCGCCGGTCTTCAGACCGGCACAGTCCGCCGGAGGCGGACGGAGTGCGGTACTCCGGTTCGTCTAGGGACGCCGACGCCGTCCCGTTCGGCCCAGCAACCCACACAACTCGCACGGCTCGCTCCGGCGGTGCCGCGGACACCCCTCCACGATCCCCAGACGGCTGAGGGCGAAGTCGTACTTGACCGGGTCCTCCGGATCCAGCCGCCGGAGTCCCCGCGTCAGGTCGAGCGCCGCGCGCCAGGCCGGGGTCTTCCTCCGGGTCAGGCGCAACCGCCGGGCGATCAGGAACATGTGGGTGTCGAGCGGCGCCACCAGGTCTCGCGGGTGGAGGCAGTCCCAGAGCCCCAGGTCCAGGCCATCGTCCGGCCGGACGACCCAGCGCAGGAACATGGTGGTGCGCTTGGCCGCTGAAGTAAGTGGATCCGGGAAGAAGTAGCGGGCGCCGGGCCGGGAGGCATCGTCGGCGTCCGCCGCGGGCGCCTCGTCGTAAGCCAGGGCCGCCCGCCGGAACCGCCCGATGCTCGCCGCCAGGTCCACCCGACCCCCGGACCCACGGACGATGCCCCGGCCGAACAGGGTTTCGACTGTCCCGTGCTGTTCGAGGACGCCGCGCAGCATGACCGCGAGCCGGACGAGGTCCGCGGCGCTCGACCAGCGGTGCCGGAAGCCGCCCAACGCCGAACCCTCCCTCTCCGGTTCGAATTTCCGTACGAAACGCGCGGGATGCGGCCCGGTCCACGCGAAGACCCGCTCGAGCGAGGAGCACACCGCGCGGGCATTCCCGTAGGAGAGCGACGCCGCGAAGAAGGCCGCAATCTCCCGATCGTCGGCGCGCCGAAAGCGGCGGGGGAACTGGAGGGGGTCGGAGTCGAGGCTGCCAGGGCCGTGCCGTCGGTAGACGCGCTCGACGGCGTCCTCCCACCCCCGCGGCGCCACCAGCTGCTACCGGCCGGCGTTTCGCGAATAGACCTCCCGCCCTCCGACCCAGGTGGCCGCGACCTGCCCCTTCAGGGAGAGCCCGGCGAACGGGGTGCTCCGCCCCCGGCTCCGGAACGACTCCGGGTCGATCGTGCCGGTGGCTTCGAGGTCGAGCAGGGTGATGTCGGCGGGACTGCCGGGCCGAAGGTCGCCGCCGGGCAGGCCGAGGATCCGGCGCGGACCCGTGGAGAGGAGCCGGACCGCCTGGGCGAGGGAGATCGCGCCGGACGCCACGAGGCGATCGAGCACAAGCGGCACCGCGGTCTCGAGCCCCACGATCCCGAACGGAGCGCTCTGGAAACAGAGCTTCTTCTCGTCCTCGTGGTGCGGGGCGTGGTCGGTGGCGATCGCGTCGGCGGTGCCGTCGGCGATGGCCGTCAGGAGCGCCTCGCGGTCGGTGTCGGCGGCGAGCGGCGGCTTCATCTTGGCCGCGGTGTCGTAGTCGCCGACCGCGTCTTCGGTCAGGACCAGGTGGTGAGGCGTCACCTCGGCGGTGACTCGCAGTCCGGCGGCCTTGGCGCGGCGCACCGCGGCGGCGGAACGCGCCGTCGAGAGGTGCGCTATGTGGAGGCGGGCGCCGGTGATCTCGGCGAGGGCGATGTTCCGCTCGACCGCGATGAACTCCGAGGCGGCGGGGATGCCGGGGAGTCCGATCCAGGCGGCGTACGCGCCCTCGCGCATCGCACCTTCGCCGGTCAGTTCCAGGGTCTCGCAGTGTTCGATCACCGGCAGGTCATGAAGCCTCGAATACTCGAGCGCCTTCCGCATGACCGCGGGGTCGCCCACCGGGAGCCCGTCGTCGGAGACGGCTACGGCGCCGGCTTCCTTGAGCGAGCCGAACTCGGAGATCCGCTCCCCGGCCATCCCCTGGGTGGTGGCGGCGATCGGGTGCACGTGGGCGAGGCCAGCCTGATCCGCCAGTTGCCGGATGTGGGCGGTCACCGAAGGGCTGTCGTTCACCGGATCGGTGTTCGGCATGCAGGCCACCGCCGTGAAGCCGCCGGCGACCGCGGCGGCGGCCCCGCTGCCCACCGTCTCCTTGTATTCGAGACCGGGCTCGCGGAAGTGGACGTGCATGTCGCAGAACCCGGGCGCCGCCACCAGTCCGTCCACGTCCACGACCCGGTCGCCGGGTTCGGCGAGATCCTCGCCGACGGCGGCGATTTGGCCTTCCGCGAGGCGAAGATCCAGGACGGCGTCGAGCTCCCCGACGGGGTCCACGGCGCGGGCCCCTCGCAAGACCACCGGTCGGTCAGGCATCGGTCCGGTGGCTCCTGGGGCTGCTGCGGGCGATCTCCGCCAGGACCGCCATCCGGACGGCGACGCCGTTCCGCACCTGGTCCAGGATCACCGATCGGGGTCCGTCCGCCACCTCCGAGGAGATCTCGACGCCCCGGTTGAGGGGGCCCGGATGCAGCACGATGGCGTTGTCGGTCCGGGCGAGCCGCTCGCCGGTGAGGCCGAACTCGCGGTAGTACTCGCGTTCGGTGGGGATGAAGGAGGCGTGCATCCGCTCGTGCTGGATGCGGAGCACCATGACCGCCTCGGCGCCTTCGAGGGCCTCCTCCAGGTGGAGCAGCGGCCGGACCCCCAGCCGGTCGAGTCCGGGAGGGACGAGCGTCGGCGGCCCGCAACAGCGCACTTCGGCGCCCAGCATGGTCAGGAGCCGTGCATTCGACCGGAACACCCGGCTGTGCAGCAGGTCCCCGATGATCGTCACCCGCACGCCGGCGAGGCGTCCCAGGTGCTTCCGGATCGTGAACGCGTCCAGCAGCGCCTGGGTGGGATGCTCGCTGATTCCGTCTCCCGCGTTGATGACCTGGGCCGTCGGGATCTCCCGCGCCAGCACGTGGGGGGCTCCCGACTCGGCGCTCCGGACCACCACGATGTCGGGCGCCATCGAGGCGAGCGTGCGGGCGGTGTCCAGGAAGGTCTCCCCCTTGGTCAGCGAGGACGACTTGGGGACGAAAGAGAGAGGTTCGGCCGAGAGACGCTTGGCGGCGAGCTGGAACGACGCTTGGGTGCGGGTCGAGGGCTCCATGAAGAGGTGGGTCACCGTACGCCCGACCAGGACGGGGACCCGCGGCACCGGCTGATCGGCCACGTCCTGGTAGCGGGGCGCTTCGTCCAGGATGCCGAGCGCCTCTTCGGGGGTGAGGCCGCGGATACCGAGCAGGTGTCTCACGCCGCGGCTTCCCCTCGGGGCCGCACGACGACCCCGTCCTCACCGTCCTCTTCTTCGACCCGGACCCGAACCATGTCGCCGTCACCGGCTTCGACTGCGAGGCCCACGAAGTCGGCGGCGATGGGCAGCTCCCTGCCGCCCCGGTCCACCATGACCGCCAGCCGGACGCTCCGCGGCCGGCCGAAGTTGCTCAGCGCGGTGAGCGCCGCCCGGACCGTCCGTCCGGTGAAGAGGACGTCGTCCACCAGCAGGATGTGATGCTCCTCGAGGGCGAACGGGATGCGGGTCTCACCGATCCGCGGAATGCCCCGGTCATGGACATCGTCCCGGTATAGATTGATGTCCAGCTCTCCCACCGGGATGTCTCCCCGGCCGGCGCTCTCGAGGTGCCGGCGAATGCGGGCGGCGAGCGGCACCCCCCGCCGGCGGATCCCCAGGATGGCGAGCGGATCCGGCGCTCGCGACGCCACCAGGTCCCCAAGCCGGAATAGCGCTGCCCGGAATTCCTCGTTTCCGAGAACCGTGTTCATTCCGGCTGACCGCGCGAATCCTATGCGATCGGGTGGTGGAACCTGGTGAAGACGGAGGCACTTTCCCCGAAGGACTCGTTGGCCGCCTCTCCTCTTCCGCGTCTGAGCGCGGTTCAGGCCGTCGCCGAGCGCAGCGCCGCGAGGGCCCCCTCGAAATCCTCGGCGAGCGGCGCCGAGAATCGGACCGGGTTCCCGGTGCCCGGATGCGCGAAGGCGATCTCGGCCGCGTGCAGCGCGGGGCGTTCGAGGCGGCGGAGCGCGGCGCCTGCCTGTCCGCCACCGCGGCGCGGAGCTCCCGGGCCGTACATCACGTCGCCCGCGATCGGATGGCCGGTGTGGGCCAGATGGACGCGGGCCTGGTGGGTGCGGCCGGTGTGGAGGCGGATGCCGACGAACGTCGTGAGCGGCAGCTCTTCGAGGGGCCAGGCTTCGGTTTCGGCGTCTCGCGCGTACCTGCCCCGGCAGCGATAGCGCTGCCCGTGCTTCGGATCGCGTCCGATGGGTTCTTCGATCCGGCGGTGTTCCCCGAACCGGCCCATCACCAGGGCCAGATACTGCTTTTCCACCTGCCGTTCTGCGAAGGCCGCGGCGAGCCGCAGCCGCGCCGGCTCGGTGCGGGCGGCGACCAGCACGCCGCTCGTGCCCCGGTCCAGACGATGGACCAGCCCGGGCCGTCCCGGAGGACCGACGCGCGCGATCTCCGGGTATCGGTGGATCAGCCCGTTCGCCAGGGTCCCCTGCCGGTGACCGGGCCCCGGATGGACCACCAGCCCTGCCGGCTTGTCGATCACGACCAGCCAGGCATCTTCGTGGAGAACGTCGAGCGGCACCGGTTCCGGGGACAGGGGGTCGTCCTCGCCGGGAGCGCCGAAGCGCGGGGTGCGCCCGTCGCCCGGAGCCCTGACGAGCACCCGCTGACCCGGGCGGCAGCGGTGACCTGGACGGCGGATCCGCCCGTCAAGCAGGACGAAGCCCGCCTCCACCCACCGCGCCGCCTCGCTGCGGCTGATGTCCGGGAGGCGCTCCGAAGCGATCAGGTCGAGGCGCCGGCCGTCCTCGGCCGCGGCGACCTCGAACTCGAGATGCGTCTCGCCGGCGTCGCCTGGCTCAGGCGGTACGCCTTCGAAGGACAAGAAGCGAGATCACCGCCGCGGCAACGATCCAGATGCCGACGAACTGCGAGGTGGAGAGCAGCCCGTCCAGCACGAACCCGCGCGGGTCTCCCCGGAGGAATTCGATCATGAACCGGGACACCGGATAGACGATGGCCCAGGTCAGGAAGAGCTGGCCCTGGAATTTGCGGCGTGGCGCGAGCCACAGCAGAAAGAGGAAGAGAGCGAATTCGAGACCCGCCTCGTAGAGCTGGGTCGGGTGAAGGGGCACGTTCAACGGCACCCCGGTGACCGCATGCGCGTGGACGTCGGTGAAGGTGATCGCCGGCAGACCCTCGGCCGGGATCCCGTAGCAGCACCCGGCGGCAAAGCACCCGAGGCGGCCGATCCCGTGCCCGAGCGCGATCGAAGGGGCCATCAGATCGCCGCCGTGCCACACCGGAATCCCGCGCTTCCGGAAGAACCAGATGGTGGCTCCGACCGCTCCCAGGAGGCCGCCGAAGAAGACGCCCCCGGCGGTGATGAAGCCGCCGGGATTCGCCAGGAACCGCGCCGGATCCAGCAGGATCAGCAGCACCTTGGCGCCGACCAGCGCCCCGATCACCAGGTAGAGCCCGAGGTCGTAGATGTGCTGCGGCTGGATGCCGTAGCGCGGCGCGCGTTTCGCCGCCACGTAGAGCCCGCCGATGAACCCGGCGAACATGAGGATGCCGTAGGTGTGGAGGATGGGGTGGAAGGTCCGCCCGAAGAGTTCGAACGAACCGAAGTCCGCAAGCCGCGGGAACATCCGTTTATCCCTCGCTCAGGTCTCCCTGACCCGCCGCGCCAGCCTCCCGCCGCAGGTCCCGGACGCTTTCGATTACGAGCAGGCCGACCCCGGTGCAGATCATCGCATCCGCGATGTTGAAGGCGGGCCAGTGGGCGCTGCCGACGTAGAAGTCGAAGAAGTCCACCACGTAGCCGTAGAGCAGCCGGTCGAGGATGTTGCCGACGGCGCCCGACAGCATCGCGACGATCCCGACGGTGGTCATGGTCGTCAGTGGCCCCGCGCGCCACGCGAACCAGACGATCGCGACGAGGAGTCCCGCCGAAACGGCGGTCAGGAGCCACGCCTTCCCCGGAATCGAGGCGCTCGCGAGCAGTCCGAAAGCCATCCCGGTGTTGTGGACCAGGGTGAGTTGGAAGAACCCGGGAATCACCTCTACCGGGCTCCCCATGGAGAGCGACCGCTCGGCGAGGATCTTGGTGACGCGGTCGGCGATCAGAACCCCCGCGAAGAGGGCGAACAACTGGGGACGGCGCCCTCGGAGGAGGTCGATCAACGAGCCCGGATTCTAGTCCGGGGTCCGATTCCGGGGGTCGGAGGCGTGGTTTGTAACGGGGAATTCCAGGGCGCGTCCGGGGGCGCGCTTCCTTACACTTGCCGCCCCTCGGTAGCGACGTGCCCCAGAACTTCTCGATCCGCGACCTCGCCGGCATGGACGACATGAAGATGTGCGAGGCCATCCAGCAGGAGGTCTGGGGATTCATCGAGCTGGACGTGGTCCCGGCCGGGCTCATGGCGGTCATGGGTCACTACGGAGCGATCACCGCCGGCGCCTTCGTCGGCGAGCGGATGGCCGGGTTCGTGTGCGGGTTCCCCGGGCAAGGCGAAGGGGAGCCGTTCCACCACTCGCACATGCTCGCGGTGCGCCCCGAATACCAGGGATCCGGCATCGGCCTGGCGCTCAAGTGGGCGCAGGCAGACCGGGTGCTGGCGCAGGGCGTCCGGCGCGTGAACTGGACTTTCGATCCCCTCCAGGCGCGGAACGCGCACCTGAACATCAACCACCTCGGCTGCGTCTCCGCGGTGTACCGCCTGAACGTGTACGGCAACAGCAGCAGCCCGCTCCATGGCGGGTTGCCGACCGACCGGCTGGAACCGGACTGGCAACTCGATTCCGAGCGGGTCGCGCGCGCCCGCCGCCGCGAGTTGATTCCGCCTCCGGGAATCCCCGATCTCCCGGCGGTCAACGCCGTCGCGTTCCGCGAGGACGGACTCGCGGTGAGCGGGGACGAAACAAAGCCCGCCGGCGGGGACGACGATGTCCTCTACCTGATTCCGGCCGACTTCAACGAGGTCCTGAAGAGGGACATCGGGCTCGCCATGGACTGGAGAGTGAAGAGCCGCAAGGCGCTCACCGAACTCTTCGAGCGGGGATACGACGTCGTCGGCTTCCACCGGGACGGTGGGAGCGCGGCCTACCGGCTGCGACGGCGCACGGGCTGAGCCCGGACCGCCGGGCCTCCGCGCTCACGAGCCCGGGGTCTGCGTCCAGCGGGGTGGCCGCTTCTCGAGGAAGGCGCGCATCCCCTCCTGGGCGTCGGGTTCGACCGCGTTCCCGCACATGACTTCCGACATCTGGGCATAGGCGTCTTCCACGCTGAGGCCGGCCTGGCGATGGAAGGCGTGCTTGCCGAGCGCCACCACGAAGGGGCTCGCTTCGGCGATGCGCTCCACGAACGACTGGCTCTCGTCCTTGAGCCGATCTTCCGGCACCACCCGGTTCACGAGCCCCCACTCGAGGGCGGTCTTCGCATCCACGAAGTCCCCGGTGAGGAGCATCTCCATGGCGCGTTTCCTCCCCACCGCCCGGCTCACCGGGACCATGGGCGTGGAACAGAAGAGCCCGATGCGGACCCCGGGGGTGGCGAAGCGGGCGGTGTCCGCGGCCACCGCCAGGTCGCAGGCCGCGACCAGTTGACAGCCGGCGGCGGTGGCGATGCCCCGCACCTCCGCGATCACCGGAAGCGGCAGGGACCGGATCGTGTCCATGAGGGCGGAACAGGCGGCGAAGACCCGGCGCTGTTCCTCCGGGCCCGCCCCCACCATTTCGGGCAGGTAGTGGCCCGCGGAAAAGGCCGGGCCGGCACCCGCCAGCACGATGGCCCGGACGCTCTTCTCGCCGGCGCCTTCGCGGAGCGCCGCCGCCAGCCGGTCCATCATGGCCACCGACAGGGCGTTCCGCTTCTCGGGCCAACGCATTTCGACCCGGGCGGCGGGCCCCCTGTGGACGATGCCGACCTCAGCGTCCGGCATCGGAGTTCCCGCCTCCCGTGAACGGCTCCACCTGCTCGGGCGGTGCCGGCGCCGTGAGCAGACTGCCGACGATCAGCCCGGACACCGAAGCGACCGCGGCGGGATAGATCACGTAGTCGTAGTCGGTCGGAAGAAACCCGATCCGCTCGAACCCGGCGGAGTTCAGGACTCCAAAGATCACGGTGGTCACGATCCCGGCGGAGATGGAGATGACGCCCCCGATCGGGCTCGCCCGGCGCCAGAGGAACGCCGCCAGCAGGGCGGGGGTCACCGCGGCCCCCACCATTGTGTAGGCATAGAGCGCCATGTCCAGGATGCTCTCGAAACGGGTGGTGATGAGGAGTGCCAGCGCCGAGAGGCCCACCATCGCGAAACGCTGGAAGCGGATCACCGTCCCGGAGTCGGCGTCCGGACGCACGAAGCGCTGGTAGACGTCCCGTGCCATCCCGGTGGAAGGGACCAGCAGGAAGGTGGTCGCGGTGGAGAAGATGATGGCCACCGCGCCGGCCAGCAGGAGGCACCCCGCAAACGCCGGGAGCTGGTGCCGTGCGAACTCGAGGAGCACCGTCTCCGTAGCCCGGGCATCGAATCCCCCCGCGCTGCGGAACGCGGGATCGTCCCAGTAGCCGGCGGCCGCGAAGACCGCGGTGGCGACGATCAGGACCTCGATCAGGATCACCCCCACGATCATCCCGAGCACCGCTTTCCGGGCCGCGGCTCCGGACCGGGCGGCATAGAACTTCTGGTACATGCCGCTTTCGCCCAGCAGGAGCAGCATGCTGGGCAGGAAGAGTCCCATGGCCGCCGACATGCCGAGCCGGCCCGTGATCGTGAAGTGGGTCTCCGGAAGGGCGCTGGTCAGCCCCTCGAACCCGCCGGCCCCGGCGAAGGCCAGGGGCGCCGCGATCAGGATGCTGACGATGATGATGATCCCGTTCACCACGTCCAGGCTGATCACCGAGAGCATGCCGGCGCTCACCGCGAAGACGGTCACCAGCACCGCGACGATGGTCATGCCGACGTCGGGGTCGAGCCCCGGGAAGAGGATGGCCAGCAGCCGTCCGCCTCCCACGAACTGGTAGCCGGCGATCGTGAGGTACGCGATCGCGATCGCCGTCGTCCCGAGCAGCCGCGCCGCTGGGTGGTAGCGGCGCTCCAGCAGGTCGGGAACTGTGTACTCCGCGATCCGCCGCACCCTGGCGGCGAGAAAGAAGACCACTGCGATCCCGACCCAGGCGCCGGCGCTCAGCCAGATCGCGGAGAAGCCCTCGCGGAACCCCCGGCCGGCGCCGCCGAAGAGACTCCCGGAGCCGATCCACGTGCAGACGAGGGTCCCCACCAGAATCTGCCACGGCACCGATCGCCCCGCGACCATGAAGTCGTCCTGGGTGGACACGCTCCGCGCTCGGCGAAGGGCGACGAACACCAGGAGGCCCAGGTAGCCGAGGACGGTGACGACGTAGATCACGGTTCGATCCTATCCGCTCCGAGCCGCGGGTCCGGTTACGCGGGAAGCGACGCGGCCAGGACCCGGGGAATCCCCCGCAGGTCGGGAATGGACTCGGCCGGACCGACTCCGGCGTCCGTCAGGATCCCGGCCGCGGCGCCCTGTTGGCCGGCCCCGATCTCGACCAGGACGTGGCCGCCGGGGCGGACGGCCCGCGCCGCCATGGGCGCCAGCCGGCGGAGCGGGTCCAGGCCGTCCGGACCCCCGGCGAGAGCCTCCCGGGGCTCGTGGTCGCGGACCTCGGGTTCGAGCCGGTCGATCTCGGCGTCCGGGATGTAGGGCAGGTTGGCGACCACACCGTCCAGCGTTCCGGGGTCGAAGTCCGCCAGCAAGTCACCGCGCGCCAGCCGGACTCGGGATCCCAGGTTGCACCGGCGGATATTGGCGGCGGCCACTTTGAGCGCTCCGGGAGCGTTGTCGATGGCGAAGACGCAGGCCGCCGGCAACCGGGACGCGAGCGCAAGTGCGACAGCCCCGGATCCGCAACCCACATCGGCGATGCGGAAGGGGACCGGACTGGCCTTCGGAAACCGGGCCAGCGCGGCCTCGACGAGGGTTTCGGTGTCCGGGCGGGGAATGAGCGCTTCGGGACCGACCGCGAGCGTCAGGCCGAAGAACTCGACCTCGCCCACCAGGTGCTGGAGCGGTCGCCGCGCCGCCCGCTCGGCGATCAAGGAATCGAACGAGGCCCTCGCCGCGGGAGCGAGCCGGTCCCCGGCCCGCGCGATCAGTTCGGCGGCGGACCACCGGGCGGCGGCCCGCAGCAGGAGGCCGGCGTCGAACTCCGGCGCCGCTACGCCGGCGGCGGCGAGCCGCTCCGCACCGTGACGGAGCGCGGCCTGGACCGTCGGTTCGCTCAGAGGTTGAGGGCCTTCAACCGCTCCGACTGTTCCTGGGCGTGGAGCGGTTCGATCAGCGGGTCGAGCTCTCCCCCCAGGACGTTCGGGAGGGAGTGCAGCGTGAGCGCGATCCGGTGGTCCGTGATCCGGTTCTCCTTGAAGTTGTAGGTCCGGATCTTCTCGCTGCGGTCACCGCGCCCCACCTGCCCGCGCCGCGCCTCGGCCACCTGCGCCTGCTGCTCCTGCCGAGCCACTTCGAGCAGTCGGGATTTCAGCACGCGCAGCGCCTTCGCCTTGTTCTTGATCTGCGATTTCTCGTCCTGGCAGCTCACCACCAGCCCCGAGGGAAGGTGGGTGATGCGCACCGCCGAATAGGTGGTGTTCACGCTCTGCCCGCCAGGACCGGAGGAACAGAACGTGTCCACGCGCAGATCCTTGGGGTCGATCTGGATCTCGACGTCCTCGGCCTCCGGGAGCACGGCCACCGTGACCGCGGAGGTGTGGATGCGTCCGGACGCCTCGGTCGCCGGCACCCGCTGCACTCGGTGCACGCCGCTCTCGAACTTCAACCGGTTGAAGGCGCCCTTGCCTTCGATCACCGAGACGATTTCCTTGATGCCCCCCACCGGGGATTCCTGGCTGGAAACCACGTCCACCCGGAACCCGTTGGAACGCGCGTACTGCTCGTACATCCGGAAGACCTCGCGGGCGAAGAGAGCCGCTTCCTCACCACCGGTCCCGGCCCTCACCTCGAGCAGCACGTTGCGGTCGTCGTTCGGATCGCGGGGGAGGAGCCGGCGCCGGATCTCGTCGGTGACGAGTGCGAGTTCGGCGCGCATCTCAGCGGCCTCCTCGGCCGCCAGCTCGGCTACTTCACGGTCCGGGTCGTTCTCCATCTCGAGCGCTTCCGCGAGCTGTTCGCCGAGTTGCCGGTGACGTCCCCCGGCCTCCATCAGCGGCTCCAACTCGGCATGCACCGACGCAAGACGGCGGAGCTCCGCCGGGTCCGCGAGAACCGCGGGGTTGGCGAGCCGTGCGGTGACCTCGCGGTAGCGCTCTTCGGCGGCCGTGAGCGCGGCTTCGATTCCCGCGCCGGCGTTTCCGGCCGCGGTCTTGGTGGTCATGGCGGTTTCTCGGTTGGCGGTGTGCTTCGGGAGAACGGAGATCCCTCTGTTGCGCTCCGCGCCCGGCAGGGCACGGGCATCATGGTAGCGGTCCACGGGCGGGTCGGGTGTCCGACCGAATTGCGCAGTGGTCCGGGAACGGACAGGCCGCAGGGGCCCGGAACCCGGACCGGCCGCGGACCTCTGTCGGAGAGGGGTTCTACTGGGTGGCGCTCGCCTGCGCTGCCCGCTTCGACCGAACCTCGCCGTACTTCTGGCGGAATCGTTCCACCCGTCCGGTCGAGTCCACGATCCGGTGCTTCCCGGTGAAGAACGGATGGCAGGCGGAACAGATCTCGAGCCGCAGATCGCTGCCCCGGGTGGAACGGGTCACGAAACTGGTGCCGCAGGCACAGGTCACCGTGATTTCCTTGTACTCGGGGTGGATGTCGGGGCGCATTCGAGGGGCGCGAAGTCTAGCAGCGGAAAGGAAGAACGCGCGGCTGCCTCAGTCCGAGTTCGTCATGGCCTGCAGGAACTCCGCGTTCGAGGCCGTCTGTCCCATCTTCTCGATCACGAGCGCCATCGCTTCGACCGCGTCCAGCGAGGCGAGTACCCGCCGGAGGACGACCATCCGCTGCAACTCTTCGGGAGTAAGGAGCAGTTCCTCCCTCCGTGTGCCGCTCTGGTGCAGGTCGATCGCGGGGAAGAGACGCTGCTCCAGAAGACGCTGATCGAGATGGATCTCCATGTTCCCGGTGCCCTTGAACTCCTCGTAGACGAGATCGTCGAGCCGGCTGCCGGTGTCCACCAGCGCGGTGGCCAGGATGGTCAGGGAACCTCCGTCTTCGATGTTCCGGGCGGCGCCGAAGAACTTCTTCGGGTACTGGATGGCGGTCGCGTCCATTCCTCCGGAGAGCAGCCGGCCCTGGGCGGAGGCCTTGGTGTGGTTGTAGGCCCGTGCCAGGCGCGTCAGGGAGTCGAGCAGGATGACGACGTCCCTGCCCAGCTCGACGCGGCGCCTGGCGCGGTCGAGCGCCGCTTCGGCGACCTGGATGTGGCGGATCCCGCGCTCGTCGAAGGTCGAGCTCAGGATTTCGCCCCGGACGTTCTTGACCATGTCGGAGACTTCCTCCGGCCGTTCGTCCACGAGGAGGACCAACAACTCGACGTCCGGATGGTTCTTCTGAATGCCGTTTGCGATCGATTGCAGCAGAACGGTCTTGCCGGCCCGCGGCGGCGCCACGATGAGTCCGCGCTGGCCCGCCCCGATGGGCGCCACCAGGTCCACGACCCGGGCCGCCAGGTCCCCCGAGTCGTTCTCGAGCCGGATCATGTGATCCGGATGGAGGGGCGTGAGCGACTCGAATTCGGGACGCTCGGGGTTCTCCACGGCGGGTTCGCCGTTCACCATCTCGAGATCGCGCAATCCGAAATAGCGCTCCCCGCGGCGCGGCCGGCGGATGTCGCCGAGCAGCATGTCGCCGTTCCTGAGGTTGAAGCGGCGAATCTGGGTGGGCGAGACGTAGACGTCGTTGGGGCCGGGAAGATAGGAATTGATGGGCGAACGGAGGAACCCGAACCCCTCCACCAGGCGGTGCAGGGTCCCCTGGGCCACGACCCGCCCTCCCTGACTCGTGTGCGCCCCGAGTACCCGGTAGAGGAGGTCCTGCCGGGTCAGCGCGTCGGGGGTGTCGATCCCCAGGTCCGCCGCGACCTCCTGCAGGTCGGGAGGGCTCATGCGGGCGAGTTCCGCGGTGTAGAGCACCGGCCCGGACGGGGCCGGTGCCTTCTCGAGGACCCGCGGGCCGGCCCGGAACACCTTGCGGGACCGGCGCCGGATCGTGCCGGCGCCGGAGCTCAGCGCCATGCCTCCACCCTTTCGGCGATCAATTGGCGAACCCTGCCGACACCTTCCCGGCCGGGATCCCGCGACCGCTTGCCGCCGGCCACCGTCGAGCAGGGAATCACCGGAACCTCTCCGGCACTGCCGAATGCCTGGGAAAGCTGGCGGAGCCGCGATGCGGCCTGGGAACTCTTCAGCTTGTCCATCTTGGTCGCCACCACGGCGACCGGCCGTCCGCTGGAGCCGAGCAGTTCCAGCGCCTTCAGGTCGTTCGCGAGCGGATCGCGCCGTGCATCCACCAGCAGCAGGTTCAGCACGAGACTCTCCCGCCCGGTCAGATAGGCCAGCACCAAGTCCTCCCACCCCGCGCGGAGCGCCTCGGGCGCCCGGGCGTAGCCGTAGCCGGGAAGATCCACTAGCCGGTAGCGCCCGGCCACCTCGAAGAAGTTGACCATGCGCGTCCGGCCGGGCGTCCGGGAGACGTGGGCCAGGCCCCGCTGGCCCGCCAGCCGGTTGAGAAGACTCGACTTCCCCACGTTCGACCTGCCCACAAACGCCACCTCGGGAAGGGCAGTGGACGGAAAGCCCGCCTTGGTGACGGCGCTCGTCACGAACAGGGCGCGGTCGCGGGGCGCTTTTGGCATGGGTAGGAGATTGCAAGAGGGACCCAGACGGGTCCCGGGACCGGACTAGCCGGCCTTTTGGGAAAGAACGGTTACCGGATCGGCCTGTCCGGTGACGAACTCCCTGGTAATCACGACCTCGCGCACCTGTTTCCGGGACGGGAGGTCGTACATGAGATCCAGCATCAGGTTCTCGATGATCATTCGGAGGCCCCGGGCGCCGAGGTCGCGCCTGGAGGCCTGGGCCGCAACGGCGTCCAGCGCTTCGGCGGTGAAGGTCAGCTCGACCCCTTCGTCGCCCAGAAGCGTCTGGTACTGCTTCACGATGGCATTCCTGGGCTCGGTCATGATCCGGATCAGTTCCGGCTCGCCGAGGCTGTGGAGGGTGGCGACAACCGGCAGCCGACCCACGAATTCGGGGATCAGTCCGTAGCGGATCAGGTCGGTGGGCTGCTGCTGGTCGAGGGTGGCCTCCCGCCGCGCCTTGGCGCTCTCCGGCACGTCGGCGGCGAAACCGAGCGCCTTGGTCCCGACGCGGCGCTCGATGATCGATTCCAGACCGACAAAGGCGCCGCCGCAGATGAACAGGATGTTGGTCGTGTCCACCTGGTGGAACTCCTGGTGCGGATGCTTCCGTCCGCCCTGGGGAGGAACGCTGGCGAGCGTGCCCTCGACGATCTTCAGGAGCGCTTGCTGAACGCCCTCCCCGGAGACGTCGCGGGTGATGGAGGGGTTTTCGTCCTTGCGGCAGACCTTGTCGATCTCATCCACATAGATGATGCCCTCTTGGGCGCGGGCGATGTCGCCGTCCGCCGCCTGGAGCAGCTTCAGGATGATGTTCTCCACGTCCTCGCCGACGTAACCCGCTTCGGTGAGCGTGGTGGCGTCCACGATCGTGAAGGGCACCTCGAGGATGCGGGCGAGCGTCTGCGCCAGCAGCGTCTTGCCGGTGCCCGTCTCCCCGAGCAGCAGCACGTTGCTCTTGCTCAGTTCCACGGATTCCGGCTTCTGTGCGGTGTTGCGGGTGAGCCGAATCCGCTTGTAGTGGTTGTAGACGGCGACCGCGAGCTTTTTCTTCGCCTCCTCCTGGCCGATCACGTACTCGTCGAGCCGGCTCTTGATCTCGTTCGGCGTGAGGTTGTCCTTGCTGTCCGGCCCCGGCGCCGACGCCTTGCCCTTGTCCGCGATGATGTCGTTGCAGATCGCCACGCACTCGTCGCAGATGAAGATGCGGTCGGGTCCGGCGATCAGCTTGCCGACCGAGCCCTGCTGCTTGTTGCAGAACGAGCAACTCAGGCTGTCGGCGGGGCCACCGTTGCGGCTCTTTCCCTTCCCAGGCACGCGGTGGCCATTGTAGCCGCGCGGGTAGAGCCGTCTCGGAGGGGCCCGCGGTCGGCTGTCAGTTCTTGCTTTCGGCTTCTTCCTGCTGCCGGAAGCTCAGGTCCGGCAGGTGACGGACGACCCACTGCTCGGTCCGCGCCAGCACGCCCGCGAGCTTCGAGGTGACCTCCAGCGCGCCTTCGGGCCCGAGGGCGCGGGCCATCGGGGAGCCCTGGTCAAGCGCCGCAAAGTTCCCCAGATGGAAGAAGTGGACGTAACCGCTGTCGCCCCCGAGCGTCAGGGCGCCCGACGAGTGGTGCATGTTCGCCTCCTTGAAGTGGGGCAGCACCTCCTCGGCCATCACCCGGATGTAGTCCCGTTCGCGGCCCGGGACCACGGAGACCAACTGCACCAGCATCAGGGCCGGATCCCGGCCGTCGGGGAGCGGGTTGTCGATGTCGGGCGTCGTCCGGAGCGCGAAGGTCTGCCGGCTGGTCACGGTGCGGCGGATGCGGCTTTCGACAGGAACGCGGGCGGGGTCGGGACGTCCCGGCCGATCCAGCCGCGCGAACTGGGCGAGCGGCTTCACGATCAAGAACCGGTAGGTGTCCCCGAAGGCCGCGGTCCGGCTGACGCTCCGCCAGGGAACGCCGGCCTTCTGCTCGAGGGACGCCAACTCGCGCTGCGCCGCCAGGAACTCGTCTACCTGACCGGGGTCCACCCCGACAAGGGCCATTTCCATCCAGGGCGTGACGTCTTCGGCTTCCTGCGCCAAGGCTGCCGCCGGAAGGACGGCGGCCAGCAGCAGGGTTGCCGGCCCCCAGCGCCTTGCCCTATGCAGGCTCAACACGAAACGCAGTTGTGGTTGTTCTTCGAGCCCAGGCTCTCCAGCAGCGCCACGGTCTCGGGAATCGGCGATACCCGCTGTACCGGGCCGTTGGCCATGTCGGCCGTCGTCTGACCCCGCCGGCTCACCGCGGTCACGTCGCCGCCATGCTCCACCAGGAAGAGGATCATTTCGTTGTCACCCCGCGCCGCCGCGTGATGGATCGCGTTGTAGCCGTTTTGGTCCCGCTCGTTCACTTCGGCGCCCAGTTCGATCAGGTACTGGACGGCCTCCAGCCACGAGTCCGAGTGCCGGTGGGCGTTCCCGGCAAAGCCCTCGCCGTAGCCCACCCCGGAAGCGGCGTGAATCGGATACACACCCGGCCCGCCGGCCTTGTAGGGCGGGAGCCCGGACGGGTCGGGGCCCATGGAGGTCAGGTCGGTCGGGATCCAGAGACCGGGCGCGGCCGGCAACACCGAGAGGGAGCTTTTCTTGTCATTGTCCGCAGTGGTGCCGCCCCGGCGGCGGCGCGGTTCCGGCGCCTTGGTGGGGATGTTGGGATCGGCGCCGTACTCGGCCAGCAGGCGCATCGCCGGGATGTCGGTGGCGTAGGCGGCCCGCCAGAAGGCGGTCGCGCCCTCCGTGTTCACGAGGCCGCAGTTCGAGTTGCCGCAGCCGCTGTAGACCATGTACCAGGGGTGCTTCGTGATCCGGGCGTTCGGATCGGCGCCGGCTTCCAGAAGCGCCCGCATGAGGTCCAGGTAGGTCGTCTCCTGCCGGTCGTGCTCCTGGGGCTGCGGATAGCGGGTCCGCGGTTGCCATTCGGCGTTGACCGTTCCCCACAGCGGGGTGACGCCGTTCTCCGTGGCCGCGACGTTGGGATCGGCGCCCCGCTCGAGAAGCACCATCGCCAGATCGAACTGCCCGTTGACCGCCGCCATCAGCAGCGGGCTGGCACCGTCGCCGGGGGACACCTGATTGACGTCGGCATCGCCCTCGAGGAGCGCGGTCGCCGCCTCGTGGAATCCCTGCCGGGCCGCGTGCAGCAGCGGCGTCAACCCGCCCTTGGCCTTGAGTTGCGGCCGGCGGAAGCGGGCGAAGGGATCGTTGTCCTCCCCTTTCTTCTCCGGGACCTCTCCGGACAGGTAGAGCTCGCGGGCCGCGAGGACCGCGGTCTGTATCTGGGGCGAGGTCGGCACGCCTTCCCCGCCGGTGAAGGCTTCGAGCACCGCCTCCTGCCGCTTTTTCGCCGCTTCGGCCAGTTCGTAGTCGGCGATGAGGTCCACAACGTTCGAAGCGGCGTTCGGATCCGCGCCGCGCTCGAGCAGCGCCCGGATCGCATCCACGCGGTTGCGCGCCGCCGCGAAGATCAGCGGGGTCTGGCCCCAGGTGGCTTCCCGCGCGTCCACCTCGGCGCCATGGTCGATCAACGCCGCGATGGCGTCGACGCTGCCCGCGTTCGCCGCGAGGTGCAGGGGGGTCGCTCCGCCCGGGCTCGTCGCGCTCGTCGCGTCGGAACCGGCCGCCAGCAACAGCTTCATCACCTCGGCCTCCCCGGCGGAACTCGCCACGTGCAGGGGCGTGTAGCTGCCGATGCGGGTCACCGCATCCACCTTGGCGCCGCCCTGGAGGAGCGTTTCGACGAGTTCGGCGTCGCCGCGCTCGGCGGCCCAGTGGAGCGCCGACATGCCGTCTCCGTGGGCGGCGCTCACGTCCTCGCCGGCCGCGAGCAGGGCCCGGACCGCGTCGAGGTCACCGATCCGTGCGGCATCGGCCACCGGCGCCGCCACCGGCGGCGCCGCGATCGCGAAACCTGCGATCAGGAGCACCGCGAGGGCGGCGCTCAGACAACT
>VXNL01000045.1 GCA_009840635.1 Acidobacteriota bacterium | reverse complement strand
GACAAGGCGCGTGAGGGAGGAATACCGGGTGTATTCCGACCGAAACGCAACGCAGGGCGCCTCGCAGAGGCGCGGTTCAGACGGGATGCATCGCGCGTCGAACGCCGCGTGGGTTTTGCCACAGGCTGTTAGTCAGGCGCAGCGAGAGGTGATGGCCTCGAGCGCGGAGGAGATTTCTTCCCGGGTGTTGAAGAAGTGGATGGAGAGGCGGAAGTCGCGCTCGCCGCGGACCGGCGACGCCAGGATTCCGTCCTCCCGGGCGAGATCCCGGTAGAGCGCCCCCGGGTCACACCCCTCCGGCAGCCGGACCACCAGGATCCCCGAGCGGTCCGCCGGATCCTCCGGCGAAGCCACCGACAGTCCCGGGGTCTTCCGGATCGCCTCGATTCCATGGTCCACCAGTTCGTCGATCCGGCGAAGAATGCGTTCGAAGCCGATGTCTTCCATCCACTGCACGGCCTGCCCGAAGCCGAAGAAGTCTGCCAGCGCCCGGGTCCCGAACTCGTAGCGCGCCGCACTCGGGAGCAGCGTGTAGTTGCCCTCGTAGTCCATGGTTTCGTGGCTGTGCGCTCCCGCCCAGCTCAGCTGCACTTCGTCGAGCAGCGCGCGGCGGACGAAGAGCGCTCCCGTGCCCTTGGGCCCGAGCAGCCACTTGTGCCCGCAGGTCGAATAGCAGTCGCACCCCAGGGCGGCGAAATCGGTCGCCACGCAGCCCGGACCCTGGGCGCCGTCGAGGTGATAGCAGACGCCCCGGGCCCGGAGAAGGTCGGCCAGCCGCGCGGAGTCCTCGGTACGCAGCGTCCGGCCGTTGTTCCGGGAAACGTGGCTCAGGCTCACCATCCGCGTCTTCTCCGAGAGTTGGTTCTGCACCTCGGCGACGAGGTCGGTGCCCGGACTCAGGTCGATCTCCCGGATCACGATCCCGAAGCGGTCGCGGAGCACGTACCACGGGATGACGTTCGCCGGATGTTCCGTGTTCGAGATGACAACCTCGTCGCCGGGCCTCCAGTCGAGGCTCCAGGCGACGATGGAGATCCCCTCGGAGGTGGAGTGGGTCAGTGCAACATCGTCCTCGCCGGCGCCGAACACCCGCGCGAGCTGGGCCCGAAGGTCCGGCTCGATCCGGCCCATCACCCCGGCGACCTGCGTGGCGGCGGGGCTGCGGTTCTGAAAGGTCAGCCGGTCCGCCAGCTGCTCGATCACCGGCGTGGGCGAGGGACCGATGCCGCCGGTCTGGAAATAGGGACTCGCCGTGGCCGCCGGCACGGCTTCGCGCGCCCTCCGGACCCAGTCGGGGAGGTCTTCGACGCCCGCGGCAGTCCGCGGCTCTCCCGCGGCGAGACGACCTACGGGCACGAGGGGCAGGAGGGCCAGACCGGGAACCCCGGCCAGGAGTTGCCGGCGGCCGAAGCCAGGAGCGCGGACGGTGGCCGGAGGAGCGTTCTTGGGTTTCATCACATTCTCCGCGTCAGACCAATCGCCCGGCGGTCACCACCTCGAGGAAGGCCGCGGTGAGTTCGCCGAACAGGACCAGAATGAGCGCCACGTAGAGTAGTCCGGTTGCCGACTGCGTCGATCGGATGCGCACGGTATTCCGGATCATGAGGGCCAGGAAGGCCGGAAAGAGGAGGCCGGTCAGGACCCGGAATCCGAAGAAGAGAGCCGGGGTCGAGTAGATGAGGTCGGAGACGGTCCCGAGACGAAGCTCGGCGATTCCCCCGTAGACGAGCGCACCCGTGGCGACCCCGATGCGGAGCGCGGCGGCGCCGGTGACGAGGCTCGATCCCACCGATAACGGCCGGATCGAGAGCGCGGTGTCCACGAGGTACCAATGGCCGAGCAGCATCGTGGCGGCGACCCCTCCCAGGAGCGCGGCGCCCGAGAGGTTCGAGGCGAGGGCCAATCCCGGAAGTTCCGGGGCCGTGAGAGGCGGCAGCAGGGCGCCGAGGAGGCCGATCCCGGCCATGCTGCCGGCGAGCGCCCTTTGCCGATCGACGAGTCGCGGGACGGCGAAAGCCAGAAAAAGGGCGCCCGCGAGCAGCAGCGCCCAGAGCGGAGCGTCCGGACGGCTCCATCCCGCGAGGAGCCCGACCGCCATCGCCGCCGCCGCGCTCCGTGCCACGAGGCGGAGATAGCCCACCGGAACCCGGTGGACGCCGTGGATGATCCCGGCGGCGAGGAGGCTCCCCGCCGCCAGCCGGGCGGTGAGAACGGCGACGGTGGCGCCGATCACGGCCGGACGCTCAGAGGACGGAGGGGCAGGACGTCATCCCCAAGCCAGTCCCGTTACCGGCGGTCAGGGTGTTCGCCGGGATCCCGCCTGAGCGCTCTCGTCAGACCTGGAAGGACTCTCCGCAGCCGCAACTCGAGACGGCGTTGGGGTTGTTGAAACGGAACCCCGCTCCCATGATGTCCTCGACGTAGTCGATCTCGGTCCCGTCCAGGTAGGGCAGGCTGCGCTCGTCGATCAGCATCTTGACCCCGTTCTTCTCGATCACCTGGTCTCCGGTGCGGGACTCGTCGTCCAGGGCAAGCTGATACTGAAAGCCCGAGCACCCGCCGCCCACGACGCGAACCCGGAGCAGGGCGTTCGGGCGGTTGTGCTTGACGAGGAACTCGGCGACCTTGGTGGCGGCGACATCGGTCAGGCTGAGCATGGGATTGGCTCCTTCGCTGATTCCAGCCCGGGACCCGGCGGATCAGGTACCAAGATTCTAGCGGCCCGGGAGTTCGAGCCGCCGATTAGACTACTCGGCTTTCTATGACCTCCGCTGCCGGTCGTACTCCGAACATCGATCTTCACTCCCACTCCACCGAATCGGATGGAGTGCTCTCCCCGCGGGAGGCCGTCCAGGCTGCGGCGCGGGATGGCGTGACTGTGCTGGCGCTGACGGATCACGACACCATGACGGGAATCCCGGAGGCCCGCCGGGCCGCTGCCGAATGCGGAATCGAGCTGGTTGCCGGGGTCGAGGTGAGTTGCGCGTGGAGACGCGAATCGGTCCACCTGCTGGGCCTTTTCGTGGATTCCGAAGACCGGGCGCTCACCGCGCTGTTCGATGAGGTTTCCGAGCGGCGCCGGCGGCGGATCGCCGAGACGTGCAGCCAACTCACGGCCGCTGGAGTGCCGCTCCGCTTCGAAGAGGTCGCGGCGATGTCCACCGGCCGCTCCCTCGGGCGGCCGCACGTGGCGGATGCGCTGGTCCACAAGGGGGCCGTCCGGGACCGGGCGGAGGCCTTCAACCGGTATCTCGGCGACGGCAAGGCCGGACATGTCCGGTACGGATGGAAGATCGGTGTTGACGAAGCCGCGAAGATGGTGCACGCCGCGGGAGGAATCAGCTCCGTCGCCCATCCCAAGTACCTCCGGGACCAGTCCGCACTTCCGTCTTTGCTCCGGGAGACCGGCGTCCTGGCGCTCGAGGCGTACCATGTCGAGCAGGACGAAGGCGAGCGCGAGCACTATCTGAGCGTGGCGGACTCGCTGGGCCTCATGGTCAGCGGCGGATCGGACTTCCACGAGCCGAAGCACGGAAGACGCTTCGGTTCGGAACTGCCGCCGGAGTGTTACGAAGAACTGCGCGCGGCCGCGGGTCGGGGTTAACAGCCGATAGCAAAACCCTCGCCGCTCTCGGCGCTCACGAGGGTTTCACCACCGGCTGTTAAGGCACCTGCACGAGAACCATGCCGTTCTCCACCCGTGCCGGATAGACGGGGACCCGGGAGTTCGGGTTGACCGGCGAGCAGCCGGTGACGAGATCGAACTGCCACAGATGCCACGGGCAGATCACGATGCCGTGCCGGAGGCGGCCCTGGTGCAGCGGGCCGCCGCGGTGGGGACAGGTCTCGTTCAGGGCGTAGACCCGGTTCTCGTACCAGAAGACGGCGATCCGCTGGTCATCGACGTCCACGGCGACGGCGGACTCCACCTTCAGCTTGGCCAGGCTGCAGACGGCGTGTTCCGTCGTCTCCGTCACGCCGGCTCCTGCCGGAGCCCCACCGCATCACTGGCCGTGTCCAGGACCTGACCGCCGGCGCCGCGCGCGGCCGCCGCCACCGCGCTCCGCTGTTCGGGAGGAGCGATGGCGATCATGGTTCCGCCGCCTCCGGCGCCGCACGCCTTGACCGCCCGGGCCCCGGCCTGCCGCATCGCGTCGCTCAGGCGCTCGATGGTCGCGGTGGTGACCCTTTCCGAGAGTTCCCGCCGGGCTCCCCATTCGACGCCAAGCATCTCCGACACCCCGTCCCAGTCCCGTTCGAGCAGCGCCTCCCGCATCCCGTAGGCCGCCTCCGCGATCACCTCGATGCCCCGTACGGCGGTCGGCTCCCCGGCGAAGATGCGCTCGAGCACGCTGCCGTTCGGGTCCGCGGACGAATGGGCCTCCCCCGTGTACACGAGGACGAGACGCTCCTCGAGGGGATCGGCGCCGTCCTCCAGCCAGGGCAAGGGCTCCGACCGGGGTTCCGGGCTCACCCAGTGATGTACCCGCGTGCCACCGAGGGCCGCCGCGAACTGGTCCTGGGACCCCGTCGCGGTCCTCAGGATGCGCACCTCGGTGTCCATCACGATCCGCACGAGTTGCCGGATCGTCCAGCCGGCGCCCGTCACCTCGTTCAGGGCCCCGGCGATCGCCATCGCGAGCGAAGACGATCCCCCGAGCCCCGAGCCTGACGGGGCCGTCGTCTCGAACCGGACCTCCACCGGGTCCGAAGGCTTGAAGAAATCGAGGAGCCGGCCGGCGAGGGCTGCGAACGGCTCGCGAAAGAACGCTTGGGGAGACGTGGCCGCGAGGTCGAGACCGCGCTGGCGATTCACCACCCGGAACCGGGGTCCGGGAGAGACGGTCGCCTTTGCCCGGAGGCTGATGGCGGCGTTCACCGTTGCGGCGCGGGGAACGAGCAGGCCGACCGGCCAGATGTCGAGAGTGCCGCCCGCCAGATCGATCCGCGTCGGCGCGGAGAACGTGACGGATTCGCTCAGAACGTAACCCCGACGGCCGTGACCCACCGGTTCACCGGCTCTTCGTGGAACTCCCTCTGCAACTGGACCTCCAGATGCAGCCTGCCGACCTCGAAACCGCCGAAGGCGATCCCCGCAGGTACGGTCTCCGACTCGGTCGCACCGCCCAGGCGGGTCGCCACGCCCGCCCCTCCGCCCACGTACACGCCGAAACCCGGCATGGGGAGCATCCCCATTCTGCCCGTGAGAAACGCCCGGAGGGGGTACTCGGTATCCCCGCCCTCGGTTTCAATGCCGGTGCCGCCCTGGACCAGGCCCCCGATTTCGATGGGAAGCACCGGGAAGTCGAGGTTGTAGCCGGCGCCGAGAACCCATCCTTCCCGCGCGCCCCCCGATTCTCCCCCCGACCCGACCTGGATCACGGGCTGGGCGAGCGCGGTGCGTCCCGCGAGCAGCATCCCGGCGACGACCGCCGCTCTCACGAAGAATCGCCCGGGCACGCCCCGAGTATATTGGCCCCGCCCCGCGCTGCCGCCCCGAAACTTGTCCCGCCAACACGCAGTCGAGACCCTCCCCGACCGGATTGCTTCCCGTCTCGCCCAGCGCGCTCCGAGGCGCCTTGACGGGACGCTTCGCGGGGCGGCGGTGCTCGTCCCGCTCGTCCGGCGGGACGGCGGTTACGAGATCGTCCTGACCCGCCGCGCCTCGGATCTCCGCCGCCAACCCGGAGACATTGCGTTTCCCGGCGGCATGATCGATCCCGAGGATCCATCCGAACTCGCCGCCGCGCTGCGGGAAGGTCGCGAGGAGATCGGGCTCGACCCGGCCGGGGTGCGCGTTCTGGGCCAGCTCGACGATCGCCTCACGGTGCAGGGGTTCCGGCTGGTCCCCTTCGTGGGGCTCATTCCGCCGGCGGCGGTCCTGCGAGCCGGGCCCGAGGTGGATGAGATCTTCGAGGTGCCGCTGAGGACGTTGCTGCTCCCCGACCGCGAGACCACCGAGATTCAGCGGGACCAGCGGCTCCGGGACAGTCCGGCGGTCATCTCCCGGGTCGTCTTCCGGTACCGGTACCGGGACTACGACATCTGGGGCCTGACGGCCCGCCTGATCCGGGATCTGCTGGACGTCATCTAGCCGGCGGGAGGAACGCGGCACCGGCGCGGGTCCCGGTCTTCGAATCCCACGAACGCGGGGTGGCGGAGATGCCCGGACGGCGTCAGTTCCAGGTACTCGACGGTGGCTACCAGGAGCGGCTTCACGTACCGGATGTGCCCGTCTCCGGTCGCCCCGAGGCCGGGCGGGGCGGGGCACTCCAGGCTGCGGAGCTGCTCGGTCAGTTGGCCCCGGGTCTCGTTGTCGAGCCCGCTCCCCACGTTCCCGAGCCAGACCGGTCCGTCCGGCCCGTAGGCCCCCACGACCAGGGAGCGCACCGGTCCGTCCGCGTGCCGGTGCAGGGTCCCGAAAACCACGCAGCTCAGCCGGGGACGCACCTTGATCTTCAGCCAGTCGTCGCTGCGCTCGCCGATTCGATAGGGGCTCTGGAGCCGCTTCGCGACCATCCCTTCCATGTTTCGCTCGCGCATCGCGCCAAAGAAGCGCGTGCCCTCGCCGACGACCAGGGGGTTGGCGAAGATCCGTCCCCCCGCGTCGGGCAGGAGCGCGCTCAGCGCGCGCCGCCGTTCGGCCAGCGGGGCCGCGGTCAGCCGGGTACCGTCGCGATGGAGCAGATCGAAGGCCACGAACCACGCGGGGATTTCCGCTGCGCCGCGCCGGATTGCCGATTCTGAGCGCATCCGGTTGCGCTCCATGACCAGCGGGAAGCTCGAGCGGTCGCCGTCCATGACGACGATTTCTCCGTCGAGGACCCCGGCCCCCGGGAGTGCGGAAAGCGCCGCGGCGAGTTCCGGGAAGTGCCGGGTCTGGTCGCGGAGACTGCGCGCCTGGAGCCGGACTGTCGGCCCGAAGAACGCGATCGAGCGAAGGCCGTCCCACTTGGCGTCGAAGAGATGATCCGGCGAGTCGAACGGGCGGCCCGTGCCGGCGAGCATGGGCTTTACCCCGTGCGCCAGCCAGTCCGGAGGAAGGAGCGATCCTCCTCCTGGAGCCGCCGCCGATTTCGGACCGCTGGATCGGGTGGGCGAGTCGGTCAGCTTGCCCGCCGGGCTTCACCGGATGCCGGGTCCGGATCGCCGAGTTCCTCGGCCTCGATCCGCGCGAGGCTCGACTTCAGGGCATCCATGAGGTTGATGACCCGGCGCGGTTCGACGCTCGGAGCGGTGACCAGTTCCTCTCCGCGGCTCTTGGCCTCCACGATCTCCAGGAAGCGCTTCCGGTAGCTGTCTTCGAAATCGCTCAGGTCGAAGGGGCGGGCGTAGGAGTCGAGCAGTTGCCGGGCCATCGCGGTCTCGGCGGCGTTCGGTTCGCGGGCTGCCGGCAGGTCGTCGATGTCCGACACCTTCCGGACCTCGTCCGGGTAATGGAGAAACGACATCAGGAAGACGTCGTCGGAAGGACGGACCGCCACCACCTTTTCCTTGCCGCCGAGGACGACCTGGGCGATGGCCACCCGTTTCGACGCCTGCATCGCCTTGAGGATGGTGTGGAACGGCCCGGCGGCGACCTCGCCGGCCGGGGCCAGGTAGTACGAGCCGTGGTAGTAGAGGGGGTTGATCTCCGATTCCTCGACGAACTGAACGATGTCCAGAGTCCGGAGGGAAGGGAGTTGCAGGGTGGCGAGATCCTCCTCCTGGATCAGTACGTACTGCTCCTTCGCGAGTTCGTAGCCGCGGACGATGTCCTCCCGGTCGAGATCCTGTTCGCACGCGCTGCAGCGCCGCTGCAGCCGGACCCGGGCCTTGCATTCCTTGCACAACTGGTTCATCGCAACCTTCTTCTCGCGGGCCGCCGGATAGGCGCGTACCGGAACGAGCACGAGGGCCAGCTTCAGGTTGCCCTGCCAGGTGGGTCGCATTGGCTCTTGTCCGCACGGCGGAGCGGCCGGCGCCGCGCCGGGAAGCTCCGGTCCGGAGTGCGGTGGGACAGGGAAGTCTAGTGCTCCGGCGGATTCGGGGTCGCCGCGGACACCGGTAATTCGGAAGATTGAAGTACACTGGCAACTGTCGGGAGTACGTCCGGACGCGGCACTGCGTCGGCGCGCAACTCCCTTTGGCTGCCCGGATTCCGGGCGCCGTCCCTGGATTTCCCAAAACCAAGTCTGGCCGTCCCTCTGCCCGAACCATGAGGCGGCTCTCGCCCCACAGAATCGCCCTCTGAAGAATGGCCTGATGTCCGACAAAACGGCGCTCGTTGAGGAAATCGCTCCCAGCGATATCGACTCCGAGCCCGAGCGCATCGTCAACGACCTGGCGATCCAGGTCGCCACCGTCAACGGCTCCGGGAGCCAGTCCTCGAACCTGGTCCTGCTCAGGGCGCTCTTCCGCATGGGGATCCCGGTCGGCGGCAAGAACCTCTTTCCTTCGAACATCGCGGGACTGCCGACCTGGTTCACCATTCGCGCGAACCGGGATGGCTGGGTGGCGCGCAAGCGGAACGTGGACTACCTGGTGGCGCTCAACCCCCAGACCGCCATCCGGGACGTCGAATCCCTGAGCCCCGGCAGCGCTGTCGTCTACGAGGAAGGCCTGCGGCTGGAACGCCGACGCGACGACCTGGTGTTTTATCCGGCTCCCTTCCAGGAGCTGGCTGCCGAGGTGACCCGGGAGGTGCGGCTGCGCAAGTTGCTCGCCAACATGATCTATGTCGGGTTGCTGGGAGAACTCCTCTCGATCGATGTGGAGGAGATCTTCGGGGCCATCGAGAGCCAATTCCGGAGCAAGAAGGCCGCCGTCGAGCTGAACCGCCGGGCCGTGGAGATCGGGATTCGCCACGCGCGGGAGAACCTGGTCAAACGGGACCCCTTCACTCTCGAGCGCATGGACAAGAACCGCGGCAAGGTTCTCATCGACGGGAACGCCGCCGCGGCGCTCGGCGCGATGTTCGGGGGAGCGAGCGTCGCGACCTGGTACCCCATCACCCCGTCCTCGAGCGTCGTCGAGCAACTCACCGGTTTCCTCAAGCGGTACCGGAACGGTCCGGACGGCAAGGCGACCTACGCGGTGGTGCAGGCCGAAGACGAACTCGCCGCGGTCGGCATGGCGCTGGCCGCCGGGTGGGCCGGCGCCCGGGCGATGACCGCCACTTCCGGACCGGGCATCTCGCTCATGTCCGAGTTCGTGGGGCTCGGTTACTACGCCGAGATCCCACTGGTGATCTGGAACATCCAGCGGGTCGGTCCCTCGACCGGCCTGCCGACGCGCACTGCCCAGGGGGACATCCTCTCCACCTACACGCTTTCCCACGGGGACACCAAGCACGTGTGCCTGCTTCCGGCCTCGACGCGCGAGTGCTTCGAGTTCGGCTGGAAGGCCTTCGATCTGGCGGAGCGCCTCCAGACGCCGGTGTTCGTGTTGTCCGATCTTGACCTCGGCATGAACATCTGGGCGACGGAACCCTTCGAGTACCCCGATCGGCCCATGGACCGAGGCAAGGTGCTCGCCCGCGAAGACCTGGAGCGGCTGGGAGGCACCTTCCAGCGCTACGCCGACGTCGACGGCGATGCAATTCCCTATCGGACGCTCCCGGGGACGGAGCATCCCGGCGCCGCGTACTTCACCCGGGGCAGCGGCCACGACGAGAGCGCCGAGTACACCGAGAGCGAAGAGGCGTACGTCCGGATCATGACCCGGCTCGACCGCAAGTTCGAGACGGCGCGGGAGATGGTTCCGCCGCCGGTCGTGGATCAGGCGGAACCGGCGAGCCCGCTGGGGATCATCGGCTTCGGCTCCTCCGACCCCGCGATCGAGGAAGCCCGGAACCGGCTTCGTGAGGACGCGGCGATCGAAATGGACTATCTGCGCCCGCGGGCGCTGCCCCTCTGCCCCTCCGTCCTCGACTTCATCACCTCGCACCAGCGGGTGGTGGTCCTCGACCAGAACCGAGACGGACAGATGCTCCAGTTGCTGCGGGCCGAGTACGGGGACCGGATTCCCCCGGGGGTGCTCCGGAGTCTGAGGCACTACAGCGGGCACCCGATGGACGCCCAGACCATCGTGGACTACGTTACCGAGATGGAGATCGGCGCCGCCTGACGGAGACTCACCAAATGCCTGCTCCCGACGCTTCCTCACGACCGCGCAAGGTCAACCGGTTGGGCCTGACCCCCTCCGACTACAAGGGCAAGCCCTCGACTCTCTGCAAGGGCTGCGGCCACGACGCGATCTCCAGCCAGTTGATTCGGGCGTTCTTCGAGTCCGACGTGCGTCCCCACCAGGTGGCGAAGCTCTCCGGGATCGGCTGCTCCTCCAAGACGCCGGCCTACTTCCTGAATCACAGCCACGGCTTCAACGCGGTCCACGGCCGCATGCCGTCGGTGGCCACCGGAGCGGTACTCGCCAATCGCCGGCTGGTGGCGGTCGGCGTCTCCGGCGACGGCGACACCGCCTCCATCGGGATCGGCCAGTTCGTGCACCTAGTGCGGCGCAACCTGCCGCTCATCTACATCGTGGAGAACAACGGCGTGTACGGCCTGACCAAGGGCCAGTTCTCGGCCACCGCCGACGAGAACGCGGCGCTCCGGTCCGGCGAGGTGAACCGGCTTCCGAACATCGACCTCTGCGGCATGGCGATCGAACTCGGAGCCACCTACGTGGCGCGGTCCTTCGCCGGAGACCCGAAGCAACTGGTCGCCCTGCTGCGCGGAGCGCTCGCCCACAACGGCACCGCCGTCCTCGACATCCTCAGCCCCTGCGTCACCTTCAACAACCATGCGGGTTCGACGAAGAGCTACACCTGGGGCAAGGACAACGAGGAACCGATCCACATCCTCGACTTCGTGCCCGCGATGGATCAGATCGAGGTCGAGTACGAGGAAGGGACCGATCAGGAGGTCCAGCTCCACGACGGGTCCTGGGTGCGCCTCCGGAAACTGGAACGGGGCTACGACCCGACCGATCGACGCGCGGCCCAGGAACTCGTACTCGAAGCCAACGAGAAGAACCTGTTCCTGACCGGTCTCCTCTATCTCGACACCAGCAAGCGCACCTTCCTCGACAGCCTCGAACTCTGCGACGAACCGCTCGCACTGCTCTCGGAAGACCAGCTTCGTCCGCCGCCGGAGGTTCTCGACGAGGTCGTCGCTTCGTATCGGTAGGGCATCGCGCCCGACCCGCAGGAGGTCCGGCATGACCCCATCCCGTCAGTTCGTTTCTCTTCGCGGTCCCGTACGTCTTTGGACCGTGGGCGCCGCTCTGAGTCTCGCGGCGACCCTTGCGGCGCCGGCCCTCGCCCAGCGCAGTTTCACCATTCAGGACGCGCTCGGGATCGCGTCCGTCTACGACCCGCAGCTTTCTCCGGACGGCGAGTTCGTCGTCTACGTGGTTTCGAGGATCGACCTGGAAGAGAACAAGTCCGCGAGCCGGATCCATGGTGTTCCGTTCGCGGGAGGCGACCCGGCGCCATTGACCCGGGCGGGGCGCTCGGCGTCCCATCCGCGCTTCAGTCCGGACGGGTCGCAGCTCGCGTTCCTGAGTTCCGGGGAAGGGGAAAAGACCCAGATCTGGCTGCTTCCTCTCGCCGGCGGCGAGGCGAGGGTCCTGTCGAGTCTGCCCGCTGGGGTGTCTTCGTTTTCGTGGGCGCCGGACGGGAGCGCGCTGGCGGTGGTCTCGATGGATCCGGATCCGAACGAAGGCGAGGCAGGAGAGGAAGCCGAGCCCGTTCCGCTCGTGATCGACCGCCGTCAGTTCAAGCGGGACGGCCAGGGATATCTCGATAACCGCCGCCGGCACATCTATCTCGTGGATGCATCCGACGGCTCGCACGAGCAGAAGACCTTCGGCCCCTACGACGACCGTTCCCCGGTGTTTTCGCCCGACGGTTCGGAGATCGCCTTCGTGAGCGTCCGGCCGCCGGATGGCGGAGATTCCGACGCCACCGACAACTCGGACCTCTTTCTCGTTCCGCGCACTGCCGGCGAGACCACCGAGCCGGTGCGGCTCACGAGCAACCTGGGACCTGACCGCTCGCCTGTCTTCAGCCCGGACGGCGACTGGCTGCTCCACACCGGAAACCGCAAGCCGGAACTGATCTGGTACGCCACCGAGCACCTGTATGCGCTCAACCGGACGACCGACGAGATCGTCCACGTGGCGGCGGGTCTCGACCGGAACCTCTCGAACCCCCGCTTCGGCGCCGGCGGCGGCGTGTTCGCCCTGCTCGAGGACTCGGGGAGCCAGCATCTCGCCTCTCTTGCTATTTCCGCGGATGCCGCTCCCGACCGAGTGATCGCCGGCGAGCGGGTCGTGCGGGACATCGAGGTGGTGGGAGACCGGGTCGTGGGGGTTGCCGCCACCGTGGACCGTCCGCCCGAGGTGATCGCCTGGAGCCGGGGCGGCGAGCCGAGGAGGCTGACCAGCGAAAACGACGCGTTGCTCGCCGAGGTGAACCTCGGCGCGGTGGAACGCATCACCTTCCCTAGTTCCGATGGAACGGAGATCCAGGGCTTCGTCACCAAGCCGCCCGGTTTCGAGGAGGGACGGCGCTATCCGACGATCCTCTGGATCCACGGCGGGCCCGTGTCCCAGTTCTCCACCTCCTTCCAGTCCACCTGGCAGCTCTTCGCGGCGAACGGATATCTCGTCGTGGCGGCGAACCCCCGCGGCTCGTCAGGGCGGGGAGAGGCGTTTTCCCACGCGATCTGGGCCGACTGGGGGAACCTGGACTACGAGGACGTGAACGCCGCGGTGGACCACGTCATCGAACGCGGCTGGGCCGATCCCGAGCGCCTCGGGGTCGGTGGATGGAGCTACGGCGGGATCCTCACGAACTACGTGATCACCAAGACCACCCGGTTCCACGCCGCGGTCAGCGGCTCCAGCGAAACGGAATACCGCGCCGCCTACGGGAACGACCACTACCAGCTCGAGTGGGAACTGGAGTTGGGCCTGCCCTGGGAGAACCCCGAGCTCTACAACCGGCTGTCTCCCATTTCGCGGGTGCACCACGTCACCACCCCGACCCTCGTGCTCTGCGGCGAGAAGGACTGGAACGTCCCCCTGAGCCAATCCGAGAACCTCTACCAGAGTCTCCGGCGGCTCGGGGTGCCCACCCAGTTGATCATCTATCCGGGCCAGAGCCACGGGATCCGGCTTCCTTCCTTCCAGAAGGACCGCTATGAGCGTTACGTGGCCTGGTTCGACCGGTTCCTGAAGTCCGACCGCTCGTCCACCGATCAGAACTCCCGGTAACCAACGGGCGGCGGTACGCCCGGATCAGAACCGGTAGCGCAAGCCTCCGATGATCTGCCGCCGCAGCACGTCGCCGAAGACGTGGTTCTGGATCTCCTGATTGAACAGGTTGATCACCCGGACCGATGGCTGGACGCGGCCGTCCATCAGGTTGACCGCCAGCGTGGCGTTCACCAGCGTGAAGGCCTCGGTCCAGCCGTGGTACTCGGCCGTCAGCACGTCGGTCCAGTAGGCGCGATCCGTGTAGTTGAGCGACACTCCGAAATCCACGGCGCCGATCTCGGCGTCGATGCCGGCATTGATGCGGTGCGCGGCCGGGATGCTGATCTCGTCGGCGTCTTCCTCGCCGAACCCTTCGACGACCGGTTCGGCCTGCCACGAATAGTTGAGGAAGCCGCCGACGTTGCCGCGGCGCCCCGTGAGCCCGAGCTCGATTCCGGAGTTCCGCGCCGACGTCCGGTTGATGTACGTGAGCGAGGAGGGGAGCTGGACGCCCGCGAGTCCACCCAGGGCGTCGATCAGGTATCCGGGACTCTCGGCGATGGCGGCGATCGACGCGGGAAGCGTGCCGGGAGGGAGGACGGCTCCCAGCCGTCCGATGAAATCCGCGACCTCGGCGAACGCTTCGTTCCACCCGGGAGGCGGGTCCGCGCCGGACCAGAAGGTGTCGTCGGTGAAGTCGATGCTGTCCCGCATGTCGTTCACGTAGACGGCCGCGCTCGCCCCCAGCCAGTTGTTGAGCGCTCCCGACCAGCCCACCTCGTAGGCGGTCAGACTTTCCTGTACCAGCGACTGATTGCCCACGACGAAGATGGGGATCGTGTAGTTGACCGGGGCCGGAAGTGCGGAATCCGGGATGCTCAGCGCGCCGAAGAAGCCCCGGAAGACGGGACGGAGATCGAATTCGGCTGGCTGCCCGATCAGCGTGTCCAGGAAGGAGTTGGTGAGCGAAGGGGCGCGGAACGCCCGGTTGTAGGACACCCGGAAGGCTTGCGTGGGTGTCGGCTTGAAGATGAGGGTCGTGCGGGGCGACAGCACGATCTTGTCGAGCACGCTCATCCGATCCGCGCGGGTTCCCACGATCCAGCGCCAGCGGTCGCTCAGGAAGATCTCGTCGTTGACATAGGCTCCCATCTCGCTGCGGCCGTCACCCTCGGGGGCGAGGGTGAAGTCGAGGGTGAGGTAGCGGGCGCTGGCGCCGTAGCTGAACAGATGCCGTCCACCCAGGAACCGCGTGTCCTTCAGGCTGATGTCGTAGGCCGTCGAGTTCATGTTGCCCTCGAGGAACTGGCCTGTGGGGGTCTGGGACAGGATCGAACTGAACGGGACCGCGGTGCGGTTCGCGAAGGCGCCGATTTCCATCGAGCCCCGGAGGTACTGGACGCGGCCGTACGACATGGCGCTTCCCGGCTTGACGTGGAACGGACCGATCCCGGAGTGGAGGATTCCCTGGCTCCCCCCGTAGCCGCCGGAGAACCGGAAGCCGCTGTCGCCGTCCGGGGCGTCCCAGTCGGCGCGGAAGTCCACTTTGGGCATCCGGGCGTCCACTCCCTGGACGGGGGGATACAGCGTGCCGGTGCCGTTCGGGATTTCGCCGAACGGGCGCGGAAGGGCGTCCTGGCGGGTGAAGCTGACGGTCGCGCGGTAGGCAAAGCGGTCGTTCACGGCCTGCGCGTGGGTCAGCGAACCCATGAACTGGCTGCCCGTGTCCATCGGGTTGCCGGTGACGTTGCGATCGAAGGCGCCGAAGCGGAGGTCCAGCGTGGTTCCCTGGTTCTCGCGCGGCGCCTTGGTGATCAGGTTCACCACGCCGCTCATGGCGTTCGCGCCCCAGACGGCCGAAGCCGGTCCGTTGACCACCTCGACCCGTTCGAGGTCGTCGAGCCCCACCGAGATGAAGTCCCAACTGGTGAAACCGAAGAAGTCCTGATAGACGGAACGGCCATCCACCAGGACGAGTTGCGCGGTGGCGAGCGCCCCGGAGGAACCTCGGCTCGTGACGCTGTAGTTGGTGTTCGACAGCTGGGTCACGTTGACGCCCGGAGCCTGGCGGAGCAGGTCGCCGAAGTTGCTCGCCGGCGTGGTCTCGATCACCTCGGTGGGGATCACGGCGATCGCGGCCGGGGCGTTGACGATCTCCTGCTCTACCCGCGATGCCGACACGACGACCTGGTCGGTGAAGCGGGGAATGACGTCGGCCGGATCGGTCGTCTCGCCCTCGCGCTCTTCCTGTGCTTCCGTTTCCTGCGCCGGATCCTGTTCCTGCTGGACAGTCGCGCCCGCGGTGTCGGACTGGGCTACCAGGAAGACGAGGGAAGCCGCCAGGGACAGCAGGTGGTTGCGAGGGATGCCGCTGACGTTCATCGAGTAGGCCTCCTTGCCCAGATCAGAAACGGTAACGCAATCCTCCGATAACTTGTCGCCGCAGCACGTCCCCGAAGATGTGGTTCTGGATTTCCTGGTTGAGGAGGTTGATCACCCGGACCGACGGCTGGACCTGGCCCTCCATCAGGTTTACCGCCAGGGTGGCGTTGACCATGGTGAACGCTTCGGTCCAGCCGTAGTACTCCGCGGTGAGGACGTCGGTCCAGTAGGCGCGATCGGTGTAGTTCAGCGACAGTCCGAGATTCACGGCGCCGAACCCGGCGTCGAGGCCGGCATTGATCCGGTGCGCCGCGGGGATGCTGATCTCATCGGCGTCCTCCTCGCCGAACCCTTCCACCACCGGTTCGGCCTGCCACGAGTAGTTGAGGAAGCCTCCGAAGTCACCGCGGCGTCCGGTGAGTCCGAGTTCAAACCCCGTGTTGCGGATCGACACGCGGTTGACGTAGCTGAACGCGGCCGGCAGCTGGACGCCGGCGAGCCCGCCCAGGGCGTCGATCAGATACCCGGGATTCACGGCGATGGCCCCGATCTCCGGCGGCAGCGTGCCGGGCGGAAGCACGGCTCCCAGCCGTCCGATGAAGTCTCCGACCTCGGCGAACGCTTCGTTCCATCCAGGGGGAGGGTTGTCTCCGGACCAGAAAGCGGTATCGGTAAAGTCGATGCTGTCCCGCATGTCATTGAGATAGACGGCGGCGCTCGCTCCCAGCCAGTCGTTGAGCGCCCCGGACCAGCCGACTTCGTAGGCGGTCAGCGTTTCCTGGACCAGGTCGGGGTTCCCCACGACCCCGATGGGGATGGCGTAGTCGACCGGGGCGGGCAACGCCGAATCCGGGATGCTCAGTGCGCCGAAGAAGCCCCGGAACACGGGGCGCAGATCGAACACGGCCGGCTCGCCGATCGTCGTGTCCAGGAACGTGTTGCTCAGCGACGGCGCGCGGAACGCGCGGTTGTAGGACACCCGGAAGGACTGGGTGGGAGTCGGCTTGAAGATGAGGGTCGTCCGGGGAGACAGCACGATCTTGTCGAAGATGCTGATCCGGTCCGCGCGGGTGCCCACAATCCAGCGCCAGCGCTCGTTCAGGAAGATCTCGTCGTTCACGTAGAACCCCTGTTCGCTGCGGCCGTCGCCGAGCGGAGCGAGGGTGAAGTCGAGCGTGACGAAGCGGGCGCTCGCGCCATAGCTGAAGAGATGACGCTCGCCCAGAAACCGGGTGTCTTTCAGGCTGACGTCGTAGGTGCGGGTGTTGATCGTCCCGTCGAGCAACTCGCCGGTGGGGACGCGTGACAGAAGCGAGTTGAAGTTGGCGGAGGTCCGGTTGAAGAAGGCGCCGATTTCCATCGAGCCCCGCATGTACTGGACCCGGCCGTACGACATGTTCGCCCCCGGCTGGACGGTGAATGGGCCGATCCCGGAGTGGAGGATCCCCTGGCTCGCCCCATAGCCGCCCGAGAACCGGAACCCGCTCTGGCCGTCGGGCGAGTCCCAGTCGGCCCGGAAGTCCAGCTTGGGCATCCGGGATGTCACGCCTTCCAGCGGGGGATAGAGGGTGCCGGTACCGTTCGGGATCTCGCCGAAAGGCCGCGGCAGTGGATCCAGATGGGTGAAGCTCACGGTGGCGCGGTAGGCGAAGCGGTCGTTCAGCGCCTGGGCGTGGGTCAGGGATCCCATGAGCTGGCTTCCCGCGTCCATCGGGTTGCCGGTGACGTTGCGATCGAAGGAACCGAACCGGAGGTTCAGCGTCGTGCCCAAGGCGTCGCGCGGCGCCTTGGTGATCAGGTTCACCACGCCGCTCATCGCGTTTGCCCCCCAGATGGCCGAAGCCGGCCCGTTGACGACTTCGATCCGCTGCAGGTCATCCAGTCCCACCGACAGAAAGTCCCAGCTCGTGAAGCCGAAGAAGTCCTGATAGACCGATCGTCCATCCACCAGGACGAGCTGCGACGTGGCCAACGCGCTGGACGAGCCGCGGCTGGTGACGCTGTAGTGCGTGCTGGAGAGCTGCGTGACGTTGACCCCCGGAGCTTGACGCAGGAGGTCCCCGAAGTTGTTGGCCGCCTGGGTCTCGATGACTTCGGTGGGGATCACCGCGATCGCCGCCGGCGCGTTGACGATTTCCTGCTCGACCCGTGAGGCCGATACCACGATCTGGTCGGTAAACCGCGGAATGATGTCCGCCGGCGCCGGTGTCTCTTCCGATTCTTCCTGCTGCGCTTCGGTTTCTTCCTGTGGCTCCTGCTCCTGAGGTGCGCCGAACGCCGGCGGCGAAACTACCGTGGAGAACAGAAAAGCGAGAGCGGCCACCGGCGCCAGCCCGTAGCGAGTGGCGGCGCGGTTCTGGTTCACGAATGGCCTCCTTCCGATACCGGCCGGCCCCACGTTCCGAGCGGGACACATGTGACTGCAGCCGGGCTCACCCATTGTAAGAGGGAGTACACCCGAGGACCACCGGACGAATCTCCATGAGGAAACACCGGTTTGCCCACCCCGACGGCTATCCTAAACCCTTTGGGCCGCCCCGAGCAGGCGCAGAGCCCTCCAAGGGCGTTCCCCGCACCCCCCATGTCTCAACTCGATCAGAAACAGGTTCTGGAAACCCTCGCCCCGATCCGGAATCGCGAGTTCGGCGGCGAGAGCATCGTGACGCTTGGCCAGGTGGCCGACATCCGTATCTGCCGGCCGATCGTCGGCGTCACGGTGACGCTCCCGAACGTCGGTAGTGAAGTTGCGGACGAGATCCGGGAGCAGGTGCGGGAGGCATTGTTCCGGCTGCCGGGAATCGAACGGGCGGAGGTCGCGGTGCGCACCGAAGTGAGCGCTTCTCCGACTTCCCGGGTCGGGCAGAACGCGGCTCCCCCGTCCGGGGCTCCGGGTCCGCGCGCTCCCGTGCCAGATCCCACGAAACCCGAGGGGGTTCAGAACGTGGTCGCCGTTGCGTCCGGCAAAGGCGGGGTGGGAAAGAGCACGGTTTCCGCGAACCTCGCCGTTGCCCTGGCCGCGGACGGCGCTCGCGTCGGGCTATTGGATGCCGATGTCTACGGGCCTTCGCAGACCACCATGTTCGGGATGGACGACCGTCCGGCGACCGACGAACATCGGCGGCTGATCCCGCTCGAGGCTCACGGCGTGCGGTTCATCTCCATGGGGATGCTCTCTTCCAAGGAGACTCCGGTCATCTGGCGCGGACCGATGGCCTCCCGGCTCGTCCAGCAGTTCTTTTCGGGAGTCGTCTGGGGTGAACTCGACTACCTGCTGGTGGACCTCCCACCGGGGACCGGGGACGTGCAGCTCACGATTGCCCAGACGGCGGCGCTTGCGGGAGCGGTGATCGTGACGACGCCCCAGGCGGTGGCCCGGACGATCGCCGAAAAGGGGCTCCGGATGTTCCAGCCGGTGCGCGTCCCCGTGCTCGGCGTCATCGAGAACATGAGTTCGTTCGCCTGTCCGCACTGCGGGGAGCGCACCAACATCTTCTCGACCGGCGGCGGCGAGGAAGTCGCGGGAGACCTGGGCCTGCCCTTCCTGGGTGGCGTGCCGCTTGATCCGCGGGTGGTCGTCGCCGGCGACGAGGGAACGCCTACGGTCGTGCGCGACCCCGAGAGTCCCGCCGCCGTCGCCTATCGGGAGATCGCCCGCCGCGTCGCCCTCGAGGTGGCGCGATCCAACCAGTCCGCCCAGGGTGGAGTGGCCGAATCGGTACACGCGGAGAGCGACGCGGTGGTGGTGCGCTGGCACGATGGCTCGGAAGAACGTTTCGGGTTCGAATACCTGCGGAACCACTGCCCATGCGCCACCTGCGTGGACGAATGGAGCGGCAAGCGCCGGTCGTTGACCCTGCTGCTGCCGACCAACTTCGCGCCGCGGAAGCTCATCCCCGTCGGCAACTACGGCGTGCAGATCCACTGGAACGACGGCCACGAAACCGGGATCTACAGCCATCACCTGCTGCGCCGGCTTGCCAGGCAGCAGGAAGACGCCCCGACCCCGGTCGGCTGAGGTTACGCCCGTCTCCGGTGGGCAGCGCCGGGCTTGCGGAAGGGTCTCTTCTGCTGCAACGGGGCCCGGCGTTGCCTGTTTCGCCCGCCTTCGGCGGACGATGCCGGCCAGAGGCCGGCGCTCCGGGCCGGCGTTCCCCTACCGACTCGGGGAGCCTCGCTGGACCTCGATCACGCCGGGGACCGTCTGTAACAGGCGGGAAATGGCGCCGACCTCCTTGGCATTCTCCACCGCGACGGTCACATAGATGTCGCCGCGCTCCGCATCGTCAGCGGTGCCTTCGAAGGCCCGGATATCGGTGTCCGCCTCGGCGATGATCTTGGTGATGTCCGCGAGCATGCCCTTGCGGTTTTCCACGCGCACCAAGAAGCCGGCGTCGTACCGGGTTCCGCTGGTCGACTTCCAGGACACGTCCACCTGACGTTCCGGGTCCCGTGCGAGGTCCGCGAGGTGCGGGCATTTGGCCGCGTGAACCGCGACGCCCTTTCCCTTGGTGATGTACCCGGCGATCGCTTCACCCGGTAACGGCGAGCAGCACCGGGCCCGGTGCACGAGGATGTCGTTTTGGCCGCTCACGAGGATTTGCCCCGGATCACGCCCGATGATGCGTCGGACGGCGCCCGCAAACCCGGATTCCGAGGCAGGTTCCTTCTCGGGTGCGCGCTTGAGCTGGTCCGCGGGGACGGCGTCGGCCAACGCGCGGGCAGCGGAAACCTTGCCGTAGCCGATCGCGGCAAACAGGTCGTCCAGGCTGGGAGCCCCGTGGCGTTTCATGGCATCCGCGAGTCCCGGAGCGGAGCGGACCCGCCGCAGGCTCAAACCGTGGGACCGCGCTTCCTTCTCCAGCAGTTTCCGGCCGATCTCGATGCTCTCCCGCTTGGCCTCGGCGTTCAGCCTCGCCCGGATCTTGCTCTTCGCCCGGTTCGTGCGGGCAATCTTGAGCCAATCCTCGCTCGGCAGATGGTTCTTGCGAGTCAGGATTTCGCAGATGTCCCCGTTCCGCAACTCGTACCGAAGGGGCGCCATGGCTCCGTTGACGCGTGCGCCGATGCAGCCGTGTCCGACTTCCGTATGGATGGCGTAGGCGAAATCGATGGGTGTCGCTCCGCGGGGAAGCGACTTGACCTCCCCGCGCGGAGTGAAGCAGTGGACTTCGTCGGGATAGAGGTCGATCTTCAGGCTGCTCAGGAACTCGTGGGGATCCTTGACTTCCTTTTGCCACTCGAGAACCTGGCGTAGCCAGGCGAAGCGCTTGATGTCCTGTTCGCCGTAGCTCCCGGAAGACTTGTAGCTCCAGTGGGCGGCGATGCCCTCTTCCGCCACCCGGTGCATGTCGGTCGTGCGAATCTGGACTTCGAAGTGCGTCCCCGACTCGGTCATCAGGCTCGTATGGAGGGACTGGTAGCCGTTGACGCGCGGCATCGCGATGAAGTCCTTGATGCGTCCCGGGATGGGCTTCCAGACGTTGTGAATCACTCCCAGCGCCGTGTAGCAGTGCGGCACCGTGTCGGTCACCAGCCGCAGGGCGATGAAGTCGTACATCTGATCGAGCTCGATCTGCTGCCGGTGCATCTTGCGATAGATGGAGTAGATGCTCTTGGTGCGGCCGGACAACTCACCCGGGATCTCCTCCGCCTGCAACTCGCGCTTCAGCGTCCGGCTGAGATCGCGAATGAAATCCTCGGCCCATCGCTTCTTGGCCTTGACCCGGGCCTCGAGGACCTTGTAGGTCTGGGGTTCGAGGTGACGCAGCGCCAGGTCCTGAAGCTCGGCTTCGATCCGGCCGATTCCCAGCCGCCCCGCGATCGGGGCGTAGACGTCCAGCGTCTCGGTAGCGATTCGCTGCCGCTTCTCCTCCCGGAGAAAGTCGAGCGTCCGCATGTTGTGGAGCCGGTCGGCGAGCTTGATCAGGATGACCCTGGTGTCGTCGGTCATCGCGATGATCATCTTGCGGACGTTTTCCGCCTGGTTGGCCTCCGCGGAACTGAACTCCACGCGGCTCAGCTTGGTGAGACCGTCGATCACCCGGCTCACATCCCGGCCGAAACGGCGTTCCAGGTCCGCGTTCGTGACCTTGGTGTCCTCCACCACGTCGTGCAGAAGGCCGCAGGCGACGGAGACGATGTCGAGCTTCAGGTCCGCGAGAATCCCGGCCACCTCGAGCGGATGGTTCAGATAGGGCTCGCCCGAGAGGCGGACCTGCCCCTGATGCGCCTTGGCGGCCACCACGTAGGCCGCGCGGAGCAGGTCGAAATCGGCGTCGGGCTGGTATGCCCGGACCCGGTCCCGAATCGTCTCGAACCGAATCATCGCCTGCTGTCTCCCGTCTCGTCTGCTTCCCGTCTTACCCTAGCAGCCGGTGGACAAAGTCACGCGGCATCCGAACGGCGATGCATCCCGGCTGAACCGGGCCGCGATGCGGCCCTCATCGTTGCGTTTCGGTCGGAATACACCCGGTATTCCTCCCTCACGCGCCTTGTCAGCCGGGCCCCCACCGGGAGGACTGGCCCCACCGGGAGAACTGGGCCTCGCCGTTCTCGGTGCTCTCGTCACTTTATCCACAGGCTGCTAGCAGTTGCGTCCAGTCATTCTGGGCCCGCGGTGGGGCCCCGGGGAAGCCTCGTCCCCGGACCGAAAAACAAAACCCCGCCGGCCGCGGCCGAAGCGCGCGGCCGACGGGGCCTGAGATCTTTTCCTGGTCTCCTTGGGGAATACGCTTGTCTAGCGTTCCTGGGCAGCCTCCGCGGCGGCAGCGGCGGCGGCGGCCGCTTCCTGCTCCATCCGGTCCCGGATGGCGATCGCCCGATTCCGGTACTCGTCGGCTTCGGCAGTCAAGGCGTCCGCGTTGCGCTGATCCACCTTCGCCAGTTCCCGCAGGAGCAGGTTCTTGTAGACGAGCGCGTCCACGTATTCGTCGTTCCGGACCAGAGCCTCGTCGAGCTGCGCCAGTCCGAGGTCGATGAACTCGCGGCGCTGCCGCTCGGTCAGGTCAGGATCCCGATAGACCTTGTCCCAGTAGTAGGTCGCGATGAGGTAGTACCCCTCGGGGTTGTCGGGGTTCACGTCCCGAGCCTGTTCGAGCCATTCCATCGTCTCGTCGAAACGGCCGTACTTGTTGAACAGGTTGGCGACCTGCCGGTAGGCGATCGGATCGTCGGGATTCATCTCCACGGGAACCTTGTACGCCTCGATGGCCTTCTCGAAGAGCGGGTTGATCTCGGGATCGTGGAACCGCTCGTACACGTCGGCCAGGCCGTAGTAGAGCTCCGGAGTGCCCGGATTCATTTCGATCAGACGGTTGAAGTAGTACTCCGCTCCTTCGAGATCGTCGAGGTGGTCGCGATGGATGCCCGCAAGCTGTTCAGAGGCATAGCGTTCGTAGAGTTGAATGCTGTCCCTTGACGCCTGGTCCAGGCCTGGGTCCGCGAGCGCCTCTTCGACGGCGGCGATGGTGTCCTCGTAACCGTCGAGTGCGTTGTCGAGGTATTCCTCGTTCTGCGGATCGTCGAAGGTCGTCGGGCTGTAGAGCAGATGGTTGCTGCTGGCGCTGAAGAAATGCAGCGTCGTCTGGATGAGGGGGTTGTCCGCGGGCGCGTTCTCGGTGGCTTCCTGGTAGAAGCGGATCGCATCTTCGTATTCCCGTCTCCCGTAGGCTTCGTTCGCCTTGCCGAAGGCCCGCATGGCCTGCAGCATGTCGATGTAGTTGGGGAGTCCTCCGCGAAGAGGGGGAGCGGGCGAGATGACCAATCCGATCAGGAGCACCAAAGCGACGCCCACCGAAATGAGGACAGTCTGTTTTGTGTTTAGGGCCACTGCTAGTGATCTCCTCTGGGGCTGCGCGAGCAGCTATTGGGCGACGATCCCCACGCGCTCGACGCCGTTCCCCTTCACGATGTCCAGCACGGCGACCACCTGTCCGTAGGACAGGAAGGGGTCGGCCTTGAGAAAGATCGTCTTGTCGGCGCGGGTCTCGAAGATGTCGCGGACACGAAGGGGGAGTTCCTCCGGCTCGACGACCTGCTTGTTGATGGTCACCTGTCCGGACGAGTCGATGCTCAGCACCAACTGGTTCGGATCCGGTTCCGCATCAATGACCTGGTCCTGGTTGTCCGGCATTTCCACGTCGTGCCCCTGCTGGGTCAGCGGGGTGACGACCATGAAGATGATCAGGAGCACCAGAAGCACATCGATGAGCGGTGTGATGTTGATGTCGGAAGTGACTCCGCCGGAGGCGAATCCTGCCATTCCCATGATGGTTTCTCCTGGGTGTCAGCCCTTCTGGAGGTTGCTACTCGGCCCGTTCGGTGATGAGGCCGATCTCGTCGGCTCCGCCGTCACGGCACAGCGACATGAGGCCGAGCACTTCGTGGTACGGAAGCCGTTCGTCCGCCTTCAGGTAGAGGATCTTGTCCGTCTTGCCCGCGAACTTCTCCACGAGGAGGTTCGGCAGTTCCTGCCTGGGGACGGAGATGAGGTCGAGATAGATCGCCCCATCCTCCCGGATCGCCACGTTCACGACATCGTCGCTGTCGGCGTGATCGATACCGTAGTCGGCTACCGGCAACTTGACGTCCACTCCCTTCTGCAGAAGCGGCGTCACAACCATGAAGATGATGAGCAACACCAGCATGACGTCCGCGAGGGGGGTCACGTTGATGTTGGCGTTGACGTCCTTGCTACCAAGTCCTGACATTCCCATGATGCATTACTCCTTGGTTTCCCGGTCCGCCACCGCTCCGGGCGGCGGCGCAGTGGGGCCCGCCGGCGCGATTACCCCGAAGCCGGAAGAGACCTTGGGATCGCGCCAGTGGGGCATTGAAGGGTGACTCGGACGAAGCCGCGTTAGCGGCGCGCCATGAAGTCGATGAGCTCGGAGGCGCCGTTGTCCATCTCGACCCCGAAGCCGTCCGCCCGGTTCGTGAGGTAGTTGAACGCCCACACGGCCGGGATGGCGACGAAGAGTCCGAGCGCGGTGGCGATCAGCGCCTCCGCGATTCCGGCTGATACCGCGCCGATTCCACCGGATCCGGTCAGCGCCATGCCGCGGAACGCGGTGATGATGCCGAGCACAGTGCCCAGGAGACCCACGAAGGGAGCGGTGGCGCCGATCGTCGCGAGCCCGGAGAGGTTCCGGCGCAGGTCCATCATGCCAATCGCGGTGGCGCGCTGGATGGCCCGGTGAGCCGCTTCCATCGTGATGTCCTTGTCCCCGCTACCTTCCTCGGTCTGGAACTGGATTTCCTGAAGTCCAGCCAGCAGCACTTTGGCGAGGTGGCTGTTCTTGACATCCTTGTCCTTGCTCACCTTGATGGCCGCTTCGATGTTGCCGGCCTTGAGTTCCTTGGCGATGCGCACCGAGTAGCCGCGCGACTGGCCCTTGGCCTTCTGGTAGGTCAACCAGCGCTCGATCATCACCGAGAGGGAGTAGATCGACATGATGACCATCACGCCGTTGATGAGCTTTGCGGCCGGTCCCATGTGGGACCAGATCTCAAGCAAGTCAAAAGACATTCCGTTCGTCCTCCTGGGATCTAGGGAAAAAGTGTTTGGCTTCTCCTGCCCGGAACCGGGTTGAGGATCGGTACGAGTCGGATCGCTGCGATCCGGTCAATCCGCATCGTGGGCAGGGCGAAATCAGCCTTGATGAAACTGGGTGGTCTGGACTGGAAAACCGGGCTTCCGGGGTCGTCGTTCCGGATCGGCGTCAGCCAAGGTTGAAGGTTACCGTCACGGTCATGACGATGGGAACCGGTACGCCGTTGAGCAGGGTGGGTTGGTACCTCCACTGCCGCACGGCGTCCATCGCCGCCTGGTCGAGCAGGGGAATCGAACGGAGCACCGAGATGTTCGTCACGTTGCCGGACGGGTCGATGATGGCCTCGAGGATCACCACCCCCGAAACCCGGGCCTGCTTGGCGATCTCCGGATAGATGGGCTGCACGTAGACCGTGCGGGTCGGCTCCCGGATCTCTCCGCCGACGCGGACCGGAGCGGCCTTGGGCGGCGGGGGCGGGGGGCCCGAAGGCAGGCCGCCGACGATACCGCCGATGATCCCGCCGGGGACCCCACCCTCGACGCCGCCGGGAACTCCGAAGTCCACCCCGGCGTCGCCGAGGTCGTCCGGAATGTCAACCGGCGCCACGAACTGCGGCGTCGTGTTGAGGACCGGCTTCGGAGCGGCCCGGCGCCTGGCCTTCGGCGGTGGCGGCGGCGGTGGCGGTGGCGGCGGCGGGGGAGCCGCGGCCATGAAGGTCATGATGCCTTCCGGAGTGGGGAGGTTGACGGCGAGAATGGGAATGACGATGAACGCCACCACAGCGCCGCCCTGAAGCAGAAACGAGAAGGCAAAACTGCCGAGGGAACGCCCGAGATTCTGGTCGCGTCCCGCCAGTTCGAAGGTTGGCTCTCTTGACACGTTAGGCTCCTTTCCCGATCCGTCCCTCCCTCAACAGCGGGGAGAAGGCGAAGCGGGAAGCTGACAACAGCCCGGACAGCCGCCGGGTCCGAAGCCCGTACGGGACGGCAGACGACTTGCCAGGCTGCCTGAGAAGATGGGGAAACTAGCACTGGGGCCCCCGCCATGTCAACAGAGAATCAGTGCTCGAGCGGACCGCCGCGAGGGGCTGGCGCTGCGGTGCCGAGAAGGTCCGCGACGGGCTCGCTTCCTGCGGTTTGTCAGCCCCCGGAGCAGGGGCCGGCGAGCCCATCCACGGAACGAAGCGGACCGCGGAATTTGCCCGCCGGCTACCGGACCTAGCGGAGCGAGAAGCGAACCGCCAGATTGCTGAGCGAGGCCACCGGGCGGCCGTTCCGCTGGGCCGGGCGGAAGCGCCACTCCGACTCCACGACCCGAATGGCTTCCGTATCCAGTCCCGGGACGGAGCGGAGGATCCGCAGGACCTCGACCGTCCCGCGTTCCGTAATCAGGGCCCGCAGGATCACCCGGCCGCGGACACCGTCCCGGAGCGCCTGTTTCGGGAAGCGGGGGCGAGGCATGGAAAGCGCCATTGGCGGTTCGTCCGGGGGCGGGAGCACGGGATCGGCCGCCTGGCGGAGGCCGCCGATCTGCCCGCCCTGCACCCCTCCGGGAACGCCCCCGACGACGCCGGCCGGTTCCCCGAACTCCAGCCCCTCCCAGAAACCGTCCGGAATCCCGTGCTCGGACCCGAACGAAGATGGGATGTCGATCGCTTCGAGCACCTCGACGAGATCGGTGCGCGCGAACACGGGAGCAAGCCTTGCGGCCGTATCGCGGACCGCTCCGGTGGAATGCTCCGGTTCGGGTTCCGCCGTAGGGTCCCCCAGGCGGAGCGCCGCCGCGGGCGGCGCAAAGAGATGGACCCGGTACGCCTCGAACGCGGGAAACTGGTCGCTGCGTACCTCGAAGGAGGGGTACAGCAGCGCCACGAGCAGAGCGCCGTGCAGCGTTAGTCCGAGCGGCAGGGAGATGCTGAAGCCGAGCGATGGCGTATGCGGCATCCCAAGGCCGATCCGCGTCCTTTCCCCAGGGCGTCCAGACGGCACTTGGTACGAACCTCGCTCCCCGAGTCTAGCGGCCCGGCGGTGCGGAGCCCGCGATTCCCGGTGCCGGGGCCGGAAGGAATCAGGCCCTGACCGGGGGCGCCTGCGGCCGCTGCTGTTCCGCGGTGGCGGCCGTCCCGCCGCGTACCGAGCGCCACCACAGCACAATCGGCGAGGCGATCGCGATCGAGGAATAGGTGCCTACGAAGACCCCGGCCACCAGCACGAAGGAGAAGGCCCGGAGCACCTCGCCGCCCCAGGTCAGCAGCGCCCCGACGGCGAGGAGGGTCAGCCCCGAGGTGAGAACCGTGCGCCGGAGCGTCTGGTTGATCGACAGGTTGACGATCGCCCCGAGATCCAGACGCCGATGGATGTGGCGGTTTTCCCGCACCCGGTCGAAGATGACGATCGTGTCGTTCACCGAGTAGCCCACGAGTGTCATGAACGCGGCGATCACGTTCAGACTGATCTCGTAGTTGAAGAGGGACACGAGAGCGAGCGTCACCAGCACGTCGTGGATGACCGCGACGGTGGCGCCGACCCCGTACACCGGCTCGAATCGAAAACCGATGTAGATGAGCATCGCGAAGAGAGCCATCAGGGTGGCGTTCCGCGCGCGCCGCCGGAGTTCCTCGCCCACCACCGGTCCCACGATTTCCGTACTCGAGGAAACCAGCTCGCCGGCGGCCCCGCCCCTCAGAGCCGCGAGGATCCGGTTGGCCGTCTCGTCGATTCCGGCCTCCGTTGGCTGCTGGCCCGCAGCCCCCGCGGTTTCGTCTTCCGCCGCCTTCTCGACCCGGATCATGACCTGGTTCATTTCGGGGCGGTCGTAGCTCTGGATGACCGCGCTCCCGTACCCGAGATCGTTGACGACGGCCCGCACCTCATCGATTTCCGGCGTCTCGGCGAACTTGGCCACCACCATGGTGCCCTCCGAGAAATCGATCCCATAGCGAAGACCGTCCTTGCGGATCACGTCGAAGACGCCGGCGACGAGGAGGGCGAGGGAGATGCCGGCGAACCACCAGCGGTACTTGATCCAGTCGATCCGGGTGTCGCCGAGGATGTCCATTCGGTGCCCGCCAGCCCGCTAGATGCTGAGCGCGGCGACCTGGCGCCGTCCGGAGAGCACCAGGTCGAAGATGTAGCGAGACACGAACATGGCGGTGAACACGTTGCTCACCAGCCCGATGCTGAGGGTCACGGCGAATCCCTGAACGGGGCCGGTGCCGAACTGGAAGAGGATGGCGGCGGCCACCAGGCTCGTCATGTTCGCGTCCACGATCGTCCAGAAGACGCGCGAGAACCCCACCGAAATGGCCGTCCGGGGGGGCTTTCCGGTTCGCATTTCCTCCTTGATGCGCTCGAAGATGAGCACGTTCGCATCCACCCCCATGCCGATGGTCAGGATGACGCCGGCGATGCCCGGGAGCGTCAGGGTGGCGGCGAAGTACGCCATCGCGCCCACCAGGATCAGGAGGTTCAGGAGCAACGCGACGACGGCGTTCATTCCCGAGAGCCGGTAGTAGAAGATGATGAAGAGCAAAACGCCCGCCAGGCCGGCGAGCGATGCAGTCACCCCGCTGCGGATCGAGTCCGCGCCGAGGGAAGGTCCGACGGTGCGTTCCTCCTGGTACTCGAGGGATGCGGGGAGCGCCCCGGCGCGCAGCACGAGCGCCAGATCCACCGCTTCGTCCACCGTGAAGTTTCCGACGATCTGGCCCTGGTCGTAGATCGGGCTCTGGATGACGGGGGCGGAGACCACCAGGTCATCGAGCACGATGGCCATCTGCCGGCCCACGTTGGCGCCGGTGAAGTCGCGGAACCGGGAGGCGCCCTCGGCGTGCAGGCTGAACTCCACGTTGGGGGTGTTCGTCTGGAAGTCGATCGCCTGCCGGGCGTTCCGGAGATCGCGGCCGGTGATGGCGGCGACCCGGTTGACCTGGTAGTAGCCGATCGCGCCGGTGGGCAGTTCCGCCGGAATGTTCTCCAGCGAGCTGTTCAGCGGGGGCAGGGCCGCCTCGTCGAGAGCGGGCCCCGCCTGCACGAGCCGGAGTTCGAGCTGGGCCGTGGCCTGGATGATCTCCTTGGCCCGGGCCACGTCTTCGTAACCGGGAAGCTGCACGAGGATCTGGTCCCCCGTGTTCCCGTGGGTCGTGATGACGGGCTCCGCGACCCCCAGTTCGTCCACCCGGCGGCGGATGGTCTCCATCGCCTGGGTGACCGTCTGTTCGCGGACCACGATCTCCTCGCTCGGACGGAGGTTGAACGCCCAGTCGCCGCCGCCGACGCTCCGCAGGTCCCAGCCCGGCCAGCTGAAGGCGACGGTGTCCCGGACTTCACGGAGGCGGGACTCGTCGAGATTCAGGATGGTCAGCTGTCCCAGCCCCTCGGTTTCGATGTCCGCGAAGTCGATTTCCTGGGTGTCGAGGTTCTCGGCGAACTGCTCGGCGGTCTCGTCGGTCAGCACCCGCACCGCGTCCTCGGTGTGGACCCGCATGACGAGGTGAATGCCGCCCTGCAGATCCAGCCCCAGCACGATGGTGTCCCGCGGCGGGTTGACCACGTAGACGAGCCCCGCCACCAGGAGAAGGAGCAGGACTCCTTTGAGGCGAAGGCGTCTGGCCATCGGTAGGCTGCGGTGGAACTCCGGAACTGCGCCGCCGCTCAGTGCTTCCTGTCGATCACGCTCGCGACCGCGCTCTTCGAGATCTGCAGCTTCACCGACTCGGTGACCTTGAGCTGCACGATGTCACCCTGAATGCCGGCGATGGTCCCGTGAATGCCGCCGGTCGTCACCACCCGGGCCCCGCGCTCGAGGCTCTGCAGCATCGCTTCGGTCTCCCGCTGCCGCTTGCGCATGGGGCGGAAGACGATGAAGTAGAAGATGCCGAAAATGATGGCGAACAGCACGATCTGCATGCCGAACGCGCCGCCGGCCGGGTCCGCCTGGAGCAGTGTGGGAAGCATGGTCAGGATTCGGCTCCCGAGAAAACTCTGATGTGAAAAAACCCGCATCCCCCTCGGGAGAGCGGGCCGGGCGCCGAGTCAGGCAGGATACCACGGCGGGTGCTTGGAACGCCGGCCAGTTCTCCCGGAACGCGGGTCTCCAGGTCGGCACGCGCGGTGCTCGGCACCGCGCACGTCCCAACTCCGTCAACCCTTACCCCACGGTCCCCTGGGAACTCCACCGGCG
>VXNL01000018.1 GCA_009840635.1 Acidobacteriota bacterium | reverse complement strand
CTTTTTACAGATGTATCCAACCGAGCGCCCAACTTCAAAAAGCAAAACACTTTCCTTTATACGTAACCCGTAACAAAAGGTATGAGTGTCTAACAGGACTACCTTTAATGACGTACTATATCATATACGAAAGATTTCAGGTGGGGAGACCAAGAAACTCGGAGATCTATTCGAGCTACTCATGGTAGAATTTTTCATCAAAGATAGGCAGTATGCACATTTCAAAGAAGTTCGCCGTGTGCCAATAGAGAAGGATCGTGGTATAGACATTATAGCATATGATGGGTTTGGAGAACCTTACGCCATACAGTGTAAATGCTTGGCTGATGGCACCTCCCTACATTACGAGGGGAATGTTACCAATCTCTGGGTTGAGTCGGAGGTAAAAAACATCAAAAACCGTATAATAGTAACCACTGGTGAACCTACAAAAACTTTGGTTAAGCAGTGCGCAGAGACGGGTGTTACCATCATACGGCGTACTGATCTGGAAGTCTCAAAGATAAACTGGAATATAGATCCAAAGAAGATAACACAGAACGACACACTTCCACTACGCCCATACCAGGAAACCGCATACAATAAAGTAATCCGGGGATTCCAAAATAACTCGCGTGGCCAACTCATAATGGCATGTGGGACAGGTAAAACGCTTACATCTCTCCGCATTGCAGAAGAGGTTGTAGGCAAGGACAAGACCGTACTGTATTTAGTGCCTTCAATATCCCTCATCAAACAGACGTATAATGCATGGGCCGAAAACTTCAACATAGCACAGCAGACCATTATTGTGTGCTCTGATAAGACTGCTGGTAACTCTGAAGATATATCGATAACAGGTCTGACCAGTGGCATCGTCACTACTGATCCCAATAAATTAAGGAATAACTTCCAAAAACTGAAGAATGATAAAAAGTCAATGCGTGTAATATTCTCCACATATCAGTCTGCCGATGTAGTCCAGGAGGCATTTCACGATGTAGTGTTTGATCTTATCATATTTGATGAGGCACATCGCACGGCCGGTAGTGGGAAGAAGGCATTTACACTGGCGCATGATGATGAGAATATCAGTGCCAGAAAGCGCCTCTACATGACCGCCACACCTCGCGTGTATGATCGGGAGGGAGACAATGTATTCTCTATGAATGATAAGGAGATATTTGGTCCTGAATTTCACAAACTACCTTTCTCCAAGGCCATTACTGATGGTATATTGACTGAATATCAGGTGGCCGGGTTGGCCATAGATGCGGATGAGGAGGATAAAAAGAATGTAGATGCTGATATTGACTCTGAGATACCACTTGAGGAGGAGTGTAAGTTAGCGTCTGTATATAGCGCCATTAAACAGCAGGATGTAGACGAACCGCCCAATCTTTTAAACCGCATACTGGTGTTCCACAACAAGATACCAAACTCAAAGAGATTCATCAAGGCATTCAAGAAGGTTGTGGATATTGAGAATGAACGCAACAACCAAACCATACATGTAGAGACCGAACATGTAGATGGAAAAGACCGTGCCAAGGACAGAGTGAAAAGCATAAACTGGCTTGAGAATACCTCCGAGGATACAGTACATGTATTGTCTAATGTCAGATGTCTGTCAGAGGGTGTGGATGTACCGTCTTTGGATGGTGTAGTGTTTTACGAGCCGCGACAGAGTGTGGTGGATGTGGTACAGGCAGTAGGGCGCGTAATACGAACGCATCCAAGCAAAAAGATGGGATATGTTATTGTACCGGTGGTAGTGTCAAAGAACGAGGCAATATCGAGTAGTGCAGACAAATCAAAGGCAAATAAACTGATACTACAAGTATTAGAAGCATTACGCGCACATGATGACCGAATCGACAAATTCTTCAACCAAGCATCACTTGTTCTAGAACCGGGTGAAAAGCCATCAAGGGATAAAATAGAGAACATGATAGACATACCACCCACAATCCGACCAATCTTTGATGTGTTGCCGGCTACATTACTAAACACTGGGTTTTACTGGGAGGAGTATGGGCGCAAACTCGGTGAGAGGGCAGCTGTGGTGGCATTAAGGCTGGCCAATCGTGCAGATACAAAATACAAGCATAATATAGAAACCCTGCACGAAAATCTCAAAGAAACGGTAGGCTATACTGTCACGTACAGCGATACTATACAGGCCGTTGCGCAGCATGTTGTACTACAACCTATATTCAGGGAATTGTTCGGGGAGACCACCAATCCGGTAATTACGGCATTTGATAATACAGTGGGCCGGATGGACTTTCACGTGGAATTGGAGGAGTTGGAAGAGTGGCACAAACTGATGAAATTCCACATAGGAAATATCAACAGCCCTGCTGCCAAACAGAACATCATAAACAAGATATATGGAAACTTCTTCCAGACATTCGACAGGGCGCAGGCCAAGACCATCGTGTATACACCTGTGGTGATAGTTGATTTCATCATAAATTCCATACAACATGTATTGAAGAAGCAGTTCAATGCTGGATTTGGTGATAAGACAATCAGCATACTGGACCCGTTTGCAGGTACGGGTGTGTTTCTTACCAGACTGCTTGATATGTTGCCGAAAGAGGTAGTGAAATCAAAGTATAAGGATATTAGATTTGGTGAGAATAAACTATTGGCGTATTATACGGCCTGTATGAATATAGAGACCACGTATTCGCGGATAGTGGGGAAGGACAAACCGTTTGAGCGAAGTTGTTATGTGGATACATTCACTGTGCGTCCTAACTGGTTGGAGTTGAAGGCTTCGGGTAGGGCCGAAGCATTGGAGCAGACAAAGATAACTGATCCTGATTTCAAAGATGTGTTTCAGATGCGTGATGAGCAACGTAGTGCACGTATACAGGTTATAATTGGTAATCCACCTTATTCGGGTGGGCAGAAGACCGCGAATGATAATAATCCAAATGTCCACCACGATGTACTTGAAAGACGTATCAAAGATACGTACACGAGTAAGGCTAGGGAGATCGGTTATACGGGAGCCATACTAAACCCAAATAACTTATACTTCAAAGCACTCCGTTGGGCCTCTGACCGCATAGGTGAATCCGGTGTAATCGGCTTTATCATGCCCTCGGCATGGATCACAGGCAACGCCGAAGCGGGTGTTCGGGCATGTATACAAG
>VXNL01000066.1 GCA_009840635.1 Acidobacteriota bacterium | reverse complement strand
TTTTTTTCTCACCCACTCCCCTCCCCCCCTCGTCCTGTTGGTGGTGGGGGGTGTGTGGTTTTTTTTTTTTTTATCTGGCGGGGGGGGGGGGGGCCGCCCCCCCCCCGTGCCGGCTGAAGCCGGCGCTCCAAGCCGTCGCGCCACCTACGCCCGGGAACCTTGCACTGAGACGGACGCCCCTTTCCCGGGTGGGGTTGGGTCGTGCGCGGTGCGGAGCACCGCGGTGCCGGTCTGGAGACCGGCGTTCCAAGCCGGTGCGCCATCGCGCCAGCTGGGGGCCCCGGCGTAACATTCCGGGAACGGCCTGGGAGTTCCGGGAGTTTTCTTGAGCGATGCCAAGCGCCACCGACGTCAGTCAGCTCACCGCGAAGGGGCGTGAGGTCCGTTCCGCCTTTGCCGACCGCCTGACGGCCGAGCTCGGCCGGGTCGTGGTCGGGCAGGAAGACGTCGTGGAGCGGGTGCTGATCGGCCTCCTCACGCGTGGCCACCTGCTCATCGAGGGGGTGCCGGGAATCGCGAAGACGCTGCTCGCGAAGAGCGTTGCCGAGAGCGTGCGGGCCGACTTCTCCCGGGTCCAGTTCACGCCCGACCTGCTGCCGGCCGATCTGATCGGGACCCTCATCTACGACCAGCGGAACCGGACCTTCGTGCCGCGGAAGGGGCCGGTGTTCACGAACTTCCTGCTGGCCGACGAGATCAACCGGGCTCCCGCCAAGGTGCAGAGCGCGCTGCTCGAAGCGATGCAGGAGCGCCAGGTGACCATCGGCGACGAGACCTGGAAGCTGGAAGAGCCGTTCGTGGTGCTGGCGACCCAGAACCCGATCGAGCAGGAGGGCACCTACCCGCTCCCCGAGGCCCAGGTGGACCGCTTCATGATGAAGCTGCGGATGGGGTTCCCGGAGCTCGACGACGAACGGGTCATCCTGAAGCGGATGGCCAACTTCGCGGTGCCACGCGTCGAGCCGGTCCTCGGCCCCGAGGAGATCGCCACCGCCCGCGACGCCGTGGAGGCGGTCTACGTGGACGACCGGATTCGCGACTACATCCTCTCGCTGGTGCGGGCGACCCGCGATCCCGCGGCCTTCGGGGTCGACATCGCCGGGCTCGTGGAGCACGGGGCCTCGCCCCGAGCGAGTCTCGACCTCTACCGGGCGGCCCGGGCGCGCGCGTTCCTCGAGGATCGGGACTTCACCGCCCCCGAGGACGTGAAGCACCTCGCGCCCGACGTGATGCGCCACCGCCTCATCCTCTCCTACGAGGCGGAAGCGGAAGAAGTGGACGGCGACGAGATCGTCCGGCGCGTGCTGGATGCGGTGGAGGTTCCCTGACATCCGGTCCGCCTGAGAGACTTGTGGCCTCGAAAGACGCGGCCGCCGCCGGGGGGCGCGGCAAGGACCGGACGGGCTTCTTCGCGTCGCTGTTCTCGCCGGGCGGTCCTTCCGGGGAACCGGAATCTCCGGCCGGAGTTTCCACCGCGGAACTGCTCGCCCGGGTGCGGCACATCGAGATCCGTACCCGCAAGCTGGTGACCGAGGCGCTGGCGGGCGCCTACCTGAGCACCTTCAAGGGGCAGGGGATGGAGTTCTCGGAGGTTCGCGAGTACGCCGCGGGCGATGACATCCGCGCGGTGGACTGGAACGTCACCTCCCGAACCGGCGATCTCCACGTCAAGAAGTTCGTCGAGGAGCGCGAACAGACCGTGCTGTTCCTCCTCGACGTCTCTCGCTCCTTCGCGTTCGGCAGCCGGCGCGATTTCAAGCGGGCTACGGCCGCGGAGGCGTCCGCCGCCCTCGCCTTCTCGGCCATCCGGTCCGGGGACCGGGTCGGCGCCCTGCTCTTCACGGACCGCCCCGAAATCCGGCTTCCGGCGCGGAAGGGACGCCGGCACGGCCTCCGGGTGCTTCGGGACCTCCTCTACTTCGAACCCGAGGGCGCCGGGACCGACATCGCGGAGGCCCTCGGGGTGCTGAATCGGGCGGTGCGCCGGCGCGCAACCGTCTTCCTGGTCAGCGACTTCGCCGGAGATCCGCCCGAGCGCTGGGTGCGTCCCCTCCGGGTGGCGGCGCGCCGGCACGACCTGATCGCCGTCCGGGTCACGGACGTCCGGGAGCACGCGGTACCGGATGTCGGCCTCATCGAACTCGAGGATGCCGAGTCCGGAGTCCCGGTGCGGCTGGACACCTCGGACCGGCGGGTCCGGGACGCCTTCCGTGCCCGCGCCCTCAAGGCTCACGCGGCGGCTTCCCGGGCTCTGCGCGAGACGGGCGTGGACGTGGTGGAGGTCACGGCGGGAGAGCCCTACGACGCTCCCCTGCGGAAGTTCTTCCGCATGCGGGAGAAGCGGCGGCGATGAGACTCCCGTTCCCGTTGACCGCGCTCTGCTGCCTGTTGGCGGCATCCGCCGCCGGTGGAGCCGGCCAGACGGGCGCGGAACCGGCCGCCACCGCCGTTGCCGAAGTCGTCTCCGAGCCGGTGGAGGTCGGGGACGTCTTCGAGCTGGAAGTGGTCGTGGAGCACCCCGAAGGTGCGGAAGCCGCCCCGGTCGTCGAGGAAAGCCTCGGCGACTTCCGGGTGCTGGGGGCGGTCCCGCTCGAGCCGGACGGCCCCCCCGCGGGAGAGAGCCGGTTCCGTCTCCGGCTCGGCGCGTTCGTGCTCCCCGGCGACCACGAAATCCCCGCCGTGCCGGTCGGCGTCCGGGCCGTGGGCGGTGAGTTGTCGCTCATCGAGACACCGCCCTCCCTGGTGCGGGTGGTCTCATCGTTGCCGCCCGACTCCGAAGCCGCAGCGGGAGACATCCATGACATCCGGGGGCCGTTCGAACTGAACGTGCCCCCGCGCTGGGGAGCGATTGGCCTGCTCGCGCTGGGGGTGCTGGTCCTCCTCGCCGCCGCGTGGTGGCTGTGGCGGCGGCGGGGCGCCCGCGAAGCGCCAGCCGTACCGCTTCCTCCGCCGGCGGCGGAGGCGGAGGCCGCGCTCGCCCGGCTGGCCGGGGACGGACTCCTCGAAAGGGGCGACGTGGTGGGTTACTACGAGCGTCTCGCCGGGATCATGAAGCGCTACGCGGGGCGCCGGTTCGAGACCCCGTGGAGCGAACGGACCACGAGGGAGATCCTCAGGGACGTGCGGCTCCGTGCGGCGCCCGAACACGGCGAGGCGCTGACGCTGCTCGCGTCCATCCTGGGTGAGGCCGATCTTGCAAAGTTCAGCGAACGGGCCTTCCGGCCGGACACCGCGCAGTCGCGGTTCCGGGAGGCGGGGATATTCCTGGACCGGACCCGCCCGCCCCTCGTCGTGGAGTCGGATTCCGGGGACGGCCCGGGGAAGGAACGCGCGCTGCCCCCCGGTGGCGCCGGACCGCCAGCCGGGACGAGCAGCGGGGTGGAGGTCCGCTGATGCGCCTGCTGTGGCCGGCGGCGCTCCTGCTGCTGCTCCTGATTCCGCTGTTCGTCGTGCGCGCGCGGCGGCTCGCGCCGCCGTCGCTCCGTTTCCCGGAGGCCGCCGGGCTGCGGGAGCTGCCCCGCTCGCTCCGTGCCCGGCTCGCCTTCCTTCCGGGAGCGCTCGTGCTCGCGGCGCTGGCGCTCGCCGCGGTCGCCCTCGCCCGGCCCCAGACCGGGATCACCGAGGAGACCGGCACCAGCCTGGGGGTGGACATCGTGCTCGCCCTCGACATCTCCTCGAGCATGCGGGCCGAGGACTTCGCCCCCGCGAATCGTCTGGTCGCCGCCAAGGAGGTGCTCGAGGACTTCATCGAACGGCGGACGGACGACCGCCTGGGGGCGGTGGCGTTCGCCCGGAACGCGGTGACGCTCAGCCCCCTGACGCTCGATCACGGCGTCCTCACGGACCGGCTGCGGGAGGTGGACATCGGCGACATCCCCGACGGGACCGCCATCGGCAATGCCATCGCAGCTTCGGTCAACCGGCTCGCGGGCTCCGAGGCGGAGAGCCGGGTCATCGTCCTGCTCACCGACGGGGTCTCAAACGCCGGGGAGATCCACCCGTTGACCGCCGCCGGGCTGGCCCGGACCCGGGGTATCCGGGTCTACACGGTGGGCGCCGGGAGCCAGCAGGGCGGCCGGATGGTCATGCGGCGGCCGGACGGCTCCCTCGACGTCCGGAACGCGCCCGGCATTGACGAAGCGATGCTGACCGAGGTCGCCGACGCCACCGGGGGCCGCTACTTCCGGGCCCGCGACAGCGAGGGTCTCCGGGCGGTCTACGAAGAGATCGACGCGCTGGAGAGGACCGAACTCCGGGCGCCCACCTGGACGAGTTGGTCGGACGACGGACCGCGGCTTGCCGGCTGGGCGGCGGTCCTGCTGTTTTCCGGGCTGGCGCTCGGCGCCACGGTGCTGAGGACCTCGCCATGACTTCCGGAACAGGACGGTCTCCGGCGTCCCTTCCGGGGGCGGAGGCTCGCTGAGATGCGCTTCGGGGAGCCGTCGGCGCTGTTCCTCCTGCTGCTTTTTCCGCTGGGCGCGGCGCTCGTCCTGCTGGCGGCGCGCCGCGGGAGGAGAGGCCTGGCCCGCTTCGGAACCCGCGCGGCGGCCCTGATCGAAGGAGACAGCCGGGCCCGCCGCCGGTTCCGGGACCTCCTGTTGCTGGGCGCCGTTCTCCTGCTCGCGACCGCGGCCGCACGCCCGCAGTGGGGAAGGCAGGAACAGGAGGTGACCCTGGTCGGGGTCGACATCGTGCTGGCGATGGACACCTCCTTCAGCATGGACGCCCGCGACGTGGCGCCTTCCCGAATGGAGCGGGCGCGCTACATCGCCGGCGAGCTGCTCGACCGGATGGTCGGGAACCGGGTGGGGATCGTGGCGTTTTCCGGGACCGCCTTCACCCAGTGTCCGCTCACCCATGACCTCGGCGCCGTCCGGACGCTGCTCGCGGGGATCGCCACCGGCGCGGTGGAGAGTCCCGGAACGAACCTGGCCGCGATGATCGAGGAGGCGGCGCGCGCTTTCGAGCGTCAGGAGAGCCGTCACCGGGTGGTGGTGCTGCTCACCGACGGCCAGCAGGATGACCTGCGGGTCACCGAGATCGCCGAGGTGGCGCGGACGGCGAACGAACACGACATCGTGGTCCTTCCGGTCGGCGTGGGGACGCCCGGCGGAGCCACCATCCCGGCGGACTCGGATTCGGGACCGACGCTGATGCGCGACGCCGCCGGTTCTCCCATCGTGAGCCGGCTGGACCGCGCGGCGCTTGCCGAACTCGCGGCCCTCACCGGCGGTGTCTTCTTCGAGGTGTCCGCCGACGATCGGGAGATCGAAGGTTTGACGGCCCGGATCGGCGGGATTGAAGGCGGAGAGCTGGGAGCCCAGATCTCCCGGCGCTACCGGGAGCAGTTCTGGATCCCCGCCGCGCTCGCCGCCGGTGCGATTACGGCGGCCGGGTTCGCGGGCCCGTCGCGCCGCCGTCGGTCACCGGTAAGCCGGGGAGGGGTTTCGTGATCCGCGCCGCTTTCGTCCTGCTGATGGCGGCGCAGTTGTTCGGCGGGGGGGAAAGGAACACCCGCGAAGGGGCGGAGCACTTCGAAGCGGGCCGACTGGAAGAGGCGCTGCGCGCCTTTTCGCGCGCGGAGGGGGAGTTCCCGGACGCGCCCGAGAACGATCTCAACATCGCCGGGGTCCACTACCGGTTGGGCGAGGCGGAAGGCGTCCCGGCCGGCGAGGAGGGCCCGCTCGCCGAAGCGCTCCGCGGTTATCAGGCGGCGCTTGCGGGAGGCGCCGGCGGCGCGGTCCGGCGCGACGCCTACTTCAACCTGGCCAACACCCTGTTCCGCAGCGGCGCGTTCCGGGAGGCGGCGGCCACTTACGGAGAAGCCATCGCCCTCGATCCGGAAGACCTGGAAGCGCGCCAGAACCTGGAGCGGGCGCTTCGCGCGGCCGACGAACAGGAACAGCAGGGTGAGTCACAGGACCAGGAACAACAGGACCAGGAACAGGAGGATCAGGAGCCGCAGGACCAGGAGCCGCAGGACCAGGAAGGACCGGGGCAGCAGAGCCCCGAGGAACAGGGGCAGGACCGCCAGGACCCCCAGTCCGCCGGGGATCGGGACCAGGAGTCCGGCGATGAGCAGCAGTCCCCTCCCGAAGGTTCTGCGCAGCCGCAGCATCGGCCACCCGCCGACGACGCGAGCGGCAGCCAACCCGAGGATGCCGGTCCGGGCGCCGAAATGCCGGACTCGGCCCCCGGCGAGGTCCCCGAGATCAGCCCCGAGCAGGCGGAGCGCATCCTGGCCGCGCTCGCCGACGTGGAAAGGGCGTTTCAGGAGGACCGGCTGGAGAAGCGCCGGGCCCGGGCCCTCCGGAGGGGCCGGCACTGATGAGACGGGGCTTCGTGGCCGCGGCCCTGGCGGTCCTGCTCGCGCCGTCCGTCCATGCCCAGGAGGCCGCCGAGGCGAGGGTGGACGCGGACCACATCGGGATCGAGGACACGCTCACCCTGACGGTTTCGGTGCCCGAGGAGCGCGGCGGAGCCCCCGCGCTGTCCGGACTTGCCGGTTTCGAGGTGCTCGGCAGCCAGCGGATGTCCAGGACCGAGATCGTCAACTTCCAGATGACGCGCGCCACGGAATGGATCTACCGGCTCCGGCCGCTGGCGGTCGGGGAACTGACGATTCCGGCGATTCCGGTTCCCGGGTACCAGCCCACTTCCCCGATCCGGATGCGCGTGGAGCAGGGCAGCCTCCGCCCCGGCGCTCCCGATCCCGATCCGTTCGCCTCTCCTTTCTCCTCGCCCTTTCCCTCTCCGTTCGGCCTCGGGGATCCCTTCGACCGCCTGAGGCGCCGCGATCAGCCGGTTCCGGAGGTTCGGGAGGAGGACGTCTTCGTCCGCGCCGAAGCCCTGGATTCCGGGGTGTACGTGGGCGAGCAGGTTCTGGTCCTCTACCGGCTCTGGTCGCGGCTTCCGGTGTTTGCGGCGGCCCCGGTGGAGTTGGCCCAGCCGGAGGGGTTCTGGACCGAGGAGGTGGAACTCCCCGACGTGCCCTGGCAGGAGCGCGGTCTGAGCGGGAACGAGATCCGGGAGCGCCGGAGTCTGCCGGGGCCCCGCCGGGAGAGCCGCACCCTGAACGGGGTGGCGTACGAGACCTATCCGCTGCTCATGCGGGCGGTCTTCCCGACCGGCGCCGGGGAACGCGAGCTCCCGGGGCCGCGCTTCGAGATCGGCATCGAGGGCGCGCGGCGGTCCTTCTTCGGGCCGGAGCAGGTGGTGGTGGTCCGGGAGGCGCCGGCGGTCACCATCCGCGCCGCGCCCCTCCCCGAAGCCGGGCGGCCCGCCGGTTTCGCCGGCGCGGTAGGGGACTACCGGCTGAGCGCGGAGGTCCGACGCGACGGCTCGCCGCTCGGCGACCGGACGGCGGCGGCCGGCGAGGCGCTCGTGCTCCGCGTCGAACTCGAGGGAAACGGCAACCTGCGAGCGGCCGGAACTCCGGTCCTTCCCGAGGAGCGCGAGGCGCGGCGGGCCTTCCGCTTCTTCGATCCGGATGCGTCTTCCGAGACCGGCCTCCGGGAGGAAGGATCGGGACTGGCCTTCGGGGGCCGCCAGATCTGGGAGTTTCCGATGGTGCCCGAGGCCGGCGGGGTACGGAACATCGCCGCGGTAACGCTCGATGTCTTCAACCCGCGGACCGGGGCGTATGAGGAGTTGGCCTCGGATCCCCTCCAGATCCGCGTGGAAGGAGCAGCCGCGGCCGCCCCGGGAACCGAAGGCCCGGTGGGAGTGGAGCGGTTCGGAGAGGACATCCGGTATCTGAAGCCCGTGGGGCGCGGGACGGGTCCGCCGGGCGGTCCCTGGCGGCCCGGGGCGCTCTTCGGTCTGAGCCTCGCGCTGCCGGTGCTGTGGAACCTGGGCCTCCTCGCACTCCGGCGGCGGCGAGCCTGGCGGGAAGCGAATCCGGCCGAATTCCGCCGTCTCCGGGCCGCCCGGGATGCCCAGCGGGCGCTCTCGCGGGTGGCGGGAGACGGGCCGGAGGCCGCCGCCCGGGTCGGGGAGGCGCTCACCGAATACGCGGCGGCGCGGCTGGGCGGGTCGCGGCACGGCTTCACTCCCGAGAGCGCGTCGCGGCGGCTCGAGGACGCCGGCGCCGCGGCCGACGCCTCCCGCCGCTTCCGGGCGCTCCTGTCCCGCTCCGAAGGGGCGCGCTTCGCTGCCTCGGGAGGAGCCGGGGAGGCGGGCTCCGGCGCGAAGGAAGCCGCCGAACTCGTTCGCGAACTCGAAGCGCAGCTCGGACGGAAGGGAGGCGCGGGATGAGGGATCGCCGTCTCCTGGGTCTGCTGGTGTTGGCTGCGGGGATCGGATCCTCCGGAATCGCCACCGCCCAGGGAACGCCCGAGGCGGAGGCGGCCGCCCGGAGCTACGACGCGGGGGACTACGAGGCCGCGGCGGCCGTCTATCGCCGGCTGCTCGCGGCCCCCGGAGATCTCGACCGGGCCGCGCTTCACTACAACCTCGGAAACGCCGAGTACCGGACCGGCCGCCTCGGCCACGCGATGCTGCACTGGGAGCGGTCGCTCGCGATCCGGCCCGGGGACACGGACGCCCGGGCCAACATCGCCCTCGCGCGCGGCGTCCTCGACCGGCGGCTCACCGACGCCGCGGCGGCCGGCGATCCGGACACGTTCCTGCTCGAGCTACTGGGTTCCATGCAGGGGCTCCACGTCTGGCTGCGTCGGACGCCGCCGCCGCGCTTCGCCGGGCTGCTGAGCGGGTTTGTGCTGCTGGCCGGAGCCTGTTGGACTTTCTTGATGGTCCGGCGCGGCCGGCGGGGGCTGCTGCTGGCCGTGCTCGGGCTCTCCCTCGTCGCGGCGACCGCCTCCGGGATCCTCCTCCGGCTGCGGCTCACCGTTTCGCCGGTTGCGGTGGTAGTGCAGCCGGGCGCCGCGCTGCGCAGCGGCCCTGGCCATTCGTTCCCGCAGCTCGCCGCGCTCCCGGAGGGGCTCTATCTGGAGCTCGACGGCGAGGGTGGGGCGGCGCAGGACGGTTTTCGGCGCGTGGTCGCCGCCGGCATCGTGGGCTACGCGAGTACCGAGAGCGTCGTTCCGGTAGCGGAGCGTTAGCGCGAAACCGACTCGCTAGTCCAGCGCTCCGTCCAGGCGCCGAAGGGACTCCAGGAGCACCCGGGCCCCGTTCGTGATGTCGGAGACGCTCGTGAACTCGCGGGGCGAATGGCTGATGCCGTCGCGGCTCGGGACGAAGATCATGCCGACGGGCGCCAGCACGGCGATGGACTGGGCGTCGTGTCCCGCTCCCGACGGCATCCGCAGGTTCGACAATCCGAGGCTTTCGGCGGCGGCCTCCATGGTGTCGATGAAGCGCGGGTCGCAGGGGGCGGCGCGGCTCAGGTAGTAATGCTCGAAGGTGATGTCCGTCTGGTTCCGGCGCGCGATCTCGTCTCCCAGCTCCTGAAAGCGCTGGTAGAGGGCCTCGATCGTCTCCATCCTCAGGTCCCGGATTTCCAGGGTCAGGTCCACCGCGCCCGGAATGACGTTCGGCGCGCCGGGATGCGCCTCGATGCGGCCGACCGTGGCTACCTGGCGCCCCGGCCACGCCTGGGTCTCTTCGTGGACTGCCACCAGGAAGCGGCCGGCGGTCACGAGCGCGTCCCGGCGGATTCCCATCGCGGTGGTGCCCGCGTGGTTCGCGAACCCGGACACCCGGACGCGGAAGCGGCGGATGCCGACGATGCCCTCGACGATACCGATGTCGATCCCCTCGGTTGCGAGGGTGGGGCTCTGTTCGACGTGCAGTTCGAGGAAGCCCGCATAGTGACCGGGTTCGAGGGCCGCCTCGGTGATGCGTTCCGGCGAACCGCCTACCCGGGCGAGCGCCTGGCCGAGGGTCAACCCGCCGTACACCGGCAGGTCCATCTCGTCCGGGGTGACTTCCCCGGCGAGTGCCCGGCTTCCGGTCTTTCCGTTCTCCTCGTTGAAGAAGTCGACCACTTCGAGGGGGTGCCGGAGCGGAGTGCCCGAGGCGGCAATGGCGACGGCGGCTTCGAGGGAGGCGATCGAGCCGGCCACCCCGTCGAAGTCCCCGCCCGCCGGAACCGAATCGAGGTGCGATCCGGTCAGCAGGGGAGGCAGCGAGGAATCGGTCCCGGGGAGACGTCCGATCAGGTTGCCGGCGAGATCGGTGCGCACCACGAACCCGGCCTCCTCGAGCCAGCCGGTGAAGGCTGCGCGGGCGGCGATATCGGCGTCGCTCCCCGCGGTTCGGAAAGCGCCCTCCGGCGTCGCGCCGAACCGGGCGATGGCTTCCATCCGGCGTGCGACGCGTTCGCCGTCAATGCCGTCCTGAAGCGTTCGGGAGGCGCGGGCGAAGCGGGGGACTGCACAGAAGGTTGCGGCGGCGGGAGCCGTGCGGGCCAGGAATTCGCGGCGGGTGGGATGGGGCATCCGGGCAATTGTGCGGGGTTTCCTTTCGTGGGTTCGCGCGGCCGACGGGGTTGGCCGGCCCGCCCCGTCGCTGGCGCGCTGTACTCTTTGGGTTGGAGTTCCGTGGAACCCGACAAGCGCATGACGAGCCCGGGGCGCCGCAGAAGTCGGCGGGCCTTCCTGTGGCCGGGATCGCCCCGGCAGCGCAACGCCGATCCGCTGACGGCCGAGGCCTACGGAGAACTTGTGGCGCAGTACCGCGCCGGCCGCTACGTGGAGACGGCGCGGCGCGTCGGGAGCCGTGTCCCGGTCGAGTTTCGGAGGGCGCGGGAAGGTTTTTTCGATTCGCTCCCGCCGGCGGAAGAACTCGAGGGCTTCCGGGGACGGCTGGCCGCGGCGCTGATGCACGCCGAAACCGTCGCTCACTTCGGCTGGAACCGGGCGATCCGGCCCATCCGGGAACCGGTGGACGACCTCCCGCGGGAGTGGGTCCGCGGGCTCCCGGACCATCTTCGCCAGGAAGCGGTCGCGGGTTGGGGCGACCAGGGGGCTTCCGATCTCCGCGATCTGCTCTGGCGGGAGATCGTCCTGTCGGCCGCGCGCGCCCGGCTGGCGCGGATGGACCTGTTGTCGGCGAGCCGGATGCTGGAAGAGTCCGATCCGCGGCGCGATGCCGCGCTCGCCTGGCAACTCGCCGTCGTCTGGTCGGTTCGGGCCCGCTACGTGCGGGAAGACGAACTCTGGCGGGACGCCCGGGATTTCTTCCGGGAGGCCGCCTCGCGCCAACTGGTGAGCCGGAGGGTGGCCCTGCAGTCCCCCAGAACGGTCGCGCGGGCGTTGGGCGACCGGGACGACCTGAATCTGCGGCTCGCGCTGGTCGCGCTGGGCCAGGGGCGGACGGGTCGAGCCGTCGACCGCCTGAGCGAGGTCAGCGAGAAGCCGAGTTCACACCTGCTCTGGGTGCCGCGGCTCATGCTGCTCGGCGAGACCCGGATTGCGCAGGAGCGACTCGATCCGGCGATCGCTGGACTCCGGGAGGCGGTGGAACTCGCTCCCACTTCGCACGCCGTGGTCGCCGCCCTGGTGGCCGCGCTCGAGGCCCGCGGGCGCTGGGACGAGGCGGCGGAACTCGCGACGGAGCAGATGGCGCTACCCCGCGGAGACCGGGTGTGGGCCGATTTTCTGATCACGTGGGCAGAGCCCGTTGAACCATCCCTCGACTGGCTGCGCAATCTGGTCAGCACCTGATCCACGGGCAGGAACGCATTGCACCGGCCGGCGGTATTGATGGCGAGAGCGGGTCTCGTCCTCGCCATCCTTTCGGCTCCCGGCACTGCGGTGGCTCAGTTCCGGGTCGAGACCCGCGCCGTCCTGGTGGACGTCTCGGCGACCCGGGACGGCCCCGTGCGGGGTCTTCAGGCGGAGACTTCGAGTTGTTGGTGGCGGGACAACCGAAGGAGTTCCGGCTGCTGGATCCGGATTCCCTGCCGCTGGCGGTCCTGTTCGCCATGGACGTGAGCGCCAGCACCGCGGGCGAACGCCGGCGGCGGCTTGCCGCCGGCGCGCGCCAGTTCGCGGGTGCGCTCACCGAGGATGACGACTGCGCGGTGGTCGCGTTCTCCAACCGGGCGTCGTGGGTTCGCGAGTTCGCCTCCTGCAGCGACGAGGTCGGGGACGGTTTGTTGCAGAGCGGGGGAGGGGGCGCGACCGCGCTCTGGGACGGCGTCGTGATGTCATTGGCCGCCCTCCACTGGGGCAGCGGGCGGCCGGTCTTGCTGCTCTTCACGGACGGACTCGACAACCTGAGCTGGGCGCGGGAACGCCACATCAGGAGTTCGGTGCAGGCCTCGGAAGTCCTTCTCTACTCCATCATCGCGCCTGCGCCCCGGCCCTCCCGGATCCTGCGAACCGATCGGGAAGGGGTCGAACTCCTGGAGGACCTGGTTCGGACGACCGGAGGACGGTCGGTGACCATCCGCTCGGACGAAGATCTCGAGGAGGCCTTCCGGGAGGTGTTGAGGGACCTCCGGGTGCGTTATGTGCTCGCCTTCAGTCCCGATCCGGAGCGGCGAGGCTTCGTGCCGATCGAGGTCCGGGTCAAGCAGCGGGGAGTCCGGGTCCGCACCCGCGCGGGATACACGGCCCGGCCCTGAACTGAAGGAGCCCTCGCCGGGGAACGAAGGCCGGTACTCCGGCGGGGCGAGACGGCTGCCGTTGGCTCAGGCGGGGACGGCGCTGTCCGCAGCCACGCGGGCCGACCAGCTCGTCTCGGTGTCCTTCGCCAGGGTGTGCAGGACGCTGCAGTACTTGGCGAACGAGAGCTCGACGGACTGTTCGAGGCGGTCCTGGGCCACCGCGCCCCCGGAGGCGGTGAACTCCAGGCGGATGCTCACGAAGCGCCTGGGATGGTCGTCCGCGCGCTGGCCGGAGACGCGGGCGGAGAGGCGTTCAGGAGCGCGGCGCATGCGCTTCAGGATGTGGACGACATCGATCGCCATGCAGCCGGCCACCGCCGCGAGCAGGGTCTCCATGGGCGAGGGGCCGTCCGAAGCGTCGCTGTCGAGGCGGACGGAGGCCCCGGAGGGAGTGGTGATGTCGTAGCCGGTTGCGCCGTTCCATTCGAGATCTACATGCATCGGTTCTTGTTCCCGGGTGTCGGATACCTCAGCGTTCCCGGCGGAGGACCAGGGAGATGTTCGTCCCGCCGAAGCCGAACGAATTGGAGAGCGCCCACTCGGCGTCGGTGCCGGTGGGACCGAGGACCGGAGGGTAGTCCGTGAGCTCGGGGTCGAGCGGTTGCGCGTTCACCGATGGGGAGAGCCAGCCTTCCCGCAGCATGAGGAAGGTGAAGGCGGCTTCCAGGGCTCCCGCGGCGGAAACGGTGTGGCCCGTGTAGCCCTTCGTCGAGCCGTACGGGACGGGACCACCCTCGAACACGCGGCGAATCGCCCGTACTTCGGAGACGTCGCCGAGCGGCGTCGAGGTGCCGTGCGTATTGATGTAGCCGATCGCCTCCCGGGGTACGCCGCCGTGCTGAAGCGCCCGGCGGATGGCCAGTTCGGCGCCCTCGCTGGCGGGAGCGACCATTTCGCCGCTGCCGTCCGACGACATCCCGAAGCCGCGGATGGAGCCCAGGATCTCGGCGCCCCGCCGTTCGGCCGACTCCCGCGATTCGAGCGCCAGGATCCCGGCGCCCTCTCCGAAGATGAACCCGGCGCGATCGGCGGCGTAGGGCCTCGATGCCCATTCCGGCCGGTGGTTGTCCAGCCGCGTGTAGGCGCGCATGGAGTCGAACCCGAGATGGAAGTGCACGTCTTCCGCTTCGACCCCGCCGGCGAGGGCGTGGTCCACGATGCCTTCCCGGATCCAGGCGGCGGCGATGGCGAGGTTGTAGCCGCCGCCGGCGCAGGCCGCGGTCACGGACAGCGACGGGCCCCGCGTCTTGAGCACCGTGGCGAGATTCGCCGAGACCGTGGAGGCCATGATGCGGGGGATCGTGGTCGGCAGGACCCGGACCCGTCCGCCGCGCCCGACCCGGCGCACGACGTCGCGGTGGGTCTCGATTTCGCCGGTCCCGGTGCCGACCACGACCGCGAGATCGCGCGTCGGGAGTCCCGACTGCTCGAGCGCGATCTGCGCGCCGCGCACCGCGAGCAGGGACATCCGGCCCATGAAACGCGCTTCCGAGCGGTCCAGTCCGAGGTCCCTTGGATCGAGGGCGTCGCGGTAGGCGCCCACCAGTTGGCACCCGGTCTGGCACTGGACCCCGGGTTCGTAGACGGAGAACGGAACCTGCGTTCCGGACTTCAGAACCTCGCGGTGCGCGTCCGTTCCGGTGCCGACCTGGGAAAGGAGCCCCATGCCGGTGACGACCGGATCACGGGGCGAGCGTCGGGGGAGGGGAGGTTCGGACAAGCGGCGTGAGTTCCTTTCCGGACTAGGATGGGGCTTCGTAAACCGGCGTGGGAGTATCCGTGGCCGGAGCCGGCTCCGGACACTCGAACGACAGCGGGAGGCGCCGCATGGTCCACTGGAGAATCCTCATCGTGGCACTCCTGCCGCTGTCGGCGTCTGCGCCCGTTTCCGGAAGCGACGGACGCGGAACGGTAACGCCTCCATCCGCTCCGCCGCTGCGCGCGGCGGCCGCCGGGACGGGCGCGCAGGCCTCGGGAACGGCCGGAGCCACGGCGGCCGACCTGGAGTGGGCCCGCGCGTTCGTGGCTCGCCAGTACGTCGTGGACGGCACCGCCAGCAGCCTGGCCAAGGTGGACCCGGGCTGCAGCGCCTCGTGCGAGCGGCGCGTCTACCCCGGTACCGGTCCGGGAGACTTCGGGACCCTGAAGGCGGTCTCCGGGATCGACCTGGGCGTGTTCAGCATGAGCGGTTTCGGGCTCGAGGGGATGATCGACTTCCGCAACCGGACGGCCGACGGCACGATCGCGAACGCCCGCGCGGTCCTCACCTACGAGGACATCGAGACCGCGCGTGCGAACGGGGAATACGCGTACATCTTCTATGTCCAATCCCGGGTGGCGCCGCAATGGCAGCTCGACGGCGGGCTGGCCAACCTGGGCCGCTGGTACGCCGAGGGGCTCCGGGTGCTGCAGCTTCGCTACGGCGAGAAGGAGGGACACGAGCCCGCTGAGCGGCTCGCCTACGGTTCCTACGAGGGAGACGATCGGGGCCTGACGGAACTCGGCCGGCGGGCCGTCGCGGAGATGAACCGCCTCGGCATGATCGTGGACGTGTCCCACCTGAACCGGCAGTCGACGCTCGAGGCGGCGGCGCTCTCAGAGAAACCCGTGCTCGCGACGCACGCGAACGCCGAGGCGCTCACGCCGCAGGACCGCACCAAGGACGACGAGGAGCTGCGCGCCATCGCCGCCACCGGCGGCGTCATCGGGGTCACGCCGATCGGCTGGATGCTGGACCGGGACGGCGACGGGAAGGCGGGAATGGAAGACATGGTCGCCCACGTCGAGTACATCGCGGGACTCGTCGGCATCGACCACGTCGGGCTCTCGACGGATGCGGCGCTCGACGGCTGGGACCCGGACTCGAGGCACTACGCGGACGCCGAGCTCGCGGCCTTCGATCGTTGGGTCCGGGTCACGGCCGAACTGCGCGCCCGCGGTTGGAGCGACGAGGACCTGGCGAAGCTGCTCGGGGGCAACTTCCTCCGGGTGATTCGGGAGGTTCTCTCCGGCCGTTGAGGGGAAGCGGCCGGCCGCGCAACCGGCCGGCACGGGTGGCATGCATCCTGCTACATTCACTCTCTCAAGGCAGTGCGTTTCTTCCCGGTTTCCGTTGTCCTGGCGCTGGCGACCGCGTTCGGGTCCCCCAGCCTCGCGCCGGCTCAGGGTCGCATCGATGCAGGCGGCTACCAGGAGCTGTTGAACGAGGTCCGCGGCGGGCTGTTCATCAGTTCCGGCCGCGTGCTCGCCGGGTTCGATCCGGATTCCGTGGAGCGGGTGGTCCGCGATTTCATCGCGTCGGCGCCTGGCGCGCGGGAACTCAAGATGGCGGCGCTCCTGCACACCGAGGCGATGGCGCATGGGTACCCCGAAACCCACGTGGAGCTGGCGCGGAATCTGCTCAAGGCGATTCCGGACCCGGACGACCGCGACGACTGGATCCGTCGATGGTGGCTGGCACTTGCCTTTTCCTATCAGGTGCAGCTCTCGGTCGGTCCCGGGGTCGTAGCCTTTGAGGGGGCCCTCGAGGACATGCCGGGCGACCGGGACGTCCGGCGGGCGTTCGCGGCGGCGCTCTGGATGTTCGGGAAACAGCGCGAGGAACCGACATACCTCACCCGCGCCGGCGTCATGCTCCAGCAACTCCTGGAAGAGACTCCCGACGATCCCGATCTGCGGATTCGCTTCGCCGGCGTGCTTCTCGATCTCGGGCGCTCGGAGGACGCCATCTTCGTTCTCGACCAACTGGGCGACGCGCGTCTCCGGTCGGGACCTCGACTGGCACAGTTGCTCATTCGGGGCGAGATAGCGCTTGGCGCCGGGGAATTCGCTGCCGCCGAGGCCGCCTTCGCCGAGGCCGTCCGGCGTTCCCGGCGCTCGCCCGCGGCCGTTGCCGGCTTGGTGGCGGCGCGGCTCAGCCAGGGTGACGGGGAGGGCGCCGCCGAGGCGGCCGGGGCCCTGCTTGCCCGGCCGCAAACGAGCTGGGAACCCGAATGGCGGTACTGGCTCGGTCCGGCTCTCGACTACCCCGGGATGTTCGAGGCGATGAAGAACGAGGTGCGAGAGCCCGCGGAGGAAGGGAGCGAACGATGAGAGTGCTCACGGCGACGGTGTCCGCGACTCTGGTCGCGGCTCTCCTGTTCGCCGGCGAGGTCGCCGGGTCCTCCGATGAGAGGCGTGTCCGGGAGCCGGCCGCGGCCGTGCGGATTCAGGCCCACCCCGAGGCGCCCTCGGCTCCCGGGGTCGGGGGCGCGGGGCTCGACCTGCTCCGGCGCCGGCGCGAGGACCTGCCCCGGCCGGTCTGGACCGGACAGGAGCCGCTGTCGGTGGCCGTCGTGTTCGACCTGAGTTCCAGCGTTTCGGGGGCGCGGTTGCGCGCCGCGATCGCCGGGGTGGAGGCGCTCTTCTCCGCGCTCGACGAAGAGGACCGCTGCGCGCTCCTCGCGTTCACCCGCTCGGTGGAACTCCACGCCGGCTGGGACGGCACCTGTGCCGACGCCGCGGTCGCGGCCGCGGAGTTGCGGAGCGGCGGCCCGGCAGCGTTCAACAACGCGCTCACCCTGGCGTTCGGCCTGCTCGCCGACCGGCCGGGACGCCCGGTCCTGGTGGTCTTTACGGACGGCGTGGACGGCGCCAGTTGGGCCCGCGACTCGTGGCCGCTGTTCGCCGCCGCGGGAGTGCCGCCAACCGTGCTCGCGATCACCGCCCCTCCGAACCTGACCCGCTCCGGCCGGGTGGGCGGGACCTACGGGAGCATCAGCGCCGACGATCTGGCGAACCAGATCACGTTCGAAGGCCGGCATCTGCAGGACGAGGGCCGCGACATGCGGGGCCTGAGGAACGTGGATCCCTTCTGGGCGCTGACCTACCTGACCGCCATCAGTGGCGGGCAGCTGGTCCGGACGTCAGGCGAGGCGGGGGAAATCGAGTCCGCCCTCGCGGGCGTCCTTGACGCCCTCCAGCCGGAATAGCGAGGCGGTGGACCCCGGACGCGGGGGGAAGCCTCTCCGCGGACGGGGAGCGGTCTCCAACCCGGCCGGCCGCTTCGAAGCGCTTCGCGAGGAGGCGTTCGACGACGGCTGGGACGCACGCGATCCACCGCCGGAGCGGGTTCCCACCGAGGTCATCATCGACCGGACGAAGAGCATCATCGCCCGGAACGACTCGCCGGACATCCCCTTCGACCGCTCGATCAATCCCTACCGTGGCTGCGAGCACGGTTGCATCTACTGCTTCGCCCGGCCGAGCCACGCCTACCTCGGGTTTTCGCCGGGCCTCGATTTCGAGACCAGGATCGTGGCCAAGCCGGAGGCCGCGGACCTGCTGCGCCGGGAACTCCGCAAGCGGGGCTACGAGGTGGGCCCGCTGGCGCTCGGCTCGAACACCGATCCCTACCAGCCGGTCGAGCGCGACCTCCGGATCACCCGGCAGCTCCTGGAGGTGCTGAGCGAGGCGCGCCACCCCACCGGCATCGTCACCAAGTCGGCCCTGATCCTCCGGGACCTGGACATCATCGTCCCGATGGCGAAGGAGGGGCTGGCCCAGGTGATGGTGTCCGTGACCACTCTCCGGCGGGACCTGGCCCGGGCCATGGAACCGCGGGCGGCGGCGCCCGCGCGCCGGCTCGCGACGATCACCGCGCTGCGCGAAGCCGGCGTCCCCGTGGGCGTGCTGGCGTCGCCGATGATCCCGGCGCTCAACGACTCCGAACTCGAGGCCATCCTGGAGAACGCCGCGAACGCGGGGGCGGGCTCGGCCGGTTTCATCCTGGTGCGGCTGCCGCACGAGCTGAAGGAACTGTTCTCGGAGTGGCTGGAGACGCACGTTCCGACGCGCGCCGCGCACGTGGAGAGCTTGATCCGGGACACTCGCGGCGGCCAGCTCTACGAGGCGAAGTTCGGAGAACGAATGCGGGGGCAGGGCCCCTACGCCGAGCTGCTGGCCAACCGGTTTCGGGTGGCCGCCCGGCGGCACGGGCTCGACCGGAAACACCCTCCGTTCCGGCTCGACCTCTTCCGGCCGCCGCGTGCGCCCGGAGCGCCGCGGTCGCTGTTTGACAAAGTAGCCGCTCCCAGGGAGGGGTCTCCATGAACACCGCTTCTCGCCGACTCTCCGTCACCGTCGCCAGCCTTGCCCTGGCGCTGCTCGGGTGGGCTGTCGCTGCATTCGCCCAGGACGGCCCCCGCGCCCGCGATCTCGGGGTGCCCTTCGAGGGTACCCCGGGGCCGCTGAACGCCATCACCGACGTGGCCGGGATCGAGGTTGGCCACCACACCATCATCCGTGGCGAGGGGGAACTCGTGGTCGGGGAAGGACCCGTCCGCACCGGGGTCACCGCCGTCCTGCCCCGTGGCCGCGCCAGCCGCGGCCGGGTGTTCGCCGCCTGGTTCACCCTGAACGGCAACGGGGAGATGACCGGCACCACCTGGCTCCGTGACCGGGGAATCCTTGAAGGGGCGGTGATGATCACCAACACCCACAGCGTCGGCGCCGTCCACGAGGCCACGATCGCCTGGGCGCAGGCGAACCTGGACGCTCCCGACTGGAGCCTGCCGGTGGTGGCCGAGACCTGGGACGGCTTCCTCAACGACATCAACGGCTTTCACGTCCGGCAGGAACACGTCTTCGCGGCGCTGGATTCGGCGCGGGGCGGGCCGGTCGCCGAAGGCTCGGTGGGAGGGGGCACCGGGATGCGGACGTTCGGCTTCAAGGCCGGGATCGGCACCTCGTCCCGGATCGTGGAGGCGGGGGGCGACGAGTACACGATCGGCGTGCTCGTGCAGTCCAACTTCGGGAGCCGGAACCTCATGACCATCGCCGGGGTCCCGGTGGGCCGGGAGATCCCGGACCTGACGCCCGAACGGGGCCCCTTCGACACCCCGCCGGGCCCGGACGCCGATGACGGCTACGGGCGCGACGGCTCCATCATAATCGTCGCGGCGACGGATGCGCCGCTCCTGCCGCACCAGCTCAACCGCTTCATCCGCCGTACCACGCTGGCGCTCGGCCGCGTCGGGAGCATCGCCTCGAACGGTTCGGGGGACATCTTCATCGCCTTCTCCACCGCCAACGAGCAAGCGGCTCACAACGAGGGCGGCGTCGCCCCGCTCCAAAACCTGGCCAACAACAACATCAACCCGCTCTTCGAGGGAGTGGTGCAGGCGACCGAAGAGGCCATCGTCAACGCCGTGGTGGCGGGACGGGACATGGTCGGCGCAAACGGCCGGAGAATCTATGGGTTGCCGCACGACCGGCTGCGCGACATCCTGCGCCGGTACAGCCGGCTGAGCGAGCCGCAGTAGTTCCCGGCCGGCTCAACGCCGATTCGGCGGCGTCCCGTAGGGGTAGAGCTCGCTCAGGTCCACGTGCTCGTACGACAGCGCGTCGAGGAACGTGGTCCCGACGAACGGCTCGGGCGCCTCGATGATCTGGATGGTGCGCGCGTAGCCGGTTTCGTCGAACCCGCGCCGGAAGTGCACCCGGGACTTGACCACGAAGACGTCGTAGTCGTCGGGATCGATCGGCCCGATGCGAAACGCCTCCGGGTAGAGCACCTGCTCGTAGGCGGGAACGAGGAAGACGACGTTGCCGTCCCCGAAGGAGACCACGGCGATCCGGTCGTAGCCGAAACCGGGACCGAAGTACTCAAGGGTGCCGGTGATGCGCCGGGGCGACCCGCCGGACGGCGTGAAGCCGCCGATCTCGTGATCGAAGGAGTCGCCCGCGCCGGCGTCGGCCGCCGCGAGGGCGTCGAGCGTGGCGGGTGAGGAGATGGTGCCGTAGAGCGTCTTGCCGATTCCCGCCGCCGTGAAGGCGTTCAGGATGTGCGTCGCGTCGCCGGGGCGGTCGCTGTAGTCGCCGACCGCCACCGGCGTCTCGCCGGCCGCGATCGCCGCGGCCACGATCCGTGCGCCCTCCTCGGGGCCGGGGTAAGTGCCGAGGGCGAAGTCCTCGCGGACCCGCCAGATGTAGTCGTCCATGTCGTCGGCGATCCGGTCCGCGAGTTCCTGATCACCGTTCGTCATGACGTGGACGGTCGCGCCCACGTCGGGGACGTCCGACCAGGGATAGCCGTAGAAGACGCTCACGTAGGCGTCGTGCTCGCGCGCCTCCCAGCGCCGCGCCCGTTCCATGATGTCCATCGCGGGGGACTGGCCGGTCCACTGCAGCACGGTGGCGGTGATGACCCCTGGCTTCCGGCTCGCGGTGGTGGGCTCGTACTCGCCCCGCGCGGTGATCCGCAGCGCGCGGGCTGCCCGCTCGCCCTGGATGTAGGAGTCGTAGTGCGGAAACCGCTTGGTCACGAAGGCGAAGTTGGCGTGCTCGAGGAACTCTCCGTCCTCGTTTCCGTGCAGGTCGAAGCTCCCGGCGATGGGAACGTCGGGCCCGACGACCTCCCGAAAGCGCCGCGCGATCTCGGCTTCGGGTCGCGGGACGTCGCGCACTGCCATGGCTCCGTGGAGGGCGAGATAGACCCCGTCCACCGGTAGTTGTTCTTCCAGTTCGGCGAGCATGATGTCCAGGAAATGCTCGAAGGTCTCCTTCGTGTTCCAACTGCGCGAGGAGCCGCCGAACACGCCCACCGGGGAGGTCAAGGGCACGAGCTCCACGTCCCCGAACTCGCGGGCGCGCTGGACGAACCCGGCCATATAGCCTCCGGAATCGAGCAGCGCCTCGCCGGAAATGGGCTCGCTGACCTGGAGCCAGTCGTCAACCTCGGTGTCCCCGCCGGGGCAGAAGGTGCAGGTCTCGTGCTGGTACCTCGCCACTGCGAAACGGAGCTCCGGTTCGGGAGGCGGCGCGCCGCACGTGGAGAGGGCAGCGGTGAAGGCGGCGGCCAGCAGCGCCAGCCGAGCGAGTCGCCGGCCGGCGACGGAATCCTTGGCAATCCTGTTGGGTGTCATTGCTTGTCCTCGGGAGTGGGGGGTTGGGCGCGCGCCCGTTCGCGCTTCGCCAGCATCAGGTCGCTCAGCGTCTGGCCCCGGCCGGGCTCCGACCAGGGACAGACCTCGATGCAGATGGCGCAGCCGTAGGTCTTGGTGAAGTAAGGAACGCACTTGTCGAAGTCCACGTACCAGCGCTGCTCCCCGCGGATCCACTGCTTTTCCTCATGGATCGCATCGGGCGGACAGTCGATCACGCAGCGGCGGCAATGCGTGCAGACGTCGTCCACCCCGATGTCCTCGGGGGCGTCCGGCGCGAGGGGCATGTCGGTGAGGACCGCGGCGAGCCGGAAGTTGGAGCCGTGCTCGCGGCTGATCATCGAGCCGTGCTTGCCGAGTTGCCCGAGTCCCGCCCGGACCGCGAGCGGGATGTGGAGGATGTCGGTGGCGTTCGGGTCGCCATAGGCCTTCGCGGGGAAGCCCCGGTTGCGAATGCTTCTGCCGACCCGCATCGCAATCAGGCCGATCCGGCGGTAGGTCCGCATCACCTCGGCCGCGCCCCGGGGACGCGCCGCATGGGCCATCTCCTCCCGGACCATCGGGAGCCCGATGCAGACGGCGGTGCGGTGCGGAGCCTCGCGCCCCTCGAAGACGTCCGTTTCCCGGATCTCGGCGATCCCGACCAGACTCGCTCCCGCGGCGCGAGCGGCCGCCTTCACGAACGCGGCATTCCCCTTAGGGCCTTCGTCCACGACCCGGCGGGCGACCGGGCCCCGCTCCTTCCGCAGCTCGAACTTGTTGAGGAGCCGGTGCCGCACCACCTGCCAGGGGTTGACGCACATGAAAAAGTCGTCGAGTCCCTGCCAGTCGATGGGTTTGCTCGAGTCGGCGTTGTGGAACACCTGGGTGGCCCGGCGCGGCTCGCGCTCCCCGAAGCCGTTGATCTCGTTGCCCGAACGCGGGGGAACCCGGTAGCCGAAGGCGTACTCGGCGGGCGGGACGTCGCGGATCTTCATTGGGAGGCGGTCAGCGCGCGCCCTCTTCCGGTTTCCGGGGGAACGGGCCGTGGTCCAGCCAGATCGTGCTCCCGGACCGCTCGGCCGCGGCGTAACGGCGCCGCACCGCGCGCCCCGCGGTGAGGAAGAAGACGATGAAACGGAGCGACGCAAGGAAGAACCGGAGCGTCTGGAGCCGGCGGAAGAGGAAGCCGCCGGGGCCGCGCGCGGTTTCGTTGAAGGGCATCCTGCCGCTCAGTTACCTCCCGCATCCGGCGCCGAATCCTTCAGCCGCACCGCCCAGAGGCCGCTGTTGAAGTCGGCGAGGAAGATCGTGCCCTTGTGGGGCTGCGGGCCCCAGGTGAAGGCGGCGTTCGCGAGGAAGCCCTCGTTGTCCTCGGGGAAGAAGCGGGCGATCTGACGGCCCTGCCGGTAGAGGTCGCCGAGCAGGTCGCCCGAGACGTCGACGACCCGCAAACCGGCGTCGAAGTAGCCGACGTACATGATTTCCTCTTCCCAGTCGACCCAGAGGTTATGGGGCCCCGAGTCGGCGAGTTCGAAGCGGGCCACCTCCTCGGGGTTCTCCGGGTCGGTGAAGTCCACGAAGTGAAGCCAGCCCTTGGCGCGCGAGGGGATGCCCTCCTCCCAGAGGATGCCGCCGCCGTCCGGCTGGCGCGGACTCAGGTAGAAGGCTTCGTCGCCGCCGATCACGTAGAGCTTGCCGGTCGAGGGGCTCCGAAAGGGCCACACCGCATGGTTCCAGCCGGTGATCTGCGGGAAGCGCCCCATCTCGACCGGGGTGTTGGGACTGCCGCCCATGCCGCCTCCGCCCACGTCCACCATGATCAGGCCGTCGCTGCGGCCCGCCTGGTAGGCGATGCCGTCCCGGATCCAGACGTCGTGCACCGACCGTCCGGGGGTGTCCGTCTCGAAGCGCGAGACCCGGAACGGATTCCGGGGATCCTCCACGTTCACCACGTCCCAGCGCCGGCCGTTGTTGACCGCATAGACATGGTTGTTGTCCAGGAAGACGTTGTGCACCCCGCCGGTGAGCCCCTGGTCGAAGGAACTCAGGATCGTGGCGTCGCGCGGATCGGTGCAGTCGATCATCACGAACCCGTTCCGCCGGTTCGAGGCTCCTTCGCGGCTGATCACGCAGAGGGTCCCGTCCTCGGACACCTTCACGTCGTTCACGGTGCGGGCGTCCACCTGCACCGTATCGATGAGTTCCATGTTCCGGGGGTCGGTGACGTCGTAGAAGTAGGCGTGGCCCTCGGCGTTCCAGGTGCCGTGCACCGCGTAGTCGCGCCCGTCCACGCCTTCCCAGACCCAGAAGTCCGCGGTCACCCGGTCGGAGACCCGGGCGTGGCCGAGGAACTCGATTTCGCGCTCCACGTTGCGGGGGACCACCCGGACGGTCTGGCGTGCCAGCCGGTCGCCGCTCATCGCCACCACGGTGTACACCCCGGGCTGCTCGGCGACGAACCGCCCGTCGGGGGTGACCTGCGCCGCGGCGCCGGCCCCGAGCGACTCCGGCCGGAACGGGTCCGGACGGGACTCCACCGCGAACCGGATCGCCGGACCCGCGACCTCGTTCCCCGAGGCATCGAGCGTGGCCGCCCGGAACTGCAGCACGTCACCGGTGCGGACCTCGGTCCGGTCCGGCGCCTCCAGGCTCACCCGGGCGGTCGGGTTGGGCAGGACCTCGACTTCGTGGTAGATCGTCATCTCGCCGTGCATCGCGGCCACCTGCACCGACCCGGGCGTGAGGAAGGCGGCCATCCCGACCTGGTCCACGACCGCGACGGTGTTGTCGCTCGTGGCGTAGCCCGCCTCGAGTCCGCGGCGGACCTGCCCCGCCGCGTCGCGTCCCGCGAGGGGGAACCGCACTTCGGTGCCCGCCCACACCCGGGGCGGCGCGTTCTCGAAGAAGATGTCGGCCAGCGCGGGCGTGCTCACGCTCACCGGGATCGAAGTCCGCAGACCAGGGTCGCGGCTGCTGTAGTAGTCCCAGTCTCCGTCGAACGCCTCGTCGGGCAGCAGCGCCGTGACCTCGTGGTCCCCCGGCTGGTTCGCGGAGACGTGTCCGCCCGGTGTCACCGTCAACGCCCGCCGGTTGCCGGAGAAAAAGACCACCCGCGCGTCCGCGACCGGGTTCCCCGCGGCGTCCAGCACGGTGGCCGTGAGTTGCGCCGTCTCCCCCACTTCGAGGGTCAGCGACCCGGGTTCGATGGCGACGGATGCGGCTTGCTGCGCGGGACGGGCGGAAGCCGCGCCGATCGCGAGACCGCACAGCGCGGCAAGCCAGAACGCGGCGCGAAGAATCCGGTGGAGAGCGGGCGACGAAAGAGGCATGGCGGAACTCCTTGACGGTCTGCCGAAATTAGCCGAAACGCCGGGATTCTTCACGTCACTCTTCCCACTGGCCGTTAGGATTCGGGGTTCCCGGCCCCGTAATCCATGACTCTCGAAGCCCTCTGGCCGCTTCTCCTGTTGCCGCTCCTCGGCGTCGTCGTGCTGGTGGCGCTCCGGTCGGACCTCCGCTGGCCGAAGCTGCGGCTGCGCGCCTCGCTGGTGCTGCGGCTGCTCGCCGCCGCGTTCCTGCTGCTCGCCCTCTGCCGGCCAGTGGTCCGCGCCGGGTCGCGGGAGGTGGCCGTGGCGTTCGTGGTGGATGTGTCCCGCAGCGTGGCCTCCGGATCGATGCAGGACGCGGTCGCCTGGGCCCGGGAGGCGAGCCGGGCGCTGGGCGTCGACGATGCGCACTTCGTGGCCTTTGCCGATCGCGCGGTTTCCGTCCCGGACGCGGACGCCTTGCTGGAGGTTCAGGTCTTCGACAGCGGTGCGGCGGCGGGGCTTCCCCCTCCGGACGCGCTGGATCAGGGCCGGACGAACATCGAGGCGGCGCTTCGCCACGCCGCGGCGCGCCTTCCCCCGGACCGGCTGAAACGGGTGGTGCTGTTCAGCGACGGCAGGGAAACGGAGGGCGACACGGCCGCTGCCCTGGCCTTCCTCAAGGAGGCGGGCGTGCGGGTCTTCCCCGCTCCGTCAGGAGTGCGGAGCGATGGCGGCGGCTTCGTGAACGCGATCCGGCTCCCGCCGGTGGTGCGCGCGGGAGAGATGACCGGGGTCGAGGCCGAGGTGTTCTCGGCTACCGGCGGCGCTGCGGAGATCCGGGTCCTCGCCGATGGAGAGGTGCTGGCCGCCATCGAGGTCGAACTCCCGCCCGGCGCCTCGACCGTTCCCGTGCCGGTACGCGTCGAGGAACCGGGGATGACGGTCCTCGAAGCGGAGATCCTGGTGGCCGGCGACCGCCTTCCGGTCAACGACCGGCGGGCCGTCGAGGTGCCGGTGCAGGACGAGGCGAGCGTGCTCTACGTCGAGGGGCAGCCCGCGAGCGCCCGGTACCTCAGGAGCGCGCTGGAGTCCGAGGGCGTCACGGTGAACACCGCCCCGGCGTCGGCGCTTCCCCGGCTCGACCTCAACACCTGGGATGCCGTGGTGTTGAGCGACGTGGCCCCCGACCGCCTCCCCGAGCCGGTGATGGAGCAGGTTGCGGCCTACGTCCGCGACGAGGGCGGGGGACTGGTCTTCGCCGCGGGCGAATCCAGCTACGGGGAAGACGGGTATTCCGAGTCGGTGCTCGAAGAGGCGTTGCCGGTGGACTTCCAGATCGAGGAAAAGTGGAAGGACCTGTCCCTGGTGATCGTGCTCGACAAGTCCTACAGCATGTACGGGCGGAAGATCGCGCTCGCCAAGGAGGCCACCAAGGCCGCGCTGGATCTGCTCGAGGACACCCACCGCTTCGGCGTCGTCACCTTCGACTGGAACCCCTACACCACGATCCCCCTGCAACTGGTCGCCGACCGGGAGTGGATCAAGGAGGGAATCAGCCGGATCCAGGCGAGCGCCCAGACGAACATCTATCCCGCCCTCGACCGCGCCTACGAACAGCTCACCGAGAGCCCTTCCAAGGTCAAGCACGTGATCCTGCTGTCGGACGGGAAGACCTATCCCGACGACTACGAAGAACTCGTCACCCGGATGATGGAGGACGAGATCACGATCTCGACCGTAGCGGTGGGAGAAGAGGCCGACCGGGAACTGCTCTCGGACATTGCGGAATGGGGCGACGGACGCAGCTACTTCATCCGGGACGCGGGGCGGGTGCAGCAGATCTTTGTCGAGGAAACCCAGATCGCCCTCGACGCCACCCTGGTCGAGGAGCCCTTCCGTCCGGTGGTGCGGCAGATGGCGCGCGTGCTCGAGGGACTCGACTTCGACGCCGCCCCGGAACTGAAGGGCTTCGTCGCGACGATGGCGAAGGACACCGCCGAGGTGCTCCTCGAAGGACCCGACGAGGAGCCGCTCCTCGCGCGCTGGCAATACGGCCTCGGCCGCGCGTCGATGTTCACTTCCGACTGCAAGAATCGCTGGGCCGCGGACTGGGTGGAATGGGACGGTTACGGCAAGTTCTGGACGCAGGTGGTGCGGGACGCGATGCGCCGGGGAGAGGGTGCCGATCTCGACTTCGAGGTGGCGCGCCGCGGGAACGCCGCTGCGGTGAGCCTGTCGTTAATTCGCGAGGACGGAAGCTATCCCGAGGACGTGGTGCCCGAACTCGAGATCTCCTACGCGGGGCTCGTGGGACGCACCGCGATCCGGCAGACCGGCCCGGGGAGGTTCGAGACGGAGGTTCCGCTCGACCTGCGTCCCGGCGATACGGCGCGCTTCCGCATCGTCGGCGAGTCGCTTCCGGACGACCTTGCCGAAGGCGCCGACCTCGAGCGGGCCATCCACCTGAGCTATCCCGACGAGTACCGCTTCCTGCCGGCGGACGACGAAGCGCTCGCCGCGCTGGCCGCGGAGACGGGTGGAGTCGTCGCGCCGACTCCGGCGCAGGTGCTCGCGACCGGCGGTGACCGGGTGGTGCGCTCGCGCGCCCTGTGGCCGCTGCTCGCGTTGGCAGGGCTGATCGCCTACCTGCTCGACCTCTCGGTGCGCCGGGTTCCCTGGCTGTGGACCAGGATCGGCAGGCAATTGCGGCCCGCCTGACGCGCTGTAGTAGCCGGGGGGCGGACCTACCCGGTGCTCTCCGGACTTCGGCCGCCGTGGCTCGACCGCCGCGCGAGGCCGTGAATGCCCAACTCCCGCATCAGCCGGGCCACGCGCTTGCGGCTCACTTTCCAGCCCCGGCGTTGCAGGTCCCCGTGGATGCGCGGAGCGCCGTAGGCGCCGTGGTGGCGGGCGTGCACGCTGCTGATCTCCTTCTTGAGTAGCTCGTCCGCGCGAGCCCGCGAGCTGAGCGGCCGCGTCTTCCAGGCGTAGTACCCGCTCCGGGAGACTCCGAGGACCCGGGCCATGGTCGCAACGCGGTGCTCTCCCCGGTGAAGATCGATGAACCGGTAGACGACTTCGTGATCCACCGAGCCCAGCGGACCCTCGTCACTACGGATCGGCGCCGTTTCCGAGCCGGGAATGGCGGCCTTCACCCGCTCCGTCCCGCGGGGACGGGCAGCATGACGCCTGCCGGTGTTCCGGCCGCATCGCGCCCGCCCTCCGAAGCCCGGCGAATCGCGGCTGCGAACGTCGCGGCGCCGATTGCGTCAGACATCGCGTCCCTGCTCGAGCGAGCGGAGGACCCGACGCCGTCTCTCTGACCCGAACGGATCCATTTCATTTCTGGAGCGCTGCCTTGCCCAAATAACCCCAAGCGACACTAGGGCAGTGTGCGAATTTCACAATAGTTTACACAAGGTTTTGGTCCACAAATGACCCATAAACCCAACCCCCAGTCCCGCCCGCCGGCTCGCGCGATCCGATGGGATCCGACGCTTTCGCCGGGCGCGCAGGCGTGTTGACGCGGGGCCCCCGACCCCCCGGCCGCGGTGCCGGCAGGACGGGCAGAGTTCTGCGCCCAAGAAGATTGACTGGCCACCAAATCGGGGTAACATTGGCGGGCCGACGATGAAATCCCGTCCGACCCCGTTCTCGTCAGTTGGGGCGGGGAACGACCGCGGCCAACTCGAAAAGACCGGCGCCCAGCTGCCCGATTCAGGAGACCGGGAAGAATGACCAAGAGGCTTCGGCGCTATTCCGAAGAGTTCCGGCGCCAAATGATCGATCTGGTGCGAAGCGGGCGTACCCCGGAAGAGTTGTCGCGCGAGTTCGATCCGAGCGCGCAGGCCATTCGGAACTGGGTCGCGGCGGCCGAATCGGAGGACGGTGCGTCCGGAGACTGGAGCGAGGGTGAGCGGCGGGAGCTTCGCGAGGCCAAGGCGAAGATCCGCCGGCTCGAGGAGGAAATCGAGATCCTCAAGAAGGCGGCGGTGTGGTTCGCGCGGGAGGCGGGCCGGACAGAGCCTCGTTGATCGGGACCGGGCCGGCGGGGCACGGCTCGGTGTGACGCGCCATTAGAGTGGAGTTTGGCGACAGTTGAGTTGTGGTGGGGAGCGCCGCAAGGGAATCGCAAACGTAGGGGGGCGGCCCGGACGGCGCCAAACGTGCGCGGTCCCGGACGCGGCTGGCAGCCCGGGATCAGGGGGTGCGCGGAGGCGGAACGCGCGCTAAGCCGGCGCGTTCCCAGTCGGCGACCGGGCCCGGCCGGACCCGGAAGAGCGGATGCGGCAGCGGGACCGGCGCGGCGGGGCGTCCGGCGAGAGTCTCCGGGGCGCGTTCCGAGAGCTTGGCGGCCAGATGCCGGGCTTCGAAGCGCAGCTGTCCCGTCGTCACCGGGATGGGCGCCGCGGCCCGTTCCGAAGTTCCGATCCGGGTGCGGTCGAAGCGGTAGCCGCGCCGCTCTGCCTCGTCGGCGATGGCGTGCAGGTAGGCAGCGATGGCGTTTCGAGGAGAGGCGTGCTCGCGGAATCGCCGAAGCTGCGGGTGGGTCCGGTAACCGCGGGTTTCTCCGGCGAGGACTTTCCCGGCCAGGAGTCCTTCGCGCCAGACCGCCAGTAGCCCCAGGCGGTCTAACTCCCGGGGGTGGAGCGACCAGAGGCGCACGAGATCAGCGCAGTTCGTGGCTCGCGAGGACCTCGCCGCGCGCGCGGACCACGATGCGTCGCGTTCCGTGATGCCGGGGAGGAGGCAGGTTCCAGAACGGGTAGGCATGTGGCGGTTCGCCGGGGATGACGGTGAGGATTCCCGGGTCGACGGCGCCCTCGAGCAGCACTTCGATCTGGTCGCCCGGGAATCCTCCGGCAAGCGAGAGACCGATGCCGAGGGTCTGGTGTGGCGAGATCCGCTGCGCATTCGGCGGTGGATCCTTCAGGATGTCCTCGCTCTCGATCGGCCCGTTCCGGACGACGAGGTCCATCACGGTGAGCGCGTTCTCGTAGGGCGGGGGATCCGTCCACAGGTTGGGCTGGAACGGATCGAGGATCGCTCCATCGAGACCGCGCACTTCGAAATGGAGGTGCGGCGCCGTGGAACAGCCGGAACTTCCGATCTCTCCGAGCGCCTCTCCGGCCGCGACGCTCTGCCCGACCCCGACCCTGACGGATCCCCTGCGGAGGTGGACGTAGCGCGAACGCGTTCCGTCAGCGTGGGTCAGTTCGACGAGGTTCGGCGGTTTCAGGATGCCGAGGAACCCACAGGAGACATTCCGGTCGAACTCGCCGTCGTGCACGGCCGTGACCCGGCCGTCGGCGGCCGCCAGCACGGGGAATCCGCGATCCATCCACCGGAAGTTGGGCACGTCCCAATCGGTGCCCTGATGGCGGTTGTAGCTCTTGCGGCCACCGCGGTAGTCGCGGACGCCCGGCCCCTGATCCCGGTCCACGTAGTTGTTGATCACCCAGTCCCGGCCCGGAACCCCGCCGACCGGCAGGACGAAGCGGACACGCAGGTCGGGAACGGGTTCCGACGCCGCCGGGTCGCGGCATCCCGGGAGCAACCCGAGGCAGACGAACGCCGCACCGAGACCGCGTCGAAACCGGCTGGCCCCGACCGTCAGGGCTGCTCCGCGGCTTCCGCCTGCCGGCGAATGGAATAGAGGTGGTTCTGGGTGCGGATGAGCAGGCGGTCTCCCACGATGGCCGGGGAGGCCAGGGTCCAGTCTCCCAGATCGTTGACGCCGGCCAGGCGGTATTCGTCACCGGCCTCGATCACGAAGGTGTCGCCCTCTTCCCCGAGCGCGAACACATACCCCCCGTAGGCCCAGGGCGAGGCGGTGAAGGCGGCGGCGCCCTCCGCGATCCGCGACCGATAGACCCGTTCGCCCGTATCCACGTCATAGCGGGCGAAGATGCCGCGCGAATACAACACGTAGAGGGCTCCGTCATAGATCACCGGGGTCGGCAGGTAGGTCCCGCCGGCGAGGCGGTCGTACCAGAGGACGTGCTCGTTCGAGTTCGTTCCTTCGGGCGGCGTGATGTCTCCCGAGCCTCCGGGACGAAGCGCGGCGAGCGGCCGGTGCTGCCCGCCCGAGGCGCCGGCCGAGATGAAAAGACGCCCATCCCAGGCGAAGGGGCTCTGGATCGGACCTCCCGCCATCCGTTTCATGTGCCAGAGCGGATTCCCGTCGAGGTCATAGCTGATGACGATGCCCGGACCCAGGGTCACGATCTCGCTGCGCACCTCGTTCTCCCAGACGAAGGGAGTGGACCAGCCCGTCTTGCGCCGCTCGCTGATCTCGCGCGGGGTGCGCCAGAGCTCCTCTCCGCTGCCCTTGTCGAAAGCGGCGAGGAAGCCCGACTCCTCGTTGTCGTTCAGGACGTAGAGGCGGTCTCCGTGGAGCGCCGGGGACGCGCCGGTGCCGAAGTCACGGACGGTCGGATGTGCCGCGAGCGGGGTGTCCCACGCCGGGTTTCCTTCCATGTCGAAAGCGAAGAGGCCGTGATGCGTGAAATAGGCGTAGACGTTCGTCCCGTCGGTGACCGGCGTTTCGGAGGCGTAGCTGTTCTTCCGGTGCCGGCCCCCGAGCGGCTGGCCGCGGTAGATCTCCCGCTCCCAGAGCATGGTTCCCGTCTCGAGGTCGAGACAGTAGACATGCAGGCCGATCACGATCTCCTCGGGCAGTTCGCGGTCGCGGGCGAAGAGGCGCCGGTTGACTTCCTCGGGGGGCAGGCCCTGGGCGCGGAGTTCGGCGATGTAGTTGTTGCTGAAATCGGTCCCGAGCGACGGTCCCTTCATTTCCTGCGGGCTGGTGGCAGCGGTCAGGAAGATCCGGTTCCCCCAGACCACCGGCGACGACCAGCCCACCCCGGGGACCGCGGCCGCCCACTCGACGTTCTCGGTCCTGGACCAGGAGACCGGCAGGTCCGGGTCGGCGCCCACCGGGTTTGCGAGAGGCCCCCGGAAGCGGGGCCAATTCGGGGAACCGTCGGTTTCGGACAGTTGTTTCTCTCCCGCCACCGGCGCGGCGGCGAGGACGGCGAAGGCGGCGAGCGCCGCGAGGGGCGGCGGTCTCATTCGGGGATCAGCGAGGGAGGCATCCCGGTGCGCTTGCTGCCGGCATCCTTCCAGGCGTCGTAGCGGAGCCGGAGGGTGATGACCGGGTTCGCGTTCTCGTGGGGCTGGATGTCCTCGTCGCTGACGGCGAGGTACGCGTAGTAGTCGCCGTCGTTGTGAGACTGGCCCAGAGCGTCGTCCCGGTTCGCGATGGCGATGTAGGCGACGTGGGAGGTCTTCCCGTCGCAGGGTGCCGCGGGCTTCGGTTCCTCCTCGCAGGTGCAGCGCTTGTCGCCGCCGGCGCGGTCCGCGCCTTCCATGGCGGCCATCACCTGGTCGGCCAGGGTGCCCTTCGCCCTCATGAAGGCCAGAACGGCGTCCTCCGCCACGTCGTCGTCGAAGAGGATGTTCCCCTGGACCTGGACGAAGATGTCGTCTCCCACCTGGCCCGCCACGTAGAGCGACGCCGCGCTGTTGCGGCTCCCGTTGAAGCCGGCGCTCCGGCCCTGGAGATCCAGGATGCCGAACTGCCGCCGTTCCATCTGCGGTTCGTCCTTCAGGTTCTCCTGCTCGCGAAGGAGCTCGATGATCCGCTCCGGGTCGGTCCCCTTCCGGATCTCCTCATAGACGAGCATCTGGTTCGCGCGGGTGTTGTCCACGCCGGCCTGGCAGGCGGCGACTCCCACGCCGGGCACGATGACGGCCTGGATGTCCATCAGGTCCCGGGCGGGCCGGGGCGGAAACCGCGACTGGCGAACGCAGGTGGCCGAGGCGACGATCACCTGGCCGGAGTTGCGGTCCACCGCGATCACCGACCAGGTAGCGAGTGCGGTTGCCGGCGCGAGCAACGCCGCCAGGGCGAGAAGTGCGATGCGTCTCATGGGCGCCTCCCGGGTGAGAGGCTATCGCGTCCGATCAGTGAGGGGGACAGAATCGGCTTGCAGGCCGGCGGGCCAAGCCGTACAAGCGGCGCGGTTGGGTGTGGTTGCGACGTGCGCGGCGTAGAGCGCCGTCCGTGCCGGTCTGGCTCTACGCCGAGGTGGGAGCCGTCCTTTCCGGGTGGCGTTACGCCGTGCGCGGTGCGGAGCACCG
>VXNL01000107.1 GCA_009840635.1 Acidobacteriota bacterium | reverse complement strand
CCACCACCTCCATCCAGCGCTCCGCCGCCCGCCGGATCTCCGCCCTCGCCTCCTCCGTGAAGCCGGGACCGAAGATGAGTTCGATGTTGAACGCGCCGGGGTCCGGCGCCGGGACCACCCACGCCCGGAAGCTCTGCACGGCACGCAGCCCATCCGGATCGGTCGCCGTTACCTCGATCTCCGTCGTGTCCACCGCTCCCGGCTCCAGCCAAAGCGTTCCGCCTTCGATCCTCGCTCCGGCCACGCCCGGATCGCCGGACTCCGCCTCGTAGACGAGCGAATCGCCGTCCGGGTCGCCGAAGTAGTCGTCGAGCGCCAGATCCGCCGCCGGTCCCCCCACCTGCAACCGGTGCGCGGGGATCACCGTCCGGATCACCGGCGTCCGGTTGCCCGCCTCGGCGAACAGCGCGATCGGATCGCCCGCAACCACGCGAAACTCGCCGAATCCCTCGGGCGGGCTTGGCGGCGCGCCGAGACTCACGTGCACCGCCCCCGCACCGGCCGGAGTCACCTCGACCGCGCGGCCCAACGTGTCGCCCACCTCCACGGAAAGGAACCCGCCGGAAGCGCCGCCCCGCTGCACGGACAAGGGGACGCGGAACGCGAACGGGGCGCCGCCGGGCACCCGGAGTTCGACGCGCGCCGGTCCCGGTGCGAGCAGGTCGGAGGTGTCGGCCCGCACGAGGTGCACGTGCACCGGGAATGGTACGCCGGGGTTGCCGAAAAGGCGCACGTATTCGAGGCTCGAAAGGCCCGCGAAGAGGCGCGGCGGCAGAGAATCCAGACGGTTGGTCTCCAACCTGATCCCCTCCAGGTCCGACAGTCCCTCGAATGCCCGGGGCGAAAAACCCCTGATCAGATTGGTGTTCAAGTCCAGCGTCTTCAGCTTCGACAACCCCTCGAACACGCCCTCCGATACATGATTCAGACGGTTGCTCCCGGCCCAGAGTTCCTCCAGCCTTGACGTCGGCTGGAGGAGCCCCGGCGGCAACTCGGCCAACTCGTTTTCCCTAAGGTTCAGCACGCGGAGATTCGACAATGCCGTGAAGGCATCCCGCGGCAGCGATTCGAGCGAGTTCCAATCCAGGTAGAGCCCTTCCAAGCTCGTGAGGTCGTCGAACACCCCCGGCGGCAGCGCCGCAAGGTCAGTCCGGCTAAGTGCCAAGCTGGAGAGGTTGGTCAGACCCGCGAAGATTTCCGGCGGAAGCTCCCCAAGCGGATTGTACGCCAACCAAAGCGTCAACAGCGAGGGGAGTCCTTGAAAGATATCGGGTGGCAACTCCTCCAGTTGGTTGACGTTCAGATACAGGCCTCTCAACGCGACGAGCCCGTCAAAATCGCCGCTGCGAAGCCGTGTGATCCCCTTGCCTCCCAAGTCGAGGAAGAAGACGCCTCCGAGCATTTCGTCGGTCACCTCGGCGCAGCTCTCGACGCGCGCCTTCCTGGCGATCTCCGCGCTCACGGCCGGGGTCCGGTTGCAAACGCCCTCGTCGGATACTGCTGTCGCATCGAACCCCACCACGGATTGCCCCGCCGTGACCGATAGCCGCTGAGCGCCAAGGGTTGGCCCCAGCATCCAAACAGCCGTCGCCAGCCCGAGGCTGTCGGTCGCGGTCGTTTCAGGATCCGCCCGCCCGCTCCCCGCGTGCGGCTCGAACCGGACTGCCGCGCCCCAGACCGGCTCCCCCCCCTCGTCCACCACATGCACCGAGACGGAGTCCGGCAATGCGTGTCCCGCCAAGGCCCACTGCTTCTGGCCGGAGTGCGCCTCGACCGCGGACACCGCCTCGTCGGGGTCCCGCGCCGTGGCGGTGACCTCCGAGCTGTAGTCGCCGCCCGTCGATACTGAAAGCGTCTGGAGCCCGGCATCGGCCCCGAGGGTCCAATGGGTCGTGGCCACCCCGGCGCTGTCGGTCACGGCCGTCTCCCGATCCACGCGACCGCTCCCGGCTCCCGGCTCGAACCGCACTGTCGCTCCGGACACGGCCCGGCCTCCCTCGTCCAACGCGCGCACCGCGACGGGCTCTGTCAGTGCCCGTCCGCGCCATGCCCATTGATCCCCTCCCGACCGCAACTCGAAGGACGCGACCGCCTCGTCGAGGCCCAAAGCCGTGGCCGCAATGGTCACGTTGGCTGTTCCGTCGACCGATACCGTCAGCGTCTGCCGCCCCGGCTCCGGTCCAAGCGTCCACTCGGTCGCCGCGACACCCTCGCCATCGCTGTGCACTGCCGATGGCTCGACGCGGCCGTTACCCGCGGCCACGTCGAACCGCACCGCGACCCCCGATGCCGGTGAACCCCCGGCATCCAGCACCCGCACGCCGACGGGGTCGAGCAGCGCGAACCCCACGGCCGCCCGCTGCCCGTCTCCAGTGACTTCGAGCGCGGCCGCGGCCTGCCGCACGCGGACTAACGCCCCGTCCGCCGACATCGAAGTCCGGGCCACGACCTGAGCCGCGCCGTTTCGCCGTGCCGTCACCGACCCGTTCGCGTCCACGACGAACACCGTCGTGTCCCGGCTGACCCACTGCAATTGGACCGCGTCCGTGCCGCCGCCCCGGACCGAGAACGCGAACCTCTGCCCGATGTGCGTGAGGGTTACCGAGTCGGGCACGACCTCAAGCGCCGCCTCCGGCTCGGCCACCCCACCCGGGTCGCAGGCCTCAAGCACCGCCAGAAACAGCGCCAAGGCGACAACCGGCAAAGCCAACCGATGCACCGGGGCTCGGTCAGATGCCGACGGATGTAGAGGAGATCCAACCGGGGCTCCGCTCACGTTGGCTGGGGGCAATCTCGTTCTCATCGTCCTTCCGAACCCGACTCGGATCGAAGACTTCGGCAACTCGACTCAAAGATGCCCGATCCCCGACTCATCGGGCAAACGCGCTGCGGACTCCGGTGTGCCCCGTTGGACATCGGCAAAACGCGCGAGATGCTGCTCCGGTGCCGGCCATCCCGCTGGCGTCGGCGAGCAAAGTCGCGCGGACCGTACCGGACATCGCCGGACGCCATCGGAATCCCGGGCACTTCCAAGAGGTTGACTTGCCGTCGCAAGGCCGGTCACCGTTTCGGGCATGGGCACACAGGGTCGGCGGTTCAGCGCTGCGGCGAGCGAAGAGGTTCTCCGCCTGAAGAAACGCGCGCGGGCGCTGGAGCCCTTGGGGTGGAAGGGACGCCGCGCCGAGTGGATCGCCTTGGCCTGCTTCCACGGCGGCGTGTTCACGCGGGCGCAGTGGACGAGCTTCCTCGGGTGCCACCACGAAAAGGTGGGCCGCGCCGTCC
>VXNL01000042.1:7500-34901 GCA_009840635.1 Acidobacteriota bacterium | reverse complement strand
GCATCTCCCTCGTGCTCCACATGAGCCGGATCGAGGGCCGGCGCGCCGTCGAGGAGGCCCGCTATCTCACGGGCTGGGAGAGCGACGGCAACACCTGGCTCACCACCCCCGCATACCTCCGCGCTGCCCCTGAAGCACAACCCGTCCCGGTCCCGTGATCCGGGCCATCAACTTTGGGCCGTCCCGCACTATCCCCCCACTATCTGCCGTCAAGATCCGGTAGTCGGCGGTCGCCTCGTACCAGGCCACCGCCCACCACGCGGCCTCCACGGCTTCTCCTTCTTCCAGTCTCACCGGCAACGCCGTCCCGTGTGCACACAGGAACGCCAGGCCGTCTCCCGCCAACCGGATCATCGTCAACGTCGTCCGCGACCTCGCCTCCCGGATCCGACGCACCAGGGCCACATCCGTCCGGACGTCCGCCTCAACCGCCACCAGGCTCTCGGCCTGGCACACCACATCAGCCAGGTCTGCCGCCAACTCCACCGGCACCACCAGGCCCGGACTCGCTGGCGCGAACCCCACCTCGCCGGCTCCCCTGTACTGGCTCATCCGCGCCGCCATCCCGGCCGCCCGGCGCTGCGTGGAATGCAGCCACTTCCCGACGACGCCCCGGTCGCTCGCGGCGAGTGACCAATCCACTTCTCCGTAGCGATAGACAAGTCGGCTGCTCTCGGCCATCACCGCCGCCCCGGGCTCCAAGGCAATGATCACTTCCCCGCTCATCGCAATCCGATACTGCAACCCGGATACCGCCCGCCGCCAGTTCATCATCACTCGCCAGTCTACTCACGCCCCAAGGGTTCCTACCGTTCAAACCGTCCATGCCATCACCCGGCTCGCCGTCTTCCTCGGCCGGATGTGCGCCCCCCGTCACGCCTGGATCCGTGGCTCCAGAAGCCTTGCAAGTGCTTTCCCGAACTGACAAACACCCGTCCGGAGGCTCACAGCGCCGCTCCTGGCCCGGAACGGCCCGTTCCTGGTCTGGCTTCGCGCGGTCGCACGCACCCCGCTCCAGCGCGCGAGCCTCGTGGAGTTCCTTGTGGATCGGCCAACCACACTTACGCGGCAGGCGCTCTCGGATGAATGCTCTCTCCCCCGCCGCGTGAGAAGCCCCCAAGGGCGTCCAAATGCGCTCGGGCGGGATTTGACACCCAAGCCGTGCCTGAGAGGCGCCCATCGGCCCGCTATACGGGCTTCGGCTCCGCGGCGCGGCGCACTAACCTCGGCACCCGGAAGGCTCACGGACGTACCGTCGGCTTCTCTCCGGGCGCTCCTCGCGATCCGGACCGTCCGACTTCAAGAGTTCGCCTTCCAAGCGCGCGGTGTACTGCTCCACCCGGCGTAGAGCATCAAGATCCATCCCGACGAAGCCTGGTCCCACGTGGATGCCGGGCCGTTCGAGCGCCTCCGGCGGGAGCGTCGGCCGCGGCCGCCCGCGCTTCCGCCCGAGGGTGGTGCCGCTCCGGCCCGTCGGGCGCTCGCCCACGCCCGCCGTCCGCAGCGCGTTCGTCAGCGCCATGTCTTGTCGCCTTGGCTCGGTTCACGCGAACCCGCAGTGGCTCGGAGCCGCTCCAGAGTGCTGTAGTTCTCCTTGGAGAAGCGTTCCAACTCCTCCGCGAGGTGGCTCGCGGCGTTCCGGAGACTGGGTCCTTCCTCGATACACCGGTAATCCAGGCCGGACAACTGTGCCCTCAAGTCGCCGGCAAGAGCGACCGCATCAACAGAGTGGAATTCCATCGCCTGGCAGTCCTCCATCGCTTCTTTCCGGGGCCGGCTCCGGTGATCGTTTGGGTGCGCTACCCGGTAGTGGTTGATCCGCATTGTGATGTCGGCGGTCTCACGGGAATCAGCCAGTTGGAACCATCTCCGGCGGCGTTTCACCCGTTCCCGAACCATCGGCAGTGCCTCTTCAAGACGCGCCTTCGACTCCGCTTCGGTCGATTCGATGGTGTGGACGAAAACCCGGAATGGCTCGGGAGGGTTCCGCGGAGCTCTTTCCTGCCCGTCCGCGATGGACGAAACAGCTATCAGAACCAGAGCGGCAGGGATTGCACGAAGGAACGCAACCGGACATGGTCGCGGATAAGAACCCAGCATGACGCGACCTCCCGTCCCTGGTACGAAGCGAGGAAAACGCATTCTAGTGGGTCCGGATTGCCATCGTCCACTCCAGCAGGGCGGGGCAGCCCGCGCCGAGCGTTCGCCGCAACAGCATCCCGGCGGTAAGCCATCCGTCGGGGTCGAGCGGGTCGGCGGCGGACGCCACGGTGTCCATGAGCTTCGGGCGGGAATCGGCTCTACGCGCCACGTCCCATGGCAACCGGCTCCCGTCGAACGAGTCCGGATCGGCCGCGAACTCCCGGACGAGAGCCAGGACGGCCAGCTCTGATCGCCCGTGCCGCGGCAGGTGCCGCGCCTCCGGCGGCTGTTGCGCCGTCCACGGTTCGGGAGCAGTCGCCACCACAGGCGGCGGAATGAGGCCGTCAGGAAACTACGACTCGTTGGAGTTTCGGTTCGGAAAACCGGAAATCCGAACCGGGACGCGTTTATGACGCTGGCTATCCGTTTCATAAACCGTTGAAACAATGGACTGTATTACTCTTGCACTCCGGCCCTAACCCGTGCATTAGGAGGGAATGCCCCTTGCGTGATACTTTCTCTCGAATTGACTCTCCATCCTTTATATTCGTCTTGTTCGGTCGATCGTGCGCACGGACGCGTCCTCACGGGGCGGCCGGGTCCAGCCATCGCGCATTCTTTCCGGCTTTCCGGCGCCACCTTGAACGGCCCGGGTTCGGCCCACCCAACCATGCCCCGTGAGGAGGTTATTCATGCGTAAGACCGCAATTTTTCTGGTCGCGCTCGCGCTGCTTTTCGCGGTGCACGCGTTTGCCCAACAGACTGGGACGATCACTGGGACCGCGACCGATGAACAGGCGGCCGTCCTCCCCGGGGTAACGGTCACCGTCAGCAGCCCCGCTCTGATCGCGCCCCGCAGCACGACCACCGGCGCGGGTGGCTCGTATAGCCACCCGGCACTGCCGCCAGGCGACTACACGGTCACCTTCGCGCTTTCCGGCTTCCAGACCGTGATTCAGGAAGGCGTTCGGGTCAGTGTGGCCCGCACCCTCGAGGTGAACGCCTCCATGGGGATCTCAGGCGTCGAAGAGACCGTGACGGTTACCGGCGACGCTCCCGTCGTGGATGTCCGCAGCGCCACTGTGCAGACGAACATTGAGCGCGAACTGCTCGAGGCCGTCCCCACCGGACGGAACCCGTGGGTCATGGCCGGACTCGTGCCGGGCATGGTGACCACCCGCGTGGACGTCGGCGGCAGCAACGGCATGCAGCAGTACGGCATGGAGATCTTCGGGTCCTCCGCCACCATGCAAAGCTTCCAGGTGGACGGACTCAAGGTGAACTGGCCCGGCGGCACCGGCGGCTGGACGATGCAGTACTACGGCTTCTCGATGTACGAGGAGTTCAACTTCCAGACCTCGCAGCACACCGCCGAGTCGGACACCGGCGGCGTCTCGATGAACATGGTAGTGAAGACCGGCGGAAACGAGTTCTCCGGTGATGCCATCGGCCTCTACAACGCCACGTCCTTGCAGGGCGAGGCCGAGCAGCCGGGCGCGAACCCGATCACGAAGGCCGTTGACATCAACGGGACCCTCGGCGGGCCGATCGTGCGCGACAAGGCGTGGTTCTTCACCGCCTACCGGCACTGGGACCACAACGCCGAGGTCAGCGTTCCGGCCGACTTCGTCGGGGCGCAGCCGATCGATGACAACCGGATCCGGAACCTCAGCGGCAAGTTCACCTGGCAGGCCAGCGATAACGACCGGCTGTCGGTCACGCTGCAGCGCAACTGGAAGCAGCGTTTCCACCGCCGCGATCCCCCTTATACCGCGGTGGCGGACGAACTCGCCCGATTCCAGGACCAGTGGGCCGACAACTACATCGGTTCCTACAGCCGGGTGCTGAGCGATTCGGCGCTTCTCGATCTCCGGTTCGGCCGGATGGTGGGCGTGACCCCGTACATCCTGTATGCGACGTACTGCGGGATTCCCGTGGACGAGTACCCGGATGCCGGCCCCTGTACCGAGAACGACATCGCAGTGCGGGATCCGGTCCGCGCCGATCTGTTCAATGCCGATTTCCGCGGTGAGTCTTGGGGTCCGGTGTACCGCAACCAGTTCAACGGATCCGTCACCTACTTCCTCGACACCGAGGGCGGTTCGCACAACTTCAAGATCGGCGGACAGGCCTCGCGCGAGGGCCGGGACATTCGGAACTTCAAGAACGGCGACGCGTTCGGTGAACTGAACGACGGCGTACCCGACCGGATCAACATCTCGAGAACTCCGTTCAGTGCCGAGAACCGACTCAACACCTGGGCCTTCTACGCGCAGGACGCCTGGACGATCGGCGATCGCCTCACCCTGAACATCGGCGTGCGGCTCGACGGCGTGTACGGCTACGTACCGGTGCAGAGCAGCCCGCCGGGGACTTGGGCAGCGCTTTCGGAGCAACTCTCCGACGCTGTTTTCGAGGTCACCTCGGAAATTGGCGGTCTGCCCGATTGGCCGATGAACGTCGGGCCGCGGCTGAGCTTCGCCTACGACCTTTTCGGTGACGGCCGGGCCGCGCTGAAGGGCGGCTGGGGCCGCTACTACACCCAGATGGGCGATGCGCTCACCGGTGGCGCCAACCCGAACGCCGGCTCCTCGGCGTGGGTCGGCTGGAACGACCTCGACGGAGACAAGAAGGTCGACATCGGGCCGTCGGGCACCCTGGTGGACAGCCCGGAGATCGACCTTTCCAAGTTCACCGGCTTCAGCGGCGGCGCCAGCACGGTATACGACGCAGATGCGAACCGGCCCTACAGCGACGACATTTCGCTCGGAGTGGACATGACGCTCGGATCGGACGTCTCGTTCAGCGCCACGTACCACCGCCGCCAGCACCGGGATTCGCTCGGTAGGCGCAACCGGGCTCGGCCACCGTCCGCCTACAATCAGACTGCGTTCTCGTGCAGCGATTGCCCGGAGCCCTCGTACACCGTCTATGAGCTTCAAGAGGAGTACCGAACTGGCCAGGACACCGTGATCACGAGCATCGACCTCCTGCAGAGCGACTACAACGGCGTTGCCTTCCAGCTCCAGAAGCGGCTCTCAAACAACTGGCAGATCCTCGGCGGCGCGACCTTCTCGAGCCACAAGGGTGTCGTGCACAGCCCGCCGTGGGACGGCAGCGACTGGAACAATCCGAACCGATTGATCAACCGGGAGAACGGTTCCATCCTGACCGACCTGCCTTGGGTCGCAAACGTCGCCGGTAGCTACCTGGCGCCGTGGGACGTCCAGGTCGGCTGGAACTACCGGGCGCGAGCGGGGAACCCGCTCGTCGCGACGGCGCGGGCGACCGGCCTCGTGCAGGGTTCCGAATCGGTCTATGCCTACGAGCGCGGCGACGAGCGTACCGAGGCCATCACGAAGCTCTTCGACGTCAACGTGCGCAAGATGATTGATCTCGGCGAAGCGCGGTTCGAGGTTGGTGTGGACGCTGCAAACATCTTCAACTCGCAGCCGGCGCTCGGCCTGCGTACCGTCTTCGGCTCGCGGTACCTGGCGCCGACCTCGCGGCTGACGCCACGGATCGTGCGCTTCACTGCGAAACTGCTTTTCTGATGTCGTTGAGGTCTTGACAGCGAGTCACAATGACGAATGTAATTCTGAGGTGAACTGGTTTTCCGGTTCGCCTCAGAAATCCTCCATGATGACTGCAAAGGAAAGATCGTGAAAAAGAAACTCACCCTGAAGCGGCGTGCGATTACACATTTGGGTCCTGAAGAGACCAAGAACGTCGCGGGAGGGAATGGTCAGTCGGACTATGATCCAACGTGTGACCAGCCGTCGTGTTACGGCACCTGTGGTCACTCATGTGGGGGCACCTGCGACGCCACATGCCCGCAGACCTGTGAGGACACGTGTGCGGACACATGTGGCAACTGTGGAACCGACGCCACGGACTGCGGCACCTGCGACAAGGATTCCTGCGGACCCAACTGTCCGTGAGGCTCTGAGCTTGCAGCGCCGAGTCGTTGGTTCTACCGTGGATTACGGAGGGGTCGTGTTGTCGCCGCCCTAGTCATACATGGCGGTGGCTGATGGGCTCCTCCCAAGACGGGAGGGAAGGACTTGTCGTTCTGGCGCTTCGCGTGTGAGATAAAGCTTGACCATGGATTGACATGAGGAGTGAGCCCACTTGATCAACGCGACGTCGGATGAGACTAGACCACCATAGCGCGCCTTGTAGCCGACCCTTCAAGGCCCGCTAGGGGAGTCCGCGAACTGAACCGTCTCTGATGATGGTGCCGTGCCAGTCCAATACGGGTGCCGATAAGGCGATTCGTGCAGTACGTTGCTGTTCTAGGTCGAAAGCGAGTAACGGCAAAGCGACATTCAGTTGATGTTGGATTTGCAGGGAAGAAGGTTCTCATTCTTGAGGGGGGACGTGGCAGTTTCCGCGTCCACTATTGTCAGGGAAATAGCAGTGGATCTTTCCCAGGTATCGGATCGTGCCGGTGGGACAGAAGCGCCGAGAACACATCGCGCGCCTGCCAGTGGCTTTTGGGGGCTGTTCCACGCGTACGCCGACGAGGCAGGCGTGATCACCGACGGTTTCGAAACCTGTAGCGCGATAGTGGATCGTTGCATTGACTTGCAGGTGAAGAGGCGCGCGCTTAGTCTCTATAGCGGTTGGGCTGGGCTTGGCTGGATGACTACGCATCTGAATGCTGAGGAGGATTCCGTCGCAGTTCAGCTGGACCGTCTTCTTGATGCGTCGCTCAAGAACTGGCCACGCCGTCAAGGCTATGATCTGATCGGTGGGCTCGTTGGTGTCGGAGTGTACTTTGTCGAGCGGCTTCCGATTGAGTCGGCAAAGCGGGGCCTGGAGCTTGTGTTGGACCGGCTTCAAGAGGAAGCGGTTGAGCTAGAGGAGGGGATTACCTGGATTACGGCTCCCGAGTTCCTTCCCCGGTGGCAGCGCGAACGGGCACCGAACGGGTACTACAATCTCGGAGTTGCGCATGGCGTACCCGGTGTGTGTTGGCTTCTCGCCAAGGTCTGCGAGGCGGGGATCGAAGTGGCCCGAGCAGAACGATTGCTTCGTCGGAGTCTTCGTTGGCTCCGATCGAATCAGCCCGATCCGGAGCGAGCGGAGCTTCCGTCATGGATCGCGCCCGGTGTGGACCGGCAGCCGAACCGGCGGATGGCGTGGTGCTATGGCCCTCTCGGGGCTGCGGCTGTTACCTTGCAGGCGGCGAACGCGATCTGCGACCGTGAGAGCATTCACTGGGCACGATCGCTCGCCCTCGCGTGCGCTGCGGTGCCTCCAGATCAGGCGCAGGTTCGCGATGCGGGGCTCTGCCACGGGGCGGCGGGAAATGCTCAGATCTTCTACCGATTGGCCCGCAACGAAGGGGACGCGGAGTTCCGGGAAGGGGCATCGGCTTGGTTTCGAGCGACGCTGAACCACCGGAGGGCGGGAGAAGGTGTGGGCGGTTATCGAATGTGGGGCGATCTTGGCAACGACCGATTGGGATGGTTGAACGACGGATCGTTCCTGACCGGGTCGGCTGGAGTGGGCCTTGCGCTCTTGGCGGGTTTCAGTGAAATAGAGCCGAAGTGGGACCGGCTGTTGCTGCTGTCCTGACCTCCATTTCGCCAACAGACTCTGGTCGGGACAAGTCGCTTCGGTGACCGCTGCGGTGTCCAAAGGAGTCACCGATCCCGGCGAGGGCAGCTTGGTTGCCGGGTATCGATCTTCTGGTTTCTTCGTCCTCCGGACGCCACTCCTTCCGGTGGGAGATTTCATGCACTGGAAGGGCGGTGACGCAGTCGCAGTTCCCAAGCGTTCCGGCGGCGCCGCGAGACCGGATGTCCACGACCGGCTTCGTCGCGCGCTGGCCTACCAGCTTTCGGCACCGACAGTCGCCGACAGTTTGCGAGTGGCGAGCGCGGCCCTTGCCGACAACTCGACGGGCTGGCCGGACCGGCCAGCATCACGGCGGCGGGAGCGCATCGAGCGGACGTTAGTGCAGTATTTTGCGCGGATGTGCGATCGCTGCACGCCTTTCGGCCTGTTCGCGGGTGTCTCGGTCGGGAAAGTCGGCGGAACGACGAGTCTCCGACTCGCAGGGCACGAACGGTACCGCCGTCGCTCTGCGCTTGATTTTGCGCAATTGGCGAAGCTCGTTCAAAGTCTCTTGAAGGAGGACGGCGTTCGGAAACGTCTCCGTTACCGTCCGAATGACACACTCACGGCTGTCCCGGGCGGATACCAATATGTGGAGACGCGCCGGACCGGCGGCGCGCCCCGGCCCGAAGTGGCGTTCCTCGAAAGTGACGAAGCCCTTACGGCAGCGCTACGGTGGCGCTCGGAGGAGGCTAAGCCCCTGGCCGACTACCACGCTGCGCTCACTGCCGCGATTACGGATCCGGAAATCCAACCGGCCGATATAGACGAGTACCTTGATGACCTGATCGAAGCGCAGGTGCTGCTGCCGGAATTGGTCCCCGCCGTGGTCGGTAGCGACGCGCTCGATCAAGTCCTCGAAGCGTTGGGATCGGATGCAGCGCTTTCCGAGTCTGCGGCCCCAGTGTGGCGGCTGCGCGAGGCACTCGACCGCCTCGACGCACACGGGGTTGGCGCGCCACGCGAGGCGTACGACGCGGTGAACGCTGTGTGGACGGGCGATCTCGGTCAGGAGGCCTCGGACCGGCTGCTGCAAGTGGACATGTTGAAGGAGGGTGCGGATCTGCGTATTTCGGACGATGTCGTGTCGGAAACGCTTCGGGGCGCCGAGGTGCTGTGGCGGCTTTCCGGGGCGGCACACGATTCGCTGCGAGACGTGAAGAACCGTTTTCGGGAGCGGTACGAGGCGCAGGAGGTACCGCTTGCGGAAGTCTTCGATCCAGAGCGCGGCCTCGGGCCGCTGGGTCCGGATCTGAGTCGGCGTATGCCGGATTCACCACTGCTCGCGGGGCTCGCAATCGGGGCGGCGGGAGCCCCGAGGCATTCAGGCGAACGAGGCGCAATGCGAGAACCTCTGGCGAACCGATTTTTTGACCTCGGGACTAGAATCCCGACCAGCCTCGAACTCGATGACGAGTTGCTCGACCGGCTTGCTCCTTCGGAACGAGCCGTGCTCCCAGACGCGCTGGCCATCCACTTCGATTTGATTGCCGACTCCGAGGAAGCTGTCCGCCGCGGCAACTACCGGATCTATTATCACGGCAGCTCTGGCCCCTCGGGTGCCCGCATGTTGGGGAGGTTCTGCGATCTCGACAGTGTCCTGTTGGACCAGGTGCGCTGGCATTTGGGCGAAGAGTCGGCGCTGCACCCCGACGTGCTCTATGCGGAGATCGTGCACACCCCGGAAGGACGCTTGGGCAACGTCGTAAGGCGGCCTCATCTCCGCGAAGTCGAGTTGAGCTGCGCCGGCCACTCGCGACTGGCCCGACCGTACCGCCTCACGGTAGAGGATCTGCTTCTGCGTTTGGAAGGTGGCCGGTTCCGGTTACGATCCCGTCAGGACGGGAGAGAAGTGCGCCCACGCCTGACCTCGGCGCACAATTATCGACGCAGTTCCGGAGTGTATCGGTTCCTCTGTGCCCTCCAGAACGATGGGGCCGTGGCGAGCTTCGGATGGCGCTGGGGATCGCTAAGCGGTCTGCCCTTTCTTCCTCGAGTCACCTACGGTCGGGCGATCTATGCGTTGGCGCGATGGAGGGTGGGCCGTGAGCGCGCCACGTATGAAGCCATCGGGAAGGCCAAGATGGCGAACGCTCGCGTGGAAGCATTGGCCGCGTTGGTCGAGGAACTGGATCTCCCCGACTTTGTGCGGCTGCGCGACGGCGACAATCAGTTGCTTCTGGACCTCAATAACCCCCTGTGCCGCTCCGTACTGGCTGATCACGCTGCCCGCCGCCCAAGCCTTATCCTCGAGGAGACGCTGGCCGAGGACTTAAAGGGATGTGTTAGCGGGCCGGAGGGCAGGTACCGGAACGAAGTCATCCTGCCGGTGGTACGCAAGGTGCCGCTCGCGGACGATGGCGACGACGGTAATGAGCCACGCAACATGAGTGTGCCGACGGTTCCCCGGACCTTCATCCCGGGCGCGGAGTGGTTGTACTACAAGCTTTACGCGGCCCCAGGCACGCTGGATCGGGTGCTTCGCGACGTGGTCGCACCGCTGACTGCGCTCCCAGAGGTGGCTGGGTCCGGCGGGCCGTGGTTCTTCATTCGCTATACGGACCCGGACCACCATCTCCGCTTCCGCTTCCGTGGGGCGCCGGCCGAACGGCGCTTGCTAGAGGAAAGGATGTCGGCGCTGCTCGGACCGCTCGTGGAGACTGGCGCTGTTCACCGGGTGAACCTCGACACCTACGTGCGGGAGATCGAGCGCTACGGGGGCAGTCGCGGGATCGAACTCGCGGAGCACTGGTTTTGCCACGACAGCGTCGCCGCACTTCGGGTGGTTACGCTGCTTGACGGGGAGGACGACCTACGCTGGAAGGCAGTGGCAATGGGATGGGACCGGCTGCTGGCGGATTTTGGGCTGGACTACGATGGTAGGGAGCGGGTCGTTTCGGAGGCGCGGGAGGCGTTCGGACGGGAGTTCCGCGTGGACAGGACCGTGCGGCGACGGCTGGCGAAGCGGCTGCGCGTGGAGCGCAGGGATCTCGAGGCGCTGGTCACCGGGAACTCGCCGGAAAGCGTCCGCTTCGCCGCGTTCGACGGTGTGTTGCGGCGGCGGTCCGAGGCGACTCGGGAGATCACGCGGCGATTCCGGCAACTGGAGAAGGACGGAGACCTGGAATGTCCTTTGGACGAACTGCTTCGGAACCTGATGCACATGCACGCCAATCGGGTGTTTCCGGCGTCGGCGCGGGCGCAGGAACTTGTGATTCACGACTTCCTGAGCCGCACATATCGTTCCCTAAAGGCGCGAATCGAACGTTGATCAAGCGCGCGGGTTACGGAGTTTCGCTGGGTGCTGGTCTAGTGGTCTTGGCGATCCTCGCCAGTTGTGGCTCAGCGGAGGAAGCTCAGCGCCGACCTGACGAACCGCTGAGTGCTGCCCAACACCTAGCAAACCCGGCGGACTTCGGCTATGGGCAGCCGCCCCAGAATTACGGTCACGTGGGCGTGGTGGTGCGGGAGCGCCGGGTGGTGGTACCCGCGCCGTTCGACGCCCGGCTGCTGGAACGGTTCGTCCAGCCGGGCGACGAGGTGCGGGAGGGTCAGCCCCTGGCGCGCTTCGATTCCGAGTCGGTGGGCCGTGCTCTGGACATCGCGTTGGCGGCGGTGACGGAGGCGGAGGCGTCACTGAAGGTCGCTCGAGTGGAAGCGCAGCAGGCCGACGAGCGCTACGAGCGCCGCCGGGGGCGACAGGAGTTGTTCTCGGAGGAACAGCTCGCGGAAGTGGAGGCCGAGGTGGAGGTTTCGGGCGCGCATCTCGAGTCCGCCCAAGCCCAGCTTGCGGCTATTCAAACGGCTGCCGAACAAGCGCGGGTCGAAGCGGCCAAAGCGATCCTACGCGCTCCGATGGGGGGTGTGGTGGACGAGGTGTACGGCTCGCCGGGGACGTACAACCCCCGCGGGACTCCGGTGGCAGCGATCGAGGCCGGCGAGTGGCACGTCCGCTTCGCCGCTCCGCCCCAAGCCCTGGTCGGGCTCTCCGCCGGGTCGGCGATCACAGTGACGTTCGAGGACCACGAGCCGGTACGCGGATTCGTCATCTACGCCTCTCCCGAGTTGGACCCCCGGACGCTGCTGCACACGTTCGAAGCGTTGCTCTGCTCCGACGATCTGCCGGCGGGCACGCCGGTGCGCGTGGTATCGGTGCCGCAGCTCGCCGACGGGGAGCCGGAGCACGAGTGTCCCGAAATCCCCCGGAGCTGATCCTGATTCGCTGAACGCTGGGGAGCACTCCAACTTCTTCCAGGTGTCATGGCTGATTCGTCGCGTCCGTCGTTCCTCGACTGGCTACCCCGAGTTCCGGGGATCGGGACGCTCCGCCGGCCGCGGTCCGTGCCCGTGGTACAGCAGACGGGCGCGACTGAGTGCGGCCTGGCCAGTTTGGCGAGCGTGCTGGCCTTTCACGGACGTCACACTCCCGTGCGCGCACTCCGAGATCACCTGACTCCCGGCCGGGACGGCACCACCGCGGCGGATCTGCTGGACCTCGCCGAACGGAACGGGCTCGCGGGCCGGGGCCTCCGGGTGGACGCGATCGAGGATCTTCAGCGCCTGCAGCGGGGCTCGATCCTGCACTGGCGCTTCAGTCACTTCGTGGTTCTGGATGGGGCGGTGAAGCGCGGACTGCGGGTGATGGATCCGGCGACGGGACGGCGGATTGTGAACTGGGAGGAAGTTAGCCGGAAGTTCACCGGCGTGGCTGTCGAGCTGTGGCCGACCGACACTTTCCGAACGCAGAAGGCGGGTGGCCGTGGGGTGTTGCGGGACTACGCGAGGGTCATCCTGCGCTCCGGACACCTCCCCCAGCTTCTGGCGATGTCGGCGGCCATCCAGATCCTCGGCACGGCAACCCCGCTGTTCACGGCGCTGCTGGTGGACCGCATCGTCCCCCGTGAAGACCGGGGCCTGCTGCTGACGGTGGCCATTGCGTTGCTCGGGATCTCGGCTTTTTCGACGCTGTTCTCGTTCGTCCGTTCACGACTGACGGTGGAGGTGATGTCGCGGATTGACGCACGGCTGACGGTGTCGTTCGTGGATCGGCTGATGGAGCTGCCGTTCTCGTATCTGCAGAACCGTTCCTCGGGCGACTTGATGCTGCGGATGAACAGCCACGTCCAGATCCGCAACGCGCTGACCTCGACGGCATTCTCCGCGGTGTTGGACGGGCTCTTCGTGCTTTCGTATCTGGTGCTGATGCTGCTGACCGATGCGGTGGTGGCCGGTCTGGTGGTTCTCCTGGGGGTCTTGCGGGTCACGGTGTTTGTGGTGACGCGGATTCGTTTACGCGATCTGGTCTCGGAGTCCATCCAGCGAAAGGCCGCGGCGCGTAGCTACCAAGTGCGGATGCTCTCGGGTATGGAGGCGCTGAAGTCCATGGGAGCGGAGCGGGAGGTGGCCCGGAAGTGGACCGACCTCTTCGTGAAGGAACTGAATATCGGGATCGAGCAGAACCGTCTGAACGCGACGGTGGGCGCGATCACGGGGGCGCTTTCCGGTGTCGGGACCATGCTGGTGCTCATCGTCGGCGCCTTGCGGGTGCTGGACGGGCACATGACGCTCGGCGTGATGCTGGCGATGAACGCCTTTGCCATGGGGTTCTTGGGTCCGCTGTCCAAACTGGTGGGGACGGTGTCCTCCATCTATCTGCTGGGGAGTTATGTGGACCGGATCGAGGACGTGATCGAGACCGAACCCGAACGTCGGGTGCGTGGTCCGGCGGGCCAGGTGGATGCTAGTGAGGCCGCGATGGAACATGTGACGTTCCGCTACAGTGATTCCGGGCCCGTTATCCTGCACGACGTTTCCTTCACCATCCGTCCCGGGGAGTTCGTGGCGTTCGTAGGCCCGTCGGGGGCGGGAAAGTCCACCGTGGCGAAACTGCTGCTGGGGCTCTACGAGCCGACCAAGGGACACGTGCTGTATTCGGGGACAGACTTGGCGACCCTGGACCTACGCGAGGTGCGGCGAAGTATTGGCACGGTGACCCAGACCGGGTGGTATGCGGCGGACACGGTTCGGGAGAACATTGCGCTCGGAAACCCGGAGATGTCGCTCGCCGAGGTGATCGAGGCTGCCCGGCTGGCCTGCATCCACGACGATATTGCGAAACTGCCCCTTGGGTACGACACGATGCTCTACGATGGTGGCTTCCTCCTCTCGGGCGGCCAGATGCAGCGCCTCGCTCTGGCGCGCGCGTTGGCGCAGGGTCCGCCGGTACTGATTCTGGACGAGGCGACGAGCAATCTGGACACGAAGCTGGAGGCAAAGATCCAAGCGCGCCTGGCGCGGCTTGGCTGCACGCGGATCGTGATCGCGCAGCGGCTCAACACGATCCGGAACGCCGATCGAATCCTGGTGCTCAAGGAGGGGCGGATTGCCGAGGAGGGACATCACGAGGAACTGATGGAATTGCACGGCGAGTACGCCTCACTGGTGCAAGCCCACGAACGGGGCGGTCCGGAAACAGGAGCTGCTTGATAAAGGGTATGGACCCGCAGTGGATCTCAGCCCCCGTCGGTGTGCGCATCGCTGACGAAGCTCCTTTGCCGGCGTGGCTGAGCGCCATTGGGCTGCGACAGTTGCGGCTGTGCCTTCGCGAAGCCGACGCCGTGGCGGTGAGGGACGGAGCGGCGGGAGGTGTCCGTATTGCGGTCGAGTCCGCGACGGAACGCGCGGACGACGGGGTGGTTGCGGACGAGTTGCGTTTTGGGCCGGTGCATGGCAGCGGAAACAACGCGATCCGGACCGTGTTCGTTACGACCGGAGAGGAACGGGACTTCTGGATAGACACAACGGATCTGCCGAGGGTGGTCGTGGCGGTAGACAGCGAACCAGCGGTTCAGGCGTGCCGCGCTCTGCCAGGGCTCCGCGGGCTCGAAGTCCTTCCAGTGTCGGAGGTTCGCGATCCGAGACCGGTCGGAGCGCTGCTGCTCGGTTGCGCTCCGCAAGGCGTGCCGAATGTCGATACGGTCCGCGCCACGATCGAGCGATTCCCGGGTTTGCGGCTCGTGCTGTTCGCCGGAGACGGGGCCGCCTCCGAACGCTGGAGCGACCTAGTGGGTTCGGGTGCCGTGTTCTTTGCCGCGAGCGGTTGGCCAGACCCGCATCGGCTGGTGCCACTGGTGGCCGCGGCGGTCGAGAACGCCGTGTTTCGGCGGGCGTTTCTGGAGTTAGTGCGGACGCAGCCCGAGGCGGACCACGGCTTTCCGGCCTTTGCGTGGTATGACACGACGATCCTGGGGGAGCGGCGGGCGGCGCAGGGCGTGCTGCGGGATCTCGCGGCGCAGGCGGAGCGCCGGATGCCGGAACTCACGGCGACTGTATACGCCTACGATGACTGGGCGGAAGTGCTGTTGGGGCCGCATCCTTTGCAGCAGGCGGAGGAGTTCGCCGAAAGCGCTGCGCTGGGCCTGATCGCCTATGCGGCACGTACCGGGACGGTGGTTCTGGAACACCGGGTGGAAGACGCGGTGTTCTTCGACCCCGAATTGGACCTCGTGCACGGAGCCGGCCAGGCACTCTTGGCGGTGCCCATTCGCGATTTCGGGGGGACCGTTTTTGGGGTTCTCGCTTGTCATCCGGCGGACGCCCACGACCATCTGCGACCGGGACTGGCGCGCACCGCCGGGCTGCTCGCAAATGAATTCGCCCCACCGCTGGCGACGCTGCGGGAATACGACCGGCTGCAAGGGGGTGCAGAAGCCGATCGCTCGCTGTTCCGGCCGGAAGCGATCGAGGAACAGCGTCGTTCGGAGAGCCCCAGCTCTATCCTGAACGTCTCGGAGCGATGGGGCTCCTGGATTGTAGGAGGACTGGCGGCCCTGTTGCTGGCGTTCGCGGCGTTCCTGATCTTCGGCAAAGCGACGGAGTATGCGGAAGGGAGCGCGGTGGTCCACAGTCGAGGGCGAGTCCCCGTGGTTGCGAACGAAGCGGGGACGGTCGCGGCTATCCGACTAACGCCGGGGAGTTCCGTGACGCCCGGCGATGTCATCGGAACCTTGTACGACCACGCGGAACTGGTCGAGGTGCAGCGTCTGGAGCACGAGTACGAGGACGCGCTGGTCCGGCTCCTGCGGGATCCCCGGAACCCAGCCGCCGGCGCCGGGCTTCCCGGACTTCGCGCATCAAGCGAGCAAGCACGTGCGGCGCTTGAGGAACGCCAACTCATTGTGCCGGTGGCAGGGGTGTTGACGGACATCCGGATCCGGCCCGGCGCTCTGGTCTCGCCAGGACAGACTGTGGCGACCGTGGGGGCGTCCGGCCCCGGGTTTGAGATCGTCGCTGCCGTGCCCGGCAACTTCCGCCCGCTGCTTGCCGCCGGACTCCCTGTACTGGCTGAACTGGAGCAGTTTCCGGGTAGCCGGTTCCACCTACAGGCACGGGCGGTTAGCCCCGAGGTGATTAGCGTCGCGGAGGCGCGGGCGCTGATAGGCCAACTTCTCCCCACCGCGCCCGAAGATGCCGCTCTGGCCCTCGTGTACGCGGAGTTGCCGGAAGTCCTCGTGAGCAGTTCGGGCTCGGAACATCCGCTCTATGACGGAATGCGGGGCAGCGTGCGGATTCCGGTCCGCGAGGAGCGCTTCATCGTGACGCTCTGGCCCGCGCTGGGGCGCCACAGGTAGGTGGTTCATAAGTTGAAGGATCTAGGACAGATAGGACAAGGACCGACACGCTGTATCGGCTTGAAGCCAGGCTTACCGGATGACGGTGGGTCTCAACCCTGCTTGGCTTGTGGGGAAAGTCGCTGCTCCGAGAAATGTCCTGCGGAGCGGCATGGAACTCGCTCTAGCCGAACTCAAGATACCGAAGGCTTGGCTCGCGGAGAGTTTCGAGTCAGCACCCCGCCGGCCCCTCGGCATGTCCGTCGCCAGAGGATGTGACCTGATGGGCTTGCCGCGTTCCACCTACTACGACATGCCGGGCATCCCGGCCGACGACACCCGGATCGTCGCGCGGATCGAGGCGGTATGCGATGAGTCGAAACCTACGGCTACCGTCGTGTCGGCGCAGCGCTCCGCCACCGGGGGATCGTGGTCAACTCCAAGAAGGTGCGACGGCTGATGCGGGAACACGGCCTGCAACCCCGGCGCCGCCCGCACTTTGTAGCGGCGACGGACAGCGGCCACAACCTGTCGGTGTTCCCTAATCTCGCTCGGGAATGGAACCCGACGGTCCCAACCAGCTCTGGGTCGCCGACCTCACCTTACGTCGCGGTGGTTAGCGGCTTCGTCTACGTCGCGCGGGTGATCGATGCCTGGTCGCGCCGCATCGTGGGCTGGGCCATTAGCCGCCCCCGCAAGACCCTCGGTTGGAAGACGCCTGCCGAAGCCCTTGACTCCTACTTGCGGTCACCCCGAGAGTAGCGTTGCGACGACCGCTTGAACCCGGGCAATATGCCTCAACGGCCTCTCGCAAGCTGCTAGCTGAAAACGGTCTGGTTGGTTCCATAGCCGGCGCGGCAATCCGTACGACAACGCTCAGGCCGAGAGCCTCATCAAGACGCTCAAGGTAGAAGCGGTCTACCTGATGGCTTACGAGACGTTGGAGGAGATCTGCGCCGACCTCCCGCGGTTCATCGACACCTACCATACTCGCAGATTGCACTCGGCGCTGGGCTACCTAAGCCCAGTTCAGTTCGAGGCCCATCATCATGGCCCCCCTGTCAAAATCGCGGTCTGAGACTGTCCACTCCCAGGGGCGCACTCCAAACTGCGTAGAAGTTCGTGTCTCTTGACAGCAGGCGTTCTCTTCGTTGTTTTGAACCAAGGCGGCCGCGGAGCTGCCGCGGTCTTGGCCGCTGCCGATGAGGCCCGGGAGACTCACCGCTGGGCAGAAGAGCACGGCCTATCCCCGGGGCGTTTCTCCCCAACACCTCCGTGCACGAATTCTGGGACTCCGAAGCGCGAGGGAAGTCATCACACGCCGGGTTCCGCCAAAAACGCAGACCACTGTTCCATGAGAGCACGCCGCCGTTCGAACAGGTCCGAGCGGCGGTAGGCCGCCTCCACCCGGTCGCGGTTCACGTGCGCGAGCGCCAGCTCGCACACTTCGCGCGGCACCTCGGTGCGCTCAGCCGCCCAATCTCGAAAGCTTGAACGGAAACCGTGCGGTACTGCTCCGATCTTGAGACCCCGGAGCGTCCTGGGGATCGCCACTTGGGAGACGGGGCGGCCGCGAGTTGCGGGGAACACCAACCCCGAGCCGTCCGCGAGCGGGCGGGCCTCGCGGAGCACCTCCAGCGCCCTGCTGGAAAGGGGAACCCGGTGCTCCCGATTCGTTTTCATCCGCTCAGGTGGAATGCGCCATTCTTGGGCATCGAGGTCGATCTCCTCCCACCGGGCGCCACGCACCTCGCCGCTCCGGCACGCCGTGAGGACCAAGAACTCGAACGCCAGCACAGTCGCGGGATGAGCCTGAGATCCGCGCACCATCGCGACGGCACCTGCAACCTCCGTGTAGGGGAGCGCCTGGTAATGTTGGGGCCGGATCTCATTCTTAGGGAGTGCCGCACCGATGGCGTCGCCGGCTGGGTTGTCCTCCCGGTAGCCCTGCGCCACCGCCCAGCGCATCACCGCCGAGATCCGACGCCGAACCCGTCGCGCCGTCTCCCGCTTCTCGTTCCAGATTGGGAGCAGGACCGCCATCACGTCGGATGTCTGGATCCGGTTCACTGGCCGCGCGCCGAACCTCGGCATCGCGTAGTCCCGCATGGTCACTCGCCAGTCCCTCTCGGACCGGCTGCCATCCTTCCAACCGACCCGATGCACCGCGATCACCTTGTCGACGGCCTCCGCAAAGGTGGGGAGGGTTCTCCTCCGGCCGGTCACGAGTTCACCCCGCTGCCGCGCTACCAGGTTGAGGACGCACTTCTGGCGGGCCTCGGCAAGGCTGACGTGGGGCCACGTGCCGAGTCCGAGGTTACGGGGACGTCCTTCTACGGTGATGCGTTGGCCCCAGGACTTGGAGAGATGGCCGCTGGCGGTGCGTTTGACCCGCAGGGAGAGGCCGCCGGAGCCGCGCCCGTCGCCGTAGCGTCCGGGCTGCTGTACGGTTTCGACGAAGCGGGCGGAGAGGCGGTAGGGGCGAGCGATTGCGGCGTTCTTGGTTCTGGTGGGCATCAGTTAGAGGACATGAAATGAGCTGGAACGAGAGAGTTCCCGCTGCTCCGGGAGGGAATAGTATAGCACAGTAAGACATTGAAATATGAGACTAATAGAGGATATCTCGGGAACTCTACGGAATACGGTGGCACCCGTCGATCGCCCCGCAGACCGGGACGATCACCGGGTCAGCGACCGATGAACAGGGGGCCGTCCTCCCCGGGGTGACGGTCACCGTCAGCAGCCCGGCGCTGATCGCCCCCCGCAGCACGACCACCGGAGCCGGAGGCTCGTACAGCCATCCGGCCCTCCCACCGGGTGAGTACAGCGTCAGCTTCGCTCTCTCGGGTTTTCAGACGGTCGTACAGGAGGGCGTCCGGCTCAGCGTGGCCCGGACCCTCGAGGTGAACGCCTCGCTGGGGATTTCCGGAGTTGAGGAAACCGTGACCGTCACCGGCGACGCGCCTGTCGTCGATGTCCGGAGCGCCACCGTGCAGACCAACATCGAGCGCGAGCTGCTCGAAGCCGTTCCGACCGGACGGAACCCGTGGGTCATGGCCGGACTGGTGCCGGGCATGGTGACCACCCGGATCGACGTCGGCGGCAGTAACGGCATGCAGCAGTACGGCATGGAGATGTTCGGATCGTCGGCGGCCATGCAGACCTTCAGCGTGGACGGCCTCAAGGTGAACTGGCCCGGCAGCACCGGCGGCTGGACGATGCAGTACTACGGCTTCTCCATGTACGAGGAGTTCAACTTCCAGACCTCGCAGCACACGGCCGAGTCCGACACCGGCGGCGTGCTGATGAACATGGTTGTGAAGACCGGCGGCAACGAGTTCAGCGGCGACGCCATCGGGCTCTGGAACGCGGTGGATCTCTAGGGAGAACCCGCCGAGGCGGGCGGGGCCCCCATCACCAAGTCGCTTGACATCAACGGCACCCTCGGGGGCCCCATCGTCCGGGACAAGGCGTGGTTCTTCACCGCCTACCGCGACTGGATCCACGAGCAGGAAGTCAGCACGCCCGCCGACTATGTTGGGCCGCAGCCGATCGACGACAACCGGATCCGCAACCTCAGCGGGAAGTTCACCCTGCAGGCCACCGACAACGACCGGCTTTCGGTGACGCTCCAGCGCAACTGGAAGGACCGCTATCACCGGCGCGACCCTCCCTACACCGCGGTGGCCGACGAGCTCGCGCGCTTCCAGGACCAGTGGGCCGACAACTACATCGCCTCCTACAACCGGGTGCTCGGCGATGCGGCGCTCCTCGATCTGCGTTTCGGGCGCATGACGGGTGTGACTCCCTACATCCTCTACTCGGAGTACTGCGGCATTCCGGTGGACGAGTATCCGGATGCCCGTGGCTGTACGGAGAACGACATTGCGGTGCGTGACCCGGTTCGGGTGGAACTCTTCAACGCGGACCCGCGCGGCGAGTCGTGGGGTCCGAACCACCGGAACCAGTTCAACGGTTCGCTGACCTACTACCTCGACACTGCCGGCGGCTCGCACAACTTCAAGGTCGGCGGACAGGCCTCCCGCGAGTACATCGAGAGCCGCCAGTTCAAGAGCGGCGACGCCTTCGGTGAACTCAGCGACGGCGTACCGACCCGGATCAACATCTCCCGGACCCCCAAGACGTCCCACGAGCGGCTGAACACGTGGGCCCTCTACGCGCAGGACGCCTGGACCATCGGCGACCGGCTGACCCTGAACATCGGTGTTCGTCTCGATGGCGTCTACGGCTACATCCCCGTGCAGAGCAGCCCGGCTGGGACCTGGGCCGCCATCTCGGAGCAGCTCACCGACGCGTCATTCGAGGTGACGTCGGAGATCGGCGGATTCCCGGACTGGCCGATGAACGTCGGGCCGCGGCTCAGCTTCGCCTACGACCTCTTCGGCGACGGGCGGGCGGCGCTGAAGGGCGGCTGGGGCCGCTATTACACGCAGATGGGGAACGCGCTCTCCGCGGCCGCGAACCCGAACGCCGGCCGCTCCGCGTGGGTCGGCTGGAACGACCTCGACGGCGACAGGCTGGTGGACATCGGCCCGTCCGGCACGCTGGCGGACAGCCCCGAAGTGGATCTCTCCCAGTTCAACGGTTTCTCGGGCGCTGGCGCCTCGCCCTACGACAAGAACTCGGGCCGCCCCTACAGCGACGACATTTCGCTCGGGGTCGACATGACCCTCGGCACCGAGGTCTCGTTCAGCGCCACCTACCACCGCCGCCAGCACCGGGATTCCCTCGGGCGTTTGAACCTGGCGCGGCCGCCGTCGGCCTACACGCTGACCAGCTTCGAGTGCGCGACCTGTCCCCAGGCGACGTACGAGGTGTACGAACTCCAGGAGGCGTACCGGGGCCTGCAGGACAACACGATCACCAACCTCGAGAAGCTGCAGACCAACTACAACGGGGTTGCGTTCCAGCTCCAGAAGCGGTTCTCGAACCGCTGGCAGTTGCTCGGAGGGGCGACTTTCTCCAGTCACCGCGGCGTTCCGCACGGGTTGCCGTACGACGGCACCGACTGGAACAACCCGAACCGCGAGATCAACCGGCTCGACGGCGCGGTCCTGACCGACGTGCCGTGGGTGTTCAACGTGGCGGGCAGCTACATCGCTCCGCTCGACATCCAGATCGCCTGGAACTACCGGGCCCGGGCCGGCAACCCGCTGGTTTCCACCGCGCGGGCCACGGGGCTGGTGCAGGGTTCGGAGTCCATCTACGCCTACGAGCGTGGCGACGAGCGCACGGACACCATCACCGACCTGCTCGACATCAACTTCCGCAAGGGGTTCGACATCGACCAGGCGCGGATCGAGATCGGCGCCGACTTCGCGAACATCTTCAACTCGCAGAAGGCGGACGCGCTGATCACGGGCTTCGGCTCGCGCTACCTGCAGCCGTCGCGGGTGCTGCCGCCGCGGATCATCCGCTTCACGGTGAAGCTGCTGTTCTAAGCAACCTTTCCCAACCGGCGGGCGCTCCGGCACCCGCCGGACGGGACAAACCAGGCGGGGGAGCCTCCTCGGAGGCTCCCCCGTTTTGCGTTCTGGGATCATGTGTCTGACTCGGCAGGCTCGGCGGTTGTCCGGTCCGCCGGCGTCGCGCCAGGAACCGCGAGATTCCAAGGCCTCGATCTTTTTCTCGTTGAATCCCCCGGAAGGAGGCAGAACCATGACCAGACTCACCCTCCTGCTGATTCCGACCGTCGCTCTCGCCGGCGGCTGTTCAGAGCCGCCGGCGATCCCGCCGGACATGACCTGCGAAGCCCTGGATGCCGAGCTGGAGGATGCGGAGCGGCAGGTCCGTACGCTCGGAGGCGATGATCCGGACCTGGATGGACGCGACTTCATGGGTGATGTTCACGCTCGCTCCAATCAGGGGGACGAAGAATGGCGTCACGCAAAGCGGCTCCGCGAGGCCCGGGAGCACCTCGAAGCCGTAAAGGCAGCCATCGCCGACCGCTGCCCAGCGGATCGAGGAGTCCAATGAACACATCAGATTCCCGTTCGCGCCTGTTCGCGTTCGTTTGCCTGTTCCTTGCGGCGCTTGCCGGCTGCACGCCCGCTGAGGAGCCTCCCGCCGACCCCGACGCGGCGATCCGGGCCGAGTTCGAGGCGATGGCCGACGACTTCGTGAACCTCCGGATGCTCACCGGGTTCGTCCACGAGATGCCGCTCGACGAGGCTTACCGCTGGCAGGACGCGATGGTGGAGATCCTGCCGATGGGTGAGGTGGTCGGCTACAAGACCGGCGGTCACGATCCCAACCCGCCGAATCCGAACTTCCCTCCCGGCGGCATCCGGGCGCACCTCCTTGCGGGCATGTTCCGCGCGGACGGCGACGCAATCCGAGTGGAAGAGACCGCCGCGGGGTTCCTGGAAGCGGACTTCGCGTTCCGGGTCGGGGACGCGTCCATCAACACCGCCGAGACCGATCTCGAGATCCTGGCGGGGCTGGACGCGGCAGTCCCGTTCGCCGAGATCCCCGATCCCTGGTACGACCCCGAGACGGCCACGGTGAACCGGATGATCGTGTCCAACATGATCTCCCGCTGGGCGTTTGCCGGCGATCCGGTTCCGATCGAGGCCACCGAGGAGTGGCTCGCGCGTCTCCGCTCCTTCGACTACGCGGTGCTCGACGAGAACGACGCGGTGATCCAGGAGGGCTCCATGGCCGAGTGGTACGACCCCATCGCGGCCGTCCGCTGGCTCCGCGATCAGCTCCGCGACTCGGGGAAGGACCTGGCCCCCGGACACCTCCTTTCGCTGGGGAACGTCGGCATCATGCGCCAGATCCACGAGGGCTCGCCGCGCGGCCCCGCCTACGCGAGCGACCAGTTCCGGCTCGAGTACTACGGCCTGACGGAAGACGGCGGACCGGCCACGGTCACGATCAACATCGCCCGCTGACGGGTCGTCCGGCGACCGCCCCGGTGCGCGGAAGCATCAGTACCGCGGTGAAGATGCCCGTCGCCGCGACCGCCATCACGACAAAGAGCGCGCCGAATCCCCGGGCGGCGTGGATCCCGGCGATGACCGGCAGGGTCGAGGCCATCACCAAGAAGGTCATCAGGTAGCGGATGGCATAGACGCGGCTGCGCCACGCGCTCTTCGTGATCCGGCTCACGAGGACGTCATTGATCGGGATCTGCCCGAAGACAACGAACATGAACCCGGCAGCGACGACGAGGGCGGCGATTCCGGACAGCTGGACCATGAGCGCGAACAAAGCCGCCTGCAGTCCCGCCACGAACAGGAAGACGGTACGCAGGGAGTGATGGTCCACGAGGTGGCCGACGACAAGTTGCGCCAGCGCTCCGATCGCGAACACGAGGGACGCGTAGCCTCCGACCGCGGTCGCCGAGCCGGCGAGTTCGGTGAGTCGCTCGTCGAAAATCTTGGGGAGGGCGAACGTGGTGCTCTGGTAGTTCAGGCCTCCGATGGCGGTGGTGAACACGATGACCGTCAGGACCCGCGCAAACGTGGCGCGGTCGATCGCAGACGCTCCGGCGTTGGTTTCCGGGGCGGCGCCGGGTTCACCCGGGAGACCGTTCCGGGACCTGCGGCCTTGCCAAACGAACGCCGCGTAGGCGGCGCCGATCCCGATCGAGATCGCGCCGGGCAACACGAACGCGTGGCGCCAGCCTCCGGTGTCGATGAGGTACCCCGTGAGCAATGCGGCGACGGCGACTCCCAGGTTCCCGTACACGCCGTTGATCGCGAGGGGAACGCCGGTCTTCCGCCGCCCGTGCACGACCATGGCGAGTCCGACCGGGTGGTAGATCGAGGCGAAGGCGCCGATCGCGAGGAGCCCCAACGCGATCTCGGCCGGCGAACGGGCCAGCGCGCTCAGGATCGAACTGACCCCGACCCCGACGAAGAAGACGATCAGCATCCCTTCGCGGCTCCACTTGTCGGCGATCCAGCCGGCCGGGAGCGAACCGAGGCCGAACGCCACGAAGCCCGGCGTGGCGTAGGGAATGAGCGCTGCGTAGCTCATTCCCCACTCCTCCGCGAGCCGGAGCGCCGCGACCGTCGCGAAGATCAGCATGAACAGGTGATCCAGGAAGTGCCCGGCGTTCAGGAAGAGAAAGTTCAGGCGTTCGCGTGACATGTCGGTCCCTGCTCGGGGTGGGGTCGGGATGCGCCGGCAGGATCGGCCGGCGCTCCCGGATCAACGCGGCGGCGGCGGGGTGCCGGGATCGGGCGGGGTGAGCTGCAGGACGCCCTCCTCCCGCATGAAGGCTTCGATCTCGTCCACCGTGCGCGGCGTGAAGTCGGTGAAGTTCTCGACGCCGTTCTCCGTGATCGCGACCACGTCCTCCATCCGCACGTAGAGGCGCTCCTCGTGGACCCAGAGCATGGGATCCAGCGCGAATACGAGTCCGGCCTCGAAGGGGCGGGCGCGGTAGCTGCCCACATCGTGGACGGCCAGTCCGACCGGATGGGACAGATGCCCCCGGAAGACGAGCGCCTCCCGGGCCGCCTTTTCGTGAAGCGGGTTCGTGAACCCGAGTTCGTCGATCACCGGCTCCATTTCCTCCGCGGCGCCGTCCATCACCTGGTCGGGGGTGACGCCCGGCCGGAGGCGCGAGAGGAGCGCCGCGCTGTAGCGCACGATAAAGGTGTAGAGCTTCCGCTGGTCCTCGGTGAAGACACCGCTGACCGGCCACATGCGGGCGATGTCGCTCGTGTAGTAGCGGTAGTCGGGGGCGTGGTCCATGAGGATCAGTTCCCCCTCCTTCAACTCGGCGTCGTTCCGGTAGTAGTGGCCGAAGTAGGCGTTCGTTCCGGTGGCGGTGATCGAGCGGTAGCCCTCGCCCTGCGACCCGTTGATCCGGTAGATGTAGTAGGCCGCCGCGTCGAGCTGGTACTCGAAGAGGCCGGGCTTCGTGGACCGCATCGCCTCCATCATGCCCATGCCGGCCAGCTCGCTCGCCCGCCGGATCAGCTCCAGCTCACGGGGCGACTTGTGGAGCCGCATGGTGTCCACGATGGGCGTCAGGTCGGCGATGGGAAACTGTGGGTAGCGCTCCCGCAGCTTGGTCACGAAGGCGCCTTCCCGGGAGGCCCGGCCGTCCCACGGATCGGAGACGTGCTGGGCGTGGCCGATCAGGTTCTCGTCCCGGCTCTGCCTGCGCCCCTCGGCCGGGCTCATGAAGGTGTAGAGGGTCGGGGAAGGGGGACGGAGGGCGAACCCGTAGAGCTGGCGGGCGAGCTGGTCGATCGCGAAGACCTGGTCCACCCCGCTGGCGGCCATCGCTTCCTCGGTGTCTTCGGCGGAGAGCATCCTGCCCTCGCCGCGTTCCTTCCGCGGGTCGCGGCGCGGCAGGAAGAGGAGCGACCGCCGGTTTCGGCCGTCGATCAGCAGGTAGGAGTGCGGGACCTCGATTCCGGTCAGGTAGTAGAACTCGTTGGACTGCCGGAACACGATGAAGCCGGGAGGGGCGGGCGCGCCTTGGACGATCGCGATGGCGTCGTCACCGATCGCCTCCATCACCCGGGCCCGGCGCTCGATGAACTCCTCGGCCGGGAAGTCCTTCTGGATCTTGGCGTGGTCCTGGGCGCCGGCGCCGGCGGCAACCAGCAGGATCAGCAAGGAAAGGGAGAGTCTGCGCATGAGGGGGCCTCCGTGACCTGCGGATTATTCGCGACGAGAAGCAAGGACGGTGCGGCGATGCCGTGGTCTCGGTCGGACCTGGACAGTTCCGGCCTGGAGGCGTTGCGCCTGGCGGCGATAATCCACGTGCATGTCCGGACCTGACCGCGAAGCCCGGGCCGGCGGTCTCGACTACCGGACCGCGGGCGTGGACATCGACGAGGCCGATCGCGCCCTGGACCGCATTCGCCCGCTGGTCGCCAGCACGCGCCGGCCGGAGGTACTGAGCGACGTGGGCAGCTTCGGGGGCCTCTTCCGGCTGAACACGGCCGGCTTCGAGCGTCCGGTGCTGGTGGCCTCGACGGACGGGGTGGGAACGAAGCTTCGGGTGGCGCGGGACGCTGGCCGCCATGAGGTCCCGGGCTACGACCTGGTTTCCCATTGCATCAACGACATCCTCGTCCAGGGCGCCGAGCCGCTCTTCTTCCTGGACTACCTCGCCATGGGACGGCTCGATGCCGAAGTCGCCGAGGGCGTGATTCGCGGGATCGTGAACGCCTGCCGGGAGTTCGGGGTGGCGCTGCTCGGCGGCGAGACCGCGGAGATGCCCGGCTTCTACCCGGGCGGCGACTACGACCTCGCGGGGACCATCGTCGGGGTGGTCGAGGAGGCATGCATCCTGGACGGCCGTTCGGCGGTCCCCGGCGACGTCCTCATCGGTCTTCCTTCGTCCGGCCTCCACACCAACGGCTATTCGCTGGCGCGCGCCATCGTGTTCGAACGGTTGGGACTCGGGATCGATGACCTCCTGCCGGGACTGGACGTCACGGCGGCGGACGCCCTGCTGGCGCCGCATCGCTGCTACCTGCCGGAGTTCCGTCCGCTGCTTCGCCACCGGGGCCTGCGCGCCCTCGCCCACATCACCGGTGGCGGAATCAGCGACAATCTTCCCAGGGTCCTCCCCGCAGGCACGTCCGCCGAGGTGAACCTTGAATCGTTTCGCCTTCCTCCCCTCTTCCGGCTGCTGGCCGACGCTGGCCGGATTGCCGAGGGGGAGATGCTGCGGACGTTCAACTGCGGTGTGGGTCTCATCGCGGTGGTGGCGGCTCGCGACGAGCAAGCCATCCTCGAAACCCTCTCCGGCGCCTTTCGCCTTGGCGAAGTGACGGCCGCCGCCGATCCGCCCCGGGTGCGGTACCGGGGCCAGCTCCAATGACGACGGAACCCATCCGAACGCTCCCCGCCCCGGGCCGGCGCCTGGGCGTGCTCATCTCCGGCCGTGGTTCGAATCTCCAGGCGATCCTGGACGCCATCGAGACCGGGTCGCTGAACGCCGAGGTCGCGCTGGTGTTCAGCAACCGCAGGAAGGCCAGGGGTCTCGAGATCGCGAAGAGCTACGGAGTGCCGACCGCGGTGCTC
>VXNL01000042.1:0-2500 GCA_009840635.1 Acidobacteriota bacterium | reverse complement strand
CCGTCTGGAGGCCCGAACCAGTGTGGGATGCAATCCGCTTGGATGAGCTGAGGATAGGGGTGAAAGGCCAATCAAACCTCGTGATAGCCCGTTCTCCTCGAAATAGCTTTAGGGCTAGCCTCGGGAGGTCGGTCGTGGCCGTAGAGCACTGGATGGACTAGGGGGCCCACAAGCTTACTGAATCCAACCAAACTCCGAAGACCATGAATCCGTATCCCGGGAGTCAGACTGCGGGGGCTAAGCTCCGTAGTCGAAAGGGAAACAGCCCAGACCGCCAGCTAAGGTCCCCAAACACAGGCTAAGTGGGAAAGGATCTGAAGACGCTCAGACAGCCAGGAGGTTGGCTTAGAGGCAGCCATCCTTTAAAGAAAGCGTAACAGCTCACTGGTCGAGCGGCTTCGGGCCGATAATTTAACGGGGCTCAAGTCTGTTACCGAAGCTGCGGAGTGCCATTTTTTGGCATTGGTAGAGGAGCGTTCCATGGGGGTTGAAGTCGGACCGTGAGGACCGATGGACCGCATGGAAGTGACCCTGCCGGCATAAGTAACGTCATCCAGGTGAGAACCCTGGACGCCGAATATCCAAGGTTTCCTAGGGAAGGTCAGTCCGCCCTGGGTTAGTCGGACTCTAAGGCGAGGCCGAAAGGCGTAGTCGATGAGAAGCAGGTCAACATTCCTGCACCACCTTGGAAGCGTTTGAGTGATGGGGTGACGCAGACAGATAGGCCTACGCCCGATTGGATTGGGGCGGCCGTTGCTCAAGATGGGGATCCAGGCAAATCCGGATCCCGTGATTCAAGAGTTGCGGGGAAGCGCGTCTTCGGACAAGCCAACTGGTTGGTTCTGGCTGCCAAGAAAAACCTCTAGCGAGTTTCCGGGTGCCCGTACCGTAAACCGACACAGGTGGATAAGGAGAGAATCCTAAGGCGCAAGTGAGAACCCTCGTTTAGGAACTCGGCAAAATAGCTCCGTAACTTCGGGAGAAGGAGTGCCTCGTTAGGGTGTAAAAGCCCGAGGAGGCCGCAGTGAAGTGGCCTGGGCGACTGTTTACCAAAAACACAGGACTCTGCTAAGTCGCAAGACGACGTATAGGGTCTGACGCCTGCCCGGTGCCGGGAGGTTAAGAGGAGGGGTTAGCTTTCGGGCGAAGCTCTGAATCGAAGCCCCGGTAAACGGCGGCCGTAACTATGACGGTCCTAAGGTAGCGAAATTCCTTGTCGGGTAAGTTCCGACCTGCACGAATGGCGCAACGATCTGGGCGCTGTCTCAACGGGGGACACTGTGAAATTGTAATGCCGGTGAAGATGCCGGCTACCCGCGACAAGACGGAAAGACCCCGTGAACCTTTACTATAACCTGGCAGTGAATTCTGGTGCGTTGTGCGCAGAATAGGTGGGAGGCTTTGAACTCAGAGCTCCGGCTCTGGGGGAGCCATTCGTGAGATACCACTCTCATCGTTCTGGAGTTCTAACCTGGGCCCGTGAATCCGGGTCAGGGACACTGTCAGGCGGGTAGTTTGACTGGGGCGGTCGCCTCCCAAAATGTAACGGAGGCTCCCTAAGGTGTGCTCAGGCTGATTGGAAACCAGCCGCAGAGTGTAAAGGCACAAGCGCGCTTGACTGCGAGACCTACAAGTCGAGCAGATGGGAAACCAGGGCTTAGTGATCCGGCGGTTCCGAATGGAAGGGCCGTCGCTCAAAGGATAAAAGGTACTCCGGGGATAACAGGCTTATCTAGCCCAAGAGTTCATATCGACGGCTAGGTTTGGCACCTCGATGTCGGCTCATCGCATCCTGGAGCTGAAACAGGTTCCAAGGGTTGGGCTGTTCGCCCATTAAAGCGGTACGCGAGCTGGGTTCAGAACGTCGTGAGACAGTTCGGTCCTCATCTGTCGTGGGCGCAGGAGATTTGAGGGGAGCTGGCCCTAGTACGAGAGGACCGGGCTGGACGAACCTCTGATGTACGAGTTGTTCCGCCTCGGGGCATTGCTCGGTAGTCACGTTCGGACGGGATAAGCGCTGAAAGCATCTAAGCGCGAAGCCCCACCCAAGATGAGATCTCCCGGATCATCAGATCCCTGAAGGCCCCTGGAAGACCACCAGGTTGATAGGCCCGGAGTGTAAGGCGAGTAATCGTCTCAGCTGACGGGTACTAATCGGCCGTGAGGCTTGACCACATCGTGCGTATCACGAGTTCAGGTGACAGAAATTGTCTGTTATCCGAACTGACTGATTCGCCGGAGCTGCTGCACGCAAAGCATCTTGACGTTCCGACTCCGGAACGTCCCGCTAGACGCTTCCACAATTTGCAACGGATCGTTTTTGTCCCGGTGACCCGAGCGGAGGGGCCACACCCGTTCCCATTCCGAACACGGCAGTAAAGTCCTCCAGCGCCGATGGTACTGCAGCGGAAGCGCTGTGGGAGAGTAGGTCGTCGCCGGGACTCCGGAACGCCGGTCTCCAGACCGGCACGGGGGGGGGGGGGGGGGCCCCCCCCCCCCC
>VXNL01000040.1 GCA_009840635.1 Acidobacteriota bacterium | reverse complement strand
CTACGCGGTCCACCCTGGGAACAACCACGGATTGGTGGTCGGGGACGGGGGGGGGGGCGGGATGGGCGGGTCGCCCCAGAACCCGGTTGAGATGGGCCGCCTCTACCAGCTCACCGGTTGGAACCACGCGATCTGGCCGTTCCGCAGCCAGTCGGCCGACCGCTTCTACGTGGTGACCGGCGACGAGTCACACCCGATCAACCCCCGAATCCCGGGCCCGATCATTTCCTGGCAGGAGCGGATGCCGTCCCGGGCGATGGGTTTCATCCACTTCAACGAGTTCGACGATCCCGAGAACCCGGTCGAGATCGCCCGCTACCGGGTGCCGGAGGCGGGGCCGCACAACCTCTGGATCGATTACGAGAAGGACCTCATGTACGTCGCCTACTTCAACGGGGGGCTCCGGGTCGTGGACGTCTCCGGGGAACTCGTGGGCGACCTCTACCGCCAGGGCCGGGAGATCGCCAAGTTCTACTCGGACGACCCCGACGGGTTCATCGCGAACGCCCCCTTCGTCTGGGGCCCGCAGCCGCACAAGGGGACGATCTTCTTCTCCGACTTCAACAGCGGCCTCTGGGCGGTGCGGCTCGTGCCCCGCGAGGACCGGTCACCGGCGGGCCCGTAGGCGGTCTCGCCTCAGCCCTCGAGCCGCGCCCGCTCGGTTCCGGCGATCGCCCCGCCCAGAAAGCGCCGAAAATCCGTTCCTCCGGTGCCGCGCGCCGCAGTGCCCGGATCGGCTTGGCGCACGATGTAGTCGTGCACGATGGCCATGTGGACGCGCCGGAGTTCGGCCAGGGCCTCCAGGGCGCCGTCGTAGGCATTCCTGACGGCGCGGTGGCGGGTGGCGGCGGCGAACCGGCGGACCGCCCCGCTCGCCTCCACCGTTTCGATGAACCGCCGGTGCCGGGGATTCATGTAGCGCCGCATGTCCAGATGCGGTCCCCTGGCCGCCCCCGGCTGTTCGACGGACAGCGCCGCGTCGAAGGACTGGATGAGCGGGCTCTGCGCGGCGCTGCCGCCGGCGAGCACCAGCGGCTCGGCCAGGTCGGTCCCCTCGTAGCGCACCCCGGGCTCGAACCACCCGGAAAACGGCGGGCGGACCCGGCGGTAGAAGACGTGCGGGTCGCAGCCCTCGCGCGTGCGCTCGGTCAGGACAGTGATCCGGCCGATGGTCTCGCTCAGACGTCCGAGCTCGGCGGCGACGGCCTCGGCGTCCCCCTCCTCGGCGGCCATTTCCATGCGGACGATCCGGGCCGGCTCCTCTCCGCCGCAGGCCTCGATGGCCACCGCGATGGTGAGGAACCAGGTCTCGTCGGTGCTGCCGTGAATGCCGACCAGGTTCACGAGGTTCTCGACCTCGATGGGGCCCGAGGGATCCAGCCGCCGCCAGTTGTGCATGGCCAAGCTGGCGTGGGAGAGGATCGGAGGACGCCCCAGCCGCCGCGACAGCGCGAGCAGCGGCCGGGCGAGCGGCGGCGGTAGGCTGGCCGCTGGCGGCTCCGTGGCGTGTACGTAAGCGCCCGCGAAGAAAGTGAGCAGCAGCATGGCCCGCTCGACCTCGGCACCTTCGGCCAGCGGCGCGGGGTCAATTTCCGGCAACGCGGCGAGATCGCGGCGCACCCGGCCGACGAGGTAGCGGGCGGAGACATCCGTCGCCATCTCCTCCCACGGCCCGAAACCCGCTGGCAGGCGCCGAAGCGGCTCGTAGGGAGGCAGAAAACCGCGGGGTCCGGGAGCCCCGCCGTTGGCGACCAACTGGCGAAGCGGTTCGACTGCGGTCATGGAGAAGAAGGCCTTTGCGCGCGCTGGATCCGCGCGGAGTGTGCCACGCGGACCCGGGTTCTCCGTATGATCGGAGCCGCCTGGAGGCTCCGATGCGCACCGCCCTTCCCTTCCTGTTCGCCCTGGTCACCGCCCTTGCCTGGGGTCTCTACGGACCGACGCTGGGGCAGGCGCGCCTCGCGGACGCGACCGCCAGTCCCTTCAAGCCGTACCTGGGGATCGGGATCGCCTACCTGGTGGTGGCGATCGCGGGCGGCGCCATCGGGATGTGGCTCCGCGGGGACAACTTCTCCTTCGCGCCGGTCGCGGGCAGCAGCCTCGCCTGGGGATTCGCGGCGGGACTCCTGGGGGCGCTCGGAGCCTTCGGACTGACCATGGCGATGTTCACCGGCGGCGCCCGCATCCCCCACGCGGTCATGCCCGTCGTGTTCGGGGGCGCGGTCACGATTACCGCGATCTCGACGCTGCTTCTATCCGGAGGGCGGTTGCGGGGCGGGCCGATGCTCTGGGTCGGGATCGCGGGGGTGCTGCTGTCCGTGCTGCTGATCACCACCAACACGCCGCACGCGCCGCCGCCGTCGAAGGCAGCCGCCGAGGCGCCACCCGACGGGTCGGCGAGTTGAGCGGCGCTCCCTAGTCCCCGGCCAACACGCGCACGCCCTCGCGGCTGATCCCGGCGCCACTGACGACGAGCCCCACGGAGGCGATCCCCGGACCCAGTTGCGGGAGCGCCGCCACCGGCAGGGCCGCCGAGCCCTCGACCATCGCGAAGCGCTCCCCGAGCACCCGGCGCATGGCGGCGGCGATGTCCCCCTCGTCGAGCAGGATCCATGCATCCACGAGCTCGCTACACAGTGCGAAGGTGACGGCGCCCTCTTCAACCCCGCCCGCGACCGCGTCGGCAAGGGTCGGTTCGAACGGCACGTCGCGTCCCGACTCAAGGAGACGGCCGGCGCGCACCGAAGCCGCCATGACGGCGGACGCGCGCGGCTGACAACCCACCACCTGGATCCCGGGGTGGGCGTGTTTCAGCCAACCGGCGATGCCCGCGATCAGGCCGCCGCCGCCCACCGGCACCAGCACCGCATCCAACCGTTCCTCGGCGAGCGCGGCGTCCATCTCGAAGCCGACGGTTCCCTGCCCCGCGATGATGTCCGGGTCGTTGTAGGGCGAAACGAACGGCCGCCCGCTCCGCTCCGCGTCTTCCCGGGCGGCGTATTCGGACTCCACTGCGTCTTCGCCCACGAGACGGAGTTCGACCACGTCGCCGTACTGGTCCTCGAGGACTCGCCGCTTCGAGTCGGCCACCGTCCGGGGGAGGTACACCACCCCGCGCCCGTCCAGCAGCGAGAGCGCGTGGGCCGTAGCCCGCCCGTGGTTCCCGGTGGACGCGGTGATGAGGCCCTCTTCGAGCACCCCGGCACCTGTCGTGTCCCGCAGCACCAACAGCTTGTTCAGGGCTCCCCGGATCTTGAAGGACCCCGTCACCCCGAAGCACTCGAGCTTCCAGCGGACCGCCGCACCGGGTGTGGCGGCCGCCCGCTGATGGGTGAGACCGCGCGCAATCTCGAAGGGCGTTTCCTTCAGATAAGGCCGGATCCGGGACGCGGCCTCCCGCACCCGTTCCGGCAAATCGCGGAGCAGTGCGGCGCCCGCTGAAACACCGCCCGCGGACGGCGTCTCTCGGGTAGCATTCCCGGCTTCCGAAGTCCCGGAATCTGACGTAGTCACGTAAGGAGAAAGAGTCTAATGAGCCAGGGAATTCAGGCCGTCCCCCGCCCCGCCAACGAGCCCGTCCTCGGTTACGAGCCGGGCAGCGCGGAACGCACCGCGCTGGAGGCGGAACTCGACCGCCAGTCGAACGAAATCGTCGAGATCCCGATCATCATCGGCGGCAGGGAGATCCGCACCGGCAAGATCGCCGAGGTCCGGTCGCCGCACAACCACTCCCACGTTCTCGCCCGGTACCACGAGACGACGCCCGACCTCGTCGAGGAGGCCATCGCGGCCGCCGCGGACGCCTGGCAGAGCTGGTCCGAACTCGACTACCGGGCGCGCGCCAGCCTCTATCTCCGGATCGCCGACCTCCTCGTGGGGCCGCACCGGTTCCGGATGAACGCCGCCACCATGCTGGGGCAGTCGAAGACCTGTCATCAGGCGGAAATCGAAGCGGCCTGCGAACTCGCGGACATGCTCCGGTTCAACGCCTACTTCCTCGATCAGCTCGTCCGGCAGCAGCCGGTGGGCGAGGCCGAGCCGGGGGTCTGGAACTACCTCGAGTACCGCGCCCTCGAAGGATTCATCTTCGCGATCAGCCCCTTCAACTTCACCGCCATCGGCGGGAACCTGCCGCTCGCTCCGGCGATCATGGGGAACACCACGGTCTGGAAGCCCGCGGAGACGCAGATGCTCTCGGCGTACTACCTGATGGAGCTCTACAAGGAAGCCGGGCTGCCGGACGGCATCGTGAACATGCTCCCGGGCCACGGGCCCACCATCGGCGCCCCGGCGCTTGCCCATCCCACCCTCGCCGGCGTTCATTTCACCGGCTCGACGGCCACCTTCCAGCACATCTGGAAGACGGTCGGGGAGAACATCGCGAACTACCGTTCCTACCCCCGCATCGTCGGCGAAACCGGCGGCAAGAACTTCGTGGTCGCCCACGCATCCGCCGATGCGGAGGCGCTCGTCGCCAACCTGATCCGGGGCGCTTACGAGTTCCAGGGACAGAAGTGCTCGGCGGCCTCCCGCGCCTACCTCCCGGAGAGCATGCGGGACGCGTTCGTCGACCGCTTCCTGGAGGAGGCCAAGACGGTCACGATGGGCGATCCCACGGACTACGCCAACTTCATGGGCGCGGTGATCGACGAGCGGGCCTTTAAGAAAGTGTCCAGCTACCTTGGTGTCGCGCACGGCGACCCGTCCTGCAACGTGATGATGGGCGGGAAGGCCGACGACTCCGTCGGCTGGTTCGTGGAACCCACCATGGTGGTCACCGACAACCCGCGGAACCGGCTGATGACCGAGGAGATCTTCGGGCCGGTGCTGTGCGTCTATTTCTATCCGGACAACCAGTACGCCGAGACCCTGGACCTGTGCCGGGACACGTCTCCGTACGGCCTGACCGGCGCCATCTTCGCGAACGACCGGCTGGCCGCCGAACAGGCCTACGGGACGCTCCGCCACGCCGCCGGCAACTTCTACATCAACGACAAGCCGACCGGCGCGGTGATCGGCCAGCAGCCCTTCGGCGGGGGCCGCGCGTCCGGGACGAACGACAAGACCGGCTCGGGTTCGCACCTGCTTCGCTGGACCAACATCCGCACCGTCAAGGAGAACTTTGCGCCGGCGAAGGACTACCGCTATCCGTTCCTGAGCGCCTAGGAAGCCTCCTCCGACACGCCCGACAAGGTGGACCCGGACCACTTCCACCGCGCCGCGGGCACGCTCGCGGTGCTCCGGTTCGTCCTGGCCGTCATGCCGGACCGGCTGCCGCACGGAGCCTGAACCTGAGCCCCACCGCAGCGCCAAGCCGCCTCCTCCGCTCCGAGGCGATCACCCCGTCCGGATTCGGCCGGGTCGTCGAGGGGTTCTCGCTCGCCGAGGCCGCTGACCACCAACTCGCCGCGCTGCGCCGGTTGTGGCTGGATTCGGGTGGACTCCTGGTCCTGCGCACGGGGGCGGAGCTCTGCCCCAAGGACTTCCTGCGCTTCTGCCGGGCGTTCGGGCCGCTCGAGAAGAACGAGAAGTACGACTCCGACTTCCTGCTTCCCGGATATCCGGAGATCCTGCGGCTGGGCAATCTCTACCGGGACGGCAAGTACCGGGCGCTCTTCGTGCGCGCGGAACCCGGAGAGGTCCTCTGGCACACCGACGACAGCTTCCGCTATCCCCAGCCCGCGGGTTCGATCTTTCACTGCCGGACCCATCCCGAGACCGGCGGCGGAACCTGGTACGCGGGGATGGCGGACGCCTACGACGCCCTGCCTCCCCGCCTGCGCCGCCGAATCGAGGGACGGTACGCGGTCCACTCCTACACCTTCCTGGACGACCGCCTCCGCCGGGACAACCCCCACCGCCGCGAAATGCCACCGGAAGTGCGGCGGACGCACCCTCCGGTGATCCGGCCCCTGGTGGTGAAACACCCGGAAACCGGCCGCCGGGCGCTGTTGATACCCGATTGCCACATCGAGTCGGTCACCGACCTGGCGGAAGCGGAAACGCGTTCCCTGCTCGGTGAACTCCTGGCCCACGCCACCGGCCCCGACTTTGCCGTCTGCTGGCAGTGGCGTCCCGGTGACGTCGCCGTCTGGGACAACCGCTCGGTCATGCACGCCGGCTCCCCGTTCGATGAACGCGAGGCCCGCCTCATGTACCGGGTCACCTTCGCCGGCCCGGACACCTACGACGCCGAGCGATGAGACGTCGCTGGCCAGGGAGCGCCGGTCTTCAGACCGGCACCGTTGCGCGCCAGCGCAGCGAAGCCGAATCTGTTGGGTAACGATGGAGGCAGCAACGCCCAAGCGAAGGAGTAAGACGTTATGAGTGATCTGTTGTCCCCACTTCTGACCACCATTGAAACGGTCCGCGACCGGATCAAACTGGCGCGATCTGGCCAAGGGTGGAACGAAGCGCAAACGCGTGCCTCGCTGATTGATCCGATCCTGACTGTTCTCGGCTGGGATACGGAGGACCCGGCCCTAGTTCTGCATGAGTACCGGACACCTGATGGTCAAGCCGACTACGCCCTCCTGCATAGCGAGGGGAAGCTGGCCGCCATCATTGAGGCCAAGGCGTTGGACCACAAACTGGACATCAAGGAGATCAATCAGACGACGCACTATGCGAACAATCGCGGGGCAAAATTCGCAGTGCTTTCGGACGGCGACCATTGGATTCTGTTCGACGTGTTCAAGCCGGTTGTGATCGAAGAGAAACAACTGATGGACATCGTGCTCTCCAGGGACGAACCACAAGCAAGCGCTCTTTCGCTCCTCGCTCTCTGGCGGCCAAACGCAAGATCGGGCGCGTGGAGGAAGGCCGAAAAGCCGCGCGTTGAGCCGAATTCCATCCAACCTCCGCCTCCGCCGCCAAAGAGCAATTGGGTTCCCTTCGATTCACTGACGGCGACCGGTGAACCGCCTCCGGCACTGATGCGCTTTGAAGACGGACACGAATGGCGTCCCCAATACTGGTGGTCCGTCCTTCAGGGAACGATCGATTGGCTATACCGTCGCAAATCGCTGACGGAAGCGCACATGCCGTTCATGAACAAGGTTGGCGGAAGGCCCTTGATTCATTTGCAGACGGCAGCCGCTACGCTCCTCAAACCGAAACCCGTGCCGGGAACCCCGCTCATGTTCCAGGGTCACATGAGTGCAGCTACGGTGTTCCGAGTCACCAAACGGCTCCTAACCACGTGCGGTCACACGCCATCGAAAGTCCTCGTTCGACCAGGTAAGTGAGCCGGCGGAACGCGTAGAGAATCGCAGTTCGTCGGTCCGAAAGACGACCGCATCGTGTCCCAACTGCTGACATAGAGTCAGATTTACCTGTAAAATCAGTCTCTATGCAGACGAATTTGCGTCGTTTTCGGTGGTTGAGTACCAGAACGCCTCCGAGCGACCGGCGGCGCCTGGTCGTGATCAGTGGCGCGCGACAGACCGGGAAGACCACGCTCGCACGCGATCTCTACCCCGACCTGCGGTACGTGAACCTCGACGCGATCGAGGAGCGGGAGACCGTGCGGAGCCTCCGGACCGCGGTCTGGGGAACGACCATCGGGCCGGCGGTGATCGACGAGGCGCAGAAGGAGCCCGGGGTCTTCGACAAGGTGAAGTACGCCTACGACGAGGGCGCTCTCCGCTTCTCCGTGCTGCTGGGCTCTTCCCGCGTCCTCCTGCTGCACCGGGTGCGCGAGTCCCTGGCCGGTCGCGCCTTCGTCTATGAGCTGTGGCCCCTCACGCTCTCCGAACTCGGCGCACCGGCGGGGACGCCGCCTTCCCGGCCCCTGTTCGACCGTCTCATCACCGCCCCGGAGGACTTCAGAGCCCTGCTGAGCGCCGAGCCGCCGCGCCTCATCGGCGAGGAGGTCGGGTCGCGGACCGAGGCGTTCGACCACCTTGCCGCCTGGGGCGGAATGCCGGAGCTCCTGTCACTGGACGACGGGGAGCGCCGCGAGTGGTTGCGCTCCTACCAACAGACGTTCCTCGAGCGGGACCTGGCCGATCTCGGACGGGTCTCCGATCTGCTTCCGTTCCGCAAGCTCCAGCGCCTCGTGATGCTCCGGACCTCCGGGCTTCTCCACTACGCCGAGCTTGCCCGCGACGCGGCGCTCGGGACGCCGACGGTCCGGCGTTACCTGGAGTACCTGCGGCTCTCCTACCAGGTCATCCTGCTCCCGCCGTACAGCGCGAACCTCACCAGCGCAACGATCAAGACGCCGAAGATCCACTGGATGGATCTCGGCCTGCTGCGTCAGACCACCGGTTATTCCGGCGAGTTGACGGGGCCGCTATTCGAGTCGTTGGTGGTGTCCGAGGCGCGGAAGTGGGTGGACACCCTGGGCCGGGACACTCCGCTCTCCTTCTATCGCACCCGGTCCGGTCGGGAGGTGGACCTGGTCGTCACGACGGCGCACGGACTCATAGGCGTCGAGGTGAAGAACCGCCCGAAGATCGTTCCCCGGGACGCCTCTGCGCTCCGGGCACTGGCGAAGGCTCTTGGCGAAGAGTGGGTGGGAGGCGTCGTCGTCTATCGAGGCGAGGACGTGCTGGACCTCGGCGGAGACGTCTGGGCCGTGCCCGTTCATCGCCTGTTCGGATAGTCCCGTCAAGTCCGGCAGCACGGATGCGGGAAACTCTGCGGCTGACCATGCGCACCCCCGCCCTCCTCACTGTTGCCCTGCTCCTCGGCGGCGCCGTTACGGGTGCCACCGAGGACCGCTTCGACGCCCTCCGCTGGCGCCACATCGGTCCCGTCGGAAACCGGGTGTCCGCCGTGTACGGCATCCCCGGGGACCCGAACACCTACTACTTCGGCGCCGCTTCCGGCGGCGTCTTCAAGACCAACGACGGCGGCATCCACTGGACGCCCATCTTCGACGACCAGCCGGTGCAGTCGGTGGGCGCGATCGCGGTCTCGGCTGCCGACCCGAACGTGGTCTGGGTGGGAACCGGAGAGGCGCACATCCGCAGTAACGTCTCGCTCGGAAACGGGGTGTACCGCTCCACCGACGCCGGCGCGACCTGGACCCACACCGGCCTGGAGCCGAGCGGCCGCATCTCCCGGATCGTCACCCACCCGACGGACCCCGAGACCGCCTGGGTGGCGGCGCTCGGCCACCTCTACGCCCCGCAGGAAGACCGGGGCATCTTCCGAACGACGGACGGCGGCGGGACCTGGGAACGGGTGCTCTTCGTGGACGAGAACACCGGCGCCTCGGAGATCGTCATCAGCCCGGCGAACCCGGCACTGCTCTTCGCCGGGATGTGGCAGATGCGGATGTGGACCTGGGGTCGCGAGAGCGGCGGCCCCGGCAGCGGGATCTTCCGCCGCCGGGACGGCGGGGACACCTGGGAGCGGCTCGAAGGGAACGGCCTGCCGGCCCGGCCCTGGGGCAAGGTCGCGCTGTCGCTGACCGCAGACGACCCGCGCCGCATCTACGCGCTCATCGAGACCAGCTCCAATGAGGAGTTCGCTCCGCTGGACGAGCAGGACGGCGTGCTCTGGCGGTCCGACGACGGCGGGGACACCTGGACGCTGGCAAGCCGGGACCACACGCTGATGCAGCGGCCCCACTACTACACCCGGGTGGTCGCGGCCCCCGATGACGCGGACGAAGCGCACTTCCTGGCCACCCGGCACACCACCACCACCGACGGCGGGCTCACCACTTTCCTGAACAACTCGGGCGGCGACCACCACGACATGTGGATCGCGCCGGACCAGCCCGGCCGGATGATCGTCGGGCACGACGGCGGGGTGAGCATTTCCACGAACCGGGGGGAGACCTGGCAGCGCCCGCGTCTGCCGATCGCCCAGATGTACCACGTATACACGGACAACCGGATCCCGTACCAAGTCATGGGGAACCGGCAGGACGGCCCCTCCTCGCGCGGCCCGTCGAACAGCCTCACCGGCGGCGGCATCCCGATCGGTGCCTGGGCGCCGGTGGGCGGCTGCGAGTCCGGTTTCGCCATCCCGGACCCGAGCGATCCGGGGATCATCTGGTCGGGCTGCTTCGAGGGCATCCTCGAGCGCTACGAGGACCGCACCGGGCAGGCCCGCAACGTGAGCGTCTGGCCGGACAACCCCGAGGGGTGGGCGGCCGGCGAGCTGCGCGACCGTTTCCAGTGGACCTTCCCCATCCACATCTCTCCGCACGACTCCGACCGGGTGTACGCCGGAAGCCAGCGCGTCCACGTCACCACCGACGGCGGGCAGAGCTGGGCGGTCATCAGTCCGGACCTGACGACCGACGACCCGGACCTCCAGCTCAAGACCGGCGGGCTCACCTACGACGACGTGAGCCCCACCTACGCGGCGGTCCTGTTCTCACTCGCGGAATCGCCCCATACCGCCGGGGTGCTCTGGGCGGGCAGCAACGACGGGAGGATCCACGTTTCCCGAAACGCCGGGGAATCCTGGGACGACGTCTCGGCGAACCTGCCCGGGCTCCCGCCGCTCGGCACCTACTCCAACATCGAGCCCTCGCGGCACGCCGCCGGCGCCGCCTACGTGACGGTGGACCTCCACCAGATCGGCGACACGAACACCTACGCCTACAAGACCGAGGACTTCGGCGCGAACTGGCGGCGGCTCGGGGAGGACCTGCCGCAGCACACCCACAGCTACGCCCACACCATCCGCGAGGACCCGGTGCGGCCCGGCCTCCTGTTCCTCGGAACCGAGAACGCGGTCTCCGTGTCCTTCGACGACGGCGAAACGTTCGAGTCGCTGCAGTCGAACCTGCCCCACGCTCCGGTCCACTGGCTGACGATCCAGGAGCGGTTCTCGGACCTGGTGGCGGCCACCTACGGACGCGGGTTCTGGATTCTCGACGACATCACTCCGATCCGGCAGTTGACGGCGGCCGCGGAAGAGGCGCCGGTCCATCTGTTCGCGCCCCGGGAGGCCTGGCGTTTCCGGATGCGCCCGACCCCCATGAGCCAGCCCGAGGACCCCGGCGCCGGCGAGAACCCGCCGTACGGGGCGACGATCCACTACCGGCTGGCCGAGGTCCGGGCGGAGGACGTGTCCATCGAGATCGTGGACCCCGCGGGAGTCGTCGTCCGCACTCTCGCCGGCGACGGCGGCGCCGGACTCCACCGGGTGGTGTGGAACCTCCGGAACGAACCGACCCGGAGGCCGCGCCTCCGCACTCCGCCGCTGGACAGTCCGCACCAGGTCCTGCCGGCGCGCGGGTTCCGGTTGCTCACCGAATCCCGGCCGGTCGCCACCCTGCTCGCCCCGGGGGACTACACGGTGCGGCTGAAGCTCGGCGAGGAGTCACTGGAGCAGCCACTGACCGTCCACGCAGACCCCCAGGCGCCCCACCGGGGGGCCGACATCCCCGGACAGGTGGAGACGCTGTTGCGGATCCAGGAGATGGTCGCGGAGGTCGCCGCCATGATCGAGGAGATCGAATGGCTCCGGAAACAGACGGCGGACCGGCGCGCCCTGGGTGGTGCGCTCGCCGCGACCGTCGACGTCGCCGCCGGCGAGTACGACAGCGCCCTCATGGAGCTCGAGGCGCGGTTCTTCGAACTGCGGCTGACCGGCGGCAACGCCGGCCAGGACACCCTCCGCTGGCCGCGGCGGCTCCACGCCAAGCTGAGCAGCCTGCACGGCTACATCGGCGGTAGCGATCACCGGCCGACGGATCAGCACCTGGAGGTGCTCGCGCTTTACGAGGAAGAACTCGCCGAGACGCGGGAGATGCTCGGCCAGCTCACCGGTGACGAACTCGATGCCTTCAACGAGCAGCTTTCGGGGGCGGGCCTGCCGCCGGTGGTGCCGACGGGGGAACGGGGGTCGCGGTAACGATCCGCGTCCGCAAGGGCGAGGAGCGTTGGGCTGGTGCGGCGTTGCGCGCCGCGTGCCGCTCTGAAGACCGGCGCTCCCTCCGCTAACCGGCGAGTTTTTCTTCCAGGAGGCCGCGGGCGATCATCGTGAAGTCGTGCTCGGTCACGATGCCCACCAGCCGGCCGTCCTCCACGACCGGAAGCGATCCCACGCCCTTTTCGTTCATGAGGCGGATCGCCGCCATGGACGGGGTCGAGGGCGGAATGCTGATCGGATCCGTCTTCATCACCTCGCGCACCGGCAGGAACTCGTCCTCGTCGAGACCGCTCTCCGCGACCAGCTTGATGATCGTCCGATAGGAAACGAGACCCACCAGCTTCTCGTCCTCCTCGACCGGGACGTGCCGGATCCGGCCCCAGTCCATGAGGATGGCGGCCCGGCGGACGGATTCGTCGGGGTGGACGGTGAGGATGTCCCGGGTCATGAACTGCTCGACCCGCAGGTAGTGATGCCTCCATCCGCCCGAATCGCTGAGCGTCGGAAGTTCCCAGCGGGCCACGGGAACGCCGGCGCCCTGCTGGCGGCGGGCGGCGCCGGTGATCGCACTGAGCCGTTCCGAGAGGGAGGCATGGGGGCGCAGCGACTCGTAGCCCTCGAGCATCCAGCGCGCTCCGGAACGGCCGGTCCGCACCCTCTCCTCGACGATGCCGATGTAGTGATCGATGTCCCGCGCGTCCACCTGCTTCCGTCGAAGGCCCTCACGCGCCTTGGGAAGCAGTTCCTCGAGCAGCAGGTCCCGCACCGGCCAGTGTTTCCCGTCGAGCCAGGTCAACTCCGCTTTCAGCCCCAACCGGCTGGCGGCGAGGAAGTTCTCGGAGACGTCCGCGAACGGCATGGCCTCGTGCGGCTCGACCCCGTCGCCCGAGAGCGCGCTCATGAGGCCGAGCCAGAGGCCCATGTTTGCGACCTCGTCCGGAATGGTGGGTCCTGACGGCAGGTAACGGCTCTCGATCCGCAGGTGGGGCTTGCCGTCGGTAATGCCGTAGCAGGGGCGGTTCCAGCGCCAGACGGTGCCGTTATGGAGCTGGAGCGCCGACAGCCGGGGCGGGTCCGCGTCGTCCTCGTCCTCTTCGCCGGCGTCGAGCAGCACCGAGTGGTGGGTGACGTTCTCCCGCAGGATCTCGAGGACGCCCCCGCTCACCCAGTCCCGGCCGAAAGCGCCGCGCGCGGCGCGCTGGCGTTCGGTGGCGCGGGCGCCGCGGGTATCGAGACTCTGCTGGAAGAGTCCGATCCGGGTCTCCCGCCAGAGCCGGCGTCCGAAGAGCAGGGGTGAGTTCGGGGAACACGCGAGGATCGGCGCGGTGACGAGCTGCGCCAGGTTGTAGAGCCGGGTGAACTCCGAGGCGCCCACCTGCAGGTGGATCTGGAAGCTGGCGTTGCATCCCTCGGGCATCACGTTGTCGTGGGTCGAGTGGATCTCGTCGGCCCCCGCCATGTGCAGGTGGTACGGCTCGTGTCCGCGGAGCCGGCTCAGGGCCTCGTTGAGCACGTGGTAGCGGGCCAGCGGCGTCATGTTGTCGAGGGTCATGTCCGAGAGCCGGAGGGTGGGGAGAATCCCCGTCAGGCAGACGTCCACTCCCACGCGCCGCGCCGCTTCCGCGGCGGCGGACATGACTTCCTCGAGACGCTTCTCGGTCCGCGACAGGAGGTCGCCGGACATCATCATCGGCTCGAGGTTCGCTTCGAGGTTGAAACGGGCGATCTCGGTGGTGAACGAGGGGTCGTCCAGCTCCTTCAGGACTTCCATCGCCATCGGAGCGGGACGATTCCCCTCCCCGATCAGGAACATCTCCTGTTCCACCCCGACCCGATAGACGCCCTCCTCGATCCGGCCCTCGCCGATCATCTCGCTGAGCTTGCGCAGATCGGTGAACAGCCTCTTCTCGAACCGGCGGAGTTCCTCGCCGGTAACCGCCCGCGCGTCGAGCCGACCCATTAGGTGCGGAATTCTACGGGCCCGCGCCGGTAAGCGTCGGGAAGCCCGCGGCGGGGTCTTACGCCGGGTCCGGAACGATCCGGCCGTCGAAGAGCTGGATGGTGCGATCGGCGCGGCCCGCATAGCGCGGGTCGTGGGTGACCATGCAGATGGTCGCCCCTCCCTGGTGGAGAGAATCCAGCAGGTCCATCACCTCGGTGCCGTTCTTCGAATCGAGGTTGCCGGTCGGTTCGTCGGCCAGCAGGATCGAAGGTTCGCCGACGACGGCCCGGGCCACCGCCACCCGTTGCTGTTGACCGCCCGAGAGCTGCGAAGGGAAGTGCTTCCGGCGGTGGGACATCCCGACGCGCTCGAGGGCCTCGAGGGTCCGCCGTTTCCGCTCGGCGCCCGGCGTTCCCCGGTAGACGAGCGGCAGCTCCACGTTCTCGTAAACCGTCAGGTCTCCGATCAGGTTGAACGCCTGGAAGATGAACCCCACCTCCCGGTTCCGAATCCGGGCGCGCTCGGTCAGGCCCAGATTCGCCACCGAACGCCCGCCGAGCAGGTACTGGCCGGCGTTCGGGGTGTCCAGAAGCCCCAGGATCGAGAGCAGCGTGGATTTGCCGCACCCGGAAGGGCCGGCGACCGCCACGTAGTCGCCCGCGTCGAAACTGAGGCTCACCTCGGAGAGGGCGTGGGTTTCGACTTCGTCGGTGTAGAAGATCTTGCTGATACCGCTCAACTGGATGACGGGGTCGGACACGGGTTCTCCTTTCAGACGCCTTGGGTTGGACTTTTGTTCCGGGCCGCGGCCCCGGGTGCGCTGTCGAACTCGGCCATCATCGCAAACGGATCCGGTCGTGTCCGGCCCAGGCCGACGGGTCGGAGAGGATCACGGTGTCGCCCTCGGCCAGGCCTTCGCGGATCTCCACGGTGTTGACCGAGGCCTTGCCGAGCCGCACCCGCACCCGGACGGCATGGTCGCCTTCCCCGCTCAGGCGGAAGAGGTCCACCTCGTCGCCTTCCTGTCCGAAGGCCGGACGACCCACGTGCAGCACGTCGTCGAGACGCTCGATCTCCACGAGGCCGTCCACGGACAGTTCGCTACGGGCGCCGCGCGGCAGATCCCCGGTGAAGGCAACATCCACCGTCACGGTGCCGTCGCGGACCGCCGGCTCCACGCGGATGACGCGGCCGGGCACGATGCCGTTCCGGGTGTCCACACTGGCCGACTGCCCGACCTCGATGTCCTTCGCCTGGACTTCGGCGATCCGCAGCTCCGCCTTCAGGCGAGCCGGTTCGGCGACCCGGGCCAGGTTGTCGCCTTCCACAACCTGCTGGCCGGCCTCGGCGGACACCTCTTCGAGAACGCCCGCTATCCCGGCGCGAACCTCGAGCCGCGACACGAGCTCGCGCTTCAGATCGGAGACGGCTCGAAGCCGCGCCACCCGGGCCTCTTCCGCCGCGAGTTCGGCTGCCGCCACCGCTTCGGCGAGCTGCAGCCGTTCCGCTTCGTGCCGGGCTCGCGTCTCCAGTTCGCTGGCGGCGCCCTGACTGTCCTCCAGGGTGATCCTGCCAATGATCCCCTCGGCGTAGATCTGGGCGTCCGCCTCCGCATCGAGAGCCGCCTGGCGGGCTTCCGCCTCGACCGACGCGAGCACCGACCGCTGGTTCAGCACCTGGCGGCGCAGCTGGACGCGCCGGTCGTCGAGGTCGGCTTCGGCGGCCGCGAGCTCGAGCTCGGCCGCCGTCAGCTCCTGGACGAGGCTGGGGTTCTCGAGCGTGAGGATCGCCGTGTCGGGCTCGACCCGGACCCCGGGGAGCTCGTGCACCGCGGCGACCCTCCCGGAACTGCCGGCCGCCACCCGCCGAACTTCCACCGGCACCAGCGTGCCCGGCCCCCGCACGCTCAACAGCATCTCTCCCCGCCGGACGGTGTCGACGAACACCGTGCCGCGGTCCACGCTCGGTGCGGCGGGCGCCAGGCGGAGGGCGAAGAGCACGAGCGCCGCCAGCGCGCCGCCACCGAGCGCCATCAGAACGTTGCGCCGGCGCCGGCGGCCTTCGGCGACTCCTTCGCGGGCGATGTCCATGCCGGTGGCTCTTCCCCCGCAATTAACGCTGCCGAACGGACGGGGTTCCGCCGGTCGGACGGACGAGCGGCGCTCCACCCAGCAACGACCGGCCCGGCAGCGCCGGATCGGCGGGCAGCCCCAGCAGGTCCAGCGCGGTCGGCACCACGTCGAGAGCGCTGGCCCGCGGCCATTCCGATCCCGCCGGAATCCGCGGTCCCCAGGCTGCAACCACCGCGAGCATGTCGCGCCGCGTCGGCGCGAAGCCGTGGTTTCCCGCGGCGCGGGCCGGCATCACGATGTCCTCCGCCGGCCGCGCCGAGGACAGGAACCCCGGCCGCAGCAACGGGAAGAGATCGCCCGTGGTGGGGCCGCCGGGCTGCACCCGGCCCCGGGTGACCGGCTCGAGGAATCCGGTCACGACGGGCTCCCCGTCCGCGCGAATCGCGAGCAGGGCGGAGCGGACCGCCGCGAGCACCGCCGCTTCCTGATCCGAAGGCACGATCCCCTCGTGGCGCGACGCGCGGTTGATCGCCACGCTGCCGTCGGCCGTCGTCAGGAGCATCGCCTGCGTGCGGGAAAGATCCACCGTCCCGTCAGCCCGGAAGGCGAGGAGCCCCGCCCGCTCGAGCGCCACGTTGAGGTGCAGGAGCCGGTCGGTCCCGGACATGCCGTGGTCGCTCACCACCATGAGATGGGCCCCCGACGCCTCGGCCAACGCGAACAGCCTCCCCAGGACCCGGTCCACTTCGGCGAACGCTCCGGCGAGCACGGGCCGCAGCGATTCGGCCAGCGAAGGGACGTGGGTGGGGAGCCGCTCGTCGAGCCGGCCGTAGAGCAGGTGACCCATCTCGTCGGCCATCAGCAGATAGAGGGCGATGAGATCCCAGCCCGGGAGCGAGGCGGCGGCGTCGAGGTGGGCGAGGGCGGAGTCAGCCACCACACCGGCGATCTCGAGCAGCCGCGACTCCGCAATCCCTTCGCCGCCTTCGGCCCGGGTCCGTCCGAGCCGGCCCGAGGCGTACTCCGGCGCGCCGACCGTGCGCGGCCATTCGGGCGCGCCGAGCCGCTCGTTCCAGAACGCCTCCGGGTGCGCCCCCATTTCGCTCGCTCCGCCGCGGAGGACGAGATAGCGCGCCGGCGACCCGGCAGCGGGAGCCGCCGCCGCAAACGCACGCACCCGGAACTCCACCCGGCGGCTTTCCGCTTCGGCGCTGATGGGCCCGGAGAACCCCGCGTCCGCCCCGATCCCGACGCGCGCCAGCCAAATGGGCGCCTCTGGTTCCGGTTCGCGGCCACCGGGGTCCTCGAGCACCCCAAACGTGTCCCAGCCGCTCTCCGGATTCAGAGGGTCGTCCAGAAAGACCCCCAGGAAGCCCGCCCCTCCGACATCGAAACGGAAAACGCCCGGACTTCCGCCGACCCGCGGAGAGGCCCGCTTGCCGGCGAGCGGCGCGGGAGGCTCCGCGAGCAGGGGATTCCGCACCTCGTCGAGAGTCGCCGGGGGCAGCCGCACGTCCCCGTAGCCGGTGAGAATGTGGAGTTCTCCGCGGCGCTCGGGTCCGAGCCGGCCCAGCGACGCATCGAGCGGCCAGGTGTGGGTCGTGTGGAGCGCGACGGCCCGCCGGCCGGCGCGGGCTACGCGCGTCCAGAGAGGGTCGGCCCGCAGGAGCGCGGCTGAGAATCCGTCGCGCGTATCCAGCAGGGTGTGGGTATCGGCCGGCAACGCAAGGACCGAATTGCCGGTGATCCCGGTCTCCCGCCCCGGAAGCCCCGTCCAGATCATGGCGAACGACGGGGCGGTCTTGGACGGGAACGCCGTCACCATCCCGTCCGAGAAGGCCCCTTCGTCGCGGAGCCGGGCGAAGTGGGGCAGGACGCCGTCCCGGAGGAATCCCTGCACCAGCTCGTAGCCGCCGCCGTCCACGGCGAGCACCAGCAAACGTGGTTTCGGGGTGGCCGCGCCAACGTTGGAGGGGGCCGTGCAGAGCGCCGCGACCAGCGCCACGGGCAGCCGCATCCAGCCCGAAAGAGTCCTCACGCAGCGAACCCTAGCGGCAAGTTGGTGCGTGCTACGATCAAATCCGTGCGCCAGGAAGTCTTCACTTCTTCAGCGACGACCCGGGGAATTCGGGTGGACGTGGAGGCGCGTTTCGCGGACCGGCGCCCCGAGCCGGATCCGGCCTGGCTGTTCCAGTACGACATCGCCATCACGAACGAGTCCGAGGAATTGGTGCAGCTGCTGAGCCGGCACTGGGTCATCGAGCATGGCGAAGGTCAGATCGAAGAGGTCCGCGGTCCCGGAGTGGTCGGCGCCCGTCCCTACCTGGTTCCCGGCGAGTCCTTTCACTACTCGTCGTGGTGTCCGCTGCGCGCCCCTTTCGGTTCGATGCGGGGGTCCTACCTGATGGAGATTCCGGGCGGGCAGCGCTTCAAGGTCGAGATCGCGCAGTTCACGCTGAGCGAGCCGGTCACGCTGCACTGAGAGAGACGGGGAGGAGTCCCCTGACGATGCCGCACACCGCATCGCCACCTACGGTTCCATGAGTCGGGGCAGAAGGCGGCGTCCGTCCATGGCCGACCGGGCCGACCGCTATCAGCTCTACCAGAACTCCGTCCAGGACGCTCCGGCCGACGCCGCCTTCCTGGACGACGAGTTCCATCGCCGCCGGGCCCGCCGGGCGCACTCGCTCCGCGAGGATTTCTGCGGCACCGCCGCACTCTCCTGCGAGTTCGTCGCCCGCCATCCCGGGAGCCGGGCGATCGGGGTGGACCTCGACCCGGACCCGCTCGCCTGGGGACGCGAGCACAACATCGCGAGCCTGAGTCGCGCGGAACAGGCGCGGATCGAGCTGGTCGAGAGCGACGTTCTGGAGATCGCCGAGCCCCGGGTGGACCTGGTCGCCGCGATGAACTTCAGCTACTGGATCTTCGAGACGCGCGACCTGATGCGGGAGTACTTCGAGCGCGTCCGCCGGGCCCTGAACCCTGACGGGCTCTTCTTCATCGACGCTTATGGCGGCTCCGACTGCCACGAGGAGAAGGAGTACGCGCGCGAGGAAGACGGATTCGACTTCATCTGGGACCAGGTCGCGTTCGATCCCATCAGCGGCCGCATGCATTGTGCGATCCACTACGAGTTCCCGGACGGCAGCCGGCTGAGGAACGCTTTCCGCTACCAGTGGCGCTTCTGGTCGCTTCCCGAGTTGCGCGAGCTGCTCGAGGAAGCCGGGTACTCAAAGACGGTCGTGCTGTGGGAGGGGGCCGACGAGAACGGCGACGGGAACGGCGAGTTCGAAGAGGTCACCGAAGGCTCCGCCGACGAGACCTGGATCGCCTACCTGGTCAGCGAGCCCTGACGGCGGGGCCTTCCCTTCCCCCACCGAGACTCCATGCCGCCGCGCCCTGCCGCCGCGTTCCTCGTCATCGGCAACGAGATCCTCTCCGGGAAGGTCGCGGACACGAACACCGGCCTGCTCGCCCGGCTCCTCCGAAAGAAGGGGATCGCGCTCCAGAGAGTCGTCACCATCCCCGACGAACCGGCGGTCATCGCCTCGGAAACGGCCCAACTCTCCGCATCCCACGACTTCCTGTTCACCTCGGGCGGGGTGGGCGCGACCCACGACGACGTCACCATGGACGGCGTGGCCCGAGCGTTCGGGACCACGGTGATCCACCATCCGCGCTTCCTCGAATCGCTGCGGGAACGCGGCCTCGAGGCAAGCCACCGGGACCTCGCCCGCGTTCCGGAGGGCGCCGAACTCTGCGAAGGACCAAGCGGCGCCTGGCCGGTCGTGGTGATGCGGAACGTCTGGATCCTCCCCGGCCTGCCGCCGGTCTTCGAACGCAAGCTGGAGATCCTGGCCGAGTGCCTTCCGGAGGGGCCCCGGTACTTCGCCGATGAAGAACTGGTCCCCCGGCCCGAGGAGGAGCTGATCCCGCTCCTCGACCGGGTCGTGGCGGCGTACCCCGAGGTCCAGATCGGCTCCTACCCGGTGGCGGCAGGAACCCGCATCACGCTGGACGGCGACGACGGCCAGGCCGTCGCGAACGCCGCCGCCGCGCTCCGGCAGAGTCTCGGCAAGTTGTAGCGGCGCCGGGTCCGCACTGAGACCCGGTAGCAGAATAGGCTTGGAACGCCGGCTTCAGCCGGCACGCGCGGCGCTCGGCGCCGCGCACGTCGCAACTCCCCGGCCCGCCCGAATGCGCGTCTCACCCGTTTCGGGTCAGAATGACCGGGACTCCATGACTCCATCGATGTGTCTCCGGCGCCCGCTCCGGCCCGCCCTGATCGCCGCCCTTCTCCTATCCGCCCCCCTTTCCGCCGCCGCGCAGGACCTCTTCCCACTCTCTGACGAGCACAAGCGGTGGCTCGAATACGACGCCGTCTACATCATCAGCGACCGCGAGAAGGACGCCTTCGAGAGGCTCCAGTCCGAAGCCGAACGCGAGGCCTTCATCGCCGCCTTCTGGGCGCGGCGCGACCCGGAGCCGCTGACGCCGGAGAACGAGTTCCGGATCGAACACTACGAGCGAATCGATTACGCGAACACCATGCTCGGGCGGGAGACTTCCGTTCCCGGGTGGATGACGGATCGCGGACGGATCTACATCCAGCTCGGGGAGCCCGACGAGCGGGAAACCTTCGCCGCAGTTCCCGCGCTCTATCCGGCCGAACTCTGGTTCTATCTCGCGCGCGACGAACTGCTGCTGCCACCGATCTACGTCCTGTTCTTTCGCGAGTACTACGCAGGTCCCTTCATCCAGTTCAACCATGTGATCCACCTGCCCGAGGAACTGATGCCGGCCCAGTCGTTCAGCACCGGGGATGCCCGGATGGAGGCCTACGAGTTCCTGCAGGAGATTTCGCCACAGCTCGCCCACGCGACCATCACGATGCGGGCGGACCGCGGCGTGGCCGCGAGCCTGCTGCAGCCCGACATGGAGATCCTCCAGACGCAAACGCTCCTCCAGGACATCAACCGGGCGCCGTACCGCCGTCTGGACACTGGTTGGGTGACGGGAGCGGAAGCGGGCCGCGGGCTCGTGGAGAGCGAGTATCTCTTCAACTTCGTGCCGAGTGTGGGGGTCGCTCGCGTCCTGCCGGGCCCGGCGCCGGATTCCTGGTTCGTGCACTACGCCATCGAGATCGAACCGCAGCACTTCACGCTCGCCCAGGAAGAGGGCGGCAACGAGTACTTCACCCGGTTCGAGGTCACGGGTGAGGTCTCCACTCCGGACGGCGACGTCGTTCACGACTTCGTCGTCACGCCCTTCCTGCGGCTGACCGAAAGCCAGCTTCAGGACGTCGGCGCCCGGCCGTTCACCTACCGGGGAATGTTCCCGCTGATCCCGGGAGACTTCCGGTTCCGCGTGATCTTCAAGAACGACGCCCGGACCGAATACACCGTCTTCGAGGACGAGTTCAGTGTCCCCACCGGCGCGTCAACCCTCTCGCGCCCGTGGTTGCTCCACACCCTGCCGGTACCGGTCGAGCCCGCGGACTCGCGCGCCTGGATCACCGGCGGCAACCAGCTTCTGCCGAACGGCCGCGCTGTGGTGGCGGTCGGAATTCCGGTCCGGGCGGTCGCCTCGGCCGTCGGCCGGGAGGCAGTCACTTTCCGGGTGACGCCCTGGAGCGCTGCTGACGAATCGGGGACCGCTGGAACGCCCCTCCGGGAGGAGGAGGTTGCGGTCGAGAACGGGCTGGCCGTCTGGTCGGCAGATACCGAGTCGTGGGAATCCGGCCGCTATGTCCTGTCGGTGCACGACGCGGAAACCGAGCGCATGGTGACCTTCGACCTGAACCCGCGGCGCCGCGTCGCGATCCCCTGGGGTCTCAGCGACTCGTTCGACGGTGGAACCGCGGGAACGCTCTCCGCGGCGCTCGGTGAACAGTCGCTGCGGGCCGGCAATCATGACGCCGCGCGGCGGCACCTCGAGACCGCGCTGACCCAAAACCCGAACCTGGGCCGGGTACGGCTGGCGCTTGGGCGGTTCGCGCTCGACGACGGCAATCCCCGCGAGGCGGTCCGCCTGCTGGAACCGGCGCTCGCCCAGGCGCCCGAGGACGCGATGGTGCTGCGGGTACTCGGGGATGCGCACCTGGAGACCGGCAACCACGCCCGGGCCGCCGAGCTCTACGAGCGATCCCTCCCTCTCCAGGCACCGGATCCGGCGCTCCTGAACGCGCTGTCCTGGTCACTCGCCGCTGGCGGCGACGCGGCGCGTGCGATCCCGTACCTGGAGCAATCCCTGCGCCTGAACCCCGAGCAACCGGAGGTGCAGGAATTGCTCGCGACCCTTCGCGCCGGCATCTCGCCCGGACCCCGGTAAGAGAGCCCGCTCCAAGATTTCAACCGCCTGATTCGGTTCGTTGGACGCCGGACTCATCCGGCGCATGCCTCAAACCGAGATAAGCCCAACAGAATTCGTGGCTTTGAATAGGTTGTTCATGTTGGCCCGGAAGCATGGCATAATCGTTGCCTATTTTTCGCGCTTGCACTTTCTACCGCGGAACCGGCGCCGTCGGGCCGCATCCCTGAAACCTCAGATACCTCACAGAGGAGGAACCATGCGGAAGTCCACTTTCGCGCTGCTTCTCGCAGCGGCCCTCGCCCTTCCGGCCCTCGCGTTCGGACAGGGCGGCGACTCCAGCATCCGCGGCACGGTCACCGACGACTCGGGGGCGGTGCTTCCGGGCGTGACCGTGACGGCTACGAGCCCGGCGCTGATCGCTGCCGAAGTCGGCGTAACGGACAGCCAGGGCGGCTATCGCTTCCTGAACCTGCCGGTCGGTGAGTTCACGATCGAGGCATCCCTGCCCGGCTTCGCCACCTCTCGCCAGGAAGGCGTCCTCGTCCGCGCCAGCACGAACATCGGCCTGGACATCGTGATGTCCATCAGCCAGGTGGAGGAGACCATCACGGTCACCGCCGAAACGCCGATGCTCGAAATCGCCCGGCCCGGCAACATCCTGACCATCGAGGGTGAGTTCCAGCGCGACCTGCCCATCCAGGCCCGTGGCAACTGGAGCGACTTCCTCGAGATGACTCCCGGCGTGAACGCGCGGCCGTTCGACGACGGCTCCGGCCGGATGGTCTATTTCGGGCACGCGACCGAGCACTTCTCCCACGTCATCCAGATCGAGGGCATGGCCGCGGCCGGCTACAACGACGCCCAGATCACTTACGTGGGCATGGGCGCCGACGTGATCGAGGACGCCTCGGTCAAGACCGGCGGCGCCGAGGCCAAGGACCCGATGGGCACCGGGCTGATCATCAACATCATCACCCGGAGCGGTGGTAACGAGCTCTCCACGTCCGCGTCCTACGACCACCAGGAGTACGACTGGGGCACGGGGGACCAGGACGGCCTCACCGGCTTCTTCGGCGACAACGAGCTCCCGAGCGGCTTCGACCCGTTCGCGTCCGAGAAGGCGAATTTCGCCGCCATGGGCGTCTTCGACCCGCCGGATACGGTCAACGCCGGCGCCGGAACGCCGACCGCGCACCAAGTCCATCAGGCTGACTTCTCGATCGGCGGCCCGCTGGTCCGCGACAAGGCATGGTTCTTCGCGACCTATCGCTGGGCGGACCTTGCGGCCCGCATCAGCCGTTCGGCGCTCGACGTCGGTTTCCTGCAGGCGCTCTCCGGTCTCCCGGCGAGCGGCGGATACACGACGCCGACCTATAGCGAGTTCCCGAACACGACCAAGAGCCACCAGCCGTACCTCAAGCTGACCGCCCAGTTGAGCGGGAACCACGAGCTGTCCGGCTACTACCAGCGGGACCAGTTGCAGAACACCTCGAACCGCGAGTACGACCTGGCGCACCGTTACATCGTGAAGACCGGCGGCGACCTGTTCGGCGCCAAGCTGACTTCGGTCTTCGGGGCGAACACCACCGGCCAGTTCCTCGCTTCCTGGAACAACAAGGCGGCTGAAGTCAATCTGGACGACCAGCCCCAGTTTGCGGACGCGCCGCTGTACATCGAAATCCACAGCGGGTTCTCGGTGAACTCCAGCGGAACCACCGCGAACGGCGGCCGGATCGCCGCCTTCGGCAGCAACTCCGCGGGAACCAGGCGTCCGACCCGGCTCCTGCTGCTCCGGGCGGACATGACCCACTACCTCGACAACGTGGCAGGTTCCCACGAGATCGGCTTCGGCGTCTATGCCGCTCCCTGGAACCGCTACCCGCAGTACTCCGTGTACAACAATGCCACCGGCTGGAATTCGCAGAACCACACTCCCGTGGACGCGAATGGCAACATCGTGACGGAGGACAACCTGGCGCAGGCAGTCGCCACCCGGTGGTACTACCGCCAGCGGGCCGGCGACGCGAACGGGCCCGCCAGCGAACTCCAGACGCGGGATGCACAGGACCGTGACATCGCGTTCTACCTGCAGGACGCCTGGAAGCCGACGGACCGCCTCACGCTCAACATCGGCGTGCGCGCGGACTTCGTGAAGCGCTTCGACGGAATCCTCGACATCAATCGCATGGACACCCTGGCCCTCGGGCCGCGCGCCGGGTTCTCCTACATGGTCACCGAAGATGGCCGGACCGTCCTCCGGGGCAACCTCGGCCGGGTGCACGAGCAGATGAACGGCCGCGACGCGGTGACCTCCAGTCACGCCGGCGCCTCGATCGGGACCTACTACGAGTACGACCACGACCTCGATGGCATTCCCGACCACAATCGTTACGTCGGACCACGCACGAATCTCGACCCGACCTTCCTGTTCGACCCGGACATCGGCCAGCCGTTCGTGAACGAGGCGATCCTCGGAGTCCGCCGCCAGTTCCAGGGCCAGTTCGCCATGGACGTCGCCTTGGTGCACCGGCGCTACAACGACAACTACGAGTACCTCGAGCAGAACGGCTATTACCCGGCCTCCTCGCCGGCGCAGCCGCCGCTGGGCGTGTTCCAGTTCGGAAAGGTGGACGTTGACGAGGGCCGGATCCTCCAGCAGACGAACAACACCTGGGTGGACCTCGTCTACACGGCCATCGAAATCACCACCACCCGCCGCACCGAGCGGATGTCCGCGACGCTGAACATCAACCGCCAGTGGCAGAAGTACAACGGCGACTGGAACCCGCACGATGCGGCGCGCTTCATCTCGCCCGAGAAGTTCAACAACACGAAGGCGCTCCACATGCCGCGCGGCAACCGCGACCACACGACGCTGCCGTCGAGTTCCTACTCGCCAACGTGGCGCCAGTGGTCAGTGCGCGGCGGTTTCACCTACCTGTTGCCTCTGGACATCACCGCCGGCGTCAGCTACACCGGCAACGCCGGCCCCTGGTCCGGCCCGGTCCTCGACCGCCTCTCGGCGGATGATCCGGAAGTCACCCAGTACGGTCCCGGCCAGGCGAACAACGGTGAGCCGAACCCGCTGGCGACCCGGTTCCGCTTCGTCGGGCAGGATCGTGGCGATCTCCAGGTGCAGTCCCCGGCCGTCCACACGATCGGCCTCTCCGCAGGCAAGATCTTCGATATCGGCGGGATGCAGCTCGAGACGACGATGCAGTTCTTCAACCTGATGGACGCGTACAACCACAACCAGTTCACCTACAGCTCGGCGAACCGGACGTACAGCCCGAACTTCCTGCAGCTCAGGAGTCGGCAGAACGCCCGGACGATGCTGCTGCGGACGACCCTCCGCTTCTAGGCGACTACCCAAGCACCTTCAAGGGGCCGGCCCGCACGGGCCGGCCCCTTTTGTTTGTACGCGGGCGTCGCATTCGCCTGAGGGTGTCTTCCAGCCTTACGATGCGAAGGGCTCCGGCTGGAGGTGTCTCATGCACTTCGCACTGCTCCTGACCGCACTTCTCGGCGTTTCTGCCCCCGCGCTCGGAATGCCGCCTGAGCAGAAAGACGCCCGCTCGGAAGAGGCCCCCACGGCCAAGGCGGTCGCACCGGGAAAGGGTCCCGCGTGGGACTACGAGGTATTCGCGCGGGGAGGGCTCGCCGGGCTTGCGGCCGGTGGTGAAGTCGTCTGGACGTCCCTTCCCTGGCCCGCTGCCCAGCTAACCACGGATCCGTATCCCGAGTTGTCCCACTTCGCCCGGAAACCGGTGTGGGGAGTCGGGGTTCGAACGATGCGGGGACGTTGGGGCTTCGAAGCGCAGTACCAGCGCATCACGACCAACGTCTTCCAGCCCGGCAGCCTGATCCTGGAGACTTCCGTCCGGCCGCTGCGTAACCCGGTGGTCGCCCCGGGACCCGAGAACCTACTAACCGTGCAGGGAGTCCTGGAAACTCGGCTCGCACGCGGCGGCGCTCGGTTCTTTGCCGGAGTCGGGGCCGGGGCTGCCCGTGCGGGCGGAGCAGACGCCGGCCGCATCGGGATTGTGCCGTTCGCGCGCTACGCCGCTATCCGGCGTCGGGGCGAAGAAGTCGTACACATTCTGTCCAACGATTACGCGTCCCACGAGGAGAGCGCGGACCGCCTCTCCTTCCTGGTGAGCGGATCCGCCGGCGTCACTTTCCGCAGACAGCACTTCTTCGTTCGGCCGCGGGTGGACGTGCTCATCGGCCAGACACGCCACGCCGAATCGAGCTGGGACGTGACTGGCGAAGTTGAACCTCCGGACCGCAGTCGTCATTCGATTGGTTTGGGAACCGATTCGGTCGAGGTGTCCGTGCGTCCGATCTTCGTCCTCTTCAGCGTCGACATCGGCTGGTCATCCCGCAGATAGATCGGACGCGCCCGGCGGTGACACCGATCGGGAATCGGGCTGATTCCTCGCGTCGGCCGTAGAGCTATTGCGGTAGGAGTTCGCCCGTCCGCACAAAGCGCCGGAAGCGGTCCTGACGATTCGTGCGGAGCCCTGGCGAATCGCAGTCCTTCGGTCCGCTCCGTGAACGGCAGTGCTGGGCGAGACGAATCCGGAAGGAACCACTCTCCATCGCCTGGCGCAGAACAAGGAATGTCCAGTGCGGGCCGCCGTCCGCAGAGAGCTGTCCGATCCGAACCGCACCGTTGGACCCCACGGGATCGCCCAGACCGAGAGGTTCGCTCGCGAGCGGCAGTTCCGGACAAAGTGATCCGCGGCGCGTCTGGGGTACTGACTCACAGTTGTGAATCGGTATCCGCGACGCATCGATGCGGTCGCCATCAACGCGGAAATCTCGGCATGACCCGCCGAGATTTGCGCGCTAAAGAGTCCGCGAGATCAATCTCCGACGACGGGCTTCCGGGAATCTACGGCCGCGAAGACCAGCCCACCTCCACATTGAAGAGGAAGAGCCTTGGCCGCATTGTCGTGTTCAGGGTCATCGTGGTCGCGACCTCGTCCTGAACCTCGGGGACGTGCAGGTGCATCCGCCAGCTTTCCTCTGTCGTCCGGGCGCGTCCGAGAAAAACGTCGAACCGCGGGCGCACGAACATCCGCCCCACCCTTAGCGTGAGCCCCAGCGAACCCCCCACGACCGCGACGCCGCGATCCGCCCGGAAGTCACCCTCGGTCATCTCGATGGCCGCTTCGTGGGACACGCCGCCGAAAGTCGCCATCCGCGAAGTACCGGGAGCGAGGTCTTCCAGCACCAGCCGGCCGGAATCCCCTCCCATCAGCAGGTAACCACCGCCCGCAGCCAGGTGGAACCGTGCCCGCCTTTGGGCCAACGGGAACTCCCGAACGGCGAACACGCTCAGAAGATCGTCCGCCGAATCGGTGAGCGGCAGCTCCTCGGCTCCGAACCAAGGGGTTTCGCGCATCATCGCGGCCGGCATGAAGCCCCGGCTCGCCACCCGGTGATGCTGAACCTCGACACCCCAGCGGCCGCGGATCACCCGGAGACCCGCCCCCCAGCTTCTCTCGCGCGAGTAGCCCACGGTTTCATCCACCGGGCCCACGCTGCTCGCGATTGCGAGTCGGACCTCTCCCCGCGAAATCAACCCGGCGGCGCCGCCGTGACCCGCGAACTGAATCTCCCAGGACGACTCCTCATCCGATGGCCTCGACGACCGACCGGCCTCCGCCGGCTGATCGGACGGGTGTCGGTCGGGTTGCACACCCGCGGTGGCGCTGGCAGCCGAAACGAGCCCCAGCAGCAGCGCCAGCGACGCCAGGCGCAACGTCCTCCCTCTCCGAAGGGCCGGCGGGCCGGACACGCCTCCCCCGGCGTGGTCCCCGGTCAGGTCCTTCCCGATCAGTTCGACAGACCCACGTCCACCGAAACGAGGTAGATCCTCGGGGTCACGCTGGTGGTGTAGCTGAACTCCGCCCGGCCGAACTCATCGGTCTCGGGCAGTCCCAGGTCCGCAAGGCCGGGAAAGCCCACCGTCAGCTCGGTGGTCAGCGCCCGCGCGATGATCACGTCCACCCGGGGACGCAGGAGAATCCTCCCGGCCCGGAACGAGAGGCCCAGCGAGCCGGCAAAGACGATGGAGCTGCGGTTGGCGTTGAACTCCACCTCCGGGACGAACGCCGCCACGAACTCCGGGGGAATGTCCGGCGGCAACTCTCCGGTGATCTCTTCCAGATCCGGGAACCCGGCTCCGGAGAGGAGACGGTCGGTGCTGGAATCGGTCGCCCGCATCCATCCCGCGCCCAGGCCCACGAACAACTCCGTGGTTCTGGACAACCGGATGCCCCGGATGACCTGCCCCACGACGACATCCGCCTTGGACGCGACGACCGGCAGATCGAGAAACCCGGTCGTCAGTTCACCGGCCGCCGTCTCGTCCGCAACCAGCCACCCGGGCGAGAGGGCGAGGCTGTCAAAGACGTTGTACGTTCCTTCCATCCCCCAACTTCCGGACATGAGCCGGGCGCCTACCCCCCAACCGAACTCCGACACCCGTCTCGACGCCGAAAGGGAGGCCATGTCGCTGGCCATTGCGGCCACGATGCCGAAAGAGTCCTCGGCCGTCACGTTCACGGACGACAACCCGAGACGGCCGAACAACTCCATCTGCCTCCCGGAGGACGCGGAAAAGCCCTGGGCGGCGGCCGACGGCAGCGCGGCCGCACCGCGGGAACGGAGCGCGAAGTCCACCCGGGACAGACCCGCAGACGGCTCCCCAACCTCCCGGCCCACGTTCCCGGCCCCGTCCTCGGCTCCGCTTTTCTCCTCATCGTCAGCGTGCCCCGCGGCGGCAAACACGAGCGTGAACGACACCGCCAATGCCGATCGGAATCGATATCTCGTCATGAGCGCACTCTACCGTGCCGGGCCGCCCCGGATGAGCACTCCGCGCGGATCGGCGCGGGTACACTCGAAGGCCGGTGCGGACACCATCCGCTGAGCCTGGAGGTCCATGATGCGTATTCCCCGTTTGCTGCTCGCCCTGTTGCTCGCCGCGCTCCTGGCGCCCGCCGCCTCCCTCGCCCAGGAAGGAGGCGCGGACGCCGTCATCACACAGTTCCTGAACGCCCAGCGCACCGACTTCGAGGAAGTGGCGCTCCGCATCTGGGACTGGGCGGAGGTGGGGTACCAGGAGGAGAAGAGTTCCGGGCTCCTCCAGGAACAACTCACCGCGGGCGGACTCTCCGTTGAAGCAGGGGTTGCCGGAATGCCGACCGGATTCGTCGCGGAGTGGGGCTCGGATGGACCCGTGATCGGGATTCTCGCCGAGTTCGACGCACTGCCCGGCGTCAGCCAGGCAGCCGTCCCGGAACCCATGGAACGGGAAGGCGTGGGCGCCGGACACGCCTGCGGGCACCACCTGTTCGGGACCGCATCCGTGGCCGCCGGTCTGGCGATCAAGGACTGGCTCGAGCGATCGGGCACCCCGGGACGGATTCGGGTGTACGGCACGCCAGCCGAAGAAGGCGGCGCCGGCAAGGTGTACATGGTGCGGGAGGGGCTCTTCTCCGACGTGGACGCCGTGCTCGCCTGGCACCCCGGCGACCGGAACGACGCGAGCCCCGGCGACTCGCTCGCGAACCTGTCCGCCAAGTTCCGCTTCCGCGGCTTGTCGGCCCACGCCGCGGGCGCTCCGGAACAGGGACGTTCAGCGCTCGATGGAGTTGAGGCCATGAACTTCATGGTGAACCTGCTGCGCGAGCACGTCCACGAGCGGAGCCGGATCCACTACGTGATCACCCGGGGCGGCGAAGCCCCGAACGTGGTGCCCAACTTCGCCGAGGTCTACTACTACAACCGGCATCCGTCGGTGGAGACGGCCCGCGCCAACTGGGAGCGGATCCTGAAGATCGCCGACGCCGCAGCGCTCGGGACTGGCACCACGGTCGAGCACGAGATCATCCACGGGCTCTACAACCTGCTCCCCAACGAGCACATCGGCCGGCTCCTCTACGAAAACATGAAGGCGATCGGCGGTTTCGCCTATACCGAGGAGGAACGGGCCTTCGCCGAAGAAATCCAGAAGCACCTGCTGCAGCCGCGCCCTATCGGCTCCCAGGAGGAAGTCATGGAGTGGCGGCGGACTCCGGCGGGTGGTTCCACCGACGTGGCCGACGTGAGCTGGGTGGTGCCGACGGCGCAGTTCCGGACCGCCACCTGGGTGCCCGGCACGCCGGCGCATAGCTGGATGGCGGTGGCCTGCGGCGCGACGAGTATCGGGCTCAAGGGCATGCACCTCGCGGCGCAGGTGCTGGCGCGCACGGGCGCCGACCTGTTCCAGGATCCCTCCCACCTGACCGCGGCGCTCGCCGAGCTGAACGCCGCGCGGGGGCCGGACTTCGTGTACGAGCCGCTGGTGGGGGACCGGCCGCCGCCGCTGGACTACCGGCGCTAGGCACGGCACCATCGCCGCCACTTGAGCGAGTAGCGGAGCGCGTTTCGCCCGCCTCGCGGCGGGCGATGCCGGCCGGAGGCCGGCGCTCCGAGGCGCTCCGACCGGCGGTCCCATCGCCTATCTGCCATACTCGCAGGTTCCGCGGAGGACCCTGTCCATGGCCCACCAGACAAGAAAGTCCCGACTTCTCCCCGTTCTCGTCGCCGGCGCCCTGACCGCCGGGCTCGCGGCCGAGACGGTCGCCCAGGACCGCCTCACCATGGCGCTGACGGGCGATTCGATCATCACCCGCAAACTGAGCGTCTACGAGGAGCCGGAGTTCCTGGCGATGATCGACCTCCTGCGGGGCGCCGACCTGGCGTTCACCAACGTGGAGATCCTGTTCCACGACTGGGAGTCCTATCCCATGAGTTCGAGCGGCGGGACTTACATGCGGGCCCAGCCGGAACTCGTGCAGGAGTTCGTGTGGGCCGGAATCGACATCGGGTCCCTGGCCAACAACCACTCCGGGGACTACGGGCCGCCCGCCATGCTCCTCACCGAGAAGTACATCCGGGAAGCGGGCATCGTCGCCGCAGGGATCGGACGCAGCCTCGCGGAGGCCCGCGAAGCCAAGTTCATCGAGACGAAGGACGGCCGGGTCGCGGTGATCTCGCTGGCCTCGACGTATCCCGACCATTCGGTGGCCGGGAAGTCGCGCGACGACATCCCGCCCCGTCCGGGCCTGAATCCCCTCCGCTTCCGCACTACCTACGAGGTCACCAGGGAACAGCTCGAGGGCGTCCGCGCCACGATGCGCGACCTCAAGATGAACCCGCCCGCGTCCGGGGACAGCCTGAACTTCCTCCGCAGCCGGTTCGAACTCGCCGACGCGCCCGGCGTGCGCACCGAGCCGCACCCCGAGGACATGGCGGAGATCGCCATGATCGTCAGCAACGCCCGCCGCCAGGCGGACCACGTGATGGTTACGATCCACGCGCACGAAGGCGCGCCGGGGCCCAACAGCCGCATGGAGCCCGCCCAGTTCCTGGTCACCTTCGCGCGGGCGATGGTGGATGCCGGCGCCTCGGTGTTCGTGGGACACGGGCCGCACGCGCTGCGCGCCATCGAGATCTACAAGGGCGCGCCGATCCTCTACAGCCTCGGCGACTTCATCTTCCAGAACGAGACGCTCCAGCGACTGCCGTACGAGAACTACTACCGGCTCGGGCTCGACGAGAGCGACGGCCTCGCGGACTTCAACGAGGTCCGCTACAACAACGACACCACCGGGTTCCCCGCCATTCCCGAGATCTGGGAGGCGGTCATCGCGGTACCGGAGTGGAGTGGACAGCAACTGGTCGAGTTGACGCTCCACCCGATCACGCTCGGCTTCGGGCAGCCGCGGCACGTGCGCGGCCGGCCGATGTTCGCCGAGGGCGAGCTCGCCGACAAGATCCTGCAGGACCTCGTGCGTCTCTCGGAGCCCTACGGCACCCAGTTCGAGATCGCGGACGGCGTGGCGCGGGTGGTGCTGCCGATGGAAACGACCGACGAGCAGAACTAGGTGACCGTTCCCGGCGTGCGGCGAGCACGCTGCCGGGGACACCACCTCTTCCCGGCAGCGCTGGCGGCGCTTTGCCTCGCCGCGACGGCGCTCACGGTCGGCCCCGCCGCGGCGCAGGAGGAGGACCCGCTCCGCATCGACCTCCATTCCCACCCTTCCCGCTTCCACCGGGCCAACGTGCCCCGGATCAGCGACGAGGAGATCGCGCGCTATCTGGACCGCGGGATGGACGCGGTGGTGGCCAACATCAGCACCGACACCCCCTACCGCGGCGGCTACGTGCTGCGCGACGGCACCCGGATCGAGAGCGGGAACCGGCGGCCGGACCCGGCGGAGCCCTGGGAGTACACCCTTGACCGCTTCGAACGCCTGACCCGCACCGTCGCCGAAGGCAACGCGGTCTTCGTGCGGACTCCGGCCGAGGCGAGGGAAGCCCGCGCCGACGGGACGCTCGCGATCCTGCCCGCGATCGAAGGTTCCGACTCGCTCGAGGGCAGGATCGAGCGGCTTCGCGAACTGCACGAGATGGGACTCGCCGTGGCGCAACTCGTCCACTTCCGTCCCAACGGGATCGGCCACATCCAGACGTGGCCCTACACCCCCGGCGGGTTGACCGAGTTCGGGCGCGAGGTGGTGCGTGAGTGCAACCGGCTTGGCATCGTCATCGATCTGGCCCACGCCAATCCCGAGACCATCCGGGACACCCTGGAACTCTCGACCGCTCCGGTCATCTTCAGCCATACCGGCGCCTTCGCCCTCGGCGAGGCCGACCGGAACCTGCGCGATCCGGAGATCCTGGCGATCGCCGAGGACGGCGGGGTGATCGGGATCTGGCCGAACGGCAGTCAAGTTCCCACCGTTTCCGACATGGCGCGTCACATCCGCTACGTCGCGGACCTCGGGGGGATGGGCGCGGCGGGGATCGGCAGCGACCTGAGGGGGATGTCGGCCTACAGCGAGGGCTTCGGCGACGAGGCCAACTTCGAAGCCATCGCCGAGGCCCTCGCCGAAGCCGGCTTCGACGCCGACGACGTCGAGGCAATCCTCGGCGGCAACTTCGAGCGGGTGTGGGAGGCGGTCACCGCCCACCTGCCCGCGGACAAACCATAGGGGGCAAGCGATGAACCGCCTGGCTTTCACGAACGTTGACCCGCGGCTGTCGGCCGCGCTCACCATCCTCGCGCTGTTCGGCGGGTGCGGCGGAGCCGAACCCGAACCGACACTCGACGAGACCTTCGCCGCGATCGTTGCGGAAGCGCGCGACGCCGCCGGCAGTCCGGGCCTCTCCGCCGCCGTCGCCGTGAACGGGGAAATGGTCTGGAGCGGTGCTTCCGGTCTGGCCGACGTCGAGAACGGGGTCCCCGCGACCGCCGACAGCGTTTACCGGATCGCTTCCATCTCGAAACCGGTGGCCGGGGTCGCGCTCATGCAACTCGTGGAACAGGGCGCCATCGACCTCGATGCCGAGGTGCAGACCTACTTCCCGGCCTTTCCCGAGAAGGAACAGCCGGTCACCGTCCGCCATCTGATGACGCACACGTCGGGAATCCGCCACTACAACCCCGGCGAAATGGACATGAAAGACCACTTCGACACCATCGAAGGCGCCATCGAGATCTTCAAGGACGACCCGCTGCTCTTCGAGCCGGGCACCCAGTACAGCTATTCCTCCTACGCCTGGAACATCGTGGCCGGGATCGTCGAGAACGTCTCCGGGCAGAGCTTCGACGACTACATGCACGAAAACGTCTGGGGCCCGGCGGGGATGGACGCCACCTACCTGGAGCACCAGGGCGAGATCGTCCCGAACCGGGTCCGCCAGTACGTGAAGCGCGAGGACGGCGCCGGGGTCCTCAATGCCCCGTTCGCGGACCTGTCGATTAAGTGGGCCGGCGGCGGGATGATCGCGAAGGCCCCGGATCTCGTCCGCTTCGCGCTGGCGATCGACGCCGGGACGATCCTCTCGCCGGACGCCCATGACCGGATGACGACGCCGCATCAGCTCGCCGACGGAACCATGAGCGAATACGCGCTGGGCTGGCGGATCGCGACCGACGAGATGGGCACCTGGGTCGCGCACTCGGGGGGCGCCACCGGTGGCTCCACCCGGCTGCTCCGCCTCCCGGAACGGGGAGTCGCGGTCGCGGTCTTCTCGAACGTCCAGAGCGCGGGGGGTCTTCCCGAAACCGCCCGGCGGCTCGCCGAGGCCGCCCTGGAGCACACCGCGGCGCCCTGAAGGCGGCACAACGGTCCGCCCGCCTACGGCGGGCTGTGCCGGCTGAAGCCGGCGTTCCAAGCCGGCCGGCCGGGGTCAGCCGAACAGACTGGGCGGGGAACGGCCTCCGGCTTCCCGGTCCTTCCCTCCGGCCAGCGGCTCTACACAGCGCGGGTCGTCATTCATCGGACTGTTGACGACCGGGCTGACGCGAAACGCCGTCATCGCCTCCGGCGGATAGGGGCCGAGCGGTACCTCCCCGCCGGCGAGCCAACGGTCGAAGGCGTCCGGAGCAACGATGACCGGCATCCGGTCGTGGACTGCGGCAACCACCGGGTTGGCGTCCGTCGTCAGGATGGTGAAAGTCTCGACGGGGGCTGACGGTCCGTCTTCCGGCAGCCAGGGGGCGGAGACTCCGGGCGGCGGCCGCCACCGCTCGAAGAGGCCGGCGAGCGCGAACGGGCCGCCGTCCTGCATGCGGAAGAGCCAGGGCTGCCGGCGGCGCCCAAGACGCTGCCACTCGAAGAATCCGTCCACCGGGACGAGGCATCTCCGGGCGCGAAAGGCGTCACGGAAGGAAGGCCGGACGCTGGCCGTCTCGGCGCGGGCGTTGATGAGCCGGTTCCCGATCGAGGGATCCGGAGCGCCGCTCGGGATGAGGCCCCAGCGGAGCATCCGCAACCGCCGGACGTCTTCGTTCCGTACCACCGCCGCGGGCTGGGTCGGCGCCACGTTGTAGCGGGGCGGCAGGTCGTCCGGGATCTCCTCCAGCTCGAAGAGTTCGGCGGCCTCCTCCCAGGAGCATGACTGGGTGAAGCGGCCGCACATGGGTCAGGTCAGGTTGGCTGGATTACCGGATCTGCGGGCCGTCAGAGCAGGTGGCGTTACGACGTGCGCGGCGCGGAGCGCCGCGGTGCCGGTCTGGAGACCGGCGTTCCAAG
>VXNL01000037.1 GCA_009840635.1 Acidobacteriota bacterium | reverse complement strand
CGGCGGCAGCGCCAGATGGGTATACGAGACCCCCTCCGTCCCGGGGCCTGCTGCACGCCGCGGACACGGCCGGCCGCCCCCGCCGCCCGGGCTTCCGGTAGTCCGGGATCACCAAGGAACCAAGCCCTCAGAACGCCAGGGGGCGGAAATCGGGAACCAGGCCCGCTTCCACGAGGACGATCCAGTCCAGCAGGCGTTCCTCCCCCTCTGGCCAGAAGTCGAGGCACAACTCGAGGTACTGCAGCACGGTCGCTGATTCCCCGCGCTGGAGCAACGCCTCCGCGAGGCTCATGTCGGGACCTCCGGACCTTTCGATCGGCAGCCGCCCGGTGCGGCCGGTGGCGAGGAGTCGGGTCCGGGCCTCTTCGAGGTCGTTCTCGCCCAGGGCGAGGTGACCCAGGACGAGGTTGCCGTAGTGAAGGAGATCTCCCCGATCTCGACGGTTGGGCCCGGCATCGAGCATCGCCAGCGCATGGGTCCGGGCCTTTTGGTGTTCGCCCGCGGCGAAAGCGGCCAGCGCGAGGTCCGGCAGCAGATCGACGCGGTCCGCCGCGCCGGAGAGATCGTGGGCGCGTTCGAAGTGGACGAGTGCACGGGCGGCGCCCGCCGGGTCGCGTCCTTCCGGAAAGCGCCGGGCTTCGCGCCATTCCAGTTCGGCCAGTTCCCGCGCCCACTCCGGGTTGGATGGTTCGAGATCTTCCGCGCGTTGCAACAGTCCGGCGGCGAAGGCTCTTTCGCTCGGGGCGTGGAAGCCGGCGGCATGGCGGAGAATCGCGACGTTGTCCGGTTCCTCCCGAACGAGGCGTTGCCACGTCCGTTTCGCCTCCAGGTAGCCGTCGGCGTCGAACATCGGAGAGACGCGAGCGGGCCGGCTGTCCAGCACTTCGGACTCGGGCGCGTTCCGGATGAACCAGAGGACGTGCTCGGTGTGCCGGCGCGGATTGGCACGGCGACCGGCGTGGTAGTAGCCCACGAGCTGCGCCCGCGCGGTGAGGTCCTGCGGGTTGTCCAAGAGCCGGCGTTCGAGTACCGCGGCCTCCGCAGCGCTCAGGTTTCGGCCTTTCCCCGCCTCCCGGCTCAGGTCTTGAGGCCATGCCGGCGCCGCCGTGACGATCCCGGTCGCCAGGGCGAAGGCCAGGAGGAACGCGCAGCCGGACGGAACGAGCCTCCCGCCCGAGACGCCGGCCATCGGGTCCGTCAGAATCTCAGATGACGGCCGAAGTCGGGCGTCCGGCCCCCTTCGATGAGCGCGATCCAGTTCTTCAGGCTGTCCTGGCCCATCTCCCAGAACTCCAGGCACAGCGCAAGGTATCGCAGCACCGTCTGCGTTTCTCCCCGTTCGAGCAGATCCCTGGCGAGGGCCATGTCGGGACCGAAGGAGTTCAACTGGGGGGACCCCGGCGTGCGGCCGGCGGCGAGCAGGTACTGACCCGCACCCCGGAGGTCGCCGTCCGCCAGCGCGATCCTGCCGAGGACCAGGTTCCCGTAGTGAACGCGATTCCCGCGGTTCCAGTCGTCCGGACTGTCCGCCAGCATCGCTTCGGCGTACATCCGCGCCTTGTCCAGGTCGCCGACGACGAAGGCCGCCATGCCCAGTTCCGGGAGGAGCGGGCCGCGGCCGGACGCATCGGACAACGCATGGGCGCGCTCGAAGTCCGCGAGAGCGCGCTCGGCCAGCCCCGTGTCCCAACCTTCGGGGAACTGCCGTGCCTCCCGCCAGTGAATGTGACCCAGTTCCCTGGCCCATTCGGCGCTCGTGGGTTCGACATCCTCCGCCCGCTCCAGGAGTTCGGCGGACAACGTTTCATCGGACACGGTAAAGAAGCTCGCAGCGTGCCTCAGGAAGATGACATTCCGCGGTTCGTTTCCGATCTGCTCCAGCCAGGCTTGTTTCGCTTCCGCAAAGCCTTCAGGGTCCAGCACGGGCATGATCTGACCTTCGGGTCCCTCGAGCACCTCCGCCTCCGGCGCGTTCCGGATGAACCACAGGACATGCCCGGCCTTGCGGGAGGGATCGGTCCGGTGATGCCGAAAGTAGTACCCCAGGAGTTGCGCCCGCGCGTTCAGGTCCTCCGGGTTCGCCGCGAGGCCCCGTTCCAGTTCGGCGGCCTCCGCCGCCGTGAGGTCCCAGCCCTTCAGTGCCTCCTCCCGCAGGTCCTCGGTGAGGCCCGGGGATCCGAACCACAGGAGCGCCGCGAGAGCGCCGAAAAGAAACAGACGGTGAACCGGCATGGCGCATCTCCTACCGAGGGTTGCGAATGGAAAGCAAGCAAACGACGAGCCATCCGCGATCGCCCGCGTGCCCCGTTGGAGAGTCCGGGCACGGGCTAAGCTGCCGGCGCGAATGAGCCGAGCCTGCGCTGTTCTCGTGCTCGGATGGCTGGCCGCCACGGTTCCGGGCAGCGCCGCTGCTGCCACGGCTGTACCCGCTCAGGCAGCGCAGCGACCCGATGTGGAGTCGCGCGAGATCACCGGCCGGGTCGTGGACAGCGTGACCGGAGAACCGGTCGCCGGCGCGACGGTCGCCGCGGGCGGGGGGAGCGCCACCACTGGCGAAGACGGCTCCTTCGCACTGGCCGTCGGCGCGACGGCCCGTGCCGTGTCCGCCGCGGCGCCGGGCTACTTCGACAACGCGGTGCCCCTGCCGAACGAAGGCCCGGTCCTGATCGAGCTCCTCCCGCAGACTTTCGAGGAAGAAGCCGTCGAGGTGACCGCGGAGGCGCCCGAGCTGGAGCGCCCGGCGGCAACCCGGGTGGCGCCCGACGAGGTCCTCGAGACCGCCGGCACGGTGGACAACATCTTCCGGGCGCTCGCGACGCTGCCGGGGGTGACGCCCACCACGGACTTCGGCAGCTTCCTATCCGTGCGCGGCGGCACTCCCGACCAGAACCTCACCCTGATGGACGGGGTGGAGATCCACAACCCCTACCGGCTCTTCGGGCTGGTGAGCGCCTTCAACCCGGAAACCGTCTCCGATTTCTCGCTGGCCGCCGGCGGCTTCGGCGCCCAGTACGGGGACCGCCTTTCCTCGCTGCTGGTGGTCCGCAACCGGCCCGGCGAGCGCGCCTTCGGGGGGACCTCGTCGCTGAGCATCACCGACGGCAACCTGGTGTTCGAGGGACCGCTCCCGGGGGGCGGCTCGTGGCTCGCGACCGCCCGGCGCACCTACTACGACGTGATCGTCGGCAGGGTGCTGGACCAGGACTTCCCCTCGTTCGAGGATTTCCAGTTGCGGGCGGACTGGGAGTTCGGGCCGGGACACCGGCTGTCGCTCGTCGGGCTCTCGAGCCGCGAGGACACGAATTTCTCGTTCACCGAGGACGAGGGCGCGGAGGCCGGCGAGCGGGTGGACTTCCTGGGGGACATCGGCAACGAGCTGGGGGCGGCCCGTTTCGACGCGCTGCTCTCGGAGCGGGTGACCGCCACCACGATCCTCTCCTGGTACCGCAACACGGAGGTGCTGGACTTCGACGCCGAGATCTTCACCGAGAACCGGGTGGTGAACGTCGAGGATCCCGAGCAGCGCGACCTGCCCACCCGCATCGCGTTCGAGCGGGAGCGGGCGGTTCGCGACCTCTCGCTGCGCCAGGAGGTCGGCATCCAGCTCGGCGCGAGGCATTTCCTGGACACCGGCGTCGAGCTCCACGGACTCGAGTCGTCGCTTGACCAGGTCATCCAGGGCCCCCGGAACGAGAGCGCGGCCAACCCGAGCAGCGTCCAGGGCGGAGCGGCGCTGCCGGACCTGCTGGTCTCGGAGCATGCCGGGGTCCGGGGCGGCGCCTGGGTGCAGGACGCCTACCGGGTGACGGACCGCTTCACCGTGGAGCCGGGGCTGCGCCTCGACTGGAGCACCCTGAACGGCCAGGCCACCCTCTCCCCGCGCTTCGCCGCGAGCTGGAACGTCGGGGCCGGGGTGCAGGCGCGCGCGGCGGGCGGGCGCTACACCCAGAGCCCGGGCTGGGAGAAACTCGTCTCCTCCGACTACCTCCTCGACCTGAACGCCATCGGGGACCTCTTCCACGAACGGGCGGTGCATGCCGTCGTGGGACTGGAGAAGGAGCTGCCGGGCGCGACCCGACTCCGCGTCGAGGGGTACTGGAAGCGCTTCGACGACCTGCTGGTGGGGCGGCTGGAGAGCGAGGCGGAGCGGTTGCTCCGGGTCGCCGACTACGACTTCCCGGCCGAACTCGCCGCCAGCGTGCCGGAGGGCGCCCGGATCACCATCAACCCGGTGAACGAGGGCGCCGGCGTCGCGCGCGGCCTGGACCTGTACCTGGAGCGGCTCGATCCCGCGGCGCGGATCGCCGGCTGGGTCTCCTACTCCTACGGCCGGGCCGAGCGGGAGACTTACGGGCGGCGCTACCCGTTCGAGTACGACCGGCCCCACGCGCTGAACGTGGTGGGACGCATCGGGATCACCGAGTCGTGGAGCCTCGCCGCCACCGGGCGGCTGGCCAGCGGGTTCCCGTACACCCCGGCGGTCGGGGTGCGAGTCGCCGCCGTCGAGGACGAGCGCGGGCGGCTGGTGCCGGAGGCGGACGACGACGGGAATCTTGCCTACGCGGCGGACCTCGGCGGCCTCGACAACCTGCAACGCGCCCGGCTCCCGCTCTACGCGCGGCTCGATCTCCGGCTCACCTACCGCCGCGGCCGCTGGTCGGCCTACGCCGAGGTGATCAACGCCCTGAACCGGCAGAACGGGGTGGCGATCGAGACCGAGGTGGTGGCGAATCCCGGCGGCGTTCCCACGGTCGAGGAAATCCCGAGCTTCGGCTTCCCCCGGGTCCCGACGGTGGGCGTCCGCGTGCGGTTCTGAATCGCCCCCGCTCAGAGCCCGACGAAGTCGAAGGCCAGTGATCCGAATCCGGCGATCAGCAGGAGACTGACGCCTCCCACCACGGCGGCGGCGAAGAGCCCGAAGAGAAACGGGCGGAGGCCGATGCGGCGGAGGCCGGCGAAGCTCGTCTGCAGGCCCACCGCCGCCATGGCCACGAGCAGACAGGTTTCGGCCGCTTGGCGGAAGAACACCACCATCGCTCCCCAAGCCTCCGGATCGAGCAGACCGAACGGCCGGTCCCCCTGATCGCCGAGCGTACGGAGGGCCGAGCACGCCGCGAACCCGACCACGAACCACGGAATCATGCGCAGCCAGCCGCGGGCGCCGGGAGAGTCCACCGACCGCGTTTCGCCGAAGAGAATGCCGGCCAGGGGGATCAAGGCCAGCATCGAGAGGTTCCGCACCAGTTTGGTGACGGTGGCGACGTCGAGCGCCAGGGGAGCGCCGTACTGGGTCTGGTACATGGCGCCGGCCCCGGCGACCTGGGCGGTCTCGTGGATGGACGCCCCGAGGAAGAGCCCGGCGAGCTCGGGCTGGCCGCCGAAGATCGCATGCGCGAGGATCGGGTATCCGAACATCGCGGCGATCCCGAACACCGTGATACAGGAAATGGCGTAGGTGACCTCGGCCTGCCGAGCCCGGATGAGCGGCGCGGTGGCGACGATCGCGGTGGCTCCGCAGATGCTCGTCCCGGCGGCGATCAGTCCGGCCAGGGTCCGCGAGAGCCCGAGGCGCGGTCCCAGGAGCCGTACCACGCTGACGCCGGCGGCGACCGCCAACACCACGAAGGGCAGGGCCGCCAGGGTGAACTTGCCGGCGGCGAGGAGGCTCAGGCGGAAACCGAGCAGCACGATGCCGAGGCGCAGGACCGTGGTCGAGGCGAATCGCAGTCCTGGCGCCCCCGCCTCTGCCCGGGTGGAGACGTTGGCTACCACCATCCCGAGGACGATGGCCAGCATGATCGGGCTGATCGGAGTACCCGAGAGGCCGAGCAGCGACGCTGCGATCCACTCCGCGGAAAACGTCGCGGCTACCGCGACCAGCGCCGCCAGCGCCAGGCCGGTCCAGAAGGCCGGTGATCGCATCGTCTGCGTTGTCCCCACGGACGGTCAGGGCCGCGGTCCACCGGTGCCGAAACCGGTAACCCCCACCCGGCGGGGGATGTAATGGTCCGGATCCACGGTCCGGTGGAAGACGATGCGGCCGTTGCTCATCACGAACATGGGCTCGTGGGTCGCGTAGATGTCCTCGACGGGGTTCCCGTCCACCGAGACCAGATCGGCCTCGAGGCCGACCTCGATGGCGCCGGTGCGGTCACGGATCCCGTACACCTCGGCGGAGCGGATCGTCGCTGACTGGAGCGCCTGGAGCGGCGTCATCCCCATCTCCACGAAGTGCGTCATCTCCCGGTAGACCCGGACGTTCGTATTCGGTCCGTACTGGGTGTCGGTCGCGGTGAGGATGGTGACTCCCAGTTCGAGGGCCCGCCGAAAACCCTTCTGCAGATAGTGCAGCAGGTGGCTCCCGCGCTGGAAACTCGCCGACGAGTTGTAGTCGTCGTGGGGCAGGAGGAACCCCACCACCGAGGTGTAGGTCGGGACCCAGGCGGTGCCCATCTCCAGCATCAACCGGAGCCCCTCCTCGTCCACGTAGGAGCCGTGCTCGATGGTGGCGCAGCCGGCGACGATGGCGTTGCGCACCACCTCCCTGCCGTGCGCGTGACAGGCCACCTTTGACGCCCAGCGCGTCGGCCTCCTCGACGATGGCGGTCAGTTCCTCGACGCTGTAGACGAGCATCTTGGGGTCCGGGCCATCCGGCCCCGACGTGGTGCCGCCGGAGCGGGTCTTGATCCAGCGGGCGCCCCGGTCCACGTCCACCTGGACCACCTCGCGGACCGCCTCGACTCCCTTCACCTCGCTGTGGAGGTACTTGTAGAGACGCGGATCGGCGAGGGCCGACTGGCCGAGGTTCGGGAGCACGTAGACGCCGGCCGCGAAGATTTCCGGCCCGGCGAGATGCCCCTTGTCGACCAGGTCGTTCATCCGGACGTCGAGAAAGCTCCCCACCGCGGCGCTCTTCATCGTCGTCACCCCCGACTCGAGCGCCCGGTAGAGACCTTCGAGGGTGCGCCCGTGCCAGTGGCCGTCGAAGAGACCCGGCATGAGGTGCCGGCCGCCCAGGTCCAGAATGTGGACCCCTGCCGCAGGCGCATCGGTTCCCACGGATTCGATCAACCCGTCCCGGACCACCACCACCGCGTCTTCGAGCACGGTGCCGTCCACCACGTTCACCACATGGGTGTTGACGAGCGCCACGTGGGGCTGCGGGAGGATGCCGTCCTCGTTCGGGAGATAGGGGACGGTGGGCTGCGCGGCGGCGATTCCGGCCGCGAACGCCAGCGACCCGGCGACGGTGGGGACGAGGGAAAACCTGTTGGTCATGTCGGGATCCTCCGGAAGCCGATGGTATGTTCGGGAACGCGCTACGGCGAAGGAGAAACGCATGCATCGAAGGGCTTTCCTGGCCGCAACCGGCGGGGCGCTGACCGCGCTCCATGCCGATGCGGAAGAACGGATCGGAAAAGCGGTGGCGCGCCTCGGGACCCGGAGCGCGCAGGACGCCGCGCAGAACGAGGACTTCTGGTTCCGGGTGCGGGAGGCGTTCACCATCGACCGCAACCACATCAACCTGAACTCGGGCAGCGTGAGTCCGGCCCCGATCACCGTCCAGCGCGCGATGGACCAGTACTGGGACATCATGAACATGGGCCCGTCGCTCTACGTGGACGAGCTACTCGGTCCGCGTATCGACGTCGCGCGCCGGCGGCTCGCCGCGACCTTCGGCTGCGGGACCGACGAGATCGCCTTCACCCGGAACGCGAGCGAGGCGATGGAGATCGTGCAGTTCGGTCTGCCGCTGCAGGCCGGGGATGAAGTGCTGACCACCACCCAGGACTACCCGCGGATGCTCATGACGTTCCGCCAGCGGGAACGGCGCGACGGGATCGTCCTGCGCACCGTCCCGTATCCCACCCCTCCGGAAGACCTCTCCGAACTCACCGGGATCCTGGAACAGGGCATCACGCCGAAGACGAAGCTCCTGCTCATCTGCCACACCACCTTCACCACCGGGCAGATCTTCCCGGTGCGCGAGATCTGCCAGATGGCGCGCCGCCACGGGATCGAGACGCTGGTGGACGGCGCCCACGGTTTCGCGCACTTCCCGTTCACCCGGGATGAGCTCGACTGCGACTACTACGGGACCAGCCTCCACAAGTGGCTCTTCGCGCCGGTCGGCACCGGGTTCCTCTACGTGCGCAAGGAGAAGATCCCCAAGGTCTGGCCGCTGATGAGCGCACCCGAGAGCCAGGACGACGACATCCGCAAGTTTGAACAGATCGGCACCAACCCGATCGCGGTCCGGGGGCCGATCACCGAGGCGGTGACGTTCCACGAGGGCCTCGGCCCCGAACGCAAGGCGGAGCGGCTCGTCTACCTGCGCCGCCGCTGGGCCGAGCGGGTGAAGGAGCTTCCGCGAGTGCAGGTGCTCAACCCGCCGGACATCAAGCAGGCCTGCGGTATCGGGGCCGTGCGGATCGAGGGCGTGGACTCCGGCGAGCTGACCGAGTTCCTCGAACACAAGTACCGGATCCACGTCCGGCCCCGCTTCGTGCGCGGCGAGTTTGACTGCATCCGGGTCTCGCCGAGCGTTTTCACCACGCTCGAGGAGATCGATCTCTTCGCTGCCGGGATCGAAGACGCCGCCCGAAACGGAGTGTCGGCGTGAGTTCGGAAGACGGCGTTCGCCGCCGTGAGTTCCTGAAGGGCGCCATGGCGGCGCTGCCGGCGGCTGCGGCCTGCGGCGGCGCCGGAGAGAGCCCGGCGCCCGGAACCCAGGCACCTGCGGCGTCCAGGCCCCTGTCCGCCGGGGTTGGGCTCTGGGGCCAGGATCTGGGTCTTGGGGAAGCGTTTCCCGACTCCGCCTACGCTACCGAAGCGCGGAGCGAGGTCGAGATCTATGTGCAGAAGTGTGCGGACCACGGCGTGTCGCGGGTCTTCGCGCCCGGAGCCTCCCGGGAGTTGGTCGAGGCCGGCAACGCGGCCGGGGTCGAGGTTCACCCTTACAAGGCGGTCGCTTCCCACGGAGGAGTTCGGATGCGCCCGGCGTGGTCCTCGCTCTTCATGGTGCCGCGTTTCGCGACGGAGGCCGGGCGAGACACCCTGAACGCTCATCGCACGATCTGGAGCCACCCCCAGCGAACCGAGAGTCTGAGCGCCTTCCTGCGTGATCGTCCCGAGCACCGTCACCGGAACCGCACGCTCACCGACGAGATGAAGAACTACGAGCGGGTGTTCCTCAGTCCGGGGCTTCCCGAAGGCCGCGCCGAGGAAGGGAGAGCATTCGCCGAACTCCTCTCCCGGAGCGGCGGGCGCGGCATCCAGGCCGAATTCGTCTCCATCAACGAGGACGAGAACGGCGTCACGACGGACGGCTACGAGGATTCCATCGCCGGCGCCTTCCGTGAGGCGACGGGACGCGATCCCTTCCAGTTGCCGAACGACGATCCCGAGTGGGTGCAGTTCCGCGCCGACCGCTGGACCGACATGGTCCGGGACATCCGGGATGCGGTCAAGGCGGTTCGCTCAGACGCCGTCTTCACGATCACCGTCATCAACCGGGATCCAGGCGGCTACGTCCCGCGGATCCAGGACTGGCCGGCCTGGGTGGAGCAGGGGCTCTGCGACGAGATGCACCTCTGGTTCCGGTCCACGACCGACATGGCGACCATCGAACGGCACTGCCGCCACTTTGTGGACACGGTGGCCGGCCGGGTGCCGACGATGGCCGAGTTCTCCTGCTACCACCCGGGAAGCCTCCAGACGCCGGAGGCCATGATGGAAGCCGCCCGCATCGCGCGGGGGACCGGGATGGACGGGCTCGGGATCTACCGGAGCCACGCGGTCGAGCAGCTCGAGTTCTGGCCGCTCCTGGAGCAGATGACGCGGTTGTAGCGGTCGCGGGTCAGTATGTGCGGGGGCCCAGGGCGAAGAGCGTCCCGTCCTGGGTGCCGAAGACGATCCGTCCGCCGGCCACGGCGGGCGAACCCATGATCGCGGCGCCGGCGTGGAACTCCGAGAGCTTCTCGCCGGTCTCGAGGTCCAGCACGTAGAGCCGGCCGTCCGCGTTCCCCACGTACCCCCGGGCGCCGGCGACCGCCGGTGACGCGTCGAAGCGGGCGCGGGCGCGGAAGGTCCAGTGGGCCTCCCCGGTCGCACGGTCGAGGGCGTGGATCAGCTTGTCCCGGCCGGCGGCGATCACCAGTCCGTCCGCGAGCGCCGCCGAGGCGTAGAAGGGGAAGTGCCGATCCGGATGCTCGTAGCGCCAGCGCAGCTTGCCGGCGCCGACATCGACCGCCAGCACCTCGTTGTTGAAGGTGCCGTAGTAGAGCGTCCCGTCCGCGATCGCGGGCGAGGCGGCCGTATAGGCGCCGGAGTCGAAGCGGAGCATCTCGGTCCCGTCGGTGATCCGCACCCCGCGAAGGACCGCATCGCATCCCGTAACCCAGGCGAGACCGTCATGGCGGCCCGGAGTGGCATGCACGGGGCCCTCGGTCTGGAGCGACCAGCGGGCCTTGCCCGTTGCGCGGTCCACGCCGTAGAAGTGTTCGTCGTAGCTCCCGATGAGCACCAGGTCGCCGGCCACCACCGGCGAGGACTTGATCTCGGCGCCGGTGGGGAAGAGCCAGCGGGGCTCTCCCGAGTCCGCGTCCACCGCGTGCAGCACCCCCAGCAGGTCGCCGACGTACACCGTGCCATCGGCGACCGCCGGGGACGACTCGCCGAACCGGTCCTCCTCGAACTCGCCGGCCTCGGATTCCCCGGCGCCGGGTCGATAGCGCCAGGCCTCGGCGCCGTCCTCGAGGTTCAGCTTCACGAGCACGCCCGGGAGCGAGGTCGCGTAGACGAAACCGCCGGCGATGGCGGGTGAGGACTCGACGGAGAAACCGAGCGGCACGCTCCACATCAGTTCGAGGTCGTCGCCGAGCGGCGCAACGGCGATGCCGGTGAGCGCGGCGTCCCTGCGGAACTGCGGCCAGTCGTCACCGTCCTGCGCGGCGGCGCCCGCCGCCAGCGACAGCACGAGGAGCGGGAAAACGAGTTGGCGCTTCATGGCACAGCGGAACGATAGACGGCGAGCGCGCCCGCGGCATCGAAAGGACGCGGATTGAAGCGGCCGGTCCACTCGGTGGAGGCCTCTTCGGCGAGCGCCGGCAGGTCCCGGACCTGCAGCCTCTCGCCGGCGAAGTCCCGCGGCAAGGCCGCCACGACGATCCAGGCGTCGAGCCGGCGCGCGAGGGTGTCCGCGGGATCCTCTCCCGGCGCAATCCCGGCGGCGCGAAGCAGATCGCGATAGGCCTCCCCCGCGGAGGACGCGTTCCAGCGAACGACCCGGGGCAGGGTGATGGCGAGCGCCCGGCCGTGGGCCACGTCGAAGCGCCGGGTCAGGGGATTCGCGCAGGCATGCGCCGCGCCCAGCATCGACCGCTCGATCGCGGCGCCGGCGAGGAAGGCGCCGCGTTGCATGTCCTCCCAGGCGCCGGGGGTGGCGTCACCAGCCGTGACGAGCGGGAACGCCCGGCTCAGCAGTGCGAAGGCGCGGTGGCTGAGGGCCACCGACTCATCGGTGCGCCCGGAAGTCACCGCCGTTTCCACCGCATGGGCGATGGAATCGAAGCCGGTCGCCGCAATCACCTCCGCCGGCGCCGAGGGAAGGAGCGACGGATCCAGGATCACGTCGCCGAACATCGCGGAGGGCGCTCCGCAGGCGAGCTTCTGGTGGTCCCGATCCCGTGAAATCAGGGCGTAGGACTGCGCCTCGCTCCCGGTGCCGGCGGTCGTGGGAACGCCGATGAGCGGCGGGAGCGGCCGAGGGCACTTGTCGTACCCCCGGTAGTCCTCCATCCGGCCGCCACCCGCCAGGAGGAACCCCGCCCCCTTGGCGACGTCGAGCGAACTCCCTCCACCCACCCCGACGAGGGAGTCGGCGCGCATGGCGCCGGCGGCCTCGGCTGCCCGGGCCACGTCCGACTCGCTGGGGTTCTCCGCGAAATCGGAGAAGACCTCCACCAGGACGCCGGCGCTCTCGAGGCTCTCGCGGGCCCGGCCGGTGATGCCGGCTGCCGCGATGCCGGGGTCCGAGGTGACCAGGGCGCGGAGGTAGCCCCGTTCACGAGCGATGGCGCCGAGATCGGAGAGGGCTCCGCTTCCGGAACGAACGAACGGCGAGGGGCCGCGCGGAAGACGCCAGCTTCGAGACAAGGAACCGATCAGTGCGGATCCGTCTGCACCCGGATCAGCGGGCGTCCCCGGTGGCCCCGTCCTGCTCCTCGAGGGCGAACAGCTGGTTGTGGCTCGCGATGTAGAGCACGCCGTTCGCCGGGACGGCGCTGGAATAGACCGAGCCGCCCATGTTCATTTCGGCGATGACCTCCTCCGTCGGCCCCGGCCGGAGCACGACGACGTCCCCGTCCTCGTCCCCCAGATACAGCTTGTCGTCTGCGATGACCGGCGATCCCCAGACGGCCGCGAAGGTGTCGTGGACCCAGAGCGGTTCCCCGGTCTCGATGTCGACGGCGTGGAGGAAGCCGGAGAAGTCGGGCAGGTAGAAGATGCCGTCCTTGAGCGCGCCGGTGGAGATGCTGCGGCGGATCGCGTCGTAGTGCCACAGGCGGCCGGTCTCGGTGACGTCGCCGCGCTGGGTGGCGTCGATGGCGTAGAGATGGCCGACCCCCTCACCGTGCTCCGGATCCTGTCCGTTGGCGATGTAGAGCCGGTCGCCGTGGATGACCGGAGTGGAGATGACGTTGTTCCGCGTGCGCGGCCACACCGAGTCCCTGGGGTTCGTGTCGAACCACCACAGCGCCTCGCCGGTGCCGGCTTCGTACCCCCGGACCCAGCCGTCCCCTTCGCCCATGATGACCTGGATCACTCCGCCCACTGCGGCCACCCCGGCGGCGGACCACTGCCCGTGCAGGATGTTCTCCCCGACGTGGTTCGCCTCCCAGACGAGTTCACCGGTCTCCTTGTGCACCGCGATGATCGCGGGGGCGGACGGCGACGGGAGGTTCACGTGGCTCTCGTCGTGCCCGTTCGAGGTGTTCACGAAGATCAGGTTCCCATGAACGACCGGGTTCGAGTTCGACATGTTGTGGGGGAAGGAGCCGATCTCCTCCATCATGTCGAGCCGCCAGACGACGTCTCCGTCGGTCGGCGACTGGCGCGCCTCGTCGGTCACGGGTCCGTCGTTGCCGTTCGCCATGCCGTGGACATCGAGGGCCAGCAGTTCGCCCCGGTTCGTCACGTAGTAGACGCGGTCGCCCTCTACCAACGGCGACGAACAGATCCCCTGGTACGGCCAGTCGTTCACCCGGCCGGAGACGAGCTTGTCGGAGACCATCTGCCAGAGGAACTCTCCGGTCGCGGCATCGAAGGCGAGGAGGATTCCCTTGTCGCCCACCACCTCCTGGTCGTAGAGGGCTTCGTTGTTGGTGCCGACGAAGATGCGGCCTCCCGCCACCACCGGGTTCCCGTAGCTCTGCGAGCCGAGCGCCGCCACCCAGCGCACGTTGTGGCCACTGTTCACGTCCCATTCGGAGGGGAGCCGGGCGGGGCTGTCGGAGACCATGTTCCGGTCCGGAGTTCCGCCCCACATCGGCCAGTCCTGGGCGCCCGCGCCGCCGGCGGCGGCAAGGAAAAGCACGACGAGGAGTCCCGGCGGGACGACTCCCCGTCCTTTCCGGCGGCGCACTGCTGCGTTCAATCGGAACATCGGGCGTTCTCCCAGCGACTCGCCGTGCACTTCGTTCCCGGAACCATGGCGGGGCGCGAGTCTAGCCGACGGTCGACGGGGGAAAGGCGCGGCGTTAGGCAAACCGGGCGGCAGCGAACAGAATACGGGCCACCGTGCGCACGTTCCTGCATTCCGGCATGTCCGGGGCCGCTCTCGCCGCCGGAATCGTCGTCCTGGCGCACCCGGGACCGGTCCTCGGCGCACAGTCGGCCTCCGGCTCCGCAGCGCCGGAAACTCCGTCCGCACCTGCGAACTGGTCCGACAACTGGCCCGCGTGGCGGGGGCCGGCCGCAAACGGCGTCTCCACCGAGACGGGCCTCCCCGTCCTCTTCGACCCGGACACCAACGGGCTCTGGAAGACGGCGACCCCGGGCGAGGGGCACTCGTCACCGGTCGTGTGGGACCAGCTCGTGTTCGTCTCGGCCGCCATCGCCGGCGCTCCGATTACCGGGCGGGAGCCGCCGGTGCACATCCGGAATGGCGAGGTCTACCTGCACGGCGGCAGCACGGCCGGGAACCTTCACCACACCCTGCTGGCGCTGGCCTACGACGCACGCACCGGACGCGAGGTGTGGCGGCGGACGGTCCATGACGGCCCGGTCTACGACAACCGGTACCGGAGCAACACCTACGCCTCGCTGACGGCGATCGCCGACGGGGAGCGCGTCTACTTCTCCTTCGGCAATCAGGGCCTGTTCGCCTTCACGCTGGATGGGGACCCCGTCTGGGCGACCGATCTCGGCGATTACGGCGTCTGGGGGCTCGGCCACGGGATCAATCCGGTGCTGCACGGCGAGACCTTGATCCTCGTCCACGACAACGACGACGGCGAGGGCTCGCGTATCTTCGGGGTGGACCGCCGCAGCGGAGAGATCGCCTGGAGCACCGAGCGGCACGCGCGCAAGGGCTGGGCGACCCCGGCGCTGCTGCCGGTCGGGGGCGTCACCCAACTCTTCGTGCCCGGCTACCACTTCCTCGGCGCCTACGACGCCGGGAGCGGCGTCGAGCTCTGGCGGACCGCTCCCTTCGAGGACTCGGCCCCCGTCCATACCCCGGTTCACCAACCCCTCGGCGACGGCCGTCTCGTCTTCGTCTCGACGGGCTATCCCGGCAAGGAAATGCGGGCACTCGAAGTGCTGCCGGGGGTCGAACCCCGCGTTCGCTGGACCTACGAGCGGGGGACCGGATACCTCCCCTCGGCGCTCCTTTACCAAGGCATCCTGTTCTTCCTCTCGGATGGCGGCGTGATCACCGCGCTCGACCCGGAGGACGGTTCGCTCCATTTCCAGGCGCGGCCCACGAACCCGGGCCGCTACAACTCCTCGCCGGTCGGGTACGAGGGACAGGTCCTGATCGGCAGCCTGGAGGGCGACCTGACGGTCTTCCGGGCCGAGGCGGAGTTCGAGATCGTTGCCGAGAGTTCCCTGCCGGAAGCGATCTGGGCCTCTCCGGCCATCGCGGGCGGGATCCTGTTCCTGCGCGGCGTGGACCACCTCTACGCGTTCCGCGGCCCCGGCGCGGGCGAGACGACGCCTCCCCAGTGACACGCTCGCCGGATCGCGCCCTCGGGATCGGGATCCTGGTGTCTCTTTGTCTCGCGACCGCCGGGGCCGCCCAGGATCCGGCGGCGGGCTGGCCGCAGTGGCGCGGCCCCGACGGGCGCGCCCGGGCGGAGTCCGACGCTCCGCTCCGCTGGAGTGTGGACGAGAACGTCGTCTGGAAGGCATCGGTCGAGGGCCGAGGCCATTCGTCGCCCATCGTGGTCGGGGACCTGGTCTTCCTGACCAGCGCGATCTCCGGCGAGAAGGTGCCCGGGCACGGGGCAGTCATCCATTTCATCGGGAGCGAGGAGTTCCTGCACCCCGACAGCCTGGGTGCCGACCAGCGTCTGGATGTGCTGCTGCTGGCGCTCGACCGACACGACGGGTCGGTGCGCTGGCGGCGGGTGGTGCGCGCCGGCGCACTCCCCTACGACAACCGCCACCGGATCAGTTCCTACGCGAATCCCACTCCGGCGAGCGACGGCGAGCGGATCGTCGCCTGGTTCGGGACACAGGGTCTCCATGCGTTCGACCTCGACGGCGATCTCCTCTGGTCGGAGGATTTCGGCGGTGTCGGAACCCTGGGGATGGGAGTGGCGACGTCCCCCGTGCTCGCCACCGCGGCCGGACTGGTGGTGGTCCAGAACGACGTGGAGGGGGGCGACGGCTCCTTCATCGCGGCGCTGGACATCGCGACGGGAGCCATCCGCTGGCGGGTGGACCGGAGCCAACCCGCCGGCTGGGCGACGCCGATCGTGCTCGGCGCGCCGGGCGGCGATTCGCTCGTCGTCGCAATGGGCGTCGATGAGATCGTCGCCTACCGGACGGAGACGGGAGAAGAGCGGTGGCGGGTCGAAGGACTCCGGGGCAACGCGGCGCCCAGCCCGGTAGCGTCCGGCGACGGTCTCGTGTTTGCGGTCACGGGGTATCCGCGGAAGAACATCCTGGCGCTCGACCTCGAGGACGGGTCGCTGCGCTGGGATTACCGCAAGGGGCAGGGTTACGTCCCGTCTCCGATCTTCCATCGGGGGGCGCTCTACCTCGTCAGCGACGGCGGCATCCTGACCGCGCTCGACGGAAAGACCGGCGAAGTCATCTACGAGGGCGGACGAATGCCGCTACCGTCGAGATTCTTCTCCTCTCCGGTAGTGGCGGGCGAGCGCATCTACCTGACCAGCGAGGACGGAGACACCCACGTGATCCGTCCGGGGCCGCAATTCGAGGTCCTGGCAACCAACAGCCTGGACGAGCCGGTGATGGCCTCGCCGGCCGTCGTGGACGGCACGATCTATCTGCGGGGCGCCGAGCATCTGTATGCGATCGGCGGACCGGCGGCAACCACCGGCTCGCAGCCTTGAGGCCCGCAGCGCCCCGGCGCGGGAACCTCGATCCGGGCCTCGTCGTATCCGTACGAGCAGCGGCAGCGCATGAGGGCCGCCGGCATGTCCAGGGAGGCGCACCGATGAGTTTCCGAATTCCGAACCACGTCCGCACGAGCCCGGTTCGCCCGGTGGCGTTCGCGGCCGCCCTGTTTTCCATCGCGGTCGGCTGCGCGCCCCCGGCGCCCGACATCCCGAGCTACAGCGCCCGGGCCTTCTACGACACCGAACAGGTCTTCGGCGCGTCCTTCTCGGCCGACGAGACGCGCCTGCTGATGACCTCGGACCGGACCGGCGTGATGAACGTCTACGCGCAGCCGATTTCAGGCGGGGAACCCGAGGCGCTCACCACTTCGGATGCCGATGCGAACATGGGGGTCGCGTTCTTCCCGAACGACGACCGGATCCTGTTCACGGCCGACCAGGGTGGGAACGAACTGAACCACCTCTACGTCCGGGCCCCCGGTGGCACTCCCGAGGACATCACTCCCGGAGAGAACCTCAAGGCGGGCTTCAGCGGCTTCACCGCGGACGGGGGGCGGTTCTTCGTCACCACGAACGAACGGAACCCGCAGGCCTTCGATCTCTATGAGTACCGCGCGGAGGACCTGACCCGGCGCCTCGTCTTCGAGAATCCCGGGGGCTTCCAGCCCGGTCCGGTCAGCCCGGACGGCCGCTGGCTCGCGGTCACCAAAGCGCGGAACAACGCCGACAGCGACGTTTTCCTGGTGGATCTGGAGGACGCCTCCGCGGAGCCGCGCCACATCACCCCACACGAGGGAGACGCCTCCCACGGCCCGGTCAGCTTTGATCCCGACGTCAGCGAACTCCTCTACCGCACCGACGCCCATGGCGAGTTCGCGGAGGTGTGGGCCTACGACCTCGAGACGGGCGACCACCGGCCGGTGGTGCAGGCCGATTGGGACGTCTTCACCGTCTACTTCTCCGAGAAGGGCGCCTACCGGGTGAGCGCCGTGAACGTGGACGCTTCCACCGAGGTCACCGTCGTGGACACCCGGAGCGGCGAAACGGTCGAGTTTCCCGACGTGCCCGGGGGCGACGTCACCGGGGTGCGCTTTTCCCCGAGCGAGACGAAGCTGGCCTTCTACGTGAACAGCGACACCTCGCCATCGAACCTCTACGTCTGGGACCTCGAGACGGGAGAGCACCGTCGGCTCACCAACACGCTGAACCCCGAGATCGAGGAGGGCCACCTCGTGGACGGGGACGTGATCCGTTATCCGAGTTTCGACGGTCTCGAGATTCCGTCGGTCCTCTACCGCCCCCAGCAGGCGACGGCGAACTCACCGGTGCCGGCCCTCGTCTGGGTCCACGGAGGCCCGGGTGGCCAGAGCCGCAAGGGGTACCGGGCGCAGATCCAGCATCTCGTGAACAACGGGTATGCGGTGCTGGCGGTGAACAACCGGGGCTCCTCCGGTTACGGCAAGACGTTCTTCCACATGGACGACAAGCGCCACGGGGACGTGGACCTGAGGGACTGCGTCGAGGCCCGGACCTACCTCGAATCGCTGGACTGGGTGGACAACGGCCGTATCGGCATCATCGGCGGAAGCTACGGCGGCTACATGGTGGGCGCCGCACTCGCCTTCGAGCCGGAGGTCTTCGACGTGGGGGTCAACATCTTCGGGGTGATGAACTGGGTCCGGACGCTATCCAGCATCCCGCCCTGGTGGGGCGCGGCGCGCGATTCCCTCTACGCCGAGCTCGGAGATCCGGAGACCGATCTGGAGCGCCTCACCGCGATCTCCCCGCTGTTCCACGCGGAGAACATCGTGCGGCCGCTCTTCGTGGTCCAAGGCGCCAACGACCCGCGGGTGCTCCAGGTCGAGAGCGACGAGATCGTGGAGGCGGTGCGGGCGAACGGCGTGCCGGTGGAGTACGTCATCTTCCCGGACGAGGGACACGGTTTCCGGAACCGGGACAACCGCATCGAGAGCGCCGACCGCATCCTGGGTTTCCTCGAGACCTATCTGCAGTAACAAGGGCGTAACGGCTTGGAACGCCGGTCTCCAGACCGGCACGCGCGGCGCTCGGCGCCGCGCTCGGCGTAATTCCATCCACCCTCTAGGCGCGTACGGCTTGGAACGCCGGCTCCAGCCGGCACCCGCTGCGCCAAGCGCAGCGGAACAGCGCATAGCTGCTTCCCGGATGGCGCGCGGCTGGGGCACCCGCCGGGCGCAACTGCTGCCGGCGTGCGAGGCCGACCTGTCCATTCGTGCCAGGCGGGGACGACCTGATCATGGGCCGTTCTCTCGTTGGGTGCCAGCGATAGGGCGAAACCCGCGTTGATGGCGGTGCGCCGGGCATCGCGAAACCGTTAGCAGGGAAGGGCACGAGACAACGCCTGGAGTACAGCCCGTACGGGGACGGCCGTCTAAGGTCTAGCCGGCTTGAGGTCGCACGACTCTGCTCGGAATCCGCAAGAGAGACGGGTCGTCACTCCACCCGGTGCGCAGTAGTGCGGCCCCGACAAGGGAGAAAGCACACTCATCCGTCGCAACCGGAAAGCCATGGCTCAAGACCTCGTTAACCGCTCTGAGTGCGTCGCCTACGTGAGATTCTGCCTTGGCCTCGCCGCTCACAAGCGCTTCGAAGACAAGGAGTTCCTTTGACCCCTCTGAGGGGATGTCGATGAGCGAAACCTCGTGTTCGAGCAGTCTCTCGCGAAGTCCCCGTATGACATGTGGAACAACTCCCAAGGCTGATGCCAGAGCCATGGCGCCGGCCGCAGCGGACCAGGCTTTCCCCTGGTCGATGCATCGCTGTCTCAGAATCTCATCGAGACTCCGTCCGTAAGGCACGAACAGCGGTGCCTCAAAGCCGAGGCAGCCGCCGCCATTTTTGATGCAACAGGCGAAGTGCTTGATGAAATCGTCCAGACATTTCCCCGTACACTGTGTATCCGTGCCGACGACGCGAATAGCCCATCCGATGGTTCCCTTGCCGGGGGATCCGACATCCACGACTCCAACGGTCGTTCCACATGCCGGCCTCGCGGTAAGGCCGCTTCCGTTGGGAGGCTGATCCATGAGGTCGTCCATGCTACTGCGCCTTGTGGTTGCCCTTGCTAGCGTGGCGGCCACTGCAACACCGTCGGAGTGGGACCGGTTCCGCGGCCCCAACGGGACCGGCATCGGCCCCGACGGCGCCCTCCCGGTCGTCTTCGGCCCCGACCGGGCGCTGATCTTCCGGACGCCGCTTCCGCCGGGTCACTCGTCGCCGATCCTCGCGGGCGGCCGCGTGCACGTAACGGCATTCGTCGAGAACGAGTTCCTGACCATCGCGCTCGATCCCGAGACCGGTGAGGAACTGTGGCGAGCCGCGGCGAAACGGGACCGCGTCACCGAAGTGGATTCGCGGAACAACGCGGCGTCACCGAGCGTCGCGGCGACCGGCGACGGGGTGTACGCCTTCTTTCCCGATCTCGGGCTGATCGGCTATGACGGCAAGGGCAGGGAGCAGTGGCGGCAGCCGCTCGGACCCTTCGACAACTACTACGGGATGGGGGCATCCCCCATCCTGGCGGGCGACACGGTGGTGCTGGTGCTGGACCAGAACCTCAACTCGGAGATCCTCGCCGTGAACCGGCGGAGCGGCGAGGTCCTCTGGCGCACGCCACGGCCGGAGGCCACCAGCGGCCACTCCACGCCGGTCCTGCGGGAAACGGCGGACGGGCTCGAAATCTTGGCGCCGGGGAGCTTCCTCCTCACGGCCTACGGCCTGGCCGACGGAGCGGCTCGCTGGTGGGTCCGGGGACTGCCCTGGGAGATGAAATCCACCCCGCTGCTCGAGGGAGACCTGGTCTACGTGAACGGCTACGGGGCACCGGTGAACCAGCCCGGCAACCAGATCACCCCGCCGACGTTCGCCGAGGCGCTCGAAGCCTCCGACTCCAACGGCGACGGCGTGCTCGGACGCGAGGAGGCCGCGGGACATTCCGACTTCTGGTTCGACGTGATCGACCTCAGCAGCAATGGACTGCTCGAGGCCAGCGACTGGGCCTACTACGAAGCCGTCCTGTCTTCCCAGAACGGCGTCCTGGCGATCCGGCCGGGCGCCCCCGGCGAGGCCGGCGACCTGACCGAGCCGAACACCGTCTGGAGCTACCGCCGGCGGGTTCCGCAGCTTCCCTCACCGCTGCTCTACGGCGGCGTCCTCTACATGGTCAACGACGGGGGCATCGTGACCGCTCTGGATCCGAAGTCCGGCGAGATGCTCTCCCAGAACCGTCTCCAGGGGGCGGTGGACGCTTACTACGCCTCCCCGGTGGCCGCCGACGGCAAGATCTACTTCGTGAGCGAGCTGGGGCTCGCCGCCGTGGTGCGCCCGCTCGATCCAGGCGAGACGACCGCGGAACTCGACGTCGTCCAGGTCAATCCACTCGGGGAAGCGGTCTACGCCACCCCGGCGATCGCCCCCTCGCGCCTCTACATCCGGACCGTCGAGGCGCTCTACGCGTTCGGGCCGGAGTAACACCGGCCCGCACACCGGCGCACCGCCCGGCGATCACCGGGTGGCCGTGAAGCCGATCACCGGGGGGTTGTCCAGGAACTCGTCCCAGAACGGGTTGCCCCGCTCGGCGGGGTCGAGAGAGACGTCCAGCCAGCGGAACTCGCGAAACCCCGCTTCGTGGAAGGCGCGCCTATAGGTGTCCGGGCTCTCGTAGTAGTTGTCGAACTCGAAACTCGTGCCGTCCGAGTTCGTGAGGCGGTAACGGATCGGCGCCCCCGCGGCGGGGACGGCGGGCCCCGTCTTGACGATTCCGTATTTGCTCCAGGAAACGGTCCCCCGCGGCGGGTTCAGCACGTTGTCGTTGAACCCGACGAGGCGTCCGCCGGTGCGGAGCGCGGCGTGAGCGACCTTCAGGAAGCGGAGCAGCTTGTCCGCGCTCCCGGCGTAGTGCAGGAGGTACATGGCGACGACCAGATCCACGGCGCCCTCGGGCTGGTAGTCCGCCGCGTCGGTGCAGACGTAGCGGCATCCGAGGGGGTTCTCCCGTTCCTGCCGCTCGGCCAGCCGGATCATCTCTCCGGAGATGTCCACTCCCGTGACCTCCGCGGCGCCGGCGAGCCGGAGCAGCCGGGTGTAGAAACCCTCCCCACACGCGAGGTCCAGTACGCGCAGGCCGCGAACGTCTCCGAGGGCCTCGAAGAGCGTGTGGCGCTCGACGTGCTTCCGGAAGGGGAGCTGCTTCGAATCCTGATAGGCGGCGGCGATCGCGTCGTACTGGGCCACGGTCACCAGCATATCGGCGGGGGGCGGGATAATGGGGGACGGAACAACCATGGACTGCCGCCCCCGGTAGGCCCGGCGGCCTCGCGCGGCGGCGGAAACCAAAGGGAGGGCCCGGCGTGAAGTCCCAAAGAGTGCTGCTGGCAGCGTTGCTGCTGCTCTCCGCATCCTTCTCCAGCGCCCAGGAGGACCTGGGCGAGGCCCTCCGCGGCGCCGCCCGGGAAGGGGATGTGGACCGCATCGAAGAGCTCCTGGCCGCTGGCGTGCCCGTGGACGCGCCCAACCGCTACGGCGCTACCGCACTCTTTTTCGCCGCCGACCGGGGACATCTGGACGTCGTCCGGCGCCTGGCCGACGCCGGGGCCGCCCTCGGCATCGAGGACCGCTTCTACCAGATGACGGCCCTGAGCCGAGCCGCGGGTTCGGGACACCGGGAGGTCGTCTTCTTCCTGCTCGCCCGCGGGGCGCCGGGCGCCGGCGGGTTGCTGGTGCGGGCGTCGCGGCAGGGTGACGAGGAGTTGCTGCGCGCCGTCCTCGCGAACGGAAACTTCGACGAAGACGCGCTCGCGGCCGCGCGGGAGGCCGCGGACTCGGAAGACATCGCGGCCCTTCTTCGGGAGCGGACCGCGCGGGCGGTGGCGGCGCCCGAACTCACCGAGGAGGCCCGGCAGCAACTCGCCGGGAGTTACTGGAACGAGACCGCCGAGCGGGGGGTGCGCGTCGTCTCGGAGGACGGTGGGCTTCAGGCCCGCAACTTCGAACGTGAGTCCGGTTCGGGGAACGAGCGCTTCACCGGTCCCCCGGTCGCGCTCATGCCGCGCGGCGGTCCGCGGTCCTTCGTCGCGGAGAACGGAGCCCGTTACGGCTTCCCGGGCCGGGGCGGGATGGTCGAGCGGCTGATCGTGGAAACCGGCGGTGAGACGGTGGCCTACGGGCCCGAGGGTGAGGCCGAGAGCCGGGCCGCGGTGCGGGAGGTGGCGGAGGCGCCGGCGGCGTCGGAAGCGGCTTCCGCACCCGGAGACCTGGCGCCCATCCGGGCGCACCCCTGGCCGCAGTTCCGGGGTCCCCGCGGGTCGGGGATCGCGGATGAGCAGGGGGTGCCTCTCCGCTGGAACGCCGCCGACGGCGAGGGAATCGCCTGGGAAGCCCCGCTCCCGGGTCTCGGGGTGTCGAGCCCGATCGTCTGGGAGGACCGCGTATACGTCGTGATCGCCGCAAGCCTCACCGAGGACTCGGAGTTCCGGATCGGCCTCTACGGCGATGTCGCACCGGTCCAGAATGACAGCGAACACCGCTGGGAGCTCCGCGCCTACGAGTTGACCAGCGGCGCGCCCGTTTGGACGACCGCACTTCGCCGCGGGGTGCCGATGACGCGCCGGCACACCAAGTCGAGCCAGGCCAACGCCACCCCGGTGACCGACGGCGAACGGATCGTCACCCTCCTCGGAAGCATGGGCGTGCTGCTCTGCCACGACCTCGACGGCAACCTCCTCTGGGAGCGTGACGTCGGTGTTCTGAACAGCGGCTGGTTCTACGACCCCGACTACCAGTGGGGCCATGCGTCCTCGCCGGTGATTCACGGCGGCGCCGTCATCGTTCTGGCGGACGTCCACGGCGACGCCTTTCTCGGCGCCTTCGGCCTCGAAGACGGAGAACCCCTGTGGCGGACTCCCCGCGACGAGGTCTCCACCTTTTCCACGCCGTTCGTGCATGACGTGGGGGGAGACGCCGAGGTGGTCGTGAACGGCACCGTGATCCGGGGTTACGACGCCTCCACCGGCGCCGAACGCTGGCGTCTCGGCCCCAACTCGGAGATCCCCATCAGCGTGCCGCTGCTCGGTGACGGTCTGCTGTTCGTGCAGGCCGGCTATCCACCGATCCGGCCGATCTATGCGATCCGTCCGGGCATGGAGGGAGACCTCAGCCTTGCCCCCGGCGAGGACTCGAGCGAAGCGATCGCCTGGAGCAAGGATCGCGGCGGGGTGTACATCCCCTCGCCGATCTTCTACCGCGGCGTCCTCTACCTGAACGCGAACAATGGCCGCCTCTCCGCCTACGACGGCGAGACCGGAGAGCGTCTCTACCGCGCCCGGATCGGGGGCATCGGGGGCTCGTATGCGGCCTCGCCGTTCGCCGCCGATGGCCGGCTCTACTTCACGACCGAGGAAGGCGACACCTTCGTCGTGCGGGCGGGACGCGAATACGAGCTGCTCGCGAAGAACACCGTGGACCGGATCGTGATGGCGTCGCCGGCGGCGAGCGGCGGGGTGCTCGTCATCCGGGCGATCGACCGGCTCTTCGGGATCACGCGGTAGCCGGGACGCAAGCCCGCCCGCCCCTCTACAATGGGCGGCACTCCCGGAGGTTGCCTCGTGCTCCGAATCTCTCCCCGCTCTCTGCTCGTCCCGCTGATTCCCGGCCTTCTGACCGCCGGAGTCCTCTTCGCCGAGGACTGGCCCCACTGGCGGGGGCCGACACACGACGGAGTCAGCGGCGAAACCGGCCTGCCTGTGGAATGGGACACCGAGAACGGGATCGTGTGGAAGCTGTCGATGCCCGCCTGGAGCGGCGCGACGCCCATCATCTCGGGGGACACGATCTTCCTCAACGTCTCCATTCCGGAGGACGCCGCCGGGGTGCCCGCCAACCCCTCCGAGGGTTACCGCCGCCGACGCGGCGCCGTCGAGGGACGCGGCAACGTCGCCTATTCCGGGCACATCGAACTCTGGGCGCTCGACAAGACCGACGGGACGCCGCGCTGGAAGCGGCATCTGAGTGACCGGGACACGCGCGGCCGCAAGCAGAACATGTCCTCCCCCTCGCCGGTCACCGACGGCACCCACGTCTTCGTGCTCACGGGGACCGGAATCCTGAAGGCGTTCGACTTCGAGGGAACGGAGCTCTGGTCGCGCGACATCCCGGCGGACTACGGCGATTTCGGCCTGAACTGGGGCTACGCGAGCAGCCCGCTCCTGTTCGAGGACGCGATCTACGTGCAGGTGCTGCACGGGATGAAGACCGATGACCCGTCCTACCTCCTGCGCATCGACAAGGCGACCGGAGAGACCGAGTGGCACGTGGAGCGGCCGACCGATGCAATTCGGGAGTCTCCCGATTCCTACACGACTCCCTTCGTGCACGACGTGGACGGGCGCTTCGAGCTCGTGATCACCGGGGGCGACGTCGTCACCGGCCACGACCTCGACACCGGCCGGGAGCGCTGGCGCTCCGACGGCCTCAACCCGGAGAACAACGGCGCCTACCGGATCGTGGCGTCACCGGTGGTGAAGGACGGCATCATCTACGCCCCGACCCGGGTGAAGCCGCTGCTGGCGCTGCGTACCGGCGGGGAAGGGGACATCACCGACTCCCACCGCATCTGGTCGTTCGACCGGGGCCCGGACGTCCCGAGCCCGGTCACCGACGGCGAGCGCTTCTACGTGGTCACCGACAACGGGGTGATGTACGCGCTGGACGCCAAGACCGGAGAGGTCCTACTGGGTCCGACCCGCCTGCCGTCCGGCACCTACAGCGCCTCACCGGTGCTGGCCGAAGGGCGCATCTACATCATCAACGAGGACGGGGTCGCCACGGTGGTGGGGCTGGGCCAGGACTCGCTCGAGATCCTCGCCACCAACGACATGGGCGCCTACACCCTGAGTTCCATGGCGATGTCCGGGGGCCGGATCTACCTGAGGACCGCCGAAGCGCTCTACTGCATCGGCGGCTGAACCGGCGTTCGCGCCGCCCGGATCAGGCCGCCGCCGGGCTATGACGCGTCCTCAGGTACGCGAAGAAGAGAAGCGCCGCCAGCGCCGCAATTCCCAGGAAATTGGGCAGAGCGAACAGCCCGTCGGCCGGCGGCGGCCATAACAGGAGCCCAGCCGCGGTGAGGGCGGCGGCCCGAGCGGGCGCGGTGAGCGGGCCGAACAGCCAACCCACGATCCCCGCGGAGAGGAGCAGGACGACCGCGCTGCCCAGGAGGACGGCGACGATCGCCCCGGGGACGCCGCGGCCGGTGTCCAGAATCAACAGCAGTTCCGGCCGGAACACGAAGAAGTAGGGGAGCGCGAACCCCGCGAGGGCGTAGCGGAACGCGGTGAGCGCCGCGGGGATGATGGGAGTGTTCGCGATTCCGGCGGTGGTGTAGGCGGCGAGCGCTACCGGCGGCGTCACCATGGACATCATGCCGAAGTAGAAGATGAAGAAGTGGACCGAGAGCGGGGGCACCCCGAGCTGGCCGATGACCGGCCCGATGAGGATCGCCATCAGGAGGTAGCAGACGGCGGACGGGAGTCCCATCCCCAGGACGACCGAGCCCACCATGATGAGAAGGAGGGCCGGGAGGAGTCCTTCGCCGGCGACGGACAGGACGGCCGCGGGAAAACGGGTGCCGAGACCCGTGAGAGTGACCATCCCCAGGATGATTCCAACGGCCCCGGCGGCCGCGACCAGGGGAGCGGCCCCCTGGGCGATACGGCTCAGCGCATCCAGCAGCTTCCGAAGATCGGGACGGGTGCTGCGATGCCAGAGGGAGGCCAGGACCACGATCAACAGGGCGACGCTGACGGCCCGGAACACGGTCCGTCCCGCGATGAGCGCCACGACCAGCGAAACGAGGCCGACCCCGAACACGACCCCCGCCTGAACGGGGACCTTCTCCGCCGGCTCTTCGAGTTCGCTTTCGGCCGTGGCCGCCAGGTGGCGCCGGGCGTGAAGGTGGACCATGGCGATGAGGGCCACGTAGTAGAGAAGGGCGGGGAGGATCGCCGCCTGCACCACCTGGAGATAGCTCACCGGTGGATCCACCAGCTCGAGCATCATGTAGGCGGCAGCCCCCATCACCGGCGGAACGAGGGCCGCCCCGGAACTGGCCGCCGCGGTGATCCCGGCCGCCGCACGCGCGGTGAAACCGGTGCTCCGCATCAGGGGAATGGTCACCGTGCCGGTAGTCGCCGCGTCGGCGACGGCGCTTCCGGAAAGCGACCCCATCATGGCGTTCGCAACCACGGAGACCTTTGCCGCCCCTCCCACCGTGCCGAGGAAGAGGCGGCGCGCCGAGGTGGTGATGAACCGGATGGCCCCGGTCGCCTGCAGCATCGCCCCGAAGACCACGAACAGGAACACGTAGGCGAACATGACCTTCATCGCGATCCCGAAGACTCCCTGGCTCTGCAGGAAGCCCTGGGAGGCGATGCGGGCCAGGGAATAGCCGCGGTGGGGGAAGAGGAGTTCCGGAAGGTGCGGGCCGACGGCGGCGTACAGGAGGAAGAGGCCAGCCAGGATCGGCAAGGCGGGCCCGATCACCCGCGCGGTCGCGGCGAGCACGCCGAACAGACCGAGGAGTCCGAGCGTGATATCGAGACCCGTCTCGCCGCCGGCGCGGTCACCGAGTGTTGTAGGGCCGAATCCGCTCCAGTAGAGGACGTAGGCGCAACTCGCCACCGCGGACAGGAGACCCAGAAGGTCGATCCCGCGCCGCCACCAGGGATCGCCGGGTTTCATCCGGATCAGGAAGCAGAGCGGCAGGCCGCAAAGCGCGAAGGCGGCCAATTGGGCCTGAGGGGTCAGTGCCGGCCGATTGACCTCGATCAGAACGAAGGCCGTCAGGAGGAGCGTGAGAATCGCGACGACAGCGCCGCGAACGCCGGAGGGCTTCCGCGGGACCGGTTCACTCACCGCGGCGGCGCGTCCGGAGGTCGGTCAGGGATCCGGCCACATTCCGGCTTCCCGGTAGAAACGCACGGCGCCGGGATGGAAGGTGACGCCGGTGTTGCGGGAGGCGTTGTTCTCGTTGATCGCCCGCCCGGCCGGGTGCTTCTCGACCACGGACTCACGCCGTTCCCAGAGCGCTCGGGTCGCCTGGTAGACGGTCTCCTCATCGGCGTCCGCCCGCGTGATGAGGTGCATCGAGCCGACGTCGAGCCCGAGGTAGTCCTCGTCCTGGCCACGGTAGGTCCCCGCGGGAATGACCGCCTCCCGGTAGAACGGATACTGCTCGGGCAGCCGGCTGCGAATCTCCAAGTCCAACGGAACGAGCAGGGTATCCATTCCGGCGGTCGCCTGGACGATGGAAGCGGTGGGAACCGCGCCTCCGAGGAAGGCGGCCGCCGCCGAGTCGTCGCTCAGCATGTCCACGGCGCCCGCCTGGGTGTTGTAGAGCGGGATGAAGTCCTCGTAGGTAACCCCGTGCGCCTCCACGATCGGCCGGATGAAGTGCTCGAAGCCGGCGCCGGCCACCCCGACGACGACCCGTCTCCCGGCGAGATCCTGAATCCGGTTCACTTCGTGCCGGCGGGGAGATACGAACGTCGCGACGTTGGGCGCCAGGGTCATGACGGCCTGCACCGGATACGCCCGACCCCACCCATCCTCGCCCCGTGCCGCGAAGTAGGTCACGGCGGAATTGGAGACTGCGAAATCGAGCTCACCGGAGGCCAACCGGCGGATGTTCTCTCCAGACCCCTTGGTCGCTTCGGGAGTCACGCGGAGGCCCGCCTCCCCGAGCACTTCAGCCAGGGCTCCGCCGACCACGAAGAATGCTCCGCCGGGAGGTGCGGTCCCCAGGCTGAGAAACGCGGGAGGGGCGCCGTCGCCGCCTCCGCCGCACCCACCGGCGGCGAGCAGCGGAATGGACAGGCCCAGGAGAGCGCGAGAGACAGCGGCGTGGCGGCGTCGAGAGAACATCAGGCGGCGATTATCGCGCCCGAACTAACGGGACAGTGCGGCCAGTGGGCCGGAGAGGGCGGCGGCCAGGTCGTCGAGCGTGTCGAATCCCATGCGTCCCGAGTCCGATTCCACCAGCGCGAATCCCGGAAGGATGCGGTCGCTACCGTCCTCGCCGGTGCGGAGGTGCCGCTTCCCCGCCTCGCCGGACGTCACGCGGGGAAGCCGCCCGCTCTCCCCGGTAAGGAACACGAGCGCTCTTTCTCCCACCATGAACTGCGCCGAATGCGTCGCCGTCATCCGGGTGTCCCCCACGGTGCCGCCGGGCACCCGGAAGCGGACCAGGTCGCGGCCGGCGCCCTTGAAGCGCCGCTCGGTGCGAAGGGTCACGGTGGTGAAGATCTCGTGCCGGTCGGCCGTCCAGGCGGACCGCATGTCGAGCACCTCGCCGGCGACGATCGTGTCCGAGTTCTCGACGAGTTCGGAAAGCCCGGGCCAGGCGTAGGGATTCCGGAACCGCTCGTTCTCCGGCGGCTGGCCGCGCTGCGCCATCGCGGGCGACCCGACGGCCAGGAGGCTGCCGGAGATCAGTAACAAGAGGAGACCAAACCGGCCGGCCGGAAGGTCCGGCGTCTCGGCTTCAGGCATGCTTCAAGCATATCCATCCCGTCCGGGCGCGCGCCAACCGGGCGTCACCCGTCCGGGCGCGCGCCAACCGGGCGTCACCCGTCCGGGCCGTGAGGGTGGGTTGGGTCGCGACGTGCGCGGCGCGCCGGTTCTCCCGGTGGGGGGGCGCCGCGCGTGCCGGTCTGGAGACCGGCGCTCCAACTCTCCGCCGGCGGTCAGATGGGCGGCAGTTCCTCGTGCCAGGCGGTTCGCTCCTGGTAGGCGTGGGCAACCTGGAGCAATCGGCCCTCGGAGAACGGCGGCCCGTAGATCTGGAGGGCCAGGGGCCGCTTCGGCGCCTCCGACGTGAACCCGCACCCCATCGTGAGGCCCGGGTAGCCGGTCATGTTGCCGATGAAGGTGTTTCCGGGGCGGCTGTCCAGTTCGTCGGGATCGGTCCCGGCGCGGACGTCGCTCCGGGCCGCCGCCTCCGACCGGAGCGGATCGGCGGGGGAGAGGGAACTGGGAACGATCATCACGTCGCAGCTCTGGAAGACCTCCGCCATCTCCTGCTGCAGGATGGTTCGCAGCCGAAGGGCCTTGATGTAGTCGGTGGCGGGGTAGAACTTCGCCACCTCGAGCCGTTCGCGTACCAGCGGATCGAGATCTCCGGGCTGTTCAGCGAGGCGTTTTTCGTGGAACGTCGTCGCCTCCGCCATGGCAACGATCCACCCGGCGCCCCCGGCCAGGTGAGCGTGGGGCACTTCGACTTCCACCACCTCGGCTCCGTCTGCCGTGAGCAGCGAGATGGCGGTGCGGACCGCCTGCTGCATCTCCTCGGTCGCGCCCTCGAAGAACCCCGCGACCGGTACGCCGATGCGGAGGCCGGAGACCTCAGGCGTGAGTCCCGCGAGATAGTCCGGAACCGCCACGTCCGCCGCCGTCGGGTCCCGGGGATCCGCGCCGGCGATCGCGCCGAGCATCGCCGCGGCGTCCCAGGCGGTGCGCGTCATGGGCCCCGCGTGGTCGAGGGTCCAACTGAGCGTGGTGACCCCGAAGCGGCTGATCCGGCCGTAGGTCTGCTTCAGGCCGACGATTCCGCAAGCGGCCGCGGGTCCCCGAATGGAACCGCCGGTGTCGGTGCCGATCGAGAGCGGAACCAGGCGGGCGGCCAGGGCGGCGCCGGAACCCGAGGAGGATCCGGAGGGTGTGTAGTCGGTCGCCCAGGGATTGCGCGCCGGGCCGAATCCGGAGTGCACCCCGCTGCCCATCGCGAACTCGAGGAGGTTCAGCTTGCCGATCAGGATGGCGCCCGCGTCATTCAATCGCGCGGTGATGGTGGACTCGTCGTCCGGGACCCAATCGGCGGTGGCTTTCGAGCCGTTCGTGGTGAGGATGCCGGCGGTCGCGAGGATATCTTTCGGGGCGTACGGGACTCCGTGCAGGGGTCCGCGCCAGTCGCCCGCGGCGATCTCGGCCTCGGCCGCGCGCGCCCGCTCGCGGGCGTGATCGGCGGTGACCGTGATGAAGGAGTTGATGGTCGGATCCACGGCCTCGATATGGGCGAGGTGGGCGTCCACGACCTCGACGGGCGAGAGTTCCCGGCCGCGGATCCGCTCGGAGAGCGCGCGGCCGCTGAGCTGACAGAGTTCCGGGATCATCGGATCACTCCCCGGAGTCCGCCGGATCCGGTCCCCGGGCGACGAACGTCACGGCGGGTTCGACGGGGTCCGGGATGTCCAGTTCCCGAACGGCGCGAAAGAAAGCGTGATTCATGCGCACCGCCGGGAGGATCGTGGACAGCCGGTCGGCGGCCAGCGGGTGATCGAGCAGACTGTTCGCGTACCCGAGGGCGGTGACCGTCGGGCCGGCGTCCGGATCCGGCCCGGTGTCACACCCCGCGAGGATCAAGGGCGCCGCGGCGGTGCTGCCGAGCAGCCGCCGGCGGGTCATGAGTTTCGGAGCGCGCCTGGCCATAACGGACCTCCGCTTTTGTGAACCGGTCCCCGATTCTACCGGCGCGGCCTGGGGAGCGGGATCGGGAAGATCCCCCGGCGAGGCCGGGGTATCCTTATGCCCCGTGCTGCTTCGCGAAGCCGATCGCACGGCGGTCCGGAAACACTTCGAGGACCTTGCCGGCCCCGTCTCCGCCACCGTCTATTCGCGGCAGGAGAGCCCTCTCGTGGTGCCGGGCCGGACGCCCTGCCAGACCTGCCCGACGACCGAAGCCCTGCTCCGGGAGGTGGAGGGGCTTTCCGAGCGGTTCACCGTCGAGATTCGTGACGTGGACCAGGCTCCGGATGCGGCGCGCGACGCGGGGATCGTGCGCCTCCCGGCGATCGAGCTCACCGGCGCCGCCAAGGGGCGGGTGCGTTTCCTCGGGCTGCCCGACGGTCACGAATTCGGTTCGCTGATCACCGCGGCAACCTGGGTCTCCGGGGCGCCGCTGACACTTTCCGAAGACGCCGCGGAGCAGTTGTCGGGGCTCCGGCGTCCGGTCCACGTGAAGGTCTTCACGACCCCTACCTGACCCTGGTGCGCGCCGGCGGCCAGTCTGGCCGTCCAGTTCGCGGTGGCGAGCCCCGACGTGACGACCGACATCGTCATGGTCCAGGAGTTCCCGGACCTGGCGCGAACCTATTCCGTCTCTTCGGTGCCACTGACCGTGGTCGAACCCGCGGAAGACGGGGTCGGAGTCGTAGGGCAGGGGACCTCGGTGCTCGGGGCCCGGGGGGAAGAAGCGTTTCTCGCGGCAGTGGCCGAGGTTGGCGCCATCTCCAATCCGAACGAGGAGTCGGGATCGTGAACGGTCAGCGTCCCCGGTACCCCGGCGCGGACTGGCGGGTGGACCGGCGGCGGGCGCTGCGCGTCCTCTCCGGCGGAGCGGCACTCGCCGTCGGGAGCCCGGCCTTCGCGGGGGAAAAGGCCGCACCGTTCTCCGAGGATTCGCTCGCGGACCTCGGGCGTCGTCTCCACGGAGTTCGGAGGCGTTTCGGTCTCCGCCAAGCTATCGGCATCCACGTGGAGGACCTGGCGACCGGGGCCGCGCTCTTCAGCCACAACCCGGACCGCGGCTACGTGCCGGCCTCGGGGATGAAACTGCCGATCATGGGGGCCTGTCTCCACTACCTGGGACCGAGCTACCGCTTTCCGACGCGCCTGCTGGTGGATGCGCCGCCGACCGAAAGCGGGGTCATCGAGGGGCCGGTCCACGTCATCGGCTCCGGGGATCCCAGTATCCAGCGGCATGACATGGACTTCATCGCCGATTCCCTGGCGGCGTTCGGGCTCACCGAGATCCGCGGCGACATCGTGCTCGATGACTCATTCTTCGAGGTCCAGGAGACCGACCAGGCCCTCGTCAGGCGCCGGATCCGAACCAGGGACCCCATCCAGAGCGCCCTCGGCTACCACTGGAACCGGGTGGAGGTCGCGGGCGTGCCCGGAGACGGCCAGCAGCCGGGGGTGCGTGACGAGGGGTACGGGTACTACGCCATCCAGAACCGGATGGTGCTACGCAACTCCGGACGTCCCTACATCCTGGCGCAGCGCCGGGGCACGCGCCGGGTCCGGCTCCAGGGACGCATCCTCAGAAGCGGCAACGAACGTGTCGCGATGTTCACGGCGACGGAGCCGGCTCTCTATTTCGGCTACGCCCTCAAGGGCAAGCTCATCGAGCGGGGCGTGCGGGTCACCGGCGAACCGCGACGGGGCACCGTTCCGGCCGCCGGCGAGAAGCTCCTGCTGTACCGCCACGAGTCCGCGCCGCTGACCCAGGTCGTGGAGGCGCTCGGCAAGTACAGCAACAACTGGTCCGCCGAACAGCTCCTCTTCGCCGTCGGGGCCCATCGCTGGGGGCCGCCAGGAACGCGGGAGAAAGGCGTGCGGGCCACCGAGGAGTATCTCGTGGGGCTCGGCTTTCCCGCCGACAGTTTCGCGGTCGACGACGGCTCCGGGCTCTCGAGGAAGAACCGCCTGAGCGCCCGCCTGCTCGTCGCCGTCGTTCGCGACCTGTACAGCCAACCCGAGCTCCGGACCGATTTCCTCTGTTCGCTGGCTGTTTCCGGCGTGGACGGCACTCTTGCCCGGCGCCTCTGGGGAGAAGAGACCCTCGGCCGGGTGGTGGCGAAGACGGGGACCCTCAGTGGGGTCAGTTCGCTCTCCGGGGTCGCGTTTTCGCTTGCCGCCGAGAACCGGGCGCTTGGTTTTTCTGTCATGACGAACGGCCTCCGCAATTCCTGGAACGCCGACGCCGTCGAAAACCTGATCGCGGGGGAGCTCGTCCGCTGGAACGGCGTCTCCACTTGAGGCACCGCCCGGCGTGAAGGCCGTTCCCGGACTCGATCCCCCCGAATACATAGACTGGACCGAGGATCCGGAACTCCTCCGCGAGTTCGGGACGACGGCCCTGCGCGACTCCCGGCGCGCCACCGTCGTTCAGGGGCTCGGGGAGCCGGCGAGGCTCCGGCTCTACGAGGGCCTCGTCCGCAACCGGCTCCACGACCTGCAACTGAAGCGCTGGGTCCGGTCCGGCGTGCTGTCCAAGGCGTGGCTCGGGCCCGGCGAGGAGGCCGTGACCGTCGGGGCTTGCCACGCGCTCCAACCGGGCGATGCCGTCGGACCCATGATCCGCAACATCGGCGCCTGCCACGAACGGGGGATGAGCCTGGCCTCCATGTTCCGGGGGGCCCTCGGCACCGCGGACGGACCGGCGCGGGGCAGGGACCTCCACTTCGGTGACCTCGAGCGCGGCATCCTGGCCCCCATCAGTATGGTCGGTTCGCTCGTGCCGGTCTGCGCCGGAATGGCGCTCGCTTTCCGGCTCCGCGGGGAATCGAGGGTGGCGCTGACCTGGGCGGGGGACGGCACGACGGGAACGGCGGCCTTCCACGAGGGCATGGTGTCCGCGGTGGCGCTCCGGGCGCCGGTGATCGTGGTCGTCCAGAACAACCGGATCGCGCTCGGGACCCCGCTACCCGAAGGAGCCGGGGAACGGCTTGGGCAACTCGGCGGCGCATACGGAATCTCCAGCCTGCCGGTGGATGGCAACAACGTGCTCGACGTGTTCGCGGCCACGGCCCTGGCCCGGCAGGAGGCGCTCGCCGCGTCCCGGCCCGTCTTCCTGGTGGCGAACACCTTCCGGATGGGCGGGCACGCCACCCACGACGAAGGGGAAAGCCGGCGGATCCTGCCGGCCGACCTGTTTGATCACTACGGCCGGCGTGACCCGGTCCGCACCTATCGCGCGTTTCTGCGGCTGGGCGGCGCCGGCGGGGAGCCGGTGCCCGACGGCGTACTGGAGGAGATCGAAACGCGGGTGGAGGCGGAAGTCGCGAGCGCCGAACGCGAGGCGCTCACGTCGCAGTCCATGGGCCGGCCCGACCCAGGCGGGGCGGGGGAGGGGGTTTTCGGCCCTTAAGGGGCCCTCAGCCGGGCCGCTCGGTTAGAGGCGGGTCTTCGCCGGGAAGTGGTTGAGCCCGAGCCGGGCCGCGGTACGGTCCGTCTGATCCACGATCGCGGCGGCGTTGATGCCGATCGCGATCACGATGGCCTCGCTGATCTCTTCCTTGGTGGCCCCCAGCTTGAGGGCCTTCTTCACGTGCCCGTCGAGGCAGCCCTCGCACTGGGCAATCAGGGAGCAGGCGAGGGCGATCAGCTCCTGGACCTTCGGTTCGAGATGCTTGTTCTCGGAAAAGTAGGTCTCCTTGTAGAACTGGCCGTAGATGGCTTTCATCCGGGGCTCGAGCATCGAATAGGAGGCCGGGGCCGCACCGTTCGCCTTCTGCTGGACGTTTTCGTTCCCCCCCGGCTTCGGTTCGTAGTCGATGCCGGGAATCCGGGCCTCGGGGGCCGCTACGTTGTCCGCCATGCCGAATGTTGCCTCGTGCCCGCCGCTCTCGGCCGGGACTTCGTTTCGGAGGACGGCGGGTGGGAAGGCCACCGGTCTGGCGCCGCCCGCTCAGCGCGTCGAAAGAGGAGTAACCGGGGAAGGTTAGCATCACGGACGCGTGCCGGTCTTTCGATGTTCCGTAGCGCTGGCGGCTCCGCTGGATGCGGTATTTTCGTTCTTCTCGAGCGCCGGGAATCTGGAGGTACTCACCCCGCCCTGGCTCCGCTTCCGGGTCCTCACCGAAGGCGAGATCCCGATGGCCCGCGGCACGCGGATCGACTATCGGCTGCGTCTTCACGGTCTGCCCCTTCGCTGGCGCAGCGAGATCACCGCCTGGGAGCCGCCCCATCGCTTCGTGGACGAACAGTTGATCGGGCCCTACCGGAGCTGGATTCACGAACACCGGTTTGAAGTGAAGGAACGCCCGGGCAGGGCGCCGGTGGTGATCGCTTCCGACGAGGTCCGCTACCAGGCGCCGGGAGGCTGGCTGATCGACCGCTTCCTGGTGGCGCCGGACCTCGAACGGATCTTCGCGTATCGCACGGCCCGCCTCCGGGAGCGGTTCGGCTCGCCGGACGACTGACGCTCCTCGGACGGGGCTTCTCGCCAGCGATGTCGGCGCGCCGACATCGGGCGGGATTGGCCTCCGCCGGTGCGCCATCCAGTTCCATCCGGATGGCGCGAAAGGCGCGTTTTCACTCCTGACTGGAGGGCCGATCCTTATCGGAAGGCGCTTTCGCGTTTTGATCTATTTGTCCGAGCCCGCTTATCGGAAGTTGCGGCAGCAACTTCGGACAAGCACGGCCCCTTATTGGATGGCGCGAAAGGCGCGTTTTCACGCCTGACTGGAGGACCGATCCTTATCAAAAGCCGCTTTCGCGGCTTCCGATAAGGATGATTATGTTAAGAACCTCGGGTGAGCCGCGCGCCGCCGCCCACTACTCCTGCTCCCGAAACACCGTGACGTCCCGGTGAAACAGGAACAGCGAGTCCAGATCCTCGGAAGGCGATTCGAAGTTGTAGGTCCGCCCCCCGCGCACCTTGAGTCGCAGGTTGTTGTCGAGATAGTCGATCTCGAAGCGTTCCGTATCGCCAAACGACAGCTGGAAGGCGTCCTTGTGATCCGTTTGGTAGTCGAACCCCTCCGGGGTGGCGACCAGCGTCCCCTCGCACGATCCGAAGCGGTGTTTGTGAACGACGGCCACCCGCACGTCCAGGGTCGCCACCAGGTCGCCGAAGTCAACCCGGACGGGAACGGCCCGCCGGCCGACTTCCACCTTCCGGGACACCACGTCGTGCCCCTCCACCGACACCGTCAGGTTGTATTCGCCCGGCCTCAGATCGCTGATGGTCACCGGCGTGTTGCCCTTGAAGTTCCGGTTCAGGAAAACGTTCGCGCCAGCCACGTCGCTTTCCACGGTGATGGAGCCCAGCATTTCGATGAGATTTGCGGTCAGCGATCGCGTCCGGCCGCCCCGGATCGTGATGTCGACCTCGAGTGGATGGAAACCCTCCTTCTCGACCCGAATCGGATACTCCCCGACGTCCACCCCTTCCCAGGCCCCCGGCACGGTTCCCAGGACCCGGCCGTCCAGCACCACGTTCGCCCCTTCGGTTCCCTCTACCCGCAGCTCTCCGGTGGTGGGCGGCGGCGGGGGGGGTGTGGTATTCACATCTGTCGCTGGCGGCGGTCTTACGCGTGTTGCTCTCGGTGGG
>VXNL01000054.1 GCA_009840635.1 Acidobacteriota bacterium | reverse complement strand
CGTCCAAGTGCAAGACAAGACAGTCGCTTACGCGACAGACATCGCGGAGCGGAGCGCCGCGGTGCCGGTCTGGAGACCGGCGTTCCAAGCCGGCGGCGCCATCCTGTTAATTTGCGGCGGATGCGCCGTTTCCGACTTCTCTCGCTGACCGTTCTGGTGGCTGCGCCCGCAGCGGCCGAGGACGGGACCCTCGTGCTGGACAACGACTATGCCGCGGTCCACCGGAACGCTGCGCCGTGCGCGGAGGCGGGTCCCGGTTGCGGCGACCGGGTCGTGGTCGCGTTCGGGGACGTCAAGATCGCCGCGGGCGGTTCCACGGTCGAGCTCGGGTACGCCGAGGTCTTCGTGGCGGAGGCGGGGACCTCCTACGAGATCCAGGGCGACTTCGCCGAGGTCAACCTGAAGCCGGATCCCCCTTCGGTCGAGGGCCCGGCGGTCGCCATCCCCGCCGGCAAGAACGAGCGGCTCCACGACGCCGCGGACTACTTCGTGTTCGAGGAGCGGCTCGAACCGGGCGACACTCGCGAGCGGCATTCCCATGCCCAGCGGGTGGTGCTGGTGATGGGCGCCACCGAACTGCAGCAGTGGCCGGACGGCGCCGACGAGGTCTTCAAGACCCAGGTTCCCGGCACCATCAAGTTCAACCCGCCGGTGGTGCACGTCGTCAAGAACATCGGGGACGCGCCGCTCCGGAACATCGTCATCGAACTGATTCCCCGCTGATCGGACCCGTGTCGGCCCGCCGCACCGCCGCCCTCGTCCTCGCGGGCGCGCTCCTCGCGGCCGCCGCGGCCGCGCAGTCGCGGATCAGCGGCCAGGTCCTCGTGGCCGCCACCGGGGATCCGGCGGGGGGCGCCGAGGTCACGCTCCGCGAAACGGGCGCGGCGACCACCACCGACGCGGACGGCCGGTTCGCGTTCGAAGGGATGAACGTCGGCACCCGGATCACGATCCACGCCCAGCTCGGATTCCTGTGGGGCGAAGCCGGCCTGACGCTGGACACCGATCCCGGCCCCGAGATCGTCCTCCCGGACGCGGTCCGGATCGCGTTCCGCGGAACCACCCACGAACACGTGACCGTGACTGCGGCCTCCGGCGAATCGTCGGGACTGGCGGAGTTCGGGTCGGCGTCCTCCGTCGAGGGCCTCGACCTGATCGAGGGCGTGCCCAGCCTCGCGGAGCTGCTCGAAGGCGCCCCCGGCGTGGCGATCCGCAGTCTAGGCCCCGGAGCCGCGCGCCCCATCATCCGCGGGTTCGACGGCGACCGGGTGCTGATCACGGAGGACGGCGTGCGCACGGGAGACATCGGCAGCCAGGCGGCCGAGCAGGGAACGATCGCGGACCCCACCCAGGCGGAGCGGATCGAGGTCGTGCGCGGGCCGGCCGCCCTCCTCTACGGGACGAACGCGGTCGGAGGCGTGGTGAACGTGGTGTCCGCCGGCTCGCAGCTGGCGCACGGCGCGGCCTCCGGGTTCGAGGGCCGGGCCAGCCTCGGCGCCGGAAGCGCCGACGAGGGACGGTACGCCGGCGCGCGGATCCACGCCGGAGGGGACGGGTGGTTCGCCTGGGGCGGGGGCAATACCCGGAGGACCGGCGACTACCAGTCGCCGCTCGGGAACGTGGACGGCTCCGACACTGCGCTGGACCAGGGCGAAGCCGGTCTCGGGCTCCGCGGCGACCGCGCCTGGCTCTCGGCGGGCGTCCGCATCGACGACAGCCGCTACGGAGTGCCGCTCGCGGGGATGCTCCACGGCGCGGACGAGGGGGAGGAGGAGACCGTGGACGTGACCATGGAGCGGCGCCAGGTACGGACGGACTTCGGATTCGAGAACCTGGGCGGTTTCTTCCAGACCGCATCGTTCACGGCGCGCTACAGCGAGTTCGTCCAGGACGAGATCGAACAGGAGGGCGACGGTCCGCCGGAGCTCGAAACGCATCACGAGAACCAGTCGCTCGTCTTCCGCGGCGAACTCGAGGGATCGCGGGGGCGCTTCCAGAGCCGGGTGGGAGCGTGGGCGAACCTCCGTGAGTTCACCTCAGCGGGCCCGGAAGCGCTGGCCCCCGACACCCGCCACACCGCGCTCGCCGCCTTCGCGCTGGGAGAGGTCGAGGCCACGGACCGGCTCAGCGTGCTCCTCGGCGCCCGGCTCGAGAACAACGCCTACGACGCGGACGATCGCCCGGAACCCGGAGAGGGCGATGACGACGACGATGAGGAAGAAGAGGAGGAAGAAGAACTGGAAGTGGAGGGCGAGGAGTTCGAGCCGCCCGCGGTGGTGGACCGGGAGTTCCTGGGAGCTTCGGCGAGCGCCGGGCTGCGGCTGGACCTGGACGACGAACACGCCCTCGTGGGGACCGCGACGCTCTCGACCCGCGCCCCGGCGCTCGAAGAGCTCTACAACTTCGGCCTCGACGCCGGCATCCAGGCGTTCGAGATCGGCAACCCCCTCCTGGAGCGGGAGCGGTCGCGCGGCTTCGACCTGAGTCTCCGGCGCGATTCCGGCGTCTTCGCCGGCAGCGCCTCCGTCTTCTGGTACGGCATCGACAACTTCACCTACGGCGCCACCGCCGGAGGCCGGGGCGGGGTCACGGTGATCTCGACCGAACAGGCCGACTCCCGCCACCTCGGGTTCGAGGCCGACGGCCGCGTCCGGCTCGGCCGCGCCGACCTGACCGCGAGCGCCTCCTGGGTGGACGCGGAGTTCCCCGACCTCGGGCAGCACGCGCCCCGGATCCCGCCGCTGAACGGGCAACTGAAGCTGGATGTCCCGTTCCGCGACCTGCGGATCGCGCCGCGCCTGCGCTGGGCCGCCCGCATGGACCGCCTCCACGTGGGGGAGACGCCGACCGACGGTTACGCGGTGCTCGACCTGACGGTGTCCTGGCTGCTCCTCACCGGGAACGCGACCCACCACCTGTCGCTCGTGGGACACAACCTCACCGACACGGTCTATCGGCATCACACGTCGGTGATCAAGGACGTGGCGCCGCAGATGGGGCGGGGGGTTCGGGTGAGCTACTCCGTCCGTTTCTTCTAGGGCGGGCGAAGCAGGCGTTTCGCGGGCCTGGGGCCCGCGATGCCGGCTGAAGCCGGCGTTCCAAGCCCTCCGGTCCTTCTTGGGCGAGGGAAGGCAGGTGTTTCGCGGCCCTCGCGGGCCGCGATGCCGGCCGGAGGCCGGCGCTCCGAGCCGGTGGTAGCATGGCCTGTTGCAGGTCCCACCGCGGTGAAGCACGTCAGCCTCCGGTCTCGATTCCTCGCGGGTGCGGCCGTGGGCGCCCTGGTGCTGGCCTCCCCGTTGGCGGTCCCGGCGCACGCACATCCGGACCAGACGGACAACCCGTGCGGGATCTGCAAGGTCGCGGGAACCGGAGCCCCCGCTCTCGAGGGCGGGCCGGAGGTCCTTTTCCCACGGCACGAGTCGAGGCCCGGCGTCCCGGTGGTTCCTTTCGCCACCTCGGAGCCCGCCGAGACTCCGGCGGTCCCCCGCGCGCCGCCGTCGTAGCCGTCGGCAATCCAGGTCGGGAACCGTTCGGCCCCGTCGGCGGCCTCTGAACGTCCGGTTCCTCCGCACCCAAGAGCCCCAGGAGGTCCCACCGTGACGCGGACTCCTCTCCTTCCCCGTTTCCCGTCCCTTCTTCGCGGCTTCCGGCGGGCCGGTCCGCTCGCCGTCTGCCTCGCCTGCGCGACCGCCGCCTGGACGCATCCGACGATCTCGGGCTCGGTGCTCATCGCCGAGACCGGCGAACCGGCCCGCGACGCCGAGGTCCTGCTGATCGAAACCGACCAGGTGATCCATACCGACAACGAGGGCCGCTTCGCGTTCGTTGACGTGGACCACATCGGTTCCGTCACCCTCCACGTGGACCTCGGCTTCCTCAGCGCCGTCCGGACGGTGGCGATCGACATCGACCAGGAGGAGGACTTCGAACTCGGCGAACCCATCGTTCTCGGGGCGCGGCACCGCATGCACGAACGGGTCACCGTCACCGCCTCGGCCAGCGATTCGTCGCCGTTCCAGAGCTTCGGCTCCGTTCACGCGATGGAGGGACTCGACCTCCAGAACGAGCCGGCGCGCAACCTCGCGGAGCTGCTCGAGGGCACCACCGGCGTGGCGATGCGCAGCTTCGGACCCGGCTCCGCCCGCCCCATCGTGCGCGGCTTCGACGGGGACCGGGTGCTCACCATGGAGGACGGCGTGCGGACCAGTGATCTGGGCAGCCAGTCCGCGGACCACGGAGTTCCGGTGGACCCGCTCCAGGCCGAACGGGTCGAGGTCGTGCGCGGACCGGCGACGCTGCTCTACGGGTCGAACGCCATCGGCGGCGCCGTGAACGTGATCTCCATGGCATCCCACCTGGCGCACTCGCCGCCGCCCGGGTTCCGGGGGCAGGCCAACCTCGACTACTCGACCGCCGACGCGGGAATGAGGGGAGGGGTTCGCGCCCAGGCGTCCGGCGCGGGCTGGTTCGCCTGGGGCGGGGGCAACGCGAACCGGACCGAGGACTACGACACCCCCGTCGGCGTGGTCGAGAACTCGCAAAGTTCCATGAATCAGGGAGAGGCGGGGATCGGCCTCTTCGGCGAGCGGGCCTGGCTCTCGGGCACCGTGCGCCTCGATGACGCCCGCTACGGGGTTCCGTTCGCCGGAGACTTCCACGGCAGCCACGTGGGGCACGACCACGGGCCGGTTGGCGACGACGAAGCCCTGTCGGTGGACGTCACGATGAACCGGCGGCAGTTCCGCACCGACTTCGGGTTCCGCGGCCTCGGTTTCTTGTTCGACGAGGCGGAGTTCACGGTCCGCTACGCCGACTACGACCAGGACGAGATCGAGACCTTCGAGGCCAGTGGGGAAGAAATCGTGGCGACCCACTTCGACAACCGGTCGGTCGTGTTCCGCGGTGAGCTCAGGAAGCCGGCGGGGCGGGTGAACAGCCGGGTCGGGGTCTGGGGCAACGTGCGGGATTACGAAGCCTGGGGCCACGAAGCGCTGGCGCCGGAGACCCGGCAGAACGCATTCGCGGCCTTCACCTACAACGAGATCGAGGCGAACGAGCGACTCGATCTGCTGCTCGGGGCGCGCGCCGAGCGAAACGCCTACGACGTCGGGGAAGACACGAACCCGCTCCGGCCGGCGGAAGTCGTGGACCGCACCTTCCTCACCGCGTCGGCGAGCACCGGCGCCCGGCTCGCGGTGGGCGGCTCCACCGCGCTGGTCGGAGTGGCGAGCCTCGCGACCCGCGCCCCCTCGCTCGAGGAGCTCTACAACTTCGGCCCCCACATCGGGAACCTGGCGTACGAGATCGGCAATCCCGAACTCGACGAGGAACGGTCGCTGGGATTCGACCTGAGCCTCCGGCAGAGCTCGGAAGCGCTCACCGGGAGCCTCAGCGTCTTCCGTTACGACATCTCCAACTTTGTCTTCGGAGAGGTGCTGGGCGGAATGATCAGCGGCTTGCAGGTCTGGCTGTTCCAGCAGTCGGACGCGACCTACCAGGGCTTCGAAGCGGAGGGACACCTGAGCCTCGGCGCCGCCGAGCTCGTGGCAAACGCCGCCTACGTGGACGCAAAGCTCGCGAGCGGCGAGTACGTGCCGCGCATCCCCCCGCTCGGCGGTCAGGTGCGGCTCGACATCCCGGTCGGCAAGCTGCGCCTCGCGCCCCGGCTGCGCTGGGCCGCCCGGATGGACCGCCTCTACCGGGGCGAGACCCCGACCGACGGCTACGCGGTGTTCGACTTCACCGCCTCCTACGTGTTCGTCGGAGCGAGCACGACCTCGAACATCTCGCTCGGCGGTTACAACCTCACCGACGCCGAGTACAGCCACCACAACTCGCTGATCAAGGACATGGCCCCCCAGATGGGCCGCGGCTTCCGGATCAGCTACTCGCTGCGGTTCTACTAGGGCGTTCCGGTTTCGCCTCCCTCCGGTCGGCGATGCCGGCCGGAGGCCGGCGCTCCGACCGGCGGTCCCTCAGAACCGCAGGCTGACGCCCAACTGTCCGCGGCGGGTATCGCCGAGGCCGCTGCGGAGCGTGCCGTCGAAGTTGAAGAGCAGCGAGCCGGTGTGGCTGTCGAGGAAGTTGTCGGCGCCGGTGAGGTTGAACACCTCGACGATGGGTTCGAGGGTCGCGCCGTTCGGCAGCGCGAAGCTGCGTGAGATCCGCAGGTCCCAGGAGAAGAACTCGTTGTCGCGCCGCAGGGTGTTCCGGGTGAGGATGGAGCCGTCGGCGCAGATCCGGTCCGAGGGCTGGTTGGCGCGCTCGCCCGGCCGGGCGCATTGTTCCGAAGCAGGGGAGGCGGACAGAACCCGGAACACGTTGTTCCAGTTCACATCCCCCGGCAGGGTGACGAGCAGGTAGCCGCTCACCTGGTGGCGGCGGTCGCGGTCCGACCAGCCGAACTCGGGGCTGAGGTTCGAGGGATCGGCGTAGCGGAAGGTGAACGGGTCGCGCTCGTTGTCGTCGTCGGACTTGTCGAAGGCCAGCGTGTAGTGGGCCTCGAACGTCAGCGGCCGGTCCCCGAGCGAACTCCAGCCGCGCAGCCCGACGGTCAGCGCCTGGTAGCGTGAGCGGGCGCTGCTCTCGGCGACGGTCAGCGCATTGATGCCCCCGCCCGACGGGTGCGTGCCGACGCCGAACGGTGACCCGAAGGCGGCGGCGTTGCGGTCCACGAAACGGAAGAGCTGATCGGTGCGCGCGTAGACGAAGTTGGCGCTCGCCGCCATCCCCCGCCCGAGGTCCCGGTCGAGCCCCACGCTGAACGACCAGGTACGCGGCAGCTCGAGGTCCCGGTCGGCGACCTGGATGTCCGGGAGGAACGGGGCCGTCGCCTGGGGGTCGAGCTGGCGGTCGATCTCCGGCACCGGGCCGAGGAAGGTGTCGGCGCTGCTGCGGAAGAGGATCTGCTGGAACGCCCCGTTCGTGGAGCGGTGCTGGGCGAACACCAGCAGCGGGATGCGGGAGACGTAGGAGCCGGCCGCCGCGCGGGCCACCGTGCGGCCGTCACCGGCGACGTCCCAGGCGATCCCGAAGCGCGGCTGGAAGTTGTCGAGGTCGTGGGGGATCCGCCCGTCGGAGGGGAAACCCGGGTCGTCGAGGTAGGGCGCGAAGAACGTGTCTTCCGGTTCGACGAAGACGTCGGGATGCCAGGTCCCGTCCCAGCGCAGTCCGAGATCGAGCGTCACGTCCTCGCCCGGATGCCAGGTGTCCTGCACGAACACTCCGACCTCGTGCATGGACGCCCGCTGCCGGCCGAGCTCGGCCGGCGGGATGCCGGGAACGGTCGCCGACTGGAGGTAGAGCAGCACCGGGCCGGTGATCGCGGCGCCCTCGGGACAGCCTCCCGTGGTGCTCGCCGAGCCGTCGGAGCAGTGCACGTAGCCGCTCCCGTGGGTCGCGAAGCCGATGAAACCGTCCACCGAATCGAAGAGGTAACGGCTGTTGGCGAAGCCCATGAACTGCTGCTCCACCCGGGTCCGGTTGTATTCGACCCCGGCCTTGAAGAGATGGGAGCCGGTGGCGTACGAGAGGTTGTCCACGAGCTGGAAGCGGTCGTCGAAAGCGGGATCGATCGGCAGGAAGAACGGGAGCCCGATCCGGAAACCGTCCGCGAAGTCCATGCCGATGTCCGGGAACGGGCGCCCGCCCAGCCGCTCGAACTGGGGCTGGCCCGGGAGGGCGGCGCCGGGAATCAGCGGACCGTCGTACCAGCGCGGCCGGTCCTCGCGCGCCCACTGGACCCGCAGCTCGTTCGAGAGCGCGTTGGTGAGCAGCGAGCGGAGGCTCCCGTTCACCGCGTGGGAGTAGCCCCGCTCGATCCCGTTCATGGAGGCGCCCCACGAGTCCACGTCGAAGGTGCCGTTCACCTGTTCGGACCAGTTGTAGTTGTATTTGAGCGACGCCTGGTGCCGGCCGCTCAGGTTGAAGTCCAGCTTGGCGAGCAGCGAACGCGCGTCGTCGGTGCGCCGGATGGGCCCGAACTCGTCCTCGAAGAGGCCCGGCCAGCGCGTGTTGAGGAAGGTGTCCAGCCGCTCCAGGTTCGCCGGGTTTGCGACCCGCCGGGTCGTCTGCTTCGTCTCGGCGGCCGCCGGCTGGTCGTAGGCGAGGAAGAAGAACGCCCGGTCGCGGACGAGCGGGCCGCCGCAGGTGGCCCCGAACTGGTTCCGCCCGAAATCCGGCTTCCCGCCGCCGCGGTCCGCGGAGTACTCGGCGGCGATCTCGTCCCACTGGCCGAAGTAGTGGGCGGAGCCGGCCAGCTCGTTGGTGCCCGACTTGGTGATGACGTTGATGAATCCGCCGGCCGAGCGGCCGAACTCCGCGGGGGCGCCCTGGTTCACGATGACCAGCTCGCCGATCGCGTCCTGGTTGAAGGTGAACGCCGCGCGCTGGCCGCCGCGCTGCTCGCCGAAGAACGGGTTGTTGAAGTCGGCCCCGTCCACGATGAAGTTGTTGAAGATGCCCCGCTGGCCGTTGATGTTCAGCTCGTCGCCGTCGGGCCCCTGGGAGACCGAGGCGCCGGGGGTGAGGAGGGCCAGGTCCACGAAGTTGCGGCCGTTGCTCGGCACCGCGTCCACCACTTCCTCCCTCAGGCGCTGGGAGCGGGTGAAGTCGGTCGTCTCGATGGGAGACGGCAGCTCGCCGAAGACCGTCACCGTTTCCTCGGCCACGATCCGGAGGTCCAGGTGGAAGTGCAGCACCTCCCCCACCCGCAGAATCGCGCCCTCGATCCGCTCGGTCCCGAACCCCCCGGCGGCGGTGACGGTCAGGTCGTAGGTCCCCGGCGGCAGGAGGCTGCGGACGAACCCGCCGGAACCCGAGGTCTCGACGGTCGTCACCAGGTCGGTATCCCGATGCTGGATCAGGATGACGGCCCCCGGCACCGGGTTCCCCAGCGGATCGCTCACCTCACCGCGGATGACACCGGTGGTGGTCCCCGCCTGCGCGGCAAGGTCCGGCGCGTGCAGACAGACGAGCGCCAACGCCACGAACCACGGAGCCCGGGGACGGAGCGGCCCCGGCTTCCGTTGCTCCCCCCCGGCGGCGAAACCCACGCCGGAATTCTAGGCATGCATGGCGCATGGGCCTGGAACGCCGGTCTCCAGACCGGCACCGCGGTGCTCCGCACCGCGCATGTGGCAACTCCAGCCATCCTCGCGCCCCGTACCGCCGGAAGCACCGGACCTCCCGGCCCGCACCGCCCGCTGGAGGCGGGCGAAGCGCACAATTCCCAACGCTCCCAGGGCAGCGCCGCCCCCGTACACTCTCCCCCCGAAAGGCCACCCATCCACCCATGAACAAACCCTCCGCCATCGGCTACGACCAGCCGCTCTTCATCCAGCCCTTCGACCACCGGGGCAGCTTCACGAAGTCCTACTTCGGCTTCCGCGGCGCCCCGGAGATCTCACCCGGAAACGACGGATTCGGTCCCGTCGCCGCCGCGAAGAGCCTGATCTACCGCGGCCTCCTGCGGGCGATCGAGGGGGGCGTCCCGAAGGAGCAGGTCGGAATCCTGGTGGACGCGCAGTTCGGCAGCCAGGTCCTCGCCGACGCGGCGGCGCGGGGTATTCCGCGGGCGGTCTGCATCGAAAAGAGCGGTCAGTCGGTCTTCGACTTCGAGTACGGGGTGCGCTGGGTGACGCACATCCGCTATCACCGGCCGCAGATCGTGAAGGTGCTGGTGCGGCTGCATCCCGACGATCCCGTGGCCGACACCGCGGTGCAACTCAGCCGGCTGCAACTGGTTTCCGACTACCTCCACGGTCCCGAGCGGCGCCTGTTCATGTTCGAGCTCCTGGTACCGGCGACGACGCCGGAAGACAAGGAGGCGGGCGCCGCCTACGACCGGGACCTGAGGCCCGGACACATGGTGCGCGCCATCCACATGATCCAGGACTTCGGTATCGAACCGGACATCTGGAAGATCGAGGGGGTAGATCGCGCGGAAGACGCCGAGAAGGTCGCGGCGGCGGTCCGCAGCGGGCCGGGACGGGAGCGCGTCGGCTCCATCGTGCTGGGACGCGGTTCCGACGCCGCCCAGGTCCATGAATGGCTCCGGGTCGCGGCCCCGGTGGACGGCTTCATCGGCTTCGCGGTCGGCCGGACCAACTTCCGGGAGCCGCTCGGGGCGTATCTGAACGGCCAGCTCCCCGAAGCGGACGCGATCGCGCAGATCGCCGCCAACTACCGGTCCTGCGTGGACACCTGGCGGGCCGCCAAGGGCTGATCCGCCAAGTCGGGGAGGATTGCGCGCCGGCGCGGCCCGTCAGCCGTGGCGCAGCGCCGCGGTCGGCTGGATGCGGGTAGCCCGGACCGCCGGCGCCAGGCAGGCCAGGACCGCCGCCCCCAGGACGATGCTGAAGGCCAGCAGGTAGGAGACGGCGTCCCCCGGAGCGACCCCGAACAGGATGCTCGCGAGGGCGCGGCTCGCGGCGAACGCGGCGACGAGGCCGAGGGCGAGACCGGGAAGCGCGACCCGCATCCCCTGACGGAACACGAGCCCCAGCAGGTCTCCCCGGGCGGCGCCGAACGCCATGCGCACTCCCATTTCCGGGGTCTGCTCGGTGACCCGGGCGGACATCACTCCGAAGACGCCAGCGGCGGCGAGCAGCACCGCGAGGGCCGCGAACACGGCAGCGAGCAGAGCGAGGAAACGGGGCCCGGCCACCGAGGCGCCGATCACCTCGGTCATGGGCCGGAACGAGTCCACCGGGAGGGACGGGTCGAGCCGGTGCGTGACCTCCCGGACGGCGGGCGCGAGCGCCGTCGCGGGCATGCGCGAGCGCACCACCACGTTCACCGTCCGGGGGGCGAACCCGACCGCCTCGGCGGTCTGCGGGTAGTGGAAATAGACCTCCGTGCCGGTCTCGGCTTCGAGGCCGCCCTGTTTCACGTCCCCGGCGACGCCGATGATCGTGAACCATGGGACCTCCTGGCCGGGCGAAAGCCGGCGGCCGATCGGGTCCTGGCCGGGCCAGAACAGTTCCGCGGCGGTGCGGTTGACGACCGCCACCGGGGTGGCCCCGCCGTCGTCCGAAGGCGTGAAGCCGCGTCCGGAGAGCAGCGGAATCCCCATCGCCTCGAAGTAACCGGGCCCGGCGAACTGCCAGTAGTCCATGTTGTGGGCCGGGTGCCCCTCGCCCTCGGGCACGCCCTCCAGGGCCGTGTCGTTCGCGTTCAGCCGGCGCCGCGGCGGCAGGCCGCTCATGTAGGTGACCGCCTCGACGCCGGGAAGCGACGCGGCCTCCGCGCGGAGCCGCTCGAGGAACGCGAGCTGCTCGGAAGCGGCCGGGTACGCGGTCTCCGGGAGGTAGGTCTGGTACGTCGAGAGGTTCTCCGGATCGAAACCGGGGTCCGTCGTCTGGATCGCGAACAGGCTGCGGACGAGGAGGAGGCAGGCGATCAGCAGCGCCGCGGAGAGCGCCACCTCGAACGCCACGAGCCCGCTCCGGAACCGGTTGCGGCCGCCGGCGACGCGCCTTCCGCCCGCCTGCAGGGTGCCGAGAAGCTGCGCCTCGCGTCCGGCCGTCGCGAGTCCGGCGACCGGCGCGGCGCTGAAGACGATCCCCGTGACCGCGGTAGCGAGGAGGGCGAAGACCAGGACGGGGCCCGAGATCCCGATCTCCGCGATCCGCGGGACTCCCCCCGGATAGGCGGCGAGCAGCGCGGACACGCCCGCCTGCGCCAACAACAACCCCAGCGCGCCACCGGCGACCGAGAGCAGAATCCCCTCCCGCAAGAGCGGACCGGCGGCGCCGGCACGGCCCGCGCCGAGGGCGGCGCGGAGCGCGATGTCGCCCCGCCGCGAGTCGGCGCGGCCCACGATCAGGTTGGCCAGGTTCGCGCAGCCGGCGAGCAGCAGAAGCCCCGAGAGGGCGAGCAGCGCGAGCAGGCGGTCGCCCTGATCGCCGACGACCTCCTGGTGGAGGTCCACGAGGATCACCGGGTGGAACTCGGGATGCGGCGCGTGGGTGTCCGCGGACTCGGAGCGCCAGCGCTCCAGCAGCGCGGGGAGTTCGGCCCGGGCCGACTCGATCGTGGTCCCCGGGGCGAGCCGCGCCACCATGATGTAGTTGTGGGACCCGCGGCCAGGCAGGTCCGCGGGGTCGAGGGCGAGCGGGATCCAGAACTCGACGCGCCGGTCGAGGAGGTCCGTTCCGGGCGGCAGGACTCCGATCACGGTTCGCTGGACGCCGTCCACCGTGAGGCGCCGGCCCAGGATGTCCGGGGCCGCGCCGAACGCGCGTCGCCAGAGCCCGTCGGAGAGGACCATGACCGGCTCCGCGCCCGGACCGTCCTCCGCGTCGGTGAACACCCGCCCCAGCGAGGCCGAGATTCCGAGGGTCCGGAAAAGGCTCGCCGTGGCGGCGGCCTGCTGCGCCCGGAAGGGCTCCCCGGCCCCCACCACCGACGCCATCCCGGTGTTGAACGCCCCGGCCTCCGCGAACGAGGCGCTCCACTCGCGGTACTCGAGGTATTCGGGCGCCGAGATCCAGAACTTGTCGAAGCCCATCGTCGGGAACTGGGTTGCCACCCGGACGAGTTCCCCGGGAGCGCGATACGGCAGCGGCGCGAAAAGCGCCCCGTAGGCGACCGTGAAGACGGCGGTGTTCGCGCCCACCGCGAGGGCGACGACGGTGACCGCGAGCGCCGCGTATCCACCACTGCGCCAGAGGGCGCTGAACGCGCGCCTCACGCCGGGCGACTCCCGCCGGGGCCCCCGGCCCTCCCCGTCGCGCCTGGCCGGGTCCGCATCACCCAGACGTTTACGAGGCCGTCCGCCTCGCGGTTCCACCCGGACACACTCCGCCGGGCATGAAGAAGGCGGAAACGGCTTGGAACGCCGGCTTCAGCCGGCACAGCCCGCCGCAGGCGGGCGGCGACACGGACGTCATTCGCCGGGATGGCTCGGCTGCGCGCGCCAATGCACCCGGGGTAGCGACGAACCGCCGCGGCCCTGCGGGCCGCGTGCCGGTCGGAGACCGGCGCTCCCCCCGCCTACGACTTCGCGGCGGGCGTGCCCGCCCCCTTGACGACCTCCATCGCCGTAGCGACAAAACCTGACACGTCAGCGAGGTTCGACGGCAGGATGATCGTGTTGTTCGTCCGCGCGAGATTGCCAAATTCTGACACGTACTGCTCCGCCACCCGGATACGGGCCGAATCGAGCCCGCCGGGACTCGAAATCGCGTCGCCCACCTTGCGGATGCCCTCGGCGGTGGCCTCGGCGACGGCGCGGATGGCGTGGGCCTCTCCCTCCGCCTCGTTGATCTGCTTCTGGCGCTGGGCCTCCGATTCGCGGATGACGCGCTGCTTTTCGCCCTCGGCGCGGTTGATCTGCGACTCGCGGTCGGCCTCGGACTCGAGGATGGTGGCCCGCTTCTCGCGTTCGGCGCGCATCTGCTTTTCCATCGCGGCCAGCACGTCCCGCGGCGGCGCGATGTCCCGGATCTCGTAGCGGAGGACCTTCACCCCCCAGGGATCGCTGGCGCGGTCCACTTCCTGGACCACGGACGCGTTGATCGCCGCCCGCTCCTCGAAAGTCCGGTCGAGATCGATCTTGCCGACCTCGCTACGGAGCGTCGTCTGTGCGAGCTGGGCGATCGCGAACCCGTAGTCGCCGATGCCGTACGAGGCGCGCTGCGCATCCACCACCTGCAGATAGAGGACGCCGTCGACGGCGATCTGGACGTTGTCGCGGGTGATGCAGACCTGCTGGGGGACGTCGATGGCCCGCTCCTTCAGCGAGTGCTTGTAGGCGACGCGGTCCAGGAACGGAACCAGGATGTGAAAGCCCGCCTGCAGGCTGCTGCGGTAGCGCCCCAGCCGTTCCACCACGAAGACCTGCTGCTGGGGCACGACCCGGGCGGTCCGGTAGAGCGTGATCACGACGACCACCGCGATCAGGACGGTGACGATCGAAAAACTCGTTACTTCCATATCTCAGAGCCTCACTCCGGTTCGACGAACAGCGTGATCCCCTCCATGCGCACGACGCGCACGACCGTTCCGGCCTCTATCGGGTGTCCGGTGGCGCTGCGCGCTGGCCAGGAGGAGCCCCGGAACTCGGCGTTTCCCGGTGTGGTGGGCAGGATGGTCGAGGTGGCGGGCCCGATCTCCCCCACCAGCGACTCGCTCCCGACCTTGCCGGTGTCCACCGGCCGCGTGAGACGGCGCCTCACGAAGAACGCCGATACGGCCAGCACCGAGAAGACCAGGAACTGTGCCGCCAGGTCGGTCATCCCCACGCCGGCCAGGAGGCCCACGACGATCGCCGCGACCCCGGCGAACAGGAGCCAGAGTTCGCCGCCAGCCAACAACTCGATCAGCGCCAGGATGACCCCGGCCACGATCCAGATCCACCAGGCCACGCCCGGACTTTAGCAACCGATGGAGAGAGTGGCACGGCATTCGAACGGCGATGCATCCCGGCTGAAACAGGCCGCTGCGCGGCCTTCTTCGTTGCGTTTCGGTCGGAATACACCCGGTATTCCTTCCTCACGCGCCTTGTCAGCCGGGCGCCTCGTCGTTCTCGGTGCTCGCGCCACTCTCCCCATCGGTCGCTATCCGGTAAACAGACTCCGCTCCGGCGGCGCGCCGCTCTCGAGCCCCCACGCAGTCCACCCCACAACCTCCCGCCTGGCAAAGAGTTCGATCTTCCGCTGCTCCGGGAACATCCGCTCGATGCGCCGCCGCACCTCCTCCGGCTTTGCCGAGTGGGACCCCCGCTCTGCGCGGACGAGCTGGCGCTCGTTGCGGGCGCCCCGGGGCGTGGGGATGCGGCCGCGCCGGAACACCAAGCACAGCTCGCACTGGCTCATCGTGTAGAAACCCGGATTCACCCGGCCCTTGTCCCAGACGAAGGCGACCGTGGCCCAGTCGAAACCCCACGCCTTGCCGAGGTCGATCGCCTGGTCGAGGTGGGGGCTGGTCGCCCACAGGAAGAGCAGGCAGTCCGCCGCGGCAACGGACCCGATCGGCAGCTTCTTCAGGTCGGCGAGGGTGACCGTCGCGTAGTGGCGGATCGCCCCGCCGGTATCGCCGCTGGCCGGACCCGCGTGCTGGAGCTGGCCCTTGTAGTCCCAGGGCGGGTCGGCGTAGATGATCCCGAAGCGTTCCGCGGGGAGCGGCGGGAAAGCGGGGTCGCCCGTCCGCGCCACGCGTGGGCTCCGGTCAGAGGGCCTGCGCGAAGTCGGCGATCAGGTCCTCCGCGGCCTCGACCCCGGTCGAAAAACGCATCAGTCCCTCGTTGATCCCCATCTCCGCCCGCGCCTCGGGCGGCAGGCCGCTGTGGATCGCGGCGGCGGGCCGGATGATGAGCGATTCCACCCCGCCCAGACTCGCCGCCACCGTCGGAAGCTCGAGCCGGGACGCAAAGGCATCGGCCTCCTCGCCTCCGCCCGCGTGGACGAACGCCATCATCCCCCCGAACCCGCCGCTCAGCAGGCGCGCCGCCCGCTCGTGCTGGGCGTGGGACGCCAGACCCGGGTAGTGGACCTCTTCGATCTCCGGGCGGCCTTCCAGAAAACGCGCCAGCTCCAGCGCGTTCGCCGACTGCCGCCGCACCCGGAGGCCGATCGTCTTGAGCCCTCGCTCGAGCAGCACGCAGGCGTGGGGATCGAGCGAGCCTCCAAGGTGGTCGAGCGTGAACTTGATCCGGCGCATCCGCTCGGCGGACCCCGCCACCGATCCCGCCACCAGGTCGTTGTGGCCGTTCATGTACTTGGTAGCGCTCTCCATCACCAGATCGAACCCGAGCTCGGCCGGCCGGCAGAGCACCGGGCTCGCGAAGGTGTTGTCGATCATCGAGATCAACCCGTTCGCCCGCGCGAACTCCACCACCGCCTCGAGGTCGGCCATCTGGACCAACGGATTGGTGAGCGTCTCCACGTAGATCAGACGCGTGGAAGGGGTCATCGCCGCTTCCCAGGACGTGGGATCCTGCGGATCGATTTTCGTGTGATTGATGCCCCAGCGCGGCAGGTCGTGCTCCAGCATGTTGGCGGTGCCGCCGTAGACCACGTCCTGCACCAGCAGGTGATCCCCGGCGCCCAGGAAGGTCAGCAGCGCGGACGAGATCGCCGCCATGCCGCTCCCGGTGACCAGAGCGTCCTCGGCGCCCTCGAGCGAGGCGATCCGCCGGTGCAGCACGGCGTGGTTCGGGCTGTTCGAGAGCCGCAGGTAACCCACGTCGTGGTACTCCTCGCCGTGGTACTCGAAGTTCGCGGTCTGGAACACCGGCGTCGAGACCGCGCCGAGCGGCCGGGGAGAAAGCGCCCCTTCATGGACGGCGCGGGTGTCGAGGCTCGGGGAACGATCGTCGTCGGGCAAGGGAGGTCCTTTCAGGAGCGGGTGGGAACGGCGGCTTCGTAGGCCGCCGCCATCAGGGGATTCTCGACCAGCTCCACCCGGATCACGCCGGCGAAACCGGACGGCAGTCGCCGCGCCAGCTCGCCGTGGACGTAGCGGCAGAGGAACTCGGTCGTCGTGTTCTCGCCGGCGAACACCTCGTCGAGGTCCGCGTAGCGGAGCGGCGCGAGCGCCTCCCCGAGCGCGTCCTTCGCCCAAGCGAGGTCCAGCAATACTCCGTGCTCATCCAGTTCCGGCCCGCGGAACTCCGCGGTGACCGCGTACGTCGCCCCATGACGGTTCTGCGCCGGGCCGAAGATCTCGCCGCGCAGCGAGTGGGAACACATCACGTGGTCGCGGACGGAGATGCTGAACACGGGAAGGACGCTGGGACGGCGCCCGACTCTATCCGTACACTGCGCGGCCGGAGAAACCCATGACCGACCCATCCTTCGATCCCATCCCGATCGCCGAAGAGATCATCGCCGCACGCGCCGCGGGCGCTCGCCTCACCCCGTTCACCGACCGCGTTCCCGGATTCGGTTTCGACGAGGCCTACCAGGTGGCGGGGATCATCGCCTGCCGCCGCGCCTCCCGCTCTCCGGTGATCGGGCGCAAGATCGGGTTCACGAACCCGTCGCTCTGGGAGAAGGCCGGCCTGGGCCGTCCGGTGTGGGGAAACATGTACGAGGAGACGGTGACCCGCGCCGGGCCCGCCGGCGAGACTCCGGCAGGCTCCATGGCGGGGTCCGTGGAACCCAAGATCGAGTGCGAAGTGGTGGTCGTCCTCCGGTCCGTCCCCGAGCGCGGAGACCGGGGCGCCGCGGTCGCCCGCCACGTGGCGGAGATCGGTCTCGGCTTCGAGATCGTGGACTCGCCGTATCCGGGTTGGAACATGACCCCCGCCGACGCGGTCGCGGCCGGCGGGCTCCATCACCGGCTCGCGGTGGGGCCACTGGTCCCGGTGACCGACCCCGAGGCCACCGTCGCCGCGATGGCCGCCCTCACCGTTTCCATGACCCGGGCGGCGGCAGCCGACCCCAAGGCCGCCGAACACGTGGCCGACGGGGAGGGCCGCATGGTCCTCGGCAACCCGCTGGACGCGGTCGCGGCGCTCGTGGAGATGGCCGCCGACCACGGGAGTCCCCTCGCCGCCGGCGAGGTCGTCACCACCGGGTCGCTGACGCCGCCGCTCCCGGCGGTCGCGGGGGAGTTCTACCGGGCGGAGGCGGGAGGCGGCGCCCTTCCGCCCGCCAGCGTCGTCCTCAAGTAACCCGCGGCTAGGGCTCGCAGGGGGCCTGACGGCGGACGTCGTTCACCGGCACCGCGTCCCGCGTGAGGTCCGCGAACTCTCCGGGCGACAGGCCGAGGTCCTCGATCACCCCGCACACCCGCGGCGCGACGCCGGGCAGCGTCACGCACTCCCGCTCGCTCAGCCGCGCGTCGAGCGCCGCCGACAGCAGCAGCGGCCGGCCGTCGACCCACATTGCCAGGACGTCCTCGTCCCCCGCCGTCAGCACCGTCTCGTACGGATCGCCGCCGGCGTGGCGGACCAGCATCAGGTCCGCCCGGAGACCGGGCCGGATCGCTCCGAACCGGTCCTCCAGCCCCAGCGCGTAGGCGCCGCTCCCGGTGGCCATGCGCCAGAGCGCTTCGGCCGGCAGCCCGGTCCCGGACGCCTCGGCCACCCGCCGCGCGCACCGCACCTCCTCGCGCATATTGAAGGACCCGCTCGGCGACCAGTCCGTCGACAGCGCGATGCGCACCCCGCTCTCCAGCGCCGCGGGGAGGTCGATCGTCTCGCCGTAGAGGGCGAGGTTCGACCGGGGCGACCAGACCAGCGTCACGTCGAACTCGCGCATCACCGCGTAGTCGTGGCGGTCGGTGGCGACTCCGTGGACGAGCGAATAGCGCCGGTCGCGGCGCTTCACGCGCTCCAGGTAGCGGGCCACCTCCGCCCGCGCGGCGCAACTCGTGGGCCGGCCCTCGCCGACGTGCGGGACGTAGGCCATGAACGTCAGGTCGTCGTCAGGGCCGGGCGGGAAGGTGTGGACCGGGCCGCCCCGGCACTCGGCCGCCAGGTCCTCGACCACCGAGAACGAGAACGGAAAGGTCCGGACGTCCGCTTCCGCGTCGTAGAGGGCGAGATCGCCGGGCCGCGCGTGGCGGCCGACGTTCCGGATCACCCCGGGCGCGCCTCCGGACCCCGCAATCGTGGTGGCGCCGCCCAGCAGGTGCCGCAACTCCATCGCGGCCAGCACGGCGTTCGTTCGCGGGCGTTCGGGAGCGAAGCCATACCGCTCCGGTATCGCCAGCGCCGTCTTGCCGCCGGCGCCGAGACGCCATTCGTCGCGATGGGCGTAGCCCGGGTGCAGGTTCGGGTCGGGGAAGGCGTAGCTGGTGGCGGGGTGTTCGTGGGCATTGACGAAGCCCGGTGACAGCACAGCGCGGCCCCGGCAATCGAGGACGGCGGCGTCCGGATACGCCGCCCGTAACGCGACGAAATCCGTCACCCTGCCGATGCCGCCGTTCCAGCGGACGTGCACGCCGTGGCCGGGTTCGCGCCCGGCGGGCAGCAGCGCGTCGGCGCCGATGACCAGTCCGGACACCCGTCCGCCGGTGTCGGGCGCCAGCGTGAACTCGCACGGTGGAGGTTGCGCGGCCGCTACGCCAGCGCCCAGCACGATCGAGATCAGGACGGCGGCCCGCACGCCGCGGACGCCCGACGAGCCGGTCATGTGGCGGCTAGTCTAAGAGCCGCCCGTGTCCCCAGCGATCCGGCGGCGGGAGCCGCGCCTGCCCACCACGCCGCGATTCCACCGGCTGCGCCAGGCTTCCCGGAACCCGCACACCGTCATGTACGAGGTGATCCAGGAGCACGGGGATCTCGTTCGCTGGCGCGGTCTTTTCGACATCTGCATCGTGAACCACCCGGACCTCATCCGCCCAGTGCTGACGCAGGACTACCGCCACTTCTCCAAGAACACGACCCACTACCGCATGCTCCGCCAGGTCATGGGGAACGGCCTGGTCACGAACGACGGGCCGGACTGGGTCCGGCAGCGAAGGCTGATCCAGCCAGCGCTCGCGAGCCGCCGCCTGGCCCGTTTCGACGGCACGATCAACGCGCTCACGTCGTCCCTATTGGCCCGCTGGGAGCGGCAAGACCCGGCCGAAGCCGTCTGGATCGACCGGGAGATGAGCGAGCTGACCTTCGACATCGTCGGCGAGACGCTCTTCGGGCGCGACATCAAGGAGCACGCCCGGGAAATGGCGGAGATCCTGGAGGTCGTGAACCTGGCCTCCACCGACCTGCGCTCGTTCCTGACGCTCTATCCCTGGATCCCCACGGCCTACAACCGCAGGTGGAAGCGGGCCATGAAACGTCTGGACGGCATCGTCTACGGGCTCATGGGCGAGCGTGGGCCGGGCGGAAACGGGAGCGACGACCTCCTGGGCCGGCTCTTCGCGGCCCGGGACGAAGAGACCGGCGAGGGAATGGACGACCGGCAGATCCGGGACGAGGCGGTGACGCTGATCCTCGCGGGGCACGAGACGTCCGCGATGGCGCTTACCTGGACGCTGTATCTGCTCGCCACGCATCCCGAGATCGAGGCGCGGCTTCTGGAACATCTCGAGGCCGAGCTGCACGGCGAACCAGCGAAGACGGAGGACCTCCCCCGGCTCACCTATCTCAAGCAGGTCGTGCAGGAGTCGATGCGCATCTATCCGCCGGTCTGGGGAGTTGTGCGCCGGGCGGAAGAAGAGACGGAAATGGGCGACTACGTGCTGCCGGCCAGGACCTGGATCGGGATCGTCACCTGGGCGCTCCACCGCCACCCCGAGTTCTGGCCCGACCCGGAGCGCTTCGACCCCGAACGGTTCGCTCCGGAACGGGCCGAGGGGAGGGAGTTCTTTTCCTACCTGCCCTTCGCGGCGGGACCCCGCACCTGCATCGGGGCCGGCATGGCGATGCTCGAGATCCAGTTGATCCTCGCCCAGCTCGTGCCGCGGTTCCGGATGCAGGTCGTCCCCGGCCATCCGGTCGAGACGGAGGCGGTGGTGACGCTGAAGCCGCGCCACGGAATTCCCGTCACCCTGAGCCGGCGCTGAGCCGGTCGCGGCTCGGTAGAATCCGGCTCCTTCCCCCGAGCAGCGAGCGTCCCGTAAACGCCGGGCCCTGAGAAATGACCGAGCGCGCCACCGAGTCCGACCTCGGCAACGTCTTCGTCTCCAACTACCCGCCCTATTCGCGCTGGGAGCCGGACCAGGTGCCGGCCCTTTACGAGGTTCTCGGCGAGGCGCCGGGCGCGGCGCCGCCCGATCTCGGGCTCTACCTGCACATCCCGTTCTGCCGGAAGCGGTGCAAGTTCTGCTACTTCCGGGTCTATACCGACAAGAACAGCAAGGAGGTCGAGCGGTACCTCGACGGGCTGGCGCGGGAGATCGAGTTCTACGCGGCCCAGCCGTACCTCGCGGGCCGGCCCCTCCACTTCGTCTACTTCGGCGGCGGGACCCCGTCGTTCATCAGCCCGAAGCAGCTCCTCGGCCTCGTCGTCCGGATGAAGGACGCCTTCTCCTGGTCGGAACTCGACGAAGTCGCCTTCGAGTGCGAACCGGGCACGTTGACCGAGGCCAAGGTGCACGCGATCAAGGACATCGGCGTCACCCGGCTGAGCCTCGGCCTCGAGCACATGAACGACGCGATCCTGCGGGAGAACGGCCGCGCCCATACCACGAAGGAGATCTACCGCTGCATGCCGTGGATCCGCGAGGCGGATTTCCAGCAGGTCAACGTGGACCTCATCGCGGGAATGCTCGGCGAGACCTGGGACCTCTGGCGCGACACCGTCCAGCAGACGATCGATCTCGACCCGGACAGCGTCACCGTGTACCAGATGGAACTGCCCTACAACACCGTGTACGCGAAGAAGATCCTCGACGGCGACAGCGACGCGCCCTTGTTTGCGAGCTGGCAGACGCGCCGCGACTGGCACGCCTACGCGTTCGAGGAGTTCGCGAAGGCCGGGTTCGAGCCTTCGAGCGCCTACACAGTCAAGAAGAAGGGGCGGGCGGCGCGTTTCACCTACCGTGACGCTTTATGGCGTGGCGCCGACATGATGGCGACCGGGGTGTCCTCTTTCGGCCACCTGCGCGGAGTCCATTACCAGAACACCTCGTCGTGGGATACCTATCTGGAGGCGCTCGAAGCGGGTTCGTTCCCCATCGACAGGGCTCTCGAGACGTCTCCGAAGGAGCGCCTGATCCGGGAGACGATCCTGCAACTGAAGCTCGGATACCTCGACCCTTCGTACTTCCGCGGCAAGTTCGGGGTGGAGCTGACCGACGAGTTCGGTTCCGCGTTCAGCAAGCTGGAGCGCGAGCGCATGGCCACCGTTGAAAGTGACACAATCCGTCTTACTCCCCAGGGACTGCTGCAAGTGGATTCGCTGCTCCCCGCGTTCTACGAACCGGAGAACCAGGGCGTCGCCTACGTCTGATGGACATAAGACGACGGTTTTTGTCTTTCCCCTGACTTCGTGCAGTCCGAGAACCTGGACGTCGTCGTCATGGGCGGCGGCCCCGCGGGCGCGACGGCGGCGACGCTCGTCGCCATGGGGGGCTTCCGGGTCGCACTCCTCGAGCGGGAGAAGACGCCGCCCTTCAAGGTGGGCGAGTCGCTCGTGCCCTACACCTACGAGACCTTCGCCCGCCTCGGCATCGTGGAGCGGCTGAAGGCGAGCCACTTCCAGAAAAAGCACAGCGTCCAGTTCTTCAGCGCGTCGGGCCGCGGTTCGGCGCCCTTCTACTTTTCGGAGACGGACCCGCACGAGCGGTCCACCACCTGGCAGGTGCGGCGCAGCGAACTCGACGCGCTTCTGCTGGAGAACGCGGCTGAGCGGGGCGTCGAAGTCCACCAGGGCATCCAGGTGCAGGACGTCCTCTTCGACGGGGACCGGGCGGTGGGGGTTCGCGCGCGGGCGGCCGACGGCCCCGCGTTCGAGCTGCCGGCGCGGGTCGTGGTGGACGCGACCGGACGGAACGCCCTCATGGCCCGCAAGCTCGGACTCAAGGTGGCCGAGCCGCATCTCCGCAAGGTGTCCATTTTCAGTCACTTCCGGGGCGCGAAGCGCGACGGCGGCATCGATGAGGGCGCGACGCTCATCATGCACACCCGGGACCGGGAATCCTGGTTCTGGTACATCCCGCTGGCTGGCGGGGTGGTGAGCGTCGGGGTGGTGGGAGACCTCGAAACCCTGATGGACGGCTCGGGCGACGCCCAGGCCCGCTTCGATGCCGAGATCCGCAACTGTCCGGCCCTCGAGGAGCGCCTCCGGGGCGCCGAGCAGGCGATCCCCGTCCGGGTGGTGCAGGACTTCTCCTACTGCTCCGAGCGCATCGCCGGGGACGGCTGGGTGCTGGTCGGCGATGCGTTCGCGTTCCTCGATCCCATCTACTCGACGGGGGTGTTGCTCGCCCTCAGGTCGGGGGAGTGGGCGGCGGATGCCATCTGCGGTGGTCTGACAAAAAATGACCTATCCGGCGCTACGCTCGGAGCCTTCGCCGACCCGTTCATCGCCGGGATGCGGGCGTTCCGGAAGATGGTGTACGCGTTCTACGACCGCGACTTCAACTTCGCGGACTTCCTGAAAGCGCATCCGGAGTGCCGGCAGGGGGTCATCGACATCCTGTCGGGCAACGTCTTCGGTTCCGGGGTGGAGAGCATCTTCGGCCCCATGGAGGCGATGGCCCGGCTGCCGGAAGACCTCAGCGTCGGAGCGGTCTGAAGAGTCTCTCTTGGAGCTAGGCGAAATCCTGCGGCTCGCCGCCCGGCGGGCCCCGGAGAAGACGGCGATCATCGCGGACGGCCGGCGGCTTGACTTCGGCGAGTACGACCGGCTGGCAAACCGTTTCGCCCACTTCCTGGTCGCCGAAGGGTTGGGCCCCGGAGACCGGATTGCGACCGTCCTGTTCAACAGTCCGGAGTACGGGGTCGTCCATTTCGGGAACGCCCGGGCCGGCAGCGTGCTCGTCCACATCCCGCCGCTCTACGCAGCGGCGGAGATCGCGGAGATCGTCGAACGCACCCGCCCGCGGCTGCTGGTCGTGGACGCGGCGGTTCAGGACCGGATCGGCGCCAAAGTCCGGAGCGTGGTTTCCACCGTGATGGTCGCCGGAAGTCCGGATTTCGAAGCCGCGCTCGCCGCAGTGTCCGATCGCCCACCGGATCGGGCGATCGACCCCGCGGCCGCGGTCGCCATGACGTTCACCGGCGGCACCACGGGCCGGCCGAAGGGGGCGGTGGTCAGCCACACCGCGCGCTACGTCTCGGCGAACAGCACCGCCCGCGAGCACGGGATCACGGAGAAGGACGTCGTCGGGGTGGTGGTGCCCATGTTCCACGCCGTGGGACTGATGATCTGGTACCAGGCCGCGATCCTCCGCGGCTGCACTGCGGTGATCCTCCGCAGGTGGGATGCGGCGGAGTTCATCGCCGCGACCGCGCGCCATGGCATCTCCTCGGTGTTCCTCGTGCCGGTCCAGGTGCGCGACCTCCTTCGCTCACCCGCCTTCGACCCGGACCGGCTCGCGTCGCTGAAGAACATCGGCGTCGGGGGCGCACCGACGCCGCCCGGCCTGATCGAGGAGTGCCGGGACGCGCTGCCACACTGCGGTTACACCGACCACTACGGCCAGTCCGAAACCGGCCCGCTCACGATCCTCAAGCCCGAGGAAACGGAGGCGCACGCCGGCACGGTCGGCCGGCCGGCAGCGGGCGTGGAGCTCCGGATCGTGGACGGCGACGGCAATTCGGTCCCGCCAGGCACGGTGGGCGAGCTGGTCACCCGCGGGCCCTACATGATGGAGGGCTACTTCGGGGACGAGGAGGAGACAGCGCGCTACTTTCGCGGCGGCTGGGGCTGGACGGGCGATCTCGGGCGGTCGGATGAAGACGGCTACGTCACGCTGGTCGGCCGGTCCCGCGAGATCATCATCTCCGGCGGTTTCAACATCCATCCCTCCGAGGTCGAGACCGCGCTCGCGAGCCACCCCGCGGTCGAGGACTGCACGGTCTTCGGAGTCCCCGACGACCGCTGGGGCGAGGCTCCGGTCGCCTACGTGGTCCGCGCCGCGGATATCTCGGGCGACGACCTCATCGCCCACTGCACCGACCGTCTCGCCCGCTACAAGCGCCCCCGCGAGATCGTCTTCGTCGGCACCATCCCCCGCACCCCCTCCGGCAAGGTCCGAAAACCCCTCCTCCGCAACGCCTACCTGAAGGGCTAACGCATCGGAGCGCCGGCCTCCGGCCGGCATCGACCGCCGAGAGGCGGTCGAACCCAGCCTCTTCCACCTCGACCTCACCGCAGAAACTGCTGGGACCGCCGGTCTCCAGACCGGCACCGCGGCGCTCCGCGCCGCGCGCGGCGGACCTCTACTCAGGCGGGGTGGCGCGTACAGCTTGGAACGCCGGCTTCAGCCGGCACAGCGGGCGGCAGGCCCGCGGAGGGCGCAAATCCGCCCCCCTCATACGGTTGCCCTCTCACAGCACCTGCCCCCGGCCGGGTTCCCTGCGCTCATCGATAAGGTACGGCGCCGGCAGCCCGACCAATGCCTACAACCGACAGTGACGTTCCCCACGAGGAGGAGCACGGGTGAAGATCTCCACGATACTCGACCACATCGATAGCGGGCACATGGCCCTCCCTGAGTTCCAACGGGGCTATGTCTGGAACCGCGATCAAGTTCGCGGCCTCTTCAGTTCCTTGTATAGGCGCCATCCCGTCGGTGGGTTGCTCGTTTGGGCCACGGAGGGCGCGGCTAAGACGCAACGTGGCGACGCACCTGTCGCTCAGGGAATCATCAAACTTCTCCTGGATGGCCAGCAACGTATGACATCACTGTACGGAGTGGTGCGCGGCAAACCTCCGGAGTTCTTCGATGGTAACGAACGGACGTTCTCGGGACTCCGCTTTCACATCGCTGACGAAACTTTCGCCTTCTATCAACCAGTGAAGATGCGTGACGATCCGCTGTGGATCGATGTTACCTCCCTAATGCGCGATGGCTACAGTGGTTTGGGTGAAACAATCACGAAGTTGCAGGAAAACCCCGAATCGTCGGCACAACTCGGAGAGTTCTCGAGTCGACTCACACGCCTACTAGGAATACAAGATGTCGACCTGCACGTCGACGAAGTGACTGGTTCTGACAAAACCGTCGATGTTGTGGTCGACATCTTCAATCGTGTAAACAGTGGCGGAACAAAGTTGTCGAAGGGCGACTTGGCGCTCGCCAAGATATGCGCTGAGTGGCCCGAAGCACGCACCGCAATGAAAGGCAAGATCAGCGGGTGGCGTGATTCGGGCTACAACTTCAACATTGATTGGTTACTCAGATCTGTAAACACTGTACTTACGGGCGAGGCGAAGTTCAGCTACCTCCACGGAAAGGATGCTGCCGACGTTCAACACGGCCTCGCACGAGCAGGGCGTCACATCGATACGAGCCTGAACCTCATTTCGGGGCGACTTGGGTTGGATCACGACCGAGTCTTGTTTGGACGCTTTGCCTTGCCTGTCATGGTTCGTTATTTGGAACAAACAGGTGGCGTGCACGATGCCAAGACACGAGATAAGTTGTTGTTTTGGTTCGTTCAAGCGGGTATGTGGGGTCGATTCTCCGGATCTACAGAAACTGTCATCGATCAGGATTTGGCGACGCTAGAAGAGACGCAGGGGAACCTTGATGGCCTTCTAGAACGCCTGCGTCTCTGGCATGGTTCTCTGCGCGTCGAGGCAAGTCACTTTACTGGGTGGAGTCTCGGTGCCCGCTTCTATCCAGTCCTCTACATGCTCACGAGAATGGGCGACGCGAGAGACTGGGGCACCGGACTCCCACTCAAGGCGAACATGCTGGGAAAGATGAATCGTCTTGAAGTGCATCACATATTCCCGAAGTCACAGCTCTATAAGCTTGGGTTCGCACGACCCCAAGTGAACGCGTTGGCGAATTTCTGTTTCTTGACAAAAGACACAAACCTAAACATCAGCGACAGACTGCCCGATGATTACTTTCCGGAGGTGGAAGCTAACCAGCCCGGTGCACTGGCGTCACAGTGGATTCCCGGAGATCCGGAGTTGTGGGTCGTTGACCGCTACGCTGAATTCCTCGAAGCTCGCAAGGCGCTGCTGGCGGAGGAGGCCAATCGATGCTTCGAGGATCTGCTCCACGGCGACATGCGGTGGCTCACGGGGACCGTGGCAACCCCACCCCTTGAGATGCCGGCGCCAGTGGGGGGCATCGGCAGTGAAGCGGAGGAACAGGAGCTGACAGCGTTGAATGACTGGGTCGCGGAACAGGGGCTGCCACGCGGGCAGATTGAATTCGACTACGCAGATCCAGGGACCGGGACGCAGAAGGCCGTCTTCGATCTTGCGTGGCCCGACGGGTTGCAGCGCGGACTGTCGAGTAGTGTCGCCGTGCTCCTCAACGAGCCCCCAGAAGTACTCTCGCTAGCGAGTGCCGCCGGTTTTCGCTGCTTTACGGCGGCGCATGATTTCCGGAGGTACGTGGAAAGCGAAATCCTAAAAGAGGAGGCTGCCTGAGCGATCCTGCACTCCAAGGGCTACGCTCGGCCAGTCTGCCCGACGGAGAGAAGAATGAGACGCCGCCACGGCGGATCTCTCGTGACGATAAGGAACGTCCGGGCTCAGGCTTGTGCGAGGCACCATCAGTAGCGGACCTTCTACCCGAAGGCTTGGATCCTGAGCATCCATCCCGACCGCGTTACGGCAGGTTCACCTGCCAGGACACGCCGAAGCGGTCCACCACCCACGCGAAGCGGCGGCTGAAGCCGTAGTTGTCGAGCGGCATCAGGTACTGGCCGCCCTCGGCGAGGGCCGTGCTGAGTTCCGCGACCTCCTCTTCGCTCTGGCAGGTGACGAAGAGCGAGATGGAAGGCGTGAACGTGAAGTCGTGCTTGATGTAGCTGTCACTCACCATCACCGGCTGGCCGCGGAGCGAGAAGGAGGCGACGAAGATAGAGCCTTCCGGGCCGGGGCCGTCCGGGCCGTGACGCTGGACGTTCAGGACCTCGCTGTCCGGGATGACCTTGACGTAGAAGTTCATGGCCTCGTCGGCCTGGCCCTCGAACATGAGGAAGGGGGTGACGCTGGCGGGCATGGGTTGTCCTCCTGGGTGGCGCTCAGGATCGCTACGGCTGAGGTTTTTCCTGCTGGATCTGGATCAGGTTGCCGCACGTGTCGTCGAACACCGCGGTAATGACGGGCCCGAGGTCTGTCGGCGGCTGAACGAACCGCACACCCTTGGCGGTGAGGCGTTCGTGTTCGGCTTCGACGTCGTCGACCGCGAAGGAGGTGTACGGGATGCCGTCCTTCACCAGCGCCTCCTTGAACGGGCGGGCCGCGGGATGCTCATCGGGCTCGAGCACCAACTCCGTCCCCTCTGGAGCTTCCTCCGATACGACTGTGATCCAGGAGTGACGTCCCAGGGGGATGTTGTGCTTCACCTGGAAGCCAAGCGTTTCCGTGTAGAAGCGAAGCGCCTTTTCCTGGTCGTCCACCAGGACGCCGGCAAGGTGAATCCTCATTTTTCAGTTGTCCTCTCATCTGTTGAAATCGGCCAACGCTCCCCGATGGCCTTCAGCGGGCCGCCCTCGAACCAGTGGAGCTTCCACCGCCCCTCGCGCCTCGTGCGAATGAGCCCGGCCGCCTCCAGGACGTCCAGGTGTTGTGTGATCGCCTGGCGCGAGGAATTGATGCCGTGCTTCATGATCAGGCGCGAGCAGAGTTCGAAGAGCGACTGACCTGACCGATCGACGAGCTCATCCAGAATGGCTCGCCTGGTTGGGTCGGCGATCGCGCGGTACACGTCCACAAGATCAGTCTAAGACCGGTGCTCCCTTGCATGTCCGGGGTCCATTATATGCAAGTGTGTGCTTGCATGTCAACGTCCCTGGCAGGTGAATCTGCCGTAGGGAGCGGTCCTAGAACTCCACCCCTACCGCGTTCGACAGGAACTCCACGAACGGCGCTCCCTGTCGGGAAATCCCGGCGAACCACTCGAGCAGGTCGCCCCGCAGCGCCTTTTCCTCGGCGAAGCTGGTGACCACCGCGAAGTCCTTGCGCTTCAGGTCCTCGACCAGGGGGTGGCCCGCGTCATAGCCCCGCGGCGGCCGCTTCAGCGACTCGCCCTCGAACTCGAAGGTCTCGGCAAACGCCCGAGCCCTCGTGATCCGCGTCCATTCGTCCTGACCTTCATGGATCGCTTCACGGATCTTCGTCACGGTCGGGTTGTCCGGCCGCCAGATCCCGCACGCGGCAAAGCACATCCCGGGTTCGAGGTGGAGGTAGAAGCCCGGGGCGTGCGCGTCCTTGCCGGCGGCGTGCCGGAAGTGGGCGCCCACGTTCGTCTTGTAGGGCGTCTTGTCCCGCGAGAAGCGGGTGTCCCGGTAGATCCGGAACAGGGAGCCGCCGTTCGCCCGCGGATCGGCCACGAAGTGGGGGCTGATCTCGGCGAGCGGGGCGGCGAAATCAGCGATGAAACCGAGCATCGGGTCGCGCACGTCGGCGACATAGCGCCCCTTGTTGGCCGCGAACCACTCGCGATCGTTGTTGTCGCGGAGGTCGCGCAGGAAGTCGAAGAGCGCGGCGGAGATCGGTTGAGGCGTCATTTCGTTCATTCTCCCGGCTTGGCGGGCGGGACACTACCCCACCCCATTCGCTGTGGCCGAGATCGAGCGGTCCATAGCGCGATAGCCTCCGCCCAATTCCATCCATGACGGACGCGGGCCCCACTATCGCCACCCTCGGAACCCCGACGGATCTCATCCGCCGAGCCGAAATCCGGGTCCCGAGCGCCGCATTCGACGCGGACATGCGGTTCTTCATCGACGGGCTCGGATTCCGCCTGGACCGGATCTGGCCCGCCGACGCGCCGGCTTTCGCGGCGCTCTCCGGACACGGAGCGGCGATCCTCCTCGAGCGGTGCGCAGACACCGCTCCGATAGCGCTACGGCTCTACGTCGACGACCCGGCCTCGTTCGCCGGCGGCGAAAACGAACTGACGACTCCCGGCGGCCACCGGATCGCGGTGGAGGATGCGGATCCGCCGCTCGTCATCCCGGAGACGGCGCACGAGTTCGTGGTGCGGCGGCTCGCCGACAGCGATGCGTGGGTCATCGGCCGTGCCGGCATGCACTACCGGGACCTCCTCCCGGACCGCCTCGGCGGGGCGATCATTGCCTCGCACATCAGGATCGCCGAAGCGGGTCCCGTGGACGACATGGTCCACTACCACACGGTCGGCTTCCAGCTCATCTTCTGCCACCGCGGCTGGGTGCGGCTCGTCTACGAGGACCAGGGGCCTCCATTCGTGCTCGGTGCCGGCGACTGCGTCATCCAGCCTCCCGAGATCCGTCATCGGGTCCTCGAGTCCTCGGCGGGATTCGAGGTGATCGAAATCGGCGTGCCCGCGGAACACCTCACCACCATCGACTACGAGATGGAGCTTCCGACTCCGCACCTCCGCCCCGACCGGGAGTTTCAGGGCACGAGGTTCGTGCTGCACCGGGAGGCGGAAGCGACCTGGCAGCCGGGGCGGATCCCGGGATTCGAGGTGCGGGAAACCGGGATTGCAGAAGCCACCAACGGCATCGCGGGGGTTCAGGTGGCGCGGCGAATTCCGGGAACGGCCGTTCCGGCAACTCGCCATGACGGCGACATCCTGTTCGGGTTCGTGCGGGAGGGATCGATGTCTCTCGAGCCGGCCGGGCATCCCCGCCGCGATCTCGCTGCCGGCGACGCCTTCGTGCTGCCGCCCCACATCACGGTCGGCCTGCATGCGCCGTCCGACGATCTGGAAATCCTCGAAGTGGCGCTGCCGGCGCACTTCGCTACGTCGAACGGCTGACCCTTCGTCGCGCTCCCCCGTCCCGGTAGCACCTCCTACACCAGCTTCTGCTTTCCGAGAAAGTCGAGCATCAGGTCCATGCACGCCTGTGGCTGTTCAAGCTGAAGAAAATGGGTCGTTTCGGGAACGAAGTCGTAGTCGAGCGCGACCACGTCCCGGAGATCCACGCTCGGGAGGAAGGAGAAGGGGACGGTCGGATCGGCTCCGATGATCTTCGTCGGACACCAGAGACTCCGGACATCCGACGCAACGGCCGAGCTATAGACCTCCTCGAAGACCCGGGCTTCGTACTCGCGCGGACAGCGCAGCTCGTACCCGCGTCCGCCGCCGGGCACTGGACGGAGCGTCGTCCGGGCGATCAGTTCCGCCGCGCCGGGTACGAGGCGTTCCAGGGCCCGAGCCCGGACCAGGCGCTCGGTCAGTTCCTCGCGCGTTTCGAACCGGTCTCGCCGTTTCCGGGCTCTCTCCGCGAGTCCGTGCGCCAGTTTCCTGATGTCCTGCGAGTCACGGTCGCGACCGCTGGTCGGAGGATCGAACAGGACGAGCGCCGAGAACGCAGTGTCGCTCACCGCCTGCAGGACCGCCGCCACTGCGGACAACGAGTGGAACACCCCCGTCTTCGGCTTGTCGCCGAAATACCGGTCGATCGCCCAAACCACGCGCCGGTTGTCCCGGACGAAGGTGGACATGTTGTGGGTTCCGAGGTCTCCAACCGGATTCCAGCCATGGTTCCGGAAGTCGTAGAGGATGAGATCGAACCGGTCGCAGAGCAGGGACCAGAAGGGGTAGTACGCATCCGCCGCGAGTCCGTTGGCGTGGCTCACCACCAGCCGGGGACCGTCCGGATTGCCGTGCCGGCGCAGCAGGATGGGAGCACCACCGGCTCCCTGCGCCTCGCGGACGGCGAGCGGCCGCGGAATCTCCCACCGCGGCGACTCGCTCACCATGGGTCATACAGGATGACCTCGAACCGGTCGCCGAGCCGCTACCAAAAAAGGTAGGACGACTCCGCCGCGAGTCCGTTCGCACCACTCACCACACCCCGGGGATGAACGCGCGCCGTTCCGGCGGGTAGTCCGGGAACTTCTTCCGGTACCAGCGGTGGTTGGCGACCGCCCGGGGAGCCAGATTGGCGAACGTCAACACCGCGAAGGAGAGACCCGCGAGCGACCAGGTGGCGATGGCCCAGCCCGTCCACTCCACGATCTCGCCGAAATAGTTGGGACAGGAGACGTACCGGAAGGCTCCGGCGTTTGGGACGCCATATTTTGTCGTTCTATCTTTTCGCAAGCGGAACAGGATGTTGTCCGAGTGGATGTTCAGGATCATTCCGCCGACAAATACCGTCGCTCCCAGCATGAATCGCGGATCACTCAGCCACGAATCGCTGTACTCCCCAAGTTCGGAAACGAGCCTGGCGTTGATGTAGGCGTTCACCAGGTTGAATGCGAGACCCGACATAACGACACAAAGTGGCACATTCCCGGCCGAGCGCGCGCGGAACGGGTAGATGAAGGTCCGATGCACGTAGTGGATCTGCCACATCGTCAGGAACACCAGCGGCACGACGCTCGCTGCCGCTTCCCCCTGCAGGTAGACGGACAGGAAGAAGAGGACCGCGGGCCACTCCATGACGACCCACCCCACCTTGCTGGAGATATCGGGGCCCCAGCCGGAGCCCGCGTAGTGACGTCCGTAGGGCGCCGTGCGGCGGAACAGGTACCCAAACGTCACCGCGGCGACGCCGAGCATCCCCCAGACCAGCAGGCGGTGGAATTCGAACTCCGTCATCTCAGTCGGCCGGAGCCGGCGCTCCGAGCCTCAGTAGGTCACCTTGTCCGGCCGCCTGTTCCATTCGTCGAAAACGGTGACCGCCTCGTCGCCGAGCAAGCGGCTCGTCGGGATCCGGCGCCGGTCCGGTGGCAGAGCGAGCTCGCGATAGAAGGAGTCGTCGCTGAAGCCGATGCGGTGGGCGTCCTGTTTCCGGTTCGCGTAGTAGATCCGGTCGAGCCGCGACCAGTAGATCGCAGCGAGGCACATCGGGCACGGCTCGCCCGAGGCGTAGATCTCGCACCCCTCGAGCAGGAACGTGCCGAGTTTCGCGGAGGCGGCGCGGATCGCGTTGATCTCCGCGTGCGCGGTCGGATCGTTGTCCGAGAGCACCGTGTTGTGCGCCTCGGCGACCACCTCGCCGTCCCTCACGATGACCGCGCCGAAGGGGAATCCACGATTCGTGCGGATCGCCCGCCGCGACATCGCGATGGCCCGCCGCATGTGATCGGCGCTGGCCACCGATTCCTCCCGTCTTTCCTTCGTCATCCCATCGAATAGGGTAACGCCGTGCTGGACAAGTTCGAGCGCTACCCGCTGACCTTCGGCCCGACGCCGATCGAGCCGCTGGACCGGCTGTCCGCCCACCTCGGCGGCGCGGTGCAGATCTACGCGAAGCGGGAAGACTGCAACTCGGGGCTCGCCTTTGGCGGCAACAAGCTGCGGAAGCTCGAATACATCGTGCCGGACGCCATCGCGTCAGGCGCGGACACGCTGGTCACCATCGGCGGAATCCAGTCGAACCACACCCGGCTGGTCGCGGCGACCGCCGCGAGGCTCGGCATGAAGTGCCGCCTGGTGCTGGAACACTGGGCGCCGTTCGAGGACCCCGTCTACGACCGCGTCGGCAACATCATGCTGAGCCGGCTGATGGGCGCGGACATCGAGCAGGTGGACGAAGGCTTCGACATCGGCATCCGCGAGAGCTGGGAGCGGGCCATCGAGGACGTGAAGGCGAAGGGTGGAAAGCCCTACCCCATCCCCGCCGGCGCCTCGGTCCACAAGTACGGCGGGCTCGGGTTCGTCGGCTTCGCCGAGGAGGTCCGAGCCCAGGAAGCGGAACTCGGGTTCCCGTTCGACTACGTCGTCGTCTGCACGGTCACGGGTTCCACACACGCCGGGATGCTCGCCGGTTTTGCGAAGGACGGCCGCGCCGGCCGGGTGATCGGGATCGACGCCTCCGCGACTCTCGAGCAGACCCGCGCCCAGGTGATGGACATCGCCCGGAACACGGCGGACCTGGTCGGGCTGGGGCGCGACATCACCGACGAGGACCTCGTCCTGATGGACGGCTACGCCCATCCCGCCTATGGGGTGCCTTCGGACGAAACCAACGCGGCCATCCGCCTCGTCGCGCGGCTGGAAGGGATGATGACGGACCCGGTCTACGAGGGGAAATCCATGCAGGGGCTCATCGACCTGGTCCAGAAGGGGCACTTCCCCGCCGGTTCACGGATCCTCTACGCACACCTCGGCGGGGTGCCCGCCATCAACGCCTACAGCAGCATCTACGGAGGCGGCTGAGCCACTCAGGGAGACTCCATGTCCAACGAGCGCATCGGTTCCTATCTCGAGGTCGCACCCGGCGTCGACATCTACTACGAAGACGTGGGTGAAGGCGTCCCGCTGGTCCTGATTCCGGGATGGACGTTCACGACCAGGGTCTTCGACCACCAGTTCGCGGCGTTCTCCGGCTCGCACCGGGTGATCTCGTTCGACCCCCGCAGCCACGGACGCTCGACCGTGACCACGGACGGCAACAACTACGCCACGCAGGCCGCGGACATGGCGAAGCTCCTCGAGCACCTGGAAGTCGACAAGCCCGTCCTGGTGGGCTGGTCCACGGGTTCCATGACCGCCTGGCACCACGTTCGCAACCACGGCACAGGGGGCGTCCGCGGGCTCGTCGCGATCGACATGCCGCCGCTCGGGATGAGCGAGGACCAAAGCGACTGGGTCGAGGGTTCGATCCCGGAACTCCGCGGGTTCTTCCAGGCCATTCAGACGCCCGCCGGCCAACGGGGCGTCATCGTCTGGTACGCCGACAACGTGATGATCGAGGGCGAGATGTCTCCCGAAGTCACGAAGTGGATCGTCGAGCAGTCGCTCGCCACGCCGCCGCTCATGGCGGCCCATTTGCTCGCCGACGCCTCGTTCGGCGACTACCTCGACGAGGCGAAGGCGGTGGACGCGGACATCCCGTCGCTCTTCGTGGTCGCCGAACACTGGTCGGAGACCGCGAAGGAGTTCCTCGCGAAGCACTGCCCGCGCTCGCGGGTCGAGGTCTTCGGCGGCCACATGATGTTCTGGGAGTACCCGGACCGGTTCAACGACCTGCTCGGGGAGTTCGTGGCAGGCACCTGATCCGCGCCGGCGACCGGCGCTATTCCCCGCCCCGGGCCTCCGAGGTGATCAGTTCCACGATCTCCTGACTCGTGATCGCGCCCTGAAAGCTCTTCGTCTCGCGATCCAGGACCGGCAGCACGGTCAGTGACGCCTCCGTCATCTGCTGCAGGGCATCCTCCACCGGCTCGTCAGACCAGGTGTTCGGGGTGGTGGCGCGGGTGACGTTTCCGAGAGGAGTTTCGGCCCAGGACTGCTTCGGCAGATAGCGCAGCATTCCCAGGGAGACGATCCCCTCGAGTTTCCCGTCCTTCGCGACCACGTAGTCCTGCTGATGCGGGACGACCCAGTCTTCGACGAACTCGCGCACCGGTACCGACGGGCCGGGATGGGAGCGGGCCGGATCGATGACGTCCCCGACGGTCACGTTGTCGAGGGCGAAGCGGAGGAGGGACGGCGGCAGCGCGTCGGCGGTCGCCGGGGACTCGGTGGTCTCGGCGCTCTGTACGGCCCGCCCGATGACCAACGGCATCAGCAGGATGTAGCCGAGCATCATGAGGACGAGCAGCGAAAAGAGGTCCGCTCCGATCAGGCCGGTTTCGCGCAGGACGAGCAGGAGTGCGATTTCGGCGACCCCCTTGGCCAGCAGTCCGGTGCCGGCCACCAGGGGCCGCTCGATGCGGGCCACGGCGGCCCCGAGTGCGGCGCCGCCGAAGTTTCCCGCTGCGGGGATGACGATCAGGGCCGCGATCGTCCAGGGATCGAGCGCCAGGAAGGACATGCTCAGATAGAGCCCAGCGGAACTGAAGAAGAGGGGGACGAAGAGTCCGTCGGCGGCGCTGCGCATCCCGGGGACGAGTTCGCGCCGGATCTGATGGGGAAGTCGCGAAAGCGCCGCGCCGAACAGGAGCGCGCCGAGCGAACCGTGGAGGCCGATCTCCTCGGCGCCCACCACCACCAGGAACAGGATGCCCAGGATCACGGCGAAGGAGAGCTGGGGAACCCGGAGCAGCCGCCGGAGCAACGCGATCAGCGGAGGAATGACGCGGCTCGCGAGCAGCCAGGTCACCACCACGAAGCCGGCGATCTGGCCCGCCAGCCGGAGGATGCCGGCGGGCGTGGGGTGGGCCGCGTGTTCGCCCACCGAAAAGCCCACCACCAGCAGCACCAGCAGTTCGGCGATGAGCGCCATCGTGAACATCTCGATGCCGATGGGCGTCCGCAGCTTCCCCTCGTCGATCAGCACCTTGGCGAGGACGCCCAGGCTGGTGAGGGACAGGACGCCGGCGACCGCGAGCGAGCCGGCGAACCCGAGGCCCAGCCCGAAGTCGAAGCCGATGTTGAAGGTGACCACCAGGGCCGCGAGCAGGGAAACCACCACGGAGACCACCGCGGCCACCGAGCAGCGGCTCCGGATCGCCGTGAGGAAGCCGGCGATGTCGAGTTCGTCCAGCCCGATCAGGAAGAAGAACAGGAAGATCCCGACTCCCAGCAGCACCCGAACCTCGCCTGATGGATCCACGATGCCGGTCACCGGCCCGAGCAGGATGCCTGCCGCCGTGTAGGCGACGATCGCGTTCAGCCGGAACCGCCGGAGCACGCCTTCGAGCAGCTTGCTGAAGACGATCAGCAGACCGGCGGCGAAGAGCGCCTCGTAGATCAATGCCTCGGTCTGCTCAGCTCTTCTTGCGGAGACGCCAGTCCGGCGGCCGCTTCACCGGGGGCCGGCTCGGGCGCAACTCGATCCGGCTGGCAAGCGCCTGGCTGCGCTGCAGGACGATCCCGAGCACCGCCTCGGCCACGTCCTCGGGGGACAGCTTCCAGTCCGTGCCGTCCTCGGCGGAGCGGCCCGCGAAGCCGCTCGCGACGCTGCCGGGCATCACCGTTGCGACCCGGACGCCCGCGTCCCGGAGGTCGAGCATCATCGCCTCGCTGAGGCCGACGAGGCCGAACTTGGACGCGTTGTAGGCGGCACCGCCCTTGAAGGGGTGGCGGCCGGCGAGGCTCCCGACGTTGATGACGGTCGCGCCGGACGGCGCGTCGTTTTCGGCGGCCCCCGCCGCTTCAAGGAGGAGCGGCAGCAGGGCTTTCGTCACGCGGAAGACGCCGGTCAGGTTCGTCTCCACGACCCGCCGGAAGTCCTCCAGCGAGAGTTCGGGGGTGGGGTGGTAGATCCCGATGCCCGCGTTGTTGACCAGGACATCGAGGCGGCCGCAGCGGTTCCGGACGAACGCGGCGAGCGCGGCGACGCTCGCGTCGTCAGTGACGTCGCAGCCGATGCCGTGCGCGAGGGCGCCGGTGGGCGATTCCGCGGCGAGTTGGGCAGCGGTCTCTTCCGCCGCCTCCCGGTTCGTCCCGGTCAGCACCACCTGGATCCCCGCGTCCAGCAGGAAGGCGGCGACCGCCCGGCCGATGCCGCGGGTGCCGCCAGTGACGAGGGCGACCTGGCCGGTCGGGGGCTGGGGATCGGGCATGGGGTCGGTGGAATCAGTGTACGGGGACTCTGGCTGTCTCATCCCGCCCGCGTCCCGTTGGGGACCGGACGTTCCGGGATCGCGAGCGCCGGCACGATCCCGTCGGAATACCCCAGGTCGAAGAGCATCGCCTCCGAGAGGACGCCCGCCATCTTGCGGGGCGGCAGATTCACCACGAAGAGGGCCTGCAAGCCTTCGATCTCCCTCGGGTTCTCCCGCTCCTGTTTCATCCCCACGACGACCGTCCGGATCGCAAAGCCGAGATCGACCTTCAGGCGGACCAGCTTTCGCGAGTTCGGGATGTCGGAGACCTCCAGGATGGTTCCGACCCGGATGTCGATTCGGGTGAGATCTTCGACAGGGATTTGTGGTTTGGGAGGGGCGATGTCGGGCATGGGGTGGGGATTGTGGCGGTGCGAGCTGGCGGAACGGCTTGGAACGCCGGCTTCAGCCGGCACAGCGGCCCGCAGGGCCGCGGGCGGTTCGTCGCCAACCCGGGTTCATTGGGGCGCGCAGCCGAGCCATCTCGGCGAATGAGGTCCCCGTCGCCGCCCGCCTTCGGCGGGCTGTGCCGGCTGAAGCCGGCGTTCCAAGCCGTACGCG
>VXNL01000103.1:19358-37592 GCA_009840635.1 Acidobacteriota bacterium | reverse complement strand
CCCCCCAAGACGTTCGCACCGACCCCGCCCCCTCGGCTAAAATCGCCCTTCCCGAGCACAGACCGCGTCTCCCCGATGGAGGATTTCATGTTCAAGAAAGTCATTCTGGCCGTCGCCGCTCTCGCACTCATCGCGGCGCCCGCCATTGCCGAGGAAGAGTCCGATCTCGGCACCGTGCATTTCCCGAACTCCGGCTCGGAGGCGGCGCAGGCGGCCTTCCAGCGGGGTGTCGCAGCGCTCCACAGCTTCTGGTACGAGGAAGCTGGCGAAGCCTTCAAGAACGCCCAGGAAATCGACCCCGACTTCGCGCTCGCCTACTGGGGCGAGGCGGTCAGTCACAACCACCCGCTCTGGTCGGAGCAGGACATCAGCGCCGCGCGGGACGTGCTGAAGCGCTTCGGGGACACCCGCGCCGAACGCCGGGCCAAGACTCCGACCGAGCGCGAGCGCCTCTACATGGACACCGTGGAAGTCCTCTACGGCCCCGGTGACAAGTACGAACGCGACGAGCTCTACCACCAGGCCATGCGGCGCCTCGCCGAGGCCCATCCGGAGGACAACGAAGCCCAGGCGTTCTACGCCCTCTCCTACCTCGGCCTCGTGCGGCGCGGCGAGAGCGGATTCCATCGGCAGATGAAGGCCGGGGCGCTGTCCCTGGACCTCTTCGTGCGCGAGCCCAACCATCCGGGCGCCGCCCACTACGTGATCCACTCCTTCGACGATCCCGAGCACGCACCCCTGGCCCTCGAAGCGGCGAACCGCTACGCCGAAATCGCGCCCGAGGCGCACCACGCGCAGCACATGCCCTCCCACATCTTCGTGCAGCACGGCATGTGGAACCGGGTCTCGGCTTCGAACGACGTGGCCTACAACGCCTCCGCCAAGTGGGTGGAGCGGAAGAACCTCTCGATCACCAAGCGGGACTACCACAGCCTCGAGTGGAAGGCCTATGCGGACCTCCAGCGCGGCGTCTACGGCGACGTCCTCGACGCCATCGCCATCGTGGACGCTGCCGTCGCCGAGACCGACGACAACCGGCTCCGCCGGATCTCCGCTTCCATGGTGGCCCGCCACGCGATCGAGACCGGCCGCTACGGCGCGATCTCGCTCCCGTCGGGCGACGTGGACACGAGCCGCTACAACTCGACCGCCAACCTCCTGCTTGCCGCGGGAATGAAGGCGTTCGCCGAGAAGGACGCCGCGGGCGCCACCGCAGCCGCCGAGCAGCTCCGGGCGCTCGCCGACAAGCGCGCCGCGGACGGTGAGGCCTACCAGGCCGATTCCGTGCGCATCATGCAGCACGAGGTTGAAGCCCTCGCGGCCCAGTTGAGCGGCGACACCGAAGGCGCCCTGAAGCACGCCGCCATGGCCACCGACATCGAGGAGACCCAGGATCCGCCGTCGGGTCCGACCTACCCGATGAAGCCGTCCCACGAACTGCGGGGCGAACTGCTCCTCGCCGCCGGCAAGGCGGAGAAGGCCCGCGCCCAGTTCGAGACCAGCCTCACGCGGACCCCGAACCGGACGGCTTCGCTGCTCGGACTCGCTCGCGCGGCGACAGCGCTCGGCGACGAGGACGCGGCAAACCGCGCCTACGCGACCCTCCAGACTTTCCTGACCGAGGCGGACAGCGACGTTCCGTACCTCGAGGAGGTCCGCAGCCACGCCACGGCGACCACGGACATGCAGCAGTAGTTCTACCGAACTTCAGCACCGGGGGCGGCGCACCCGCGCCGCCCCCGTTTTTCTGTACGGAAGCTCCACAACACTCCCAACGGAGGTCCTGAGCCACACCTATGGCTCCATCCGCTCACTCGCTCTCCAAGTAGCGCACAAACTGATCGAACTGGCCCGCTGCGGCACTCATAGCCTGATCTAGGCTGCTCATGGGAACCGACAACTTGAGTCGTTTCTGTCCGCCCCGCCCCTTGTAGGGCACTTCGGTAACCACTCCTACTTCGAGCAGCCGAGGCAGTACCGCCTCAAAAAAGTAGCGCGCCTTAACCCCGAGGCGCTTGTGAATTGTTCCTTCATTCAGGGCATTCGCCCGGACGAACCCGCGAAGGAACCTCTGCACGAGGCGCAAGTCCATGTCTGGTTCGTCACTATCTGGACTTACAAACGCCACTTCCTCCTCTTCGACCTGAAATCCAGCGTGGCGCAAGTCCATCTTGCTCTGTGCCGGGTCAAAATGAACAAAGGGATTGTCATCGTCCTCCCGCACAACGCTACCGACTTCGCAGGTCTCGTCCATGACCGTTTCCTCGATCGTCTCCGACGAGTCCAGCTCGATTCGCTCGAATCTACAATTCACGAACTCACACCTTACGAGACTCGTGTCTACCAGGCTCGTCGCGTGAAAGTACGACGCGGATACTCTGAGGTCCCTCAAGTCTCTTCTCCTCAGGGCGCCGCTCGGAAAGATCATATTGCGCACATCATGCTGTCGGTTCCTTCCATCGACAAACGCAAGAGTCAGTGCTCCGCAGTTTTCCTTCACGTAGGACGCTGGCATTTCATTGTTTGCCAACTTCTGGAGCAAGGCCAATGTCCGACCGACTGAGTATCCGTTTCTCTCCACGAACCGAACGGCTTCGTTCACCGTTGACACAGGTAGCGCCGCTTTCTCAATAGTCTGTCTGAGCTCACTTGCATCCTGGGCTGCGAGCATTCTGCCCATTGCCTGGCCGAGATAGAAGACCCGGAAATCCTCGTGATCGAAGGCCAATCCGGTGTGCCCAACACCCGTCCGAACCAGTAGGGCGTGCTGCTTAATGCGCTCGCTCACCTGTCTTGAAATCGCCGGGCTCTTCTCCCGCGCAACTGCGAACATATCGACAATGATCCCGACTACGTCCATACGCAGATCGTCGGTCGCGCTCAACCACATTTCCAGAGCCAGCATCGCGAGCAGCTCGTGATGTTCCTCTGTCGTTAGGATCGCTTGTGGTGGATCCCCCGATGTGTCGAGCCACTTGTTCCTGGCCTCCCTCTCCACCAGTCCACCTACAAATTCGTGAAAATAGTCCTGCGGCTCCTGGCCCAGGCGGTCAACCAGTTGCGTGAAATCGTCATGACTCACGAACAACTCCGTCGCCACATCGATCAAGCGTTTGACTAAGACCGCGCGTGTCAACACTGGGTGCTCGGCACCCAGCGGGGAGGCCACCGCGTCGAACAACGCATCGGGCTCCTGCACGCCCCGAGACCCCGCGTACCGACAGAAAGCCTCCCGGTTCCATCGATTCAAGGACACGCGCCCAAACGCGACGTCTCCCTTTGCGCCGATGCTGTCGAACAGTCGCGCCTGAGACCGAAAACTCGGATAGTCGAAGTATGCCTTCCGTGCCGCGACAAGAAGGGTCCCTGCGGACTCGAGGCGTGCTACAAGATTGCCAAGTGCCGAAACGGCCTCTCCCGACGACGCTTCGACAATCATCTCCTCGAACCCATCAAAAGCAGGAACCAAGACTCCCAGTCGAACCAGTTCAAGGAATGCGTCGTAGTACAACAGCTGGAACCGGAGACGGTTGACCAGCGCAGATACGACGACGTCATCGAAGCGCAGAAACGTGCGGCCCCCGAGAGCAATTGGCACTAGGAGCCAATTGGACTTCTTTGCCCTATACGCCTGTGCTTGTTGCACGGCGAGAAAATCAATGAGCGATGTCTTCCCCTCGCCAGCGTCGGACGTGAGGTAGACAACGTCCGTGGTGCCGGGGGCATGCCGCGCCAGCGTCTGCGTCAATGTCTCTACGACATTCTCATGATACGTGTCCGTGTCGTCCGGTGCCCGGTCGGGTTGGTCCAGTAGATGGCCGGACGGGGTGACGAAATGGCTCGGAGGCTCTATGTACGAACAGATTCGGTCAGCGAGCGTGGGAATACGAGCGATCCTGTTCACAATCCACGACGTCGCTCGGGTCCTTTCTCCCCCTTCTTCAACAATCAGGTCACCTGCATTTTGGTGTAACCGGGCGGTGATGGTTTCATCCCGGATCTGCACCAGGAGTTCGCCATGTTGTAGATCAACGTCGTCTATTCGATCGGCGAAACACGTTACGATTCGGCTGAAGTCGCTAATGTTCACGAGGTTACCTCACATTATCGCGCGCGAGTAGCGGCAGTTCGGAGGGAGCGGAAACGCGGGACGGGATGGAATCCCACGGCGTGGAAGGACATGAACGACCTCGGCGCCGGTCAGCAGGATGAAGTGAATCCCCGGCCAAAGATCATCGTCTGCCGACACCAAGACAATCGGCTCGTTCGTTTGGCGCGCGACATGAACCATATCAATCAGAATCATCGAGTCGACCATCTTTTGCTCGGCCCGGTCGAGAACGTCCGTGGGTTCTACAGAACAGCCTTGTCTTGGACACACATGGGTTCGGAAGAATGGTTCCAGAGTGGCCACTCCACATGAACTCGAATCGGCACAGTTGGGGAATGGCAGTCGCGAACACGAAAGACTTGGTGGAATAGACCGTCGGCGATAGGTGTGTGTCAGCTGCTGCGTTGGATCACAAAGGAGCGAAAAGGCCAGCTCTACCCTCACTAACACGACGTGGGACCCGTGCTGATCCACGATCGGGACTGCGCGTGGGAACTCACGGGCCACATCGGGGAGAAGACGTTGTGCCGCGTAGGAAAGCGCCTGCCGATCAAACCAATTACCGTAGAGGCGGCACGTTACCGTCTGCGTATGAAGCATCGGTGGACGGCCAACCTTGCCTAGGACATGAGTGATCGCATACCGCACGCCTCGATTGCGCTGCAAGCGATCCAGATTGTCGTAGTCAACCAGAACGATCACAGCGATTGTATGTACGACCGGCGATGCAGTTGATCCGAAAGTGATATAGCCGCGGGGGGAGAGAACACTGTCCAAGGTTATCCGACCAAGGAGTTCTTTCCTAGCCATCGGTGCGGCTCTGGTGCGCCGCGCGACGAACCGCCCGGTACTCCGTCACATCCACGCCACAATCACTGCGCCGTGTGGTCATCTACGCAGGAGCTTTCCCCGTCCTGCCCACGTTCGTGCGCACCGAGTTTCGCCGCCGAAACCGCGACGGATAGCCTGGCCGCGAAGGGGCGACATCGAGAACGCACTCAGGCACACGACGCCACCAATATCTCAAAGCCTCTGGCTCCGCCATGCGGGCGGACCTACGTGCTGAAGCCGTCCCACGAGCCCCGGAGCGAACTGCTCCCCGCCGCCCGCAGAGCCTAAAGAGCCCTCGCTCAGTGCGAGGCCAGCCTCAACCGGACACCGAATCGTACCAACGCGTTGCTCAACATGACCCGCACGGCCGCCGCGACGCGCGACGCGAGCGTACGCGAACTGTACCTACGCCACGCTTCAAACGCCCCTCGCCGAAACGCACGGCGACGTTCCGCTCCTCAACGAGGTCCGTAACCATCAGGAGGCGACCACCGGCATGCAGTCGTAGTACGTCCGGGCACTTTCAACAACGAAGACCGAGCATTCCGTGGCGCTGCCGTTCCGTGTACAGACGAACTCCGAACTCTCCATCGTTCTACGGTCACGCAGATTCGGTTTGAAGCAAGGAACGACCTTGCTGTACTCAACGCCTTGGTCTCCGTATCTCTCCGCACGTCACCAGGGCGTGCTCGAAATCCCCGTGGATCCTCTGAAAGCTCATCCTGTCCACCATTAGGTGGCCAACTTCCTGAGTACTTCGTGCCCGCCACTGCTCCGGCATTTCCGGCGCGCGAACGTCCAAGCTACTTGATAGCGCCATCCTGTAGAGCAGCGCTCCCAGCTTATGAAGCGCTACTCTGTGGGATCCGACATACATAGAGCGCTCATGGATGTGATTACCATGAATGAAATCGTTTCTGGCTTTGTACAGAACTTCATACACTCGACAGACACGCCGCTGACGAACCTCATGGCCGTTCCTTTGCCGCCTCATCTTGAAGTCCCTACGGCGGTTTTTTCTGAGGTCCCAATGGGCGCCTTCCAAGAGATCACAAACCTCCCAAAAGTCGACCCGTCTCCTGCCCGGGTGCGCGAGGATCTCCAGCGCACTAACCCACAATGCGATGAGTCGTCCGTAGTCGTACGCCCTAGTGTCCTGGTTGCCGGGAAGCTGGCCTGCGTGGTGCGCCATGTTGAGCGATCGCAAAAGAGATCGCTGTCGACCGGACGCGTTCGGACGACTGTAGAAGTTGCGCCAGCGGGACAGCAGCGCCTGGAAGACGGGACGATCAATGTCGCCGTCGCTAACACTGGCAGGTATGACGAACTCTGGTGCCAACTGTCCCCGGAAGTCGGACACCTTATCCACTCCTCCAGTGCCCGGTGTGAACATTATGAGGTCGTTGAATTGGCGATCTATCATCCAGGGATAGAAGTCGAAGGCATTCGAAAAGCAAAGTGGTCCAGTCTGGCGGCCGTTCAGGAAGCGTGCGCGTGCGAGCGGCACAACAGATGCCGAGAGTATGTCTCGCATGCTGGCCATCGCCTGCACAGACGTATGGACGTCGGAACACGTGGGATCAAACATCAGGACGGACGGATTGTGTTTTCTCTCGAACGCATTGACGAAGCGGTCGAGTAGGTCTCCGAATACGGGATAGACCGCGCTGACTGCCCGCACGCGATCGTCCCTCACTGACGCAAAGACTGCGGGTGGTGCATCTATCGAACTTCCACCCGCAATCTGGAAGTTGGGGAGTAGCGCTACGGGGTACCAGAGCACGGTTTGCTAATGGTCCTACGTGCTCGTCTGGCCGTGTCCACTGCGATCAGGATTCGCAAGCGCCCTTCGCGATGGCGCGATCCATATCTTCCAGTGAGAGCACCGGGCCAGTGTGCTGCACAATGCCACGGAGCCGCGCGATTGGACGACTCGGTTGGATGGACACCACTTCACTGCCGCGCGTGGCCCGCGTACAGTCCGCGGCCTGTGAATCGGGAACTTTGCAGACAACCTCCCGTTCCGTGGGTTGCCCACCGGGCGGCGTTTTCGATTCGAGCACGGATTGCCTCGGTCGCCTGAAGGATACCGCTCGCCTCTCTCTGGATTGACTGCAACAGTCGTCGGGAACGGCTACCCAGCGGCCGCCTGACCGCAGAAGAGCAGTAATGCCCTCATGTGCATCGCGCAACGCTCTTCTCGGGACATGACTCCGGTGCGTTGCCTCCCACCGTCCCTGCGGTTCATACTCCCGGATATGCACAAGCGGGTGACGACCGGCGGGTTGGAGAAGGGATCTCGGAGCCACCGACGCGGGCAGACGCCGCGTCTGTCAGGGTGCACGAGAGAGGAGCTTCCCGCTGACCCCTGACGCGCCGATCCGCGAGGGGCAGGTCCTCACCGGGCCGCTCTTCAGCGAGCCGATGCAGGTGGAGACCGTCCACTTGGGCAGTCCCGGCGTCTGGATGGCCGGTCTGGTTGGCCGACAGTCGGAGCAGTTCCGCCGGGTCCGGCTGACCGCTGAGGACATCTCGAACCTGACAATCGCCGAAACGACTCTCTCCTACCGGGGTGACGGGCGGCTCCTGCGGACCGCGATCCAGGCCTATTCGCTGGGCATCGGTTACGAGTTCGACCCTCACTTCGGCCTGTCCATCTCGCGGGTGGACCCGCTGCCGCACCAGCTCGAAGCGGTCTATGAGCATTTCCTCAAGCTCCCGAGCGTGCGCTTCCTGCTGGCCGACGATGCCGGAGCGGGCAAGACCATCATGGCCGGCCTGCTCGTCCGCGAACTGAAGCTGCGGGGACTCATCGAGCGGATTCTCGTGGTGTGCCCCGCGAACCTCTCGTTCCAGTGGCAGCGCGAACTCAGGGAGAAGTTCGACGAGAAGTTCGTGGTGCTGAAGGGCGGCGACCTCCGGGAACAGTTCGGCGTCAACCAGTGGATGGAGCAGAACCAGATCATCACCTCGCTCGACCTCGCGAAGCGCACCGAGATCCTGCCCAGCCTCCAGCAGGTGCGCTGGGATCTGGTCATCGTGGACGAGGCGCACCGCATGTCGGCGCGCGACGAGACCCACAAGAGCCAGCGCTACCGGCTCGGCGAACTGCTGCGCGACAGCGCGGACCACCTGCTGCTGCTGACCGCCACCCCGCACAAGGGCGATCCGAAGAACTTCACGCTGTTCCTGCAACTGCTCGACCGGGACGCCTACGCCGACGTGCGATCCATCCGGGAGGCGATGGAGCAGCGGCGGGCGCCGTTCTACCTGCGGCGCACCAAGGAGGCGATGGTCTATTTCCCCGAACGCCGCGACGACGGGGAGTGGACGGCGCGGCCCGTCTTCACGAAGCGCATCCCGCGCACCGCCGCCTTCGCCCTCGATGGTCCCGAGTTCGAGCTGTACCGGCGGGTCACGCGCTTCGTGAAGCGACAGAGCGCCCGGGCCGCGGGCGCGGGCGGTCCGGTTCCTGATGTCGCTGTACCAACGTCGGCTCGCGTCCAGCACCTACGCCCTGCGACGCTCGCTGGAGAACCGGGCCAGGCGGCTCGTGGAAGGCCTTCAGCGCGCCCGGGAACTGGTGCGGACGGCGCCGCCGGACCTGCCCGACTGGGACGAACTCGACGAGTACGAAGACGCCGAGCGGGAGCGGCTCGAGCGGCTGCTGGAGGCGATCACACTCACCGGCAGCGCCGAGCGGGTCCGCGAGGAAATCGCTGAACTCAAGGAGCTGGCCGAGGAAGCGAAGTCCGTCGAAGGCGCGGAGAGCGAGGCGAAACTCGGGCGGCTCCGGCAGATCCTGCGGGACGAGGGGTTCTTCGACCGCCCCGACCAGCGCCTGCTGCTGTTCACCGAGTTCCGCGACACCCTCGACCACCTGGTGGAGCGGCTGGAGGCCTGGGGATTCCGCGTCGGCTGTATCCACGGGGGCATGAGACCCGGCTCGCGCGACGAACCGGGAAGCCGCCTCCACGCCGAGCAGCAGTTCCGCGAAGGCACCATCCAGGTGCTGGTGGCGACCGAGGCGGCAGGCGAAGGCATCAACCTGCAGTGCTGCCACATCCTGTTCAACTACGACATCCCCTGGAACCCGAACCGGCTCGAACAGCGCATGGGCCGCATCCACCGCTACGGACAGCTCCACGACTGCCTGATCTTCAACTTCGTCGCCACGAACACCATCGAGGGCCAGGTCCTCGAACGGCTGCTGGACAGACTCAAGGAGATCCGCGACGCCCTCGACGACGACGCCGTCTTCAACGTGGTCGGCGAGGTCCTCCCCGCCGTCCATGTCGAGCGCGTCCTGCGGGACTTCTACGCGGGCAAGCTGGGCGAGGGCGACCTCGAGGACCGGCTGCTGAAGGATGTGGACGAGAGTCATTTCCGCGGGATCTGCCAGACGGCGCTGGAGGGGCTGGCCTCGAAGAAACTGAACCTCGACATGCTGATCGAGCGCCGGGCTCGCGCCCAGGAGCGGCGGATCGTCCCCGAGACCATGGCGCGCTTCCTGCGCGAGTCCGCCGCGGATGCAGACCTCGCCCTGAAGCCGGTCCGCACCCTCCCGCACACGTTCCACCCCAGGGCGCACGCCTTCCCGGCTGAGGCGCTACGAGGCCGAGGCGGATTGGAGATACGCGGCGCTTGCCGACCGCTATCCGCGCGTGTCCACGGATCGCCCCACCGCGGAGGCGAACAACCTCGAATGGGTGACGCCGGGGCATCCCCTGTTCGAGGCGCTGCGGCGGCACGGGCTCGAACGTGGACAGGAGGCGCTTGCGACCGGCGCCTGTTTCCACTCCCTGGCGCACGACGCGCCCGCCCGCCTCGACTTCTACCGGGCGCGGATCGTGGACGGCCTCGGGAAGGTCCTCTACGAGCGGCTCTTCGTGGTGGAACTCGCCGAGAGCGGGGCACCCCGGCGCTCCGAGCCCGACGTCCTCGGCAATCTGTTTCCCGCCCCCGTCCCAGACGACCTGCCTCCGGTCGCTGCCCTGCCCGAGGTGAAGGAGTGGCTCGACGCGCACTGCCTAACGCCGTTTCTCGACGAGGTTCGCGGCGAGCGTTAGGCCGAGGTGGAGCGCATCGGAAAACACGTCGAGACGTCCTTGACCGAGGTGCTGCACCGGCTCGACCGTCAGATTGGGCGGGCTGGCGACGAAGCGACCCAGGGTGTCACCGGGGCCGAGGGACGCCTCACGAAGGCAGAGTCCCGCCACGCCGAGGTATTAGCGCGGCGAGAGCGCCGCCGCCGGGAGTTCGCGCAGCAGCGGGCGGTCTCGCTCCAGGGAGTCGAACGGCTAGCCAGCGCGCTCCTTCTGCCCCACCCGGAACGCGAAGACCTCGACGTCCGCCGCCTGCGCCCGCACCCGGAGACCGAGATGACGGCCATGCGAGTCGTCATGGAATACGAGGAGGCTCAGGGGCGGCGGGTTTCCGATGTCCACGAACAGAATCTCGGCTACGACGTGACGAGCCTGGATCTCCGGTCCGGGGAACTGCGCCTGATCGAGGTGAAGGGGCTCTCCGGCGTCCGCGGCAGCGTCTTGCTGACACCGAACGAACGCCGGGTGGCGGAGGACCGGAGCGACTGCTACTGGCTCTACGTCGTCACAAACTGCGCCACCGCGCCCGAACTACAGGAGCCAATCCCGGATCCCGGGCAGTTCCGGTGGCGTGAGGTCAAGAAGGTCCAACACTACTGGCTGGACGTGGACGCATTGACGCAGCCGATGGAAGTCCGGGAACAACGGGAGCCCTATGGGAGGGAGGATTCGTCCTGACGACGGCTGGCGCAAAGTCCGGAGGGAGAACGATTCGCCACGCACCGTCCGGCGAATTGCCGCGACGCGTCTTCCGACGCACAATTCTGAGGATGAACAGGACGGCGTTGAAGCGCTGGACTTCATGGGCCGCATCTACCGGAACCTGCACGGTGTGAGCGCTGCCATGGACGCCATCGTGGTCTCTCGCCGTGACGTGGAGGGCTACGAGAACAACCACGCACTCGTGATCAAGCCCGCGCTGCAAGACAGGAAAGTGGTCTATGAAGCCGCCTGAACGTTGCCCACCGGAAGATGCGGGCCAATGGCTGGACCGCGCCCGAAGCCATCTCGCGCGCGCCAAGACCCGCTTCCCCGGCGTCTATCTCGAGGACTCGTGCTTCGACGCACAGCAGGCTGCAGAAAGGGCGGTCAAGGCCGTCATGTTCGGGCGCGGGGTCGCATTCCCGCACATCCCTGACCTGGCTCGGTTGTTGTCCATCCTGGAGGCAGACGGAGAGCAGATTCCAGCCGAAGTTCGGAAGGTGTCCAAGCTCACGAGCTACGCCATGCAGTCGCGGTATCCGAACCTGGAAGAGGCCGTTTCCGAAGAGGAGTACTCAGAAACGATCGCCATCGCCGAAGCGGTTGTTGCTTGGGCCGAGAAACGCTTGTGATTCCGCGCGAGTGCAAGCGGCTCGCGGAGGTGGACTTTCCCATCGCCGAGGTGTCCCGACACGCGGTGCGGGAGAAGTCGGTCCGGCAAGGCCATCCGTCGACGCTCCATCTCTGGTGGGCGCGCCGTCCGCTGGCCTCGTCGCGGGCGATGCTGCTGGCGCTATTGCTGCCGGATCCCTGTGACCCGCACTGTCCGGAGGCGTTCAGAGCGGATGCGCGCCGCATCCTCGGCAAGTATCCATTGCCGGCGGACTGGACAGAGCCCATCGACTCTGACGGAGGCTTGCGGCGGATCATCCTGAGATTCATCGGAGATTTCGCCGACTGGAGCGTCGCGGCAAGTCCGGCATATCTGGAAATGAGTCGGGCGCTGGTGCGGTCCGCCCACGGGGACGACCCGCCACTCATCGTGGACCCCTTCGCCGGCGGCGGCTCCATCCCGCTGGAGGCGGCGCGGCTCGGCTGCGATGCGTTCGCCAGCGACCTCAACCCGGTGGCGTGCCTGATCCTGAAGGTGCTGCTGGAGGACATCCCCCGTCATGGTCCGCGGCTCGCCGAGGAACTCCGGCGGGTTGGCGGGGAGATCAAGCGGGAAGCGGAGCGGGAGTTGGCGGACCTCTACCCGAAGGACCCGGACGGCGCGACGCCCATCGCCTATCTCTGGGCGCGCACCGTGCGCTGCGAAGCGCCGGACTGCGGGGCGGAGATTCCACTCATGCGCTCGTTCTGGCTGTGCAAGAAGGCCAGCCGCAAGCGTGCACTGCGGCATCGGGTGGAGCGGGGTGCCGGGGCGCCGCGTGTCGAGTTCGAGATCTTCGAGCCGGAGGAGGTCGGCGACGTGCGGGGCGGCACCGTTGCCGCCGCCAAGGCGACCTGCCTGTGCTGCGACGTGGTGTTGCCACCGTCGCGCGTGCGGGCGCAACTCGTTGCCCAGCGGGGCGGCGCCGACGCGGTTCTGGACGCGCATGGCCGACGGATCGGCGGGGCGCGCCTGACCGCAGTCGTGACCCTCAGGCCGGACGCAACTGGCCGCCACTACCGGCTGCCCACGGACGCGGACTATGCGGCAGTGCGCCAAGCGCAGGGGCATGTAACGGAACTCCTCAGGGAGTGGGAACACAGCGGGAGACAAGGACTCTGTCCCGTGCCGAACGAACCGATATCGCTGAACGAGATTCGGCGCATCAGCCTGCCGATCTACGGCATGCGCGCGTGGGGCGATCTGTTCACGGCACGTCAGAAAGGGGCGCTAATGGCGCTCGTGAGGCAGGCTCAGTGCTGTGGCGCGTCAGATTCGATGGCGGGATTTGCTCTCGCTCTCTCGAAGCTATCCGAACTCGCCTGTTCGCTCAGCGCTTGGGAGCCAGACGCTGAGTGCCCGAGACACGCTTTTGGCCGACAAGCTCTGCCGATGACCTGGGATTTCGCGGAAGGGGTCGTCGTATCTGAATCGAGCGGGAGCGTTCATGTATCGGCCGGGCATGTTGCGTCCGGAGCCGAATCTGTCGAGGCCGTTTCCGCTCCAGCCACCGTACAGCCCGCTGATGCAGCCGCCCACCCCCTTCCCGACGAAACCGCTAGCGTGTGGTTCACGGACCCGCCGTACTACGACGCCGTGCCTTACGCCCATCTGGCCGACTTTTTCTTCGTGTGGCTCAAGCGGGCACTGCCCGGCCATTCGCTCCTTCGGTCCGTCGAATCAACGGGGAGCACAACACCCAAGGCTCGCGAAATCGTCGTGGACCGGCCACATCGGCTGAGCGACTCGAAGAAAAACTCGGCGTTCTACGAGAACGGAATGGCTGCGGCCTTCGCTGAGGGCCGCCGAGTGTTGCACGCCGGCGGCATCGGCTCCGTCGTCTTCGCACACAAGACCACCGAGGGCTGGGAGGCGCTGCTCTCAGGGATGATTCAGGGCGGCTGGACCATCACCGGTTCATGGCCGGTCGCCACTGAGATGGGCTCACGCCTCAACGCGCGGGAAACCGCATCCCTCGCCACCAGCGTCCACCTCGTCTGCCGCCCCCGTCCGGACGACGCCCCGGTCGGCGACTGGGCCGACGTGCTCCGCGAACTCCCCCGCCGCGTCGCCGACTGGATGGACCGCCTCCAGGACGAGGGCATCCGGGGCGCCGATCTGGTCTTCGCCTGCGTCGGCCCCGCGCTCGAGATCTACAGCCGGTACCGCATCGTGGAGACGGCGGAGGGCCGCGCGGTCGGATTGCCGGAGTACCTGGAGAAGGTCTGGGAGGTCGTCGGCCGCGCCGCGCTCCAACAGGTGCTCGGGACCGCCGAAGCGGAAGCGCGGAACGGCCTCGCCGGCGCGCTGGAGGAAGACGCGCGGCTCACCGCGCTCTTCCTGTGGACGCTCCAGAGCACCGAAGTCCCGGACCGGAAAGGCAAGAAGACCACCCCCAACGACGATGAGGAGCCCACCGCCAAGGCCGCGCCGAGGGGTTTCAGCCTCCCCTTCGACGTCGTACGTCGGTTCGCACAGCCCATGGGGATTGATCTCGACGCCTGGACCGGCCGCATCATCGGACAGGAGAAGGGGCGGGTACGTCTCATGCCGGTGGCGGAGCGGGCGCCGGAACTCTTCGGGACGGACGGGGCGGGCGCCGCCGCCGACTGGATCGAAGCTGAACCAGGCCGCCCCGTCCAGTTGACGCTGTTCCCGGAACTCGCTGCGTCGCGGCGGCAGGGAACTCCCCGCCGGCGCGGCCAGAGCCTTCTCGACGGCAACGCGGAGCTGCAGGCGATCGACGCCACGACGCTCGATCGGTTGCACGCGGCGATGCTCCTGCAGGCGAACGGGCACGGCAACGCGCTGCGGACCCTCGTGGCCGCCGAGCAGGAGCGCGGCCCCGAATTCCTGCGGCTCGCCAACGCGCTCTCCGCGCTCTACCCTCGCGCGAGCCACGAGAAGCGCCTCCTCGACGCCATGCTGCTGGCGGTTCCGAGGTAACGGACGCAGAATTCGTCGAGAGGAGACCCGACATGCCACCTTTTTCGAGAATCACATTCGACCCAGCCGTCATGGGCGGCAAGGCATGTATTCGGAACCTGCGGGTCACGGTGGGAACGGTCGTGGGGCTGCTCGCGGCCGGACGGACGCCGGAGGAGATTCTCAAGGCGTATCCCTATCTTGAACGCGACGACATTGATGAGTGCCTGGCTTATGCCGCCTTGAGGCTTGAAGAGCGGGAGAACCCTCTTGACTAGCCGCGCCTCTACCCGCTCGTGGAAGCCGAGATTGCCGGAGAAGGAACCATGACAACGGAAACGCAACTGCTGGAACGGATCACCGCGCGCCCGGACGTCTTCGGCGGCAAGCCGATCGTGCGGGATCTGCGCATCGCCGTGGAACACATTCTGGGCATGTTGGCCGCCGGGGACAGTGCGCAAGTCATCCTGGACGAACACCCGTTTCTGGAACCGGACGACATTCGGGCCTGCCTGGTGTTCGCCCACCGCATGGTGGCAGGCGAGCAAGTGCATGAACGAGTGCCCGTCGCCGCGGGTCGATGAGGTTTCTGCTCGACGTATGCGCCGCATCCCGGCGGATGCAGGATGCGTTGAGGTCCCTGGGACATGACGTCCTGACGCCACTGGAAAGGAACCCGCGCGCGACGGACGAAGAACTCCTGGCGCTGGCGCTGGAAGAACAACGAGTCCTTGTCACGGAGGACAAGGACTTCGGGGAACTGGCGTTCGTGCGCAGATTGCCGTGTCCGGTCATCATCCGCTTCGTCGAGATGCCGGTGGAGGAGAAGGTCCGGGCCATGAGGGAATTGCTCGAACGACACCAGGACGCCATGAACGAGGGGTCGTTGATCGTGGTCACGCGCCGTCGAATACGCGTCCGCCGGCGCGGACCCACGGACCGGGGCGAAGCCTGATGGACCCCTGGTACCGGGTCGTAACGCTCCGCGAGGAGGTGCGGGAGGGCCGTTCCTTTAGCCCGGATGAGTTCGCCATCGCCCTCGAACAGGTCGTCGCCGGAAAGGCGCCCAACGACTACCGCGACCCGGCGCAGTTCTTCTCGCGCACCTGCTTCACCCGTGCGCTGAGCGAACACGCGGGCATGGTGCTGCGGCGGCTGGCCGGAGAGACCGCGAACACCGCCCCGGTGCTGACTCTCGTCACCCAGTTCGGCGGGGGCAAGACGCACACCCTCACCGCGCTCTACCACCTAGCGAACGCCGGCGCCGGGACTTCCCGGCTTCCCGGGGTGGCGGACCTGCTCGCCGGCGCCGGGATCGCGGAGGCGCCGTCTGCCCGCGTCGGCGTCTTCGTGGGCAACGCCTGGGACCCCGCGCCCGGCCGGGAAACGCCGTGGCTGGATCTCGCCCGCCAGCTTGCGGGAGAGGCGGGCGTCACGGCTCTCGGTCCCACCGCCAGAACCGCGCCGCCGGGGACGGAGGCGCTCGGCCGGATGTTCGCCGCCGCGGACGCGCCGGTGCTGTTGCTGTTCGACGAGGTGCTCAACTTCGTCAACCGGCACCGTGGGATGGCCGAGGGCTTCCACGCCTTCATCCAGAACTTGACCGTCGCGGTCACCGGGACCCGCCGGGCTGCCGCCGTCGTGAGCCTGCCGCGCAGTCAGGTGGAAATGACCGACTGGGACCAGCAGTGGCAGGAACGGATCACCAAGGTCGTGCGGCGGGTCGCCCGCGACCTGATCGCCAACGACGAATCGGAGATCAGCGAGGTCGTGCGCCGGCGGCTGTTCGAGGATCTGGGCGGCAAACGCACCCGGGGGAAAGTCGCCCGCGCGTACGCGGACTGGTGCTTCGAACGCAGCGCCCGGTTGCCGGCGGAATGGCTGGCCGTGGACACGGCGACCACCGAAGCCCGCAGCCGGGAATTCCTGCGGGGCCGTTTCGAGGCGTGCTACCCGTTCCATCCGGCGACGCTGTCCGTCTTCCAGCGGAAGTGGCGCGCGCTGGCCCAGTTCCAGCAGACCCGCGGCGCGCTGGCCATGCTGGCGCAGTGGGTCTCCTGGGCGGCGCGGGAGCAGTTCACCAGGGCGCGCACCGAGCCGCTGATCACGCTGGGGTCGGCCCCGCTCGACGTCCCCGAGTTCCGGGCCCTGGTGCTGGGTCAGTTGGGCGAAGACCGGCTCGACACGGCCATCGGAGCCGACGTGGCGGGGCCGCACCCGCATGCCAAGGCGCTCGATGTGGACGCCCGGGGCGCGCTCCGGGACATCCACCGGCGCGTGGGGACCGCCATCCTGTTCGAGTCCTCCGGCGGGCAGGTGGACAAGGTGGCTCATCTCCCCGAACTGCGCTTCGCCCTCGGGGAGCCCGACGTGGACACCGCGACCGTGGACAACGCGGCAGCAGCACTCGAGAGTGCCGGGTTCTTCATCCGGAAGGTCGGGACCGACGGATATCGCATCCACCACCAGGCGACCCTGAAGAAGGTGGTCAGCGACCGGCGCGCATCGCTGGACGAGGACACCGAGGTCAAGCCCGCGATACGCCGACTCGTCGAGAGCGAGTTCCGCCGCGACGCGGCCCTGCCCGTCATCGCGTTTCCGGCGGACAGCGCCGCCGCGCCGGACTCGCCGCGCCTCGCGCTGGTCGTTCTCGATCCCGAGACCGAGTGGCGGAGCAGCGGCGAGGCTGTCGAGCGAATCGCCAGGTGGACGCGGGAGCGCGGGACCTCTCCGCGCCTCTACCCCGCGTCGCTGGTCTGGTGCGCACGGAAGCCGGGACGCGAACTCCGCGACCGGGTCGCGCTGTGGCTTGCCTGGCAGCGGGTGGCGCGCGAGGTCGCTGAAGGCGTGCTGGGAGCGGAGTTCGACCGCGCGGCCCGGAACGAGGCGCAGACCCGCGTCCGGGATGCCGAAACCGCCGCGAGGGACGAGGTGTGGGCCGGCTACCGGTTCGTGGCGCTCGCGGATTCCCGGGCCGCGGAGGGGCTCCGGACTCTCGATCTGGGGGCTGGCCACGCGAGCGCCAGCGAGACGCTCAGCGCTCGGATCCTCGGAGCGCTGCGGTCCGAAGCGCTGCTCAGCGACAGCGTCGGCGCCGGCTATCTGGACCGGCACTGGCCGCCGGCGTTCCGCGACGCGGGCGCGTGGCCGCTCTCCAGCCTGCGGCAGAGCTTTCTCGACGGCTCGCTGACGCGCCTGCTGGACCCGGACGCGATCCTCCGCCGCCAGATCCCCGATTTCGTGTCCAGGGGAGAGTGCGGACTGGGTTCCGGCCCCACCGCGGACGGCGGCTACCGCCGGTTGTGGTTCAGGGAACCGGTCGGTCCGGAGGAGGTCGCGTTCGAATCCAGCGTCTTCCTGCTGACCCGGGAGAAGGCGACGGAACTGAAGACGGGCGCGGGAGGCCCAACACCGCCCGAACCCGATTCCCCGAAGGACCCCGATGGTGAAGGTGAACCGCTGAGGAAACCCACACCCGATGCGGAGCCAACCCCTGCCGCTTCGAAGACGACGCTTCGTCTAACGGGCACGGTGCCTCCCGAAGTCTGGAACCGGCTGGGAACCAGGGTCCTCCCCAAGCTGCGCTCGGGTGAGGATCTCAAGGCCGGTATCGAGTTATCCGTGACCGTGGATTCGCGGTCCGCCGAGAGCCTGGAGAACGACTTGCGGCAGATCCTCGCCGACCTCGCCCTCGAGGAGCGGGTCACCATCAGCCGATCCTGACGGAGCCGGTTCCGGTCGAAGTCCCGGGCGACGTCCCGGGGACGAGGTTCGGTCGATAGCGCACGCCTCCGCGACGAGGTCCGGTCGATAACGCCTGTCTCCGGGAGGAGGTCCGGTCGATAACGCCTGCCTCCGGGAGGAGGTCCGGTCGATAACGGCCGTCTCCGGGAGGAGGTCCGGTCGAT
>VXNL01000103.1:0-19348 GCA_009840635.1 Acidobacteriota bacterium | reverse complement strand
CTCCGGGAGGAGGTCCGGTCGATAACGGCCGTCTCCGGGAGGAGGTCCGGTCGATAACGGCCGTCTCCGGGAGGAGGTCCGGTCGATAACGGCGGTCGGCGGCCCCGAAGATCAAGACAGCGCCGCCGCCTACGGGTCCTCGTCGGGTCCTGGTACCGGCAGGCGCACCAGATCAAGAATGGCTCCCGGATGGGAGACCCGGATGGCGGCGCCTTCGGCCAGGCGCACCGGCTCCCGGAAAGCGAACTTTTCCGCCCAGTCGGCATCGAAGCGGCGGATGCGCAGCAGCGGCGTCACGGCCCCGTCGTTTCCCACCGCCTCCACGGCGAACCCGTCCGGGCCGGGGTCGAGACCTTCTGGCGGCAGAACGGAGAGGAGGGTCGCGGGGCCCACCGGGGTGGTTCCCGGCTCGACAGCCAGCATCTCGACCGCGCGCGTCCGGTCCGGAAGCGGCGGGAAGACCACCACCTGGGGCTCGTCCTCGAACTCCAGTCCCTCGGTGTCGAATCCCTTGCGGTAGGACAGATGCAGGAAGAGACCCGTGTCCTCCGGAAGGCGGTCGAAGACTCCTTCCGGACGCATCCGGGGCCCCTGTCCCACCACCCAGGTGAAGAGCGGCGCCCCGCTCGCGCAGTCGTCGCCGGCGTACAGAACGGCGCGCCGCAGGATCGAGACCGCCTCGCCGGGCAACAGCGCGAAGCCGGCCGCCGCCGACCCCACGCCCTCACCCCGGACGAGCGGCCGGCAAACGGCCGCCACGGACTCCATCTCGCCAATGACGACCGGCTCGGCCAGCGTGAGCCGGCTCGGGGGCAGGTCCGTGGCGGCACCCGGAGTCTCCGGTTCCTCCGCCCGCACCGGCCCTTCGGGCGCCAGCCCGATCGCCCAGTCCACGAGCATGTCGGTCTCGCGATCGTCGAGCGTCCGGGCGTGGGCGAAATCGCCGGTGCCGTCGTCGGGCAACCAGGGGGGCATCTGGCGCTGGAGGACCTGCCGCGCGATCGAATTCGCCCAGGGCAGCGCGTCCAGGTACCGCATCAGGTTGACCGGCGCCGGGCCGGTCCCCGAGTGGCAGGAGGCGCAATGCCGCTCCAGGAGGGGGCGGATGTCGCGCCAGTAGCCGTAGCGGGAGAGTTCCGGTTCGTGGGCGTTCGCGGCGCCGAACCAACCGGGAACCGCGACCAGGATCGCGGCCACGCCGGCAACGAGGCCGGTGAACACCGCGGCGATTCTTCCGGGCCGCTTCATTCGATTGCCCCTACTCCGGCGCTCGCTCCGGAAGCCCGCGCATCCCCTCCGCGAAGACCTCGTAGGCCTCGCCGACGCGGACCCGGTCGCCCAGATCTCCGTACATGTCGAGGAGCCAGGCGCCCCGCACGATCCGCTTGAGCGCCACCCAGGGACGATCCGACGCCGCTTCGCCGTAGGCCAGCGCCAGGTCCTTGGCTTCCAGCGCTGGAATGAAGAGATCGGCCCAGCGGCCCTGGTCGATCAGCGCCTGGACGCGACGGTCTCGGGCGCGGATGGCGTCCAGAATCGCCTGCGGGGTGTCGGGGACCCGCAGCTCGGGCAGTGCGGCGGGCACGGTTTCGCCGGCGAGGGCGGCCTTTTCCGCATCCGACAGGAAGATGAAGTCGAAGCGGTCTTCGTCTTCACGGTCGGGGAACTGCACGAAGGCGGTGAAGGCCGCCCTTTCTCCCGCCGCGGCCTCGACCGGCGTCTCGAGGGCGCCGGGGGCCGTCGCGAGCGCCACGGGATCGCCGAGCGGCGCGCCGCGCTCGTCCGCCGGAACCACCCGCGCCCCGAAGGGTTCCGGCTCGATCGGCCGGGTGAAGGAGTCGTAGAAATAGAGGCGGAAAGCCCCGTCTTCAAGAGCGCCTTCGAGGTGGTGCACCCCGTCCGGCGCCATGAACAGGATCCCGCCGTGACGAGGGTTGTGGTCGCCGTGCGCGGAAACCTGGGTCGTCATCGCCCGTGGGACGTCGCCTTCGCAGACCCCGGGTTCCACGAACATCCGATCGGGGTCGGAGGGGCAGAACCAGACCACTTCGCGCGTCGCGGGAACGAGGGGATCTCCGGTGTCGGGACAGATGCCGGGCTCCTCCTCAACCACGCCGTCCTCCTGCGCCAGGCACACGTAACGGGTCACCAGGGTCCGCCGGACGAGCGCCATCCCGCAGAGCGGGCAGTTCCCTTCCCCGTGCGACTGGTGGTCCCGGTGCATGGGACAGAGCCAGACCGTGTAGGCGTCGTCCAGAGTGCTGTCGTCCTGGGCGGCGGGAACCCAGGACGCGCCGGCGAGCGGAAGCAGCAGCGCAAGCGCGACCAGCAGGCCCTTCCGGACGCTCATCGCCGGGAAAATTAGCAGGCGCAGGGCAGCGCTGCCCTGAGGTGGATCGAGGGTGCGCCCTCTGCGGCGCGGACCGCCGCGCGTGCCGGCTGAAGCCGGCGTTCCAAGCCGGCGGCGCGATCCGGCTTGGCAGCTCTGCGGCCCTGCGGGCCGCAGTCAGACGGTTCCAAGGGGTTCCATCGAGTGCCATGATGTTCCCCTAATCAGTCCATTATTCAATGGCTTACAGTGCTATACTGTTCCCTCGCAGAACGTCATGACCTCCCCCATTCCCGCCCGGTTTGTGCCGCCCAGCCGCCGCTCCAAGGACTCCGAGCCATGACGGAACGCCCCTACCGACTCTCCGTGAGATTCGTAGAGACCATCCGGGAACCCGGATGGTACGGCGACGGCCGCGGCTCCGGCGGGCTGTCCCTCCGGGTGAAGCGCACCAAGCGCGGACACCTCGCCAAGTCGTGGGGACAGCGCATCACCGTGGACGGTCGGCCCCGCAACCTCGGACTCGGCTCCTGGCCCCACGTCAGCCTCGCCGAGGCCCGCCAGAAGTGCGTCCTGAACCTCCTGGCGCGACAGCGCGGCGAGCTGGTCACCGGCAAGCGGCGCACGGTCCCCACCTTCGCCGAAGCCGTGGAGAAGGTCATTGCGGTCCACTCCTCCAACTGGAAGGGCGGCGGGCGGCAGGAGAAGCTGTGGCGCTCGAGCCTGCGGGACTACGCAATGCCACGGCTCGGGCCGCGTCCGGTGGACCGGATCCACACGTCGGACGTGATGGCGGTCCTGTTGCCGATCTGGAACGAGAAGCGTGAGACGGCGAAGCGGGTGCGGACCCGGATCTCGGCGGTGATGCGCTGGGCGGTCGCCCAGGGCTACCGGGAGGACAACCCGGCCGGCGACGCCATCGGCGCCGCGCTGCCCCGCAACGGTGTCCGGCCCCGGCATCACCGGGCGCTGCCCTACGCCGAGGTTGCCGCGGCGATCCAGACGGTCCGGACGTCGGGCGCCTCTCCCGCGACCGCGCTGGCGTTCGAGTTCCTGGTCCTGACGGCGTGCCGCGGCGGGGAGGTGCGCGGCGCGCTGTGGAAGGAGATGGACCTTGCAGGACGGGAATGGCGCATTCCTGGCGAACGGATGAAGACGGGACGGGAGCACCGGGTTCCGCTGTCCAGCAGGGCGCTGGAGGTCCTGCAGGAGGCCCAGGCGCTCGCGGACGGCTCCGGGGTGGTGTTCCCCTCGGAGCGCGGTGGGCCGCTCAACGAGGTGGCGATTTCGAAGCTGGTCCGGGATCTCGGGATCGGAGCGGTGCCCCACGGGTTCCGTTCGAGCTTCCGGGACTGGGCGGCGGAGTGCTCCGACGCGCCGCGTGAGGTGTGCGAACTGGCGCTGGCGCACGTGAACACGAACGCCATCGAGGCCGCCTACCGGCGCACCGACCTGTTCGAGCGGCGGCGGGCGCTCATGCAACAATGGGCGGCGTTCCTGGCCGGGACCGAAGCTGCGGCATGACCACAGCCGCGCCTCCGTGTGCCCCGGTGACTCCGTCACCCGGTCCACTACGGCGGGAGAGCCAGCAGACCCAATGTGCGTACATTGGGGGCTGGCCCTCTGCTAAGGCAGTTGGGCCAGCCTACCCAATGTCTATACATTGGTGCTGGCGAGGGGGGCGCCGCCCCCCTTCTGAACCCCCGGTCTCCCGCGCCGCTCCCGGAGCAGCGGACGGTCGGGGGCCAAGCCCCCGAACCCCCGCACCGGCGCCCGCACCGTCCAGCGGCGCGCCGTTGTGGTCCCCCGCGTCCCGCAGGTGGACCAGGCCCTCGTCGACCTGGCGGAGGCCCTCCGGCTCCCCACCATCGGGGAGCGGGCCAACACGGTCGCCAGCCGCCTCGGGGAGCGGCACCTCGATGCCTTCGTCCGCATCGAGGCCGGCCCGCCCGCCGCGGGCGGATTCGTGGCCTTCCCGCAGGGATGCCTCGCGCCGCAGGCGCGGGCTGGGAGCAACCCCCGGCACCGTAACCAGGTCCGAGCATAAGTCCGGACTCCGGGGCCGCGTTTCCGGAGGAAAAGGGGGGGTTGCTCCCAGCCCCGCCCTACGCCCGAAAGCGGAGGGCGGAAGTCGCCGGCAGGCGGTCGAAACGCAACGGGGCCAACGAGTTCCGACAACCGCCGCGACTGAGCGGCATGAGCGTAAGTACGCGCATAAGGGGGTGCCGACTTCCGCTCACCCGAAAGCAGCCCCGGGAACGACCCCGGCGAGCCTCGCCGGCCGGTCTCGCGCCTGGCCCGCGACTCCCCAACGCCCGGCGATCCCCGCCAGCTGTCGCCGCAGGCTAGCAGGTCCTCCTGTTGGCCGTCGTCGAGGTGATCCCGATCGCGGCGGCCCCGGTAGCCGTTCGAGCGTCCCGTCCGTTCCGTCCGCTGCTCCACCGGGTCCGCCTCGCGGTCCCGGAGCCCGCCGCCCGGTGCGCTCGAAGGTGGTATACGTTCCCGGCGCTGCCCCGTTCGGCTCGGGGTTTCCGGCGATCCAGGATCGTGCCGCCCCAAGTGGTTCCCCGTTTTGGAAATCGCTCGTAACAGCACGTATATTCATCCACTTATGGCGACACGCTAGCGGACCTGCGGGCCGCGTGCCGGCTGAAGCCGGCGTTCCAAGCCGTACACGCCGTGAGGCCGAGTGGAGTTGCGACGTGCGCAGCGCGGAGCGCTGCGCGTGCCGGTCTGGAGACCGGCGTTCCAAGCCGTACGCGTCTTCTACTCCCGTCGCGTCAGGTTCACCACGATGCCGTTCGAGGCGCGCACCAGGTTGGTGGGGGTGATGAGAATCTCTTCGCCCCAGACACCGGCGCCTACTCCGAGGACCGGCTCCTCCATCAGGTCTTCGTCGATGAACGTCCGGGTGCCGTCCTGCTGCCAGGAAAACGGCGGGATCGAGCCGATCCGGTAGCCGGTGAGCTCGATCACGGCTTCCGGGCTCGCGAGCCGAATGTTCCGGTTGCCCATCGCCTTCTTGAGCTTTCCGGAGATGACGTTCCGGTCGCCGCCCACCGCGATCAGCGCGCGCTCACCCGTTCCCGACTGGAAGATCAGCGTCTTGACCATCTGGCTCTCGCGGTAGCCGAGCGCGTGCGCCACCGACGCGGCCCCCTTGGGGGTCGATGCCGGGAAGGTGCGCCGCTCCCACGGGACTCCGAGCTCCTCGAGATGCCGGTGCGCCGGCAGCGTGCTGCCGCTCACCCTGTCCTCCGGGCCATCTGGCGGCCCACCTGCTTTCCGAGCCAGCGCACCACGAACCGCGGCAGGAGGCGCGGCACGAACGGGACCAGCCGCGGAAAGAAGCCGGGGTTGATCACCACCCTGCCCTTGAGAGCCCCCCGGTAGCCGGCCCGCGCCACGGATCCCGGATCGGCGAGTGCGAGCCGCCGGATCCCCGAGAAGCCCTCGATCCCCGCGGTTCCCAGAAACGGGGTGTTCACCGGGCCGGGACAGAGAACGCTCACCGTCACGCCCGTGCCCGCGAGTTCGCCGGCAAGCCCCTCGGTGAGATGGAGGACGAAGGCCTTGGTGGACGCGTAGGTCGTGAAGCCGAGGCCCGGGACATAGCCCGCCCCGGAACCGACGTTCAGGATCCTGCCGCGGCCCCGCTCCAGCATCCCGGGCAGGTAGAGGTGACACAGATCGGCGAGCGCCGACAGGTTGAGTCCGATCATCGAGCGCTGCACCGCGAGCGGGACGTCCGCGAAACGCCGGCTCATCCCGAATCCGGCGTTGTTGACCAGGAAGTCCACCTCCATGCCGCGCTCGCCGGTCGCGGCGTGGAGGCGGTCGGGGGCTCCCGGCGCGGCGAGGTCCATCGACAGCGCCACCGCGCGGACTCCATGCCCGGCGCGGATTTCCTCCGCGGCCTGCTCGAGCCGTCCGGCGTTTCGGGCCACGAGCACCACGTCGCGCCCGTCGGCGGCAGCGAGCGACGCCAGCTCGCGCCCGATGCCCGTCGAGGCGCCGGTGATCAGCGCCCACCCGGTCTTTGCCATGTCGTAGTGTTGTCGGTTCTCCGAACGCGGTATTTTCCCGGAAAACCGTCCGTTTCATGGCTTCGAACCATCACCACCGTCCCACCGCCGTCATTCCGCGCGAGCTCTCGCAACTGGCGTTCAACGGGCGGGTCCTTCAGGAAGCGCGGGACGAGACCGTTCCGCTGGTCGAGCGGCTTCGTTTCCTCGGCATCTTCTCGAGCAACCAGGACGAGTACTACCGGGTCCGGGTGGCGGCGCTGCAGCGGATCCAGAAGATCAGCGCCGACCGTCGGCGGTTCCTCGACTGGGATCCGTCGGCCCTCCTTTCCGACATCCAGCGCCAGATCCTTCGCGATCAGTCCCTCTTTCTCAAGACATACGACGCCCTCCTGCGCGAACTCGAGCAGCACGGGATCCGCATCATCACCGAAGCCGACCTGAGTGCCGAGCAGGGGGAGTACGTCCAGGACTACTTCGTCCGCAAGGTGCGTCCGCACCTGACCCCGATCATGCTGGAACGGACCGGACAGACGCTCAATCTCGACGAACGGGAGATCTACCTGGGCGTCCGGGTACTGCGCTCGGGCCGGCGGCGTCCGATGTACGCCATCGTGGACATCCCCACCCGCTCGGCAGGGAGGTTCGTCCGGTTGCCGTCGGCGCCGGGCCGGACGGACGTCATCCTGCTCGAGGACGTGATCCGGTATCGGCTGCCCGAGATCTTCTCGATCTTCCAGGTGGAAAGCGCGGAGGGCTACGTCCTCAAGATCACCCGGGACTCGGGGCTCGACCTCGGCGGCAGCCCGCAGGACAGCTATCTGCGCAAGGTGGAAAAGAGCGTGCGGCGGAGGCTGACCGCGGCACTCGTGCGTTTCGTGTTCGACGAGACCATGCCCGGCGACCTGCTGGAGGCGCTCTGCCGGAGTCTTCAGATCCATGACCGGAGCGTGCTGGTTCCGGGCGGCCGGCATCACAACTTCAAGGACTTCATCCGCTTTCCACAGCTCAAGAGCGGGCTTCGCTACGAACCCTGGCCGACCCTGAGCCTCCCCGCCGTCGATCGCGAGCGTTCCATCATGCGCGCGATGCGGCGGCGGGACATCCTGATCCAGACGCCCTACGAGCGCTTCTCCTACCTGATCGATCTGCTCCGGGAAGCGGCCATCGACCCCAAGGTCACCCGGATCGCGGTGACCATGTACCGGGTCGCGAACAACTCCGGGGTGGTGAACGCCCTGGTCAACGCGGCGCGCAACGGCAAGAAGGTCACCGCGGTCGTGGAACTCACGGCGCGCTTCGACGAGACCACCAACATCGAGTTCACCGACGTCCTCACCCGCGAGGGAGTCCGGGTGGTCTTCGGCCCGGAGGACCTCAAGATCCACGCCAAGATGGGGCTCATCGAACGCCGGGAACGGGGCAGACGCGCCCTCTACGGCCTCCTGGGCACGGGTAACTTCAACGAGGACACCGGGAGCCTCTACGCCGACCATTTCCTCCTGACCACCCACGAAGGGATCTGCCGGGACCTGGCCCGCCTCTTCCGGGTGATTCGCCGGCCGTACGAGACCCGCGAGATGGAGCATCTCGTCGTTTCACCGTGGACTCTCCGGACCACGGTGGAACACCTCATCCAGGCCGAGATCGCGCGCGCCCGGCGAGGCGAGCCGGCCTCCATCGAGGTGAAACTGAATCACCTGACCCATCCGGACGTCGTCGCGCTCCTCGAGGAAGCGGCCGAAGCCGGGGTCCGAGTCCGCCTGATCGTGCGGGGAACCTTCTCCATTCCCACCGAGAACCTGCCGGCGAACGCCGATTTCAAGGCGATCTCCATTCTGGACCGCTACCTGGAGCACTCCCGAATCCTCGTCTTCGGGAATGGCGGGGACCCGCTCTACTACTGCACCTCCGCCGACTGGATGCCGCGCAATTTCGATCGGCGCATCGAGATCGCCTTCCCGGTCTACGACGAGCGGATCAGAAACCAGCTGCGCCACTACCTCGATCTGCAGTGGGCCGACAACTGCAAGGCCCGACAGCACGACTCGGCAGGGCGGAACAGACGGGTGCCCTCGGGAACGCCGCGACGGGCCGCCCAGGAGTCCATCTATCGGTGGCTCGCGGGGCGGGCCGACGCGGAGCGCGCGCGGATCGAGAGAAGCAGGGAGGCCCGGGCGCGCTCCGGCCTCCCGGTGGAGCCGGGAGCCGCGCCGAAACCGGAATCGGCTCAGGCCGAGCTGCTGGTGACCAGCAGCGCGGCGAGTGCCTCTCCGGCGTCGAGCCGCGCGTAGGCCCTCCCGGCCGCCGGGAGCGGGACCCGGAGGGTCACCAGGGTCTCGAGGGGCACGCTGCCGAGCAGTTCCCAGGCGGTCCGACGGCGCCGCCCGACGGTCCAGGAGGGCTCCAGCGGGGGCAGGTGGCTCACCTGGCTCGAGACGATCCGGATCCGCCCCCGGTGGAACCAGCCGCCCAGCTCCAGCGGCGTCTTTCCCCCGGCCAGCCACGAACCGGCGATCACCCGCCCGTCCCGGGCCGCGGCCCGGATCGCGGAGTCGAGCGCTGACCGGTTGCCGGAGACCTCGAAGACCAGCTCGGCGCCGCCGAGAAAGGAGCGGCGCACCCGTTCGAGGGCATCTTCGGGCGTGACCGCCTCCCGGGCTCCGAACTCCAGCGATCGGCGGCGGCGCTCCGGATCCGGTTCGACGGCGATCAGCCCGCCGAGCGGATATCGGGAGAGCAGTGCGGTGAGAGCCAGACCGAGCACTCCCTGACCCACGACGACCACCCGCTCCCCGATCCGGGGCGCCCCGTCGAGAAGCAGATTCACCGCCGTCTCGAGATAGGGGAAGAGCGCCGCGCGCTCGTCCGGGACATCCTCCGGGACCGGGAGCAAGTCGTCCACGGGCGCGCAGAACACGCTCTGGTGGGGCACGAAGGCGAACACCCGGGAACCCACCACCGGTGCGCCGGCCGGCGTGCCGGGTCCCAGCGTTTCCAGCCGGCCCACCGAGGCGTAACCGTAGGGAAAGGGGAACCCGAACGAGCCGCCCGCGTGCGCGCCCAGGGTCTCGTCCCGTGGAAGTGCTGGATCGAGGTCTCCGCGCCAGGCAGCGAGTTCGGTGCCGGTGCTGATCGCCGAGACGCTCGTTCGCACGCGCGCCTCGCCGGCCGCCGGTTCGGGCACCGGGCCGCGGCGCACGGCGACGCGGCGCGGGCCCTCGAACCAGACGGAGAAGCGTTCCGCGGCGGCGGCCGACCCGGTCACGGGAGTCAGGCCTCGCGCCCCGCGGCAACGGGCTGGGTTCGGGCGCCGAACCGGGGCCGCCCGGCAAACACAAGGTCGTCGTCGAGACGCGCCCAGCCGAGTCCCGCGAGATCCACGGGCGCGGGCACCCGGGCAAGAGCCGGCTCGCCGCCGACGAGCCGCGGGGCAACGGTGATCACTACCCAGTCCGCGAGCCGTTCGGCGAACATCGAGGTGAGCACCCGGCCGCCGCCTTCCACGAGCAGCCGCCGCACGCCGCGCCGGTGCAGGGCGCGCATCACGGACCGGAGCGGCACCGGGCCGCCCGGCGACCGAAAGCGTACGACCGTCACCCCGGCTGCCCGAAGCCGCGCAGCGCGCTCAACGGGCGCCTCGAAGCTCGTCGCGACGAGCGGCGGTGGAGCGACCCCGAAGGCTCCGCGGCCTCGGAGAAGCCGGGCCGAGGGCGGCAACCGAAGCCGGCCGTCGAGGACGACCGGCAGGGGGCTGTCGCCGGCGACGAGCCGTACGTTGAGCCGCGGGTCGTCCGCCAGCACCGTGCCGATTCCCACCAGAATCGCGTCATGGCCGGCACGCAACCGATGCGTGAGTTCCAGCGAGCGCGAACCGCTGAGGCGAAGGGGCTCCCCGGGTCTCGCGGCGATGGAACCGTCGAGACTCTGGGCGTAACTGATGGTGATGCGCGGCCGGCGCCGCGTCCCCTTCGTCTCGGCCGAGGTCAGTTGGGCAACCAGACCCTCGAGTCCTGCCGCGGGCAGGCCCTCGGGGGCGGAACGGGCGATCACGAGGGGCCGCGCGCCGCCCCGCCGTCCGGATCGCCGGCCGGGGCGCTCCGGAATCCCACGTCGTCCAGCAGCACGCTTCCGGCCGTCTCCGGGTCGAGTTGGAACCGGATGCCGACGACCGGTGGCGGCTCGGCGGGAGGCGGCGGTGCGGGCGCCGCGCCGGGCACGACGGGCGGCGGAGGAGGAGGTGGCGGCAGGAGGTTCCTGCCCCGGATCGCGACGGTCTGCGGGATCTCCTCGACGATGCGGCGGTACCGCTCGCGATTCATCCGGCGGGACTTCAGGAACTGGACCTCGAAGGGAGGTTCCGGGGAAATCGCATCCACGATCGCGAACGCTGGTCCTTCCACCTCCTCGGGGAACAGCAGTTGCACCGTCATCGCGATCGGCGGCGTCCGCGCCAGCGATGCGGCGCCGTCTTCCGGCGGACCCGGGTTCCAGACCACGGAGAGCACGAATTCGTCTTCGCCGGTCATTGCAATCGGCTCGGCCAGGTGAATCTCGTAGGCCGGATCCTCCGCCTGCTGGTCTCCGGACGTCTCGAGCCGGACGGCGGAGGTCGCCTGCTTGGAACCGTCGCGGAAGAGGACTTCCTCCTCGCTCCAGCCGGCAAGACCGCGAGCCTCGATCGTTGCGCCCGCCGCGGTCCCGGTAGCGAGATGAAGGTCCTCCTCGAAGCCGGCGACGATGCGGGTGCGCGAGTCCGCGTACTGGCTCTGGTAGCGGGTCTCGGGAAGGAACGGCGCCCCGACGCGGTAGTCGCGGAGCAGCGGCACGAACTCCGCTTCCCCCAGCAGGGTGGCGCGCAGGAACGCCAGGACGTACACCTGCGCCATCCGCTGCTGTTCGGCCGCGGAGAGGAGCGGGGCGCGATTGAGCCAGAACATGCCCCAAAGACCCGAGTCCATGCCCCAGGTGGTGTTGAACTGTCCGTGGTTTCCACGGTGCGCGACAACCCCCGCCTTCAGACGGAAGCCGAGAATCCCTTCGGAACGCTCGGCAGCTCCGTCCAGCCGGGTCCGGTGAAACTGGCGGAGGCCGTGGAAACTCGGCTCGTCGGTGTCGTAGGAGCCCTGGAGAGCCAGGAAGTTGACGTCCTGCAGCTCGATACGCCGCGAATAACGGCGGTCGATCTGCGCGATCGCGACCACGGATTCGATTCCGAAGCCGTAGTCGAACCGATAGTTCGCGTCGTCCGGGAAAGAGGGAAGGTCGTTGAAAGCCGTTGCGATCGCCGCCGCCTCTCCGCCGCGCGAGTGCCCAAGCAGCGCCACCCGGTCGAGGTCGAGACGGTTGTAGAGCGGTGAGCGCGGGTCCCGGTTCCACGTCCGAAACAGCCGGAGGTGCTCCAGCAGCAGGACGGCGCGCGCCGGCATCTCGCGCCCACCGAAATCACCCGACCAGCTTCCGTTGAGGAAGTTGGCATCGACGGACGCGGTCGCGATCCCGTGGCTCGCCAACAGGTCCGCCAGGTAGTCGTAACCGGCGTCGGAGAAATCCTCCATCCGGTGGTTGCCGTGGACGATCAGCGCCACCGGACGCCGGTTCCCGGGGCCGGTGTCGGGGAGATGGAGCCGGCCGGCTCGCGGCGCGTCCTCCAGCCCGAACCCCCACCACCATTCGCGGTGGGTCGCGCGAAAACCGCGCCACTCGGGGAGCACGAGGCTGAGGTCCACGGAGGGCGAGCGGATGGTCACCGCGTCCCCGTACTCCGTCCGGTACGGATCCCGCCCGCTGCCGTAGGTCAGGAGCCGGACCGGGTGGGGGCCGCGCGTCGCCGGGTCTTCGGCGAGGACCGGCGGCGGGTTGGGCTGGGCCTGCGCCGGGCGGACGTAGGGATCCTCTCCGGGACCGAAGAACCACATTCCCCCGTAGGCGATGAACCCGGCTCCGGCCAGGGTGAGAACGAGGCCGCCTCGGCCGTACGCCGGACCGTGTGGGCGAAACACCATGGCGAGCCCGGAACCGACGAAGAAGGGTCCGACGAAGACGACCACCAGCAGTCCCGGGAGGAGCGCCTCCGGCCAGCCGAAGATGGTGCTCCGGAGCAGCCAGAGGCTCGCTCCCGCCGCCACCAGCAGCAGGAAGGCATCCGTGGAGAGCCATTCGACGAGGCGTTCGGCGGCCCGGCTCAGCCCGACGAAGACCACGAGCGAAACCACGCCCGCCACGAGTCCCACGAGCGACGCCAGCAGCCACCCCGGGACGGCGCCGAAGGAAACGGCCGCCAGGGCATGCAGTACGACCACGCCCAGGGCGCTTGTGGCCGCGCCGGCCACGAAGTAGCGCCGGATTACCGGGGCGTAGTCCGAGCGTCGCACTCTTCAGTCTCTCCCGCTGTAGAACCGCTCAGTCGCCTCCGCCGCGAAGGTAGTCGTCCGTCCCGTCCAGCCAGTCCTGTCGCGGCGGGGTGAAGATGTCCACATCCAGGGTGTCTTCCAGCGCGATCGCCTTGTGCGGCACCCACGAGGGAAGGACCAGCACCTCTCCGGCCTTCACGTCGATCGGCTCCGAGTCCTCGTCCTCGATCCAGAAGCGGAGCGCGCCGCTGATCACGTAGGTGAGCTGCTCGTTGTCGTGCGAATGCATGGGAACCACCGCACCCTTGTCCAGATAGACGTGGGTGAGCATGGCCCGATCCGCGGTGATGATCCGGCGGCCGATCCTGTCGCTCAGGCGCTCCTTCTCCATGGCCTCCCAGCGGATGTGACGTACTTGATCTCTCGCTGACACGGGACGTTCCCTTCCCGCCCCCGGGGGCGGATTCCGATGATACCCGGGAACGCCGGTGCTCAGACCGGCGCCGCCCCGCCACCGCGGAGCGCAATTGGGCACCCGCGGATCAGGTCCAGTAACCGGTCAAAAGCCCCAGAACGACCCCGGTGGCGCCGACCACCAGCGGGAAGGCGGCCAGCCCCAGCAATGCCCGGACTCCGAGCCCGAGGGCGCCCGGAGCGAACACCACGACGCCCTGCACCACGAACGTTCCGAAAAGGGCGCCGTAGGCGACGTTCGGCTGCGCACAGAAGGGACAGTCCGGCGGGCCGGCGGTCTCGATGTTGCAGAACTGGGTCGCGCCGTTCCAGAGGGACATGCAGCCGCAGTCGTAGATCAGGTGGCAGAAGTTCAGGAAGAACGTTGCAGCCACCGCGGCCAACGGCGCCAGCACCGCCGCCCGTATCGCCAGCTTTCGGAGATTCATGTGTGCGCGCGGCGGGAGTCTAAGCGGAGTGGCCGGGGGCGGGTGGAGAACTCCTCCTTTTCGTTCAAGTCGGACGGTTCCCGCCCATAGAATTCGGCTCGCACATGGACCGGAGCAGGCGACGGGTCGCTGGCCTGCTGCTCCTCCCGGCCCTGCTCGTGGTGGCGGTGGTGGCCGCGGCTCCCATCGGCCTGCTGTTCCGGGTGGCGCTCTATCCGCCCGGCCCGGTCGCGCCCCTCACCGGGGGCCCCGAACTCGATTCCTTCGCCGGGCTGCTGGGCGCTCCGTATCCGTCGGTCGCCCTGCGGACGCTCCGCCTTTCGCTGCTCACCACGGTCCTCGTCACGCTGCTCGGCTTTCCGGTAGCCCTGTTCCTTTCCCGCTCACGGGGGCTCTCCCGGCGGATCCAGACGCTGCTGATCGTCTCCCCTCTCCTGATGTCGGTGGTGGTGCGCGCCTATGGCTGGATGCTGATCCTCGGCCGCCAGGGATTCGTCGGGGAAACGCTCGCGGCTCTCTCGCTTCCCCGCGTCGGTCTCCTGCACACCGAAGCCGCGGTACTGCTCGCGCTGACCGAATCGTTTCTCCCGTTCATGATCCTCGCGCTCGCGGCCAGCCTCGACCGGATCGATCCCGACCTCCTGGCCGCCGCCCGCGGCCTCGGAGCTTCCTCGGCGCGCACCTTCTTCGCGGTCGTGGTGCCCCTCACGCTTCCCGGCTTCGTGGCCGGAGCGAGCTTCGTCCTGGTCGGAAGCCTCTCCGCCTACGCCATCCCCGCCCTGCTCGGCGGGTCGGCGGCCCGGACCTTCGTCATGGAAATCTACGAACTGGTCACCATCAGCTTCGACTGGCCCACCGCGGCCGCCGCCTCGATCGTGTTGCTTCTGTTCGCCTCGGCGCTTCTCGGCGGAGCAGCGCTCCTGAGCCGCCGCCGATCGGCGCGTACTTTCGGAACCTGAGCGATGCGCATCGCGCTGGGAGCGGTCGCCGCTGTCGCCTACGCCGTGCTCCTCCTCGCGCCCCTCGCCGTGATCGTCTATTCCGTAAGCCCGGGCGCGGCGCTCGAGATTCCGCCGTCGGGCGCGAGTCTTCGCTGGTACGCGGGCCTCGCCGACCAGCCGCGGCTCATTTCCGGCCTCTTCACGAGCCTGTTGCTCGGAGCGATCGCGACCGGAGCGGCACTCGTCACCGGCGTTCCGGCGGCGCTCGCGCTCACGCGGGGCTCTCTCCCGGGACGCGAGGCCTTCCTCGCCGTTCTCCTTTCCCCGCTGAGCCTCCCCGGTCTCGTGCTCGGTCTCGGCGTGCTGACGAGCGCCGCCGTGCTCGCGAACGCCACCGGCATCCGCACCGCCGGGACGCTCCTGCCCCTGGTCGCCGCCCACCTTCTCATCACCATCCCCTGGGTCGTGCGCAGCGTGGCCGCGTCGCTCGAGTCCACCGATCCGGCGCTCGAAGACCAGGCCCGCAGCCTGGGCGCCGGCCCCTTCGCGACCCTCTTCCTCGTGACCTTGCCGAGCGCCCGCGCGGGTATCGTTGCCGGCGCGGTGTCCGCCTTCGTGATCTCCTTCGGCAACTTCGCGCTGTCGTTGCTGCTCGCCAGCGGCCGGACCGTCACCCTGCCGGTAGCCATCTACGAGACCGTGGACCGCTACCAGGACCCCACGGTCGCGGCGGTGAGCACCCTGACCATCGCCGCGGCGGTGGGCGCCGCCGTGCTTACGGATCGGATTTCCGGGCCGCTCAAGACGCGGGACTCCTCCGCCCGAAGCGGCCAGCCAGCGGGCCCCGCCGCCCTCGAGCCGAACCGATGACCTCCGGGAGGCGCCCGCCTGGACGGCGCCCGGCGCGCCTCCTCCTGGTCCTGCTGGCGGCGCACCTGCTCGCCGGATGCTCCGGCAGCGCGCGGGAAGACCTGGTGATCGCGGTCCCACCGGGCCGGATTGCCGACCTCGATAACTACTTCGCCGGCCCGTTCGAGGCGGCGACGGGCGCCAACCTCATCCCGGTGGGGCTCCGGTCCGCCGACCAGGCAGCCCGGGTGCGCGTCGAGCGCGGCAATCCGTCCCTGGACATCCTGTGGATCGACGCCGGAGAAGCGGCGCTGCTGGCGCGCGAGGGACTCGTCGAGGCTCCCTTCGACCCGGGGGCCTCACGGGAAGGGGAACTGCGCGTCCCCAATGCCGCGTGGGCCGATCCGGATGCCTGGTTCAGCCAGCGAGCTCTCCCCGCCACATTCTCCTCCGCGATCGGGTTTCTCTACAACACCGAGCATTTCCCCTCTCCTCCTGCCTCGTGGACGGCGCTCGAGAATCCTGCTCTCGAGGGGCGGCTCGCCCTGTTCGGGTTCGGGAGCACGCTCGGCCCGCTCACCGTCGCCGCCCTGGCGCGCATCGACACGGGGAACGAGACGGACGCCGATGCAGGGTTCCGGAGACTCGGCCGGCTGCGGAACAACGTTCTGGTGTACGGCACCAGCGGACCGGCCAACAACCAGATGGTCGCCCAGGGTGAAGCCTGGCTCACGTTGGGACTGCCCTCCCAGGCCCGGCACCTCGCGACCGAGGGTGCGCCTGTGGGATGGGCGGCCCCCGCCGAAGGCGCCATCGCCCTCCCGCAGGGAATCCAGATCGTGACCGGGACCCGGCGCCCCGATCTGGCGCGGGCGTTTGCGGACTACATGTTTTCCCGGGGAGCGCAGCAGGTCGCGGCCCGGGAACTCCAGCTCGTCCCGTCGCGCAGCGATACCGAGATTCCCCCCGGCCTGCCGCCGCCCGACGCACTCATGCGGCTCGACATGGTGACCCTCGGTGACCTTCGTCCATCGTGGGCCACGCGCTTCCGTCGCGAGATGATTCCCTGAGCATGACCCCCGAAGGCCCGCCCGTTTCCCGGGAGCGCGTGGAGGCGCTCGTCGACTGTCTGATGCCGCATCCCGCCGCCCTGGGGTCCCGCGCGGGCGGATTCCGGAGCTGGCTGGAGCGCCTCGCCGGCGAATGGGTCGGGGCCGGCATCTCCGGACCGCAGCGGCCCGTGCCGGAGGGATGGGCGGGGCCGCCGGACCCGGCGGACGTGGACCCCGACTCCATCAACCTCGTCCGGGCAACCCACCTGGAGGACGTTCGCGATGCGGCGGAGTGGGCCGCGAGCGCGCGGTTCCTGAGCAACGAGCGGCGGGCGGCCCTGACGCTGCTGACGGACGTGCTGGCCATTGGAGCGGCGGAGCCGTTGCCCGCATTCCTTTCGGGTGACGAGGCGGCGGGTGTCCTCGATTCCTTCAGGGGCGCGTCCGCGCCATCCGCAACGCTCTGGCGGCCAGTGGAAGGCCGCGGCTCCGCGGGAATCTGGTCCGCAATCGTCTGGAATCGGCTCGTGGGAGATTCCCAGGAACTGCATGCCGGGCCGGAGTGCATCGCGGCCGCGGTGGCGACCGCCGAAGTGCGCGAACGCACGCTGGGGGAACTCCTCGACGCGATCATCGTGGGCTGCGGTATCGGCAGTTGGCACCGGGATGCGGTCGGGACGGCGATGGAGGCGGCCGGCATCCACTCGCCGGGTGCGCTCGCTCCCGTGGCCACGGCTGCCGCCGTCGGTCGTCTCGAGGGAATCGGCGCCCGGAATCTCGCGCAGAGCATCCGGCGCGCCAGCGCGCTCACCCCGCTGCATCCGTACCGGGCGTACAGCGACGGCACGAGCGCAAAACTGCTCTTCGGCGCCTTCGGTCAACTTCTGGGCGCGGCCGCCACACTCACCCTCAAGAATCCCATCGGGCTCCTTCCCGCGCCCTCGCTCTCCCGCCGCTCACGCCACCCGGGAGTCGCACCTTTCGATCCGCGCACCGCGACCCGCGCGATCCACACGGTCGCGCTCAAGAAGTTCCCCGGTTCACGGGCCGTGCAGTCCGCACTCGCGGCCATGGAAAAGCTCCCCCGGATCGACCCGGAGACCGTAGAGTCGATCTCGGTCGAGACCTACCCCTTCTCGGCGACCGTATCCGGCTGGTCCCGCCCGGACACCGGACCGATCGCCATGCAGAGCCACCTGCCCACGGCGGTGGCCCTCTGGCTCGAAGCCCGCTACCGGCGGGTCCCCTTCAGCGCGGACCACTATCCGCGTTTTCGGGACCCGGGGACGATCACGCTCGCCGACCGCGTCGTGGTCCAGCCGCACGAGTTCGGCGAGGCGGGGGCACCGTCGAGCCGCCGCATCCGCTGGGCGAAGGTCACCATTCGATCCAAGGCGAGTCCCGACCTGACCGCCTCTTCCGGCCCTCCCTTCGCCCCTCCGCCACCGGGGGCGATCCGCGACCGCTTCGCGAACCTGACCCGCGGCGCGGCCGTGCGCGACCCGCATCAGTTCCCCTACTCGGCGCCCGTTCGCAGCTTTGTCGGCGGGGACCGTCCGGCGACGCCGCGGGAGCCGGCGACGACGGTCCTCCCCGCTGTGGAGCCCACGGGGTCGGACGACCCGGCTCAGGAGTCGGGCTCCGGAACCGACTCGCTCTTCGGACGATCGTGAATCCACGCGACGCCGGGCTCGCTCTCGAAGGGCTCGGCAAACGCTTCGGCGAGACCGAATCGGTCTCGGATGTGACGCTGCGGGTGGGACGCGGAGAACTGATGGCCCTGCTCGGCTCCAGCGGAGCCGGCAAGTCCACCATCCTGCGCTGCATCGCCGGGCACCTGGAGCCGGACTCCGGCGAGGTCTGGATCGGCGGCGAGCTGATGGATGAAGCGCCGCCCGAAAACCGGAACGTGGGAATGGTCTTCCAGAGCTATGCCCTCTTCCCCCATCTGAGTCTGCGAAGGAACGTCGCGTTCGGCCCCGAACGGCGCGGAGCCTCCCGTAGCGAGGCCGCGGACCTGGCGGGCGAGATGCTGGAACGGGTGGGTCTCCTGGAACTCGCGGACCGGTATCCCCGCGAGATTTCCGGAGGGGAGCAGCAACGGGTCGCCGTCGCCCGGGCGCTCGCCATCCGTCCCGAGGTGCTGCTCCTCGACGAACCGCTGTCGAGCCTCGACCAGACGCTGCGGCGCGAGCTGCGGTCGCTCCTGCGCAGCCTGCAACGGTCTTTCGAAGCGACGACGGTCTGGGTCACCCACGACCAGGAAGAAGCGCTGACCGTCGCCGACCGGGTGGCCGTCCTGAACCAGGGCCGGCTCCAGCAGGTCGGGACGCCCCTCGAGCTCCACACCCGGCCGGCCAACACGTTCGTGGCCAGTTTCGTCGGCAAGATGAACCTGCTTCCCGCAGTCCCCGAAAGAAGCAGCCGGGACACCTTCCGGCTTCCCGGCGGTCCCGTGCTGCGGGCGGAGCGGGACGGCGGTCCCCGGGCCGCCTCCGCCAGCTCCGGCAGCGAGACCGAGGAGCTGCTGCTCGCCATGCGGCCCGAGGTGGTCCAGATCGGACATCCGCCGGCGGCGCCGGGGTTCAACCGGATCGGCGCCACCGTCCGGCGAATCGCCTTCCTTGGCGACCGCCTGGAGATCGAACTGGAACTCGAGGGGGGAACCCGGCTGCTCGCCCGCGGCAACACCCTGTTCGAGAGCCTCGCCCGGGAAGGCGACGCGGTCCGGCTCTACTGGCCCGTCGCCGACACGAGGATCCTGGTCCCGTAGAACAGCACCAGCCTCGGAGCGCCCGCCACCCGCCGGCCCCCCCCCCCCCCCCGGGCGCCCCCAATAACCAGACCCCCAACGGGGCCCCGCCCAAAACGCCCGGTTTGGGGGTACGCAAGAATGC
>VXNL01000076.1 GCA_009840635.1 Acidobacteriota bacterium | reverse complement strand
CCCCCCCGGGCGGGGCGCGGCGCGCCGCGGTGCCGGTCTGGAGACCGGCGTTCCAGGCCGTTGCGTCACCTCCGGGGCCGAGCGTTGCCAACCGGGAATGCAGTGAGAAGCGGGTGACGTCGCGCCGTGCGCTGCGCTGTGGCGCAGCGCGTGCCGGCTAAAGCCGGCGTTCCAGGCCGTTGCGTCCCTTCCGCTCCGCGTCGAGGAGCGCGCGTTTGCGCTCCAGCCCCCAGCGGTAGCCGCCCAGGTTGCCGTCGCCCCGCAGCACCCGGTGGCACGGCACCAGGACCGCGACGCGGTTCGCCGCGCACGCGGCAGCCACGGCCCGGGCCGCCTGGGGCCGTTCGATTCCGGCCGCCAACTCGCCGTAGCTGATCACGTCGCCCTCCCGCACGCTCAGGAGAAAGCGCCAGACCTTCATCTGGAAGGCCGTCCCGCGCAGATCGAGCGGCAGTTCGGGGCGAGGGGCGCCTCCGGCGAGGTGCGCGTCCAGCGCCGTGATCCAGGCGTCCAGTTCGGGGGCCTCCTGCGCGTCCGAGGCGACGAGGTCCGCGTTCGGGAACTCCCGGCGGAGCTGCTCGAGCAGGGCCTCCGGGTCCTCGCCGAACTGCACGAAGGCGACGCCGCGTTCGGTGGCCGCCATCAGCAGGGCGCCGAGCGCCGTTTCCCGGGAGGCGTAGGCGATCGTCTCTCCGGCGCCGCCGGCGCGGTAGGCGCCTGGCGTCATCCCGATACTGCGGACGCGTTCCCCGTAGACCCGGCTCAGGGAGCCGAAACCCGCCGAGAAGATCGCGCCGGTGACGTCGTCGCCCTCCTTGAGCGCCGTCTTCAGGCGCTTCATCCGGGCCGCGTCCTGCCAGGCCTTGGGCGAGACGCCGAACGCCGCCTTGAAGACGCGCTGGAAGCGCGATGGTGAAAGGCCCACCTGCCCCGCGAGTTGGCGCAGTGTGAGGCGCTCCTCAGCGTGGGCCTCGATGTACCGGGCGGCTGCGACCAGTCGCGTCATCCGCGATTGGGGGGTCCCGGGACGGCAGTGGGTGTTCGGTTCGGATGGCATCGGCATGGTTTCAACCTCCGACGTCATTCCACCGCAGCCGCCCCTGCGCGTCCATCCGATTCTTGCCGCCGAATCTACGGATCCACCTCGAAGACGAAGCGCATGCCGGTTTCGAGGTGCTCGGCGATGTGGCAGTGGGCCATCCACTTCCCGGGGTTCGTGATCTCGAGCAGGAGGTCCACGGTCTCTCCCGCCGCGATGAGCACGGTGTCCTTGAACACCTGGTTCGTCACCGGCGCGCCGTTCCGGCGCAGCACCAGGAACCGCTGCCCGTGGATGTGGAAGGGGTGCTGCATCGCGTGGAGGGCCGCGGCGTCGTTCTCGATCCGGATCGTGACCACGTCCCCGACCTGAAAGCGCCAGGCGATGTCCATGTCCTCGCGGCCGGTCGCCGGTTCGCGCACGATCCAGCGGACCTCCTCGGGGGTGGCCACCGAGTTCATCATCGGCATGGTGTCCGCCCACTCGACCGCCGGGAAGAAGACCCGGTCGGCGCGCATGCGCTGCATGATCGCGGGGTCGAGGCCGGTCACATCCATCGTGAGCAGGAGTTCGTAGTCCGGCTCCCGGTCGAAGTGGCTCCGGAAGCGCGCCACGTCCTCCACCACCGGGGCGTTCTCCCGCAGTTCGGCGTACCCCGGGGCGCGCGCCGGGTCGGCGTCCCGGTCCCGCACCGTCACCGTTCCCAGCTGGGTGACCCGCGAGAAATAGCCGCCGAAGGTGTGCTCCAGCGGGCGCACCCGGTTCTCGAGCGCGTGCTCTCCCGCGGTCTCGTAGCGGACCTCCACGATGTAGCGCTCGGCGGGGGCGAGCGCCACCGAGTCCACCCACGCCTCGCGCTCGAACTTCGAGAGGTCGGACCCGATGACCTTGATCCGGTGGGTGCCGGGCTCGCCGAACGACAGGTTGAAGGTCCGGGTGTTCGCGACGTTCGTGAGGAAGAAACGGACGACCTCGCCCCGGTCGAGCTCCAGCGCGTACTCCGGTTCCCCGTTGACGAGCATCAGGTTGCCGAAGCGCCCCATGAGCGAATGGGTGGCGCGCTCGGTCCCGAAGGGGAAGAGCCCCCCGTCGTCGGCGATCAGGAGATCGTCGAGCATGAGGATCTCCTCGCGGTGGACCGGCGCGTACCACGTGTCGGGCGGGGCCTCGACCAGCATGTTCCCGTAGAGCCCGAGGTCCTGCTGGACCTCCTCGCGGTGGTGGGGGTGGTACCAGTAGAGGCCGGCGTCGGGAAAGAAGAGCCGGTACTCGAAGCGCCCGCCCGGAGGCACCGGATCCTGGGTGAGGTGGGGCACCCCGTCGAAGGCGTTGTCGAGGCGGAGCCCGTGCCAGTGGATTGCGGTGGGCCAGGAGGTGTGGTTCTCGAAGTTGACGAAGATCGTGGAGTCCTGGTCCACGTGGATCAGGGGGCCCGGGTACTGCCCGTTGAACCCGTACATGACGTAGTCGCGGCCGTGGATGGTCCGGCGGACCCGGCCCGCGGTCAGGTCGAGCGTCTGCCCGTCGCGGAGCCGCACGACCTGCGAGGGAACGGCGTCCGGGAGCGCCTCGTCGGCGGTCACCCGGGGCAGGAACGGGCGCGGCTCCGGCCGCAGATGCCCGAGCCCCGGAACCATCGGCGTCTCCCGCAGCATCGGCGGGTGCGACCACGCCGGCTCGTCGGACGCCGGTCCGTGCCCCATCGCCGCGTGGTCCATCGCGCCGTGGTCCATGGGCAGCGCGGCGCTCTCGCCGGTGCCGGTCACCGGGACCATGAGGTGGTTGTCGGGCAGGATCCGGGTGGACGGCGAGGCGCCCCGGAGGGCGAGCCGGCCGGTGCGGCTCTCGACGTCTGCCGTTGGCTCGGCGCTGATCAGGATGACGAACTTGTCGAAGGCGACGGGGCCGAGACCGGCGAAGGTCCCGTTGCCCACCTCACCCAGGCGCACCACCGGGTCCATGATGGGCGTCGTCGCCCAGGCGACGTAGGTGCGGTAGTCGCCGAGCGAGCCGGGCTCGGGGAGCCCCTCGATTTCGAGGTCGAGGCGGTAACGCTGGCTGCCGTCGCGCGTCACGGAGACGCCGAAGGGGCTCTCGTCCCAGCGCAGGAAGGCGGTGCCGCCGGCGGGGGCGAGGTCCGGGGTCGGGTAGAGGGCGACGCGGTTGAGGCCGGGGGCGCCCCAGTCGGGCCGGTCGGGGGTAGGGGATGGTTCCTGCGTCGCGCCCGGGTTGGGCATCAGGACGGCGGTGACCGCAAGGACAACGGCGACCCGGCGACTCTCCATGCGCGCTCTCACAAGCCCTGTCTCCCGACGACTGAATGCGGTTCGTATGGTAGCGGCGGGTTGTTGTCCTGAGGATGATCGGCATTGCGCCTTCCGCCCGCCTCCGGCGGGCGGTGCCGGCTGAAGCCGGCGTTCCAAGCCGTACGCGTCGTGAGAGTGGGTGGAGCTGCGACGTGCGCGGCGCGGAGCACCGCACTTTGCCTGTTCCGGTGCGTTCCAAAGAGTGCCCTCGAAGTCCTCTAACCATGCCATATCTCAATGGCTTAGAGTGCTATACTGTTCCCGCCCAGAACGCTCGAAGCCTCGTCGTTCCCGCGCAGTTCGTGTCTCCCATGTGATGCCTACCCAAAGCCACTCCAACGCGGTTCAGCGGCCCTACCGCCTCTCCGCCCGCTTCGTCGAGACCATACAGGAACCCGGACGCTACGGCGACGGCCGCGGCTC
>VXNL01000060.1 GCA_009840635.1 Acidobacteriota bacterium | reverse complement strand
TCCAGATCGGCAACAGGACCGCCATCACGTCCGACGTGTGGATCCGGTCCACCGGGCGCGGCCCGAGCCGTGGCATTGCGTAGTCCCGCAGGCTCGAGCGCCAGAGCTTCTCCTGCCGCCCGCCGCCCTTCCAGCCGGCGGAATGGACCGCAATGACCTTCTCCACGGCTTCGGCGAAGGTGGGGACCGTCCGCCTCTTGCCGGTGACCAGCTCGCCGCGCTGGCGCGCCAGGAGGTTGAGGACGCACTTCTGGCGGGCCTCGGCGAGGCTGACGTGGGGCCAGGAGCCGAGGCCGAGGTTGCGGGGCCTTCCGTCCACGGTGATGCGCTGGCCCCAGGACTTGGCGAGCTGTCCACGGGCGGTGCGCTTCACCCGGAGGGACAGACCGCCGGAGCCGCGGCCGTCGCCGTACCATCCGGGTTCCTTTATGGTCTCGACAAAGCGCGCAGAGAGTCGGTAGGGGCGTTCGGGCACAGATCAGGGCTCCTGTGAGCGGTAGCTGGAGGGCACGAAATCGCCGGGAACGAGGGGGTCTGTAGCGGTCCGGCAAGGAGCAGTATAGCACCGTAAGTCATTGACATACAAATATGTTATAGGGACTGTATGGCACTCTATGGAACCTCTCGGAACCTCAAAACTGCAGACCTCCGGTCGGCACGCGCGGTGCTCCGCACCGCGCACGTTGCGCCTCTAGCGCGCGAAGGTGGGTCCCGCCCCCGGCGCGGGGATCGTGGATGCCCTAAAGGAGGACCAGGCCGGAATGGTCCGCGAAGTGCCGAAAGTCCCGGTCGCGAGTGATCAGCGGCACTTCGTGATCCAGGCAGCTCTGGGAGATCAGGGTGTCCGCCAGTCGCGCCCGCAAACCCAGCACCAGGATGCCCGCGCGCAGCCGGGCGGCACGCTCCCAGAAACCCGGATGAGTCTCCAGCAGGGAAAGGTCGCGGATCAGGTCCGCCACTCCGGAGTCGAGGGCGGGATAGCTCATGACCTCCGTCAGTACGACCGGCGGCAACACGACAAGCCCTTGGTCCAGCGCTTGGTCCAGCAGCTCGACATCGGGGCCGTCGTCACCCCGAAACAGCGCGCTCAGCGAACTCGAATCGGCGGCGATCACCGGTGGTCCGGATCCCGATCTTCGCGCAGCTTCTCAAGATCCAGCGAGATCGGCACTTGCCCGCGCAGTTTCCGCAGCTCCTTTTGCGCGTGGACAGCGGCGATCTGTCGAAGGCCATGGCGTACCGTGCTCGTCACACCTCCACCCGTAATCGAGCGCGCCTGCTGCAGCAGGGCAGTCGGGATGTGGACGGTGATTTTCGTGGTCGTTTCCTTCATCGTGTACCGCTGAACCAGAGGATAGCAGGAATGCCATAACGGATTATGGCAAAGATGTGGCGTCGTGTTGCCGGGGCCGTACCAATGACTCACCGGTGGACGAGGTGGTGGGGGTGCCGGCCGATCTAGGACTCCCGTCGGATCGCGCGGGAGCGACTGGGCCCAGACGAAGGAGATCGGATGTATATACTTTTGTATGTCTCATGACCCAGACCAAAACCCCGACTCGCGGGCGCGCTGATCTTGATCGCCTCCACCGGATGTCGGAGGAAGAAATCGAGCGGACTTCTCCGTCTGAACTCGCGAATCTTCCAGCGGACTTCTGGAAGGATGCGGTCGTTGTGCCTCCATCCAAGAGAGCAATCTCCTTGCGGGTGGACCAGGACGTGCTCGAGTGGTTTCGCTCACGGGGGCCGCGGTATCAGACCCACATGAACGCCGTGCTGCGGGCCTACGTCACCGAAATGCAGGAGCGCTGACCGCATTCGGGTCGGAGATTCTCACTATGGGTCTCAAATCTACGATCGACCCGGAAGCGTTCCGTCGAGCCGTTATCCGGGCGCTGGCGGAGGGCGCGCCTGGGAGTGCGATCCTCGCCAACTATCTTGCTGCCGGCGCGGATGAGCGGCACTCGCCGTCCGAGGCGGTGGATCCGGCCCGGTGGCGGAGCGATGCGATAGAGAGCCTTATCCGCCTGTCGCGGGCTCCGCGTGCAGCCGCGGCTCCGCACCAGACCACCCGCGACGAGCGTGGCAATCGGACTTGGAAGCGGGACGACCTGTATGACCGGTGAGAGGTCAAGGACAAACCCCCTTTCGTCCCGTTGCTGGTCCCACGCTCTCGTGATGGCGCCGCCGGCTTGGAGCGCCGGCTTCAGCCGGCACAGCGGCCCGCAGGGCCGCGGGCGGTTCGTCGCTACCCCGGGTGCGTTGGCGCGCACCCATGGCATCCCGGCGAATTAGGTGCCTCCCGCCGCCCGCCTGCGGCGGGCTGTGCCGGCTGAAGCCGGCGTTCCAAGCCGGATGCGCCAGGCGGGCCGAGGGAGTTCCGCGGCGGCCGGGACCTGACGCGGCTCCGTAGCCCCGCGATACGCTTTCGCCCGCCATGAGCCCGCCCAGAAACGCCGCCGCTCCGGCGGCGGGAATCTGGTTCGTGGCGGGGGCGCGGACCCCCATGACGCCCTTCCTCGGGGACCTCGCGGGCCTCAGCGCGATCGAGCTGGGCGCGGAGGCGGCGAAGGGCGCGCTGGGCCGCTCGGGCGTGGAACCGGACCAGGTGGACCACGTGGTGATCGGAAACGCCCAGCAGACCACTGCCGACGCCATCTACGGCGCGCGGCACGTCGGCCTCGGCGCCGGCGTTCCCGATTCCGTGCCGGCGCTGACCGTGAACCGGCTCTGCGGCTCGGGGATCCAGGCGGTGATCTCCGCGGCGCACCAGATGCTCGCCGGCGAGGCGGACACCGTGCTCGCCGGCGGGATGGAGTCCATGAGCCAGGCGCCCTTCGTGGTGCGGGGGGCGCGTCGAGGGCTCCGACTCGGCCACGGGAAGCTCGAGGACAGCCTGGTGGCCGCGCTCACCGACGGCCGCTGCGGGCTCTCCATGTCCGACACTGCGGAGAACGTCGCCGAGCGGACCGGGGTCACCCGCGAGGACGCCGACGACTACGCCCTCCGCAGCCAGCAGACCGCGGATCGCGCCTACCGGGCGGGAGCCCATGCCGAGGAGATCGTTCCCGTGACCGTGAAGACCCGGAAAGGCGAGAGCGTGGTGTCCGAGGACGGACACCGGCGTCCCCAGACGACTCGCGAAGGACTCGCGCGGCTCCGTCCCGCTTTCCGGAGGGACGGGCTGGTGACCGCCGGGAACGCGAGCGGCATCGTGGACGGCGGAGCCGCCTTCGTGGTCGCCCGCGAGGGCACCGCCGCGGTGCGGAACGGATCTCCGCTCGGCCGCATCGTCTCCTGGGCCACCGCCGGCGTCCCTCCGGAGGTCATGGGGCTCGGGCCGGTGCCCGCGAGCCGGGCGGCGCTCCAGGCGGCGGGGCTCGGCCTCGAGGACATGGACCGCATCGAGGTGAACGAGGCGTTCGCCCCCCAGTACCTCGCCGTCGAGCGCGAACTCGGGCTCGACCGCGAGCGCGTCAACGTGAACGGCGGCGCCATCGCCCTCGGGCACCCGCTCGGCGCGACCGGGACGCGCCTGCTGCTCACGCTGCTCCTCGAGCTGCGGCGCTCCGGCGGCCGTTACGGCCTCGCCACCGCCTGCATCGGCGGCGGCCAGGGGATCGCCATGGTGGTCGAAGCGGCCGGGAACGCCGCCGGCAACGGAGCCGCGGCGTGACGGACGGCGGCGCGCTCCTGCGCGAGCGGCGGCAGACCGCGAAGGGACACGCCTACGCCCTCGTCACCGTGAACCGGCCGAAGGCGCTCAACGCCCTGAACCGGGATCTGGTAGAGGCCCTCGCCGCGGCCTTCGGGGAACTCGGGGCGGACCCGGAACTGGACGGAGTCGTTCTCACCGGCGCCGGCGACCGGGCCTTCGTCGCCGGGGCGGACATCTCCGAGCTGCGCGATCTGACCCCCGAAGCGGCGTTTCAGTTCGCGCGCCGCGGCCAGGAGGTCATGCGTATCATCGAAGGCACCGGGAAGCCGGTGATCGCCGCGATCGGGGGCTACGCGCTCGGCGGAGGGCTCGAACTCGCGCTCGCCTGCCACCTGCGGGTGGCCGGTCCGAAGGCGAGGCTCGGGCTGCCGGAGGTGAGACTCGGTGTCATCCCCGGATACGGCGGCACCCAGCGGCTCCCCCGCCTGATCGGACGGGGCCGGGCGCTGCGCATGATCCTCACCGGAGATCCGGTGGGGAGCGAGGAGGCGCTCGCGGCGGGCCTCGTGGATGCGGTCCACGAGGACGCGGTCGAAGGCGCGTCGGCGCTCCTCGACCGGGTGCTCGCGAACGGGCCGCTGGCGGTCCGCAACGCGCTCCTCGCCGTGGACGCGGGGCTTTCGGGTCTCGAGGACGGCCTGCTGTCCGAGGCCTCGCTCTTTGCGTCGCTCGCCGGCACCGACGACATGCGGGAGGGCACGGGCGCGTTCCTGGAGAAGCGCCCGGCGCGGTTCCGTGGCGTCTGATCCGGCCGGGCGGGACGGTGGGCGGGCGGAAGGCGGCCCGCTGGCCGGGGTCCACGTCGGGATCGTGCTCTCGGAACGGGACGAGGCCTCGGCCCGCCTCGCCGACGCCGCCGAGCGCTGGCTCCGGGGAGAGGGGGCCGGCGTTTCCCGCCATCCGGCGCCGGCGGCCTTCGAGGTCGCCCAACTGGCCGGCTGGCTGGCGGACTCCGGGCGCGTGGACGGCATCGTCGCCTGCGCCTCGATCGTGAAGGGCGAAACCTCCCACGACCGCCACCTCGCCGAAGCGGTGACGACCGGGCTCCTGGAGATTGCCGTGCGCACGCGGATCCCGGTGGGGAACGCGGTGCTCACCGTGGACAACCCCGAGCAGGCCGACGCCCGGTCCGGCGGCGCCAGGGGGAACCGCGGAGAGGACGCGGCGCGCGCTGTGGCCGGTCTGCTGCGGGCCCGGAAGCGCCTCGGAGGGCGGCCCGCCCTCGACCTCGGCCCGGTTTCCGCGCCCCGGGGAGGCTGACGTGGACCCGCGGACCGCCCGCCAGCGCCGCCGGGGGCGCGAGCTCGCCGCGCAGATGCTCTCCTCGTGGGACGCGAACCCCGCGTCCCCCCCCGCCACCGTGGCCGGCGTGCGGGACCTCACCCGCGCCAGCGACGCGCATCTGGAATTCGCCGAGGTGCTCGCGAAGGCGGCCTGGGAGCGGATCGAGGAAATCGACCGCTGCCTCGACGAGACCACCAAGCCGTTCTGGAAGGAGAACATGGGGCGGGTGGAGCGCAGCGTCCTGCGGGTGGCGGTCGCCGAGCTGTTGACCGCGAGCGCGCCGCCCCGGGTGGTGCTGAGCGAGGCCATCGAGGTGGCGCGCCGCTACGCCGGCGAGGACTCCACGTCCTTCGTCCACGCGGTGCTCGACGGCGTCGTCAAGCGCCTGGGAAAGACGGGCGAGGCGGCCGCGCCGGAGGCCGAGGGCACATGAGCGACAACCCCACGGACCGCGAACCGGCCATGCACCGGGACGAGCGGGACCGCCGCCGGAAGCTGGCCGAGATCGAAGAGCTCGGCGTTCCGGCCTGGCCGAGCCGGTTCGCCGCCTCCCACACCCTGGAGCAGGCGGCGGAGACGTTCGGCGATCTGGACGGGGCGGGGCTCGAAGCGATCCCGGAGGCGGAGCGGACCGTGCGCGTGGGCGGCCGGATCGTTGCGATCCGGTCGTTCGGCAAGGCCGCGTTCCTGCGCCTTTCCGAGGGGCCGGGAACGCTCCAGGTCCATGTCCGGCGCGACGTGCTCACCGGGCGCGACTTCGCGGTCTCGAAGGCGCTCGATCTCGGGGACTGGGTGGGCGTGACCGGGCCCATGTTCCGGACCCGGACCGACGAACTCACCGTGCGGGCGGACTCGTTGGTCTTCCTGGCGAAGGCCCTGCTGCCGCTGCCCGAGAAGTGGCACGGCCTCGCCGACCGCGACACCCGCTACCGGCAGCGCTATCTGGATCTCCTCGGGAACGAGCGCACCCGCGAGGTGTTCCGGAGCCGCGCGGCGATGGTGTCCGCGATGCGGCGCTTCATGGACGGCGAGGGTTTCCTCGAAGTCGAGACCCCGATGCTCCAGCCGCTCGCCACCGGCGCGGCGGCCCGGCCGTTCCAGACCCGGCACCGGGCGCTCGGCATCGACCTCTACCTGCGGGTGGCGCCCGAGCTCTACCTGAAGCGGCTGGTGGTGGGCGGGTTCCCGCGGGTCTACGAGATCAACCGCAACTTCCGGAACGAGGGACTCTCCACCCGGCACAACCCCGAGTTCACCATGCTGGAGTTCTACCGGGCGTTCAGCGACTGCGCCGACATGATGGAGATCACCGAGCGCCTGGTGATCACGGCGGCGCAGGCCGTGCTCGGCGGCGAACCGGCGGTCTTCGGGGACGACGAGATTCTCTTCGAGAAGCCCTTCGCCCGGGTATCCCTGCTGGAGGTCACCGGGGCGGCGCTCAGGGAACACGGGGTGGCGCTTCCCGATGACGACCTGCGGTCGGCCCCGCCGCTCGCCGAGGCGCACCGGCGGCTCGACTTCCCGTTGCCCCCCGACGAGAGCGCCGGCAAGCTGCTCCTCAGCCTCTTCGAGGCCCTCGCCGAGCGCCGCCTCGTCCAGCCCACCTTCGTGACCGGCTATCCGGTCGAGGTCTCTCCGCTCTCCAAGGCGAGCCCGGACGAACCGGGGATCACGGAACGGTTCGAACTCTTCGCCGGCGGCCTCGAGATCGCGAACGGGTTCTCCGAACTGAACGACCCCGACGAGCAGGCGGCGCGCTTCGGCGAGCAGATGGCGAAGCGACAGGCGGGCGAGGAACACGCCATGGACTGGGACTACATCGAGGCCCTCCGCCACGGGTTGCCGCCGACCGGGGGCTGCGGGGTCGGGGTGGACCGGGTCGCCATGCTGCTCACGAACTCCCCGGCGATCCGCGACGTGATCCTCTTCCCGCACCTGAGACCGCGAGAAGGGCGGTGAGCCCGAAAGAGAGCGAGCGGCCCGCGCGGGGCCGCCTCGCCTCGCTGCCGTTCGAACTCCAGATCGCCGGCCGCTACCTGATGCTCCGCAAGCGGGGCCTGTTCATCTCGGTGATCTCCGCGATCTCGGCGCTTGGGGTGGTGCTCGGGGTGGCGATCCTGCTGGTCGCGCTCGCGATCATGACGGGCTTCCAGGGCGAACTCCGCGCGCGGATCCTGGGGGCGCTCTCCCATCTCACGGTGTTCAGCCTCTCCGCCGACGGTTTCACCGACTACGCCGAAGTCGCCGAAGCGATCGAGACGATGCCGGAAGTCGAGGGCGCCGCGCCGGTGCTCTACGGCAAGGCGATCGCCCTCGGCCGGCGGGACGCGCTCGTGACCCTCAAGGGGGTGGACCCGGTGCGGGAGCCCGATGTCACCGAGTTCGCGTCCCGGATGACCGCGGGGCGGTTCGCCGATCTGGAAGCAGTGGTCCCGGGGGAGCCGCCTCCGGTGCTGCTGGGCGAGGAGCTGGCTCTCGGCCTCGGGGTCGGCGTGGGGGAGACGATCCGCCTCATGGTGCCGGGAGGCCAGTTGACTCCGCTCGGCACCGTGCCCACCACCCGGCGCTTCCGCGTGGCGGGGTCCTTCCGGCTGGGCCTCTACAACTACGACAACGCCTATGCGCTCATCCCGCTCGGGGAGGCGCAGCGGCTCACCGGCCGGGGCGGCGAGGCGAGCCAGGTGGAGGCGCGGATCACCGACATGTTCGAGGTCCGGGAACGGGAAGAGCGCGTGCTGGAAGCCCTCGGTCCCGGATACTCGGCGCTCAACTGGATCGACCTGAACACCACCCTGTTCTCGGCCTTCTGGCTCGAGAAGCTGGCGACCACGCTTTTCGTGAGCTTCATCGTGGGAGTGGCGGCGCTCAACATCGTCGCCGGCCAGATCGTCACGGTGACGGAGAAGACCCGGGACATCGCGATCCTCAGGTCCATGGGGGCCACCCGGCGGAGCATCATGGCGCTCTTCATGGCGCAGGGCGCCGTGATCGGCACGGTGGGGACCGGACTCGGGGCGGTGCTCGGGATCACGGCGTGCCGGATCCTCGACGGCCGGATCCGGATCCCCGAGGACGTGTACCAGATCACCGCGGTGCCCTTTACGCTGCTTCCGGGCGACGTGGCGCTGGTCTGCGTCTTCGCTCCCCTCGTCTGTTTCCTCGCCACCCTGTACCCGGCGCGCCGGGCGGCGTCGCTGGTGGTCACCGACGCCCTGAGGTTCCAGTGATGCAGGCTGCCGCGCTCGAAGCCCGCGGGCTCGACAAGGCGTTCGGGACCGGCGCCGGACGCATCACGGTCCTCCGGGGGCTCGACCTCGAGGTCCGGCAGGGCGAGATGGTGGCGATCACCGGGGCGAGCGGGGTGGGGAAGACCACGCTGCTCCACGTCCTCGGGGCGCTCGACCAACCCGACGCGGGCTCGCTCCGGCTCGCCGGCGAGGAGGTGGCGCGGCTGTCGGAGCGGGAGGCCGCGGCCTTCCGCAACCGGCAGGTGGGGTTCGTGTTCCAGCACCACCGGCTCCTGCCCGAGTTGACCGCGATGGAGAACGCCTCGCTCCCGCTGCGCATCCGCCGGGTTCCCCGGGGAGCGGCCGAGGACCGGGCCGCGCAGCTTCTTGGCGAGCTGGGGCTCACGGAGCGGCTCCACCACCGTCCGGAAGAGCTGAGCGGGGGCGAGCAGCAACGGGTCGCGGTGGCCCGGGCGCTCTCCGGAGACCCCGCGCTGCTGATCGCCGACGAGCCCACCGGGAACCTCGACGACGCCGCGAGCAGCCAGTTGCTCGAACTCCTCGCCACGCTCCACCGGACCTACGGGCTCACCGCGGTCATCGCGTCGCACAGTTCCCGGGTCGCGGCGAGCTGCGACCGGACGTTCCGGATGGAGGCGGGAGTCCTGCACGGGGCGTAGGCCGCCAGGGAACGCGCCGGCGTTCCAAGCCGTGAGCGTCACCGGGCCGGCCCGGCGTTGGCTTTCCGGGCCTGCTGCTAAATTGCGAACCTTCCAGGGAAGCCACGTTGTTCGAGCGATACACGGAGCGCGCCAAGCGGGCGATCTACTTCGCGCGGCACGAGGCGTCGCAGCTCGGCGGGGACGCCATCGAGCCCGAACACCTGCTGCTCGGGCTGCTCCGGGAGCTCCCTGCGGCCGTCGCCGGCCGGCTCCACATCTCGCTGGAGCGGGTGCGGAGCGACGTGCAGAGCCACGTCCTGCTGCGGGACACCGTCTCCACGTCGGTCGGCATTCCGCTCTCGGCCGAGTCGAAGCGGGTCCTCGAACACGCCCGCGAGGAAGCGGACCGCATGAACCACGAGAGCGTGGGGACCGAGCACCTGCTGCTCGGGGTGCTCCGCGAGCCGGGGTCTGCCGCCGCCGCGATCCTGGCCCGGCAGGGGGTGCGGGCGCCCGCGGTCCGCGAGGCGATCGCTCTCGATCACGGACGGCGGAAATCGAGCTCGCGGGCCCGGGAGACCCCGCTCCTCGCCGAGTTCTCCCGGGATCTCACGCAGGCGGCGACCGACGGGGCCCTCGACCCGCTGATCGGCCGGACGGAGGAACTGGACCGGGTGATCCAGGTCCTCTGCCGCCGCACCAAGAACAATCCCGTCCTCATCGGCGAGCCCGGCATCGGGAAGACCGCCATCGTCGAGGGACTCGCCAGCCGGATCGCCGCCGGCGACTGTCCCATCTTCCTCGCCGACCGGCGGATCGTCTCCCTCGACATCTCGCTCGTGGTGGCCGGCACCAAGTACCGCGGCCAGTTCGAGGAACGGCTGAAGGCCATCATCAAGGAACTCGAGGAGTCCCCCCAGTTCATCGTGTTCGTGGACGAGCTCCACACCCTGGTGGGGGCCGGGTCCGCAGAGGGGTCGCTCGACGCTGCCAACATCCTGAAGCCGGCGCTCTCCCGCGACGGCATCCAGTGCATCGGCGCCACCACTCCGGCCGAGTTCCGGCGTCACATCGAGCGCGACCGCAGCCTCGAACGGCGTTTCCAGGGAGTGGTCGTCAAGCCGCCGAGCGATGACGAGACCCTGGTCATCCTGCAGGGCGTCCAGGAGCGCTACGAGCGCTACCACCACGTCCGCTACACCGAGGAAGCCATCGACGCCGCGGTGCGGCAGGCCCAGCGCTACATCACCGACCGTTTCCTGCCCGACAAGTCGGTGGACCTCCTCGACGAGGCCGGATCGCGGGTCAAGCTGCGCGACAACCAGTACTCCCAGGAGTTCGCCGAGATCCGGAAGCGCATCCAGGACATCCGCAAGCGGAAGGATCAGGCGCTCGACAACGACGACCTCGAGCGCGCCTCCCTCGCCCAGGACCAGGAGAACGCCGAGCGGGAGAGCCTGGCGCTCGTGGAGGGCCGCTGGAAGGCCCGGGACGGCGAGCCGCCGCAGGTCACCCGGCGCGACGTGGACGAGGTGGTGGCGCACTGGACCGGCATCCCCCTCGGCTCGATCGAGGAAGAGGAGAGCCAGAAGCTGCTCCGCATCGAGAGCGTGCTCCACGAGCGCATCGTGGGCCAGAGCGAGGCGGTCACGACGGTGGCGCGCGCCATCCGCCGCGCCCGCGCCGGGCTCAAGAACCCGGAACGGCCAGGCGGCGTGTTCCTCTTCCTGGGCCCCTCCGGGGTGGGGAAGACCGAGGTGGCGCGTTCGCTCGCCGAGTTCCTGCTGGGAACGGAAGCGTCGCTGCTGCGTTTCGACATGAGTGAGTACATGGAGCGGCACTCGGTCTCCCGTTTCATCGGTTCGCCGCCGGGCTACGTGGGGCACGAAGAGGGCGGGCACCTCACCGAGCGGGTCCGCCGCAACCCCTACTCGGTGCTGCTCCTCGACGAGTTCGAGAAGGCCCATCCCGACGTCTGGAACCTCCTGCTCCAGGTCTTCGAGGACGGCCGGCTTACCGACGGGCTCGGAAACACGGTGGACTTCCGCAACTCGATCATCATCATGACCTCGAACCTGGGCGCCCGCCACATCCAGAAGCAGGCCTCGCTCGGGTTCGCTTCCGCCGATCGGGGGCACCGGAAGCGGGCCATGCGCGAGCTGATCCAGGGAGAGGTCAAGAAGACCTTCAGCCCCGAGTTCATCAACCGGCTCGACGCGGTCGTGATCTTCGACATGCTGACCGAGGAGGACCTCACCGAGATCCTGCGGCGCCTGATCGGCCGCATGAACCGCGAACTCGGCGACCGGGGGCTCACGGTCGAGCTGGCTCCCGAGGCGGAGGAGTTCCTCGTTCGGGAAACGCTGCGGGACCGTTCCTACGGGGCACGGCCATTGCGTCGCGCCCTCCAGAAACATGTCGAGGATCCCCTGTCGGAGGCGGTGCTCACCGGCACGGTGGGCCCCGGCGATCCGGTGGAGATCATTCTGCGGGACGGGGAACTCGTGGTGCGCCGGGGCGGACCGGGACTCCTCGAAGAGGCGGAGGAACCCGTCGAGGAGGCGGTGGCCGGATGACGCGACTGCATAAGGCCGTATTCGCCGGGACGGTCGCGGCCGCCGGGCTCGCCGGGGCCGCGTGGGCGAACGGGCCCGCTCCCGTTCCGACGCCGCCGGTGGCGATCCAGTCGGCCGAGACGGTCGAAGCCGTGCTCATCGAGGGCAACGACCTGATCGCGGCCGACGCCTGGCTCGCGCACCTGACCGTGCAACCCGGGGACCCGGTGGACCGGGAAGCGCTGCGCGCCGAGTTCCGGACGCTCTGGAACACCGGGTTCGCGGACGACATGCGGCTCGAGTTGCGCGACGGGCCCCGGGGCGGCAAGCTCGTGGTGTTCGTGGTCCACGAGCGCCCCCGGGTCGTCACCCTGGAGTTCCTCGGCTCCGAGGAGCTCGACGAGGACGACATCCTCGAGAAGCTCGAGGAAGAGGACTCCGTGATCGGCGTGGGGGCTCCCTACGATCCCGACAAGGTGGTCCGGGCCCGCGAGATCATCGAGGAGATGCTCGTGGACAAGGGCCGCACCGAGGGCGCGGTCGCGAGCCAGATCACCGAAGACGACACCGGCGTCAAGATCGTCTTCAACATCGACGACGAGCAGCAGATCCGGATCCGCCGGATCCGTTTCGAGGGCATCGAGGCGCTCGACGAATGGCCGCTCCGCTGGGCGATGAAGAAGACCCGCGAGAGCCACGCCCTCGGGGCGCTGCTCGGGGGGTCCACCTACACCGAGGAGCAGTACGCCGAGGACATCGAGGCCGTCCGGCAGGAGTACCTGAAGCAGGGCTACCTCGACGTCTCGTTCGGCCCTCCGCAGTTCGAGTACGAGGACGGGTATTCGCGGCAGTTCCTCTTCTGGAAACGCCAGAAGCGCTGGATGGACGTCACCATCCCGGTCGTCGAGGGGGAGCAGTACCGGGTCGGCGAGGTCACTGTCGAGGGGGCCGATGTGTTCCCGGCCGATTTCGTCCGGGCGTTCTTCCCGATCCAGGCCGGCGAGGTCTACGACGAGTCGAAGGTCAACGACGCGCTCGAATCGCTCCGCGAGCTCTACGGCGCCCGGGGCTACGTGCAGTTCACCGGTTTCCCGACCTGGCACCGCCGTCCCGAGGAAAAGATCGTGGACGTGGTCATCAACCTCGCGGAAGAGGACCAGTTCCGCGTGAACCGCATCGAGTTCCGGGGGAACTCCACCACCAAGGACCGCGTCATCCGCCGCGAGATGTGGCTGAACGAGCAGGACATCATGAACATGGAACTGCTCAAGGCCTCCATCCAGCGGATCAACCAGCTCGGCTACTTCCGGCCCATCGAGCAGCCGATCATCGAACCCAGCCCGAGCGACGAGACGAAGCTCGACATCACGCTCGACGTGGTCGAGGAGAACCGGAACCAGCTCACCTTCGGGGCGGGGGTCTCCGGGCTCGAGGGCCTGTTCGTGAACGCTTCCTTCGGGACCACGAACTTCCTCGGACGCGGCGAGACGGCGAACTTCACCGTCCAGACCGGCAGCCGCACCCAGAACTACCAGATCGCGATCACCGACCCCTACTTCATGGACAAGCCGATCACGCTCGGCTTCGACGTCTTCAGCCGGGTCCTGAAGCTGCGCGAGTTCACGCGCGGCGACATCGGGGGCCGCATTGTCTTCGGCGTGCCGCTCGGCCGCTGGTCGCGGGCTTTCCTGAACTACGGCTACTCGGTCATCACGGTGAGCGAGCCGGACCCCGACATCGTCCTCAACCTCTACGACCTCTACTACAACTCCACCTACCTGGACCCGCGCTTCTACGGGCTGTCCGGCAACTTCCGCGAGAGCAAGATCAGCCCGACCTATGTCTACAACACCGTGGACCACCCGATCTTCCCGAGCACCGGGCGGAAACTGACGGGTTCCTTCGACATCGCCGGCGGCCGGCTCGGCGGCAACGTCCACTACTACAAGCCGACCCTGGAGTTCGTGCACCACATGCGCGTGATCGGGAACACCTCGCTCGGCATGCGGGTCATGGGCAGCTACCTGCACGGCTACGGCGGCGTCGATCCGCCGGAGGGCGAGGAGATCGACATCTTCGACGTCGAACAGACCGGGGTGCCCTACTACAACCGGTTCTTCCTCGGCGGGGAGTACCAGATCCGGGGCTACTACATCCGCTCGGTGGGCCCGCGGAACGCGCGGGGCCAACTCCTCGGCGGCGACAAGATGCTGCTGTTCAACGCCGAGTACGCGATCCCGCTGGCCGGCCCGCTCCGCGCCATCCTGTTCTTCGACGCGGGGAACGCCTTCGCCGAGGAGGACAACTGGAGCTTCTCCATGCTTCAGGATTTCCGGACCTCGACGGGCATCGAGATGCGGGTGTTCATCCCCATGCTGAACGTGCCGTTCCGCCTCATCTTCGCCTACAATCCCCATCGGGACTACTACCATCGGCCCACGGCCTTCGTCTTCGGGATCGGAACCACCTTCTAGCGGCCGCGGGAAAGCGCCGCGTTCCCCCCGATCGAAAAAAGTGTCCGAGCAGAGTTTCAGGGAGTTGACCAACGTCATGAATCGTCTTGTCCGCCGCCTCCGGGGCGGCTTCCCGGGAGCGGCGCTGATCGGGTTGTTGCTGGCCGCCCCGTCCGTCCTTGCCGCCCAGACCGCCGAGCCCACCCGGGTGGCGGTCATCGACATCGACCGCGTCGCCCAGGAATCGGCCCGGGGACAGACGATGTTCGCCGAGTTGCAGACGCTGCAGGAAGAGATCCTGCGCGGCCGGCAGACGCGGGAACAGGAGCTCCGCGACCTGAACAACCGGGCCCAGTCGCAGCTGCTCTCCGCCGAGGCGCGCGCCGATCTGCAGCGCGACATCGAGCGCAAGACCACCGACCTCCAGCGCTGGCTCGAGGACCAGCAGCGCGAGTTCAACGAGAAGCAGACCTCCGGATTCGGCGCCCTCGAGGCGGACCTCGGACCGGTCGTGGAAGAGGTGGCCCGCGAGCGGAACATCCAGTTGATCCTCCGCGTGACCCCGGGACTGACCTTCATCATGGATCCCGCGCTCGACATCTCGGCCGAGGTGATCGAACGGTTCAACGCGCTGGGCGGCGGCGAAGGCGAGGACGGCGCGGAGCGGTAGTCCCGCCGCCCGCGGGCCCGGGATGACGAGCCTGGAAGGGCCCCCACCCCTCCTCGACGACACGCCCGCGGTCGCGGACGAGGCCCAGTCCTCCCGGTGGGGGTCCGGCGCCGTCACCGCGCGCCGGCACGTCCCCGAGGACGAGCCGTTCTTCGCCGGGCACTTCCCGGCGATGCCCGTCGTCCCGGGCGTTTTCGTGGTGGAAGGGCTCGCCGAGTGCGCCCGCCGTTCGCTGCCGCCCGGCGCGACGCTTGCATCGGCGCCCCTCGTGAGGTTCCGCCGCCGCGTCAGCCCCGGGGAGACGCTCGAGTTCGTGGTGACCCCGGCCGGCGCGGCGGGAGACCGGCGGCGCTTCGACGCGGTCGCCTCGGTGGACGGCCAGACGGCCGTTCAGGCAACCCTGGAGTTCCGGGTGGAGGCCCGGACTTCGGAGCGATGAGTTCCGACTTCCAGGGGCTCGGACTGATCGACCCCGAAGAAAGGGCCAGGACCTCTTCCGCCAGGGAAGGGAAGGCCGGCCGCCGGCCCTCCGGAGCGCCTCCCTTCCGCCGTTCGCGTTCCGGCCTTCCTCCCGGCGCCCGCGACCCGGGTCCCGGTCCCGCTCAGGCCGGCCGGCTGTTCACCGGCCTGAGCCGGGGCGGGACCCTCGACGACCTCACCGGCGCCTCCGTCCGGCGGCGCGCGGCCGTCGCCGCCGCCTCGGCCGGATTCCACCTGTTGCTGCTGCTGCTCTTCGTGGGCGGCTTCGTTCCCGTGGCGGCGGAGCCGGGCGCGGTCGAACCCGAGGAGGAACCCCTGCTCTACGCATTCGAGGCGCCGCCGCTCGACGAGCCGGAGCCGCTCGAGGCGCTGGTCGAGCCCCTGCCTCCCGTCCCTTCTCCGGAGGAAGCGCTTCCCGAGGCGCCCGAGGCGCAGCCGGCGCCGCCGCCACCCCCGCCGGCGGGGGGACTCGTCATTCCGGAGGCGCAGATCGCGGTCCCTAACACCGGCTTCCAGAACGACCTGCCGTTTTCCGAAGGCGAGGACGAGGAGTTCTACATCGATCACGAGATGGGAGACGAACTGACCGCCGAGGACGACGCGAGCGCGAGCGCCGACGAGCCGGAACCGGAGCTGATCGCCGAGGTCCCGGCGATCGAGGAGGCGGCGGACGCGCCCGGCGAACCGGCGCCCGAGGTTCCGGGGTCCGCCCCGGAGGAGCCGCGGCTCCGGTTCGACGCCGACGCCTTCCGCCGTCTCATCAACGACCCGGCCGCCGACGTGCGGCGGCTCGGCAACGAGCTGGCCATGCGCGAGGCCCGGGCGCAGGCGGAGGCCGAGCGCCGCCGGCAGGGGGCGCCCACCGACATCTGGCGTTTCCTCGAGGGCAAGCGGTTCCGGAACCCGGAGGGCGGCCTCGTCTCGAACCGCAACAACACCCTCTACTACGACGACCGCGGCGCCAACCTGGTGCCCTGGATCAGCCGGCTGATCGCGGAGGTGCGCCGCAACTGGTACATCCCCTACGCGGCCAGCTACGACCGGGGCCACGTGGCGATCGCCATCAGCGTCCTGCGGAGCGGCGACATCGCCTGGCTGCAGGTGGTGATCCCGTCGGGGGTGCCCGGTTTCGACAACGCCGCGGTGGGGGCGCTCCGGGGCGCCCAGTTGCTGCCGCTCCCGGACGACTATCCGGGCGCCGACTTCGAGATCATGCTGGTCTTTTGGTACAACGAACAGCCCTACGACCTGTTCTCGACCCAGGACTGACGTGACCTCGCGCCAGGCAAGTGAACGCCGGGCAGTTCGCCCGGTGGGAGCCTCCGCTCTCTATCTGCTCTGCCTCGCGATCCTCGCGCCGGTCCCGGCCCTCGCCCAGACCCCCGGCCCGCGTGAGATCCGGATCGGCCTCGCCGACGCCGTCCCGGCGGCCCGGGTTTCGGCCGCCGCCCCCTTCGTTCTGCGCGCTGGCGAACTCACGATCGAAACCACCGATGCGCTCATCTCGCCGGAGACGGGAGCCGGGGAATCCGTCCTCGCGCTCGGCTCCTTCGCGGGTGAGGCCCGGGCCCGCCAGGTCGCCGAGGCGTTTCGCGAGGAGCGTCCCGACGGCCCCGGGGTCCGCGTCCGGCGCGATCCGAAGACCGGCCGCTATCTTGCCGTCCTGTCGACGGGCTCCGGCGCCGACGCCGCGAGCCTGCGTGACGCCGGTTTTCCCGAGGCCGGGACCTTCCGGATTCCGGCGCCGAGGGGGGAGGCCCTCGTGGTCCGCCCCTTCGGCGGTTCGCCGATCCGCTTTGCCGCCGGGGTGTCCCTGACCGCCGACCCCCCGGCGAGCGGGTTTCTGGAGTGGGAGGGGAGCCCGTACCGTGGCTCGTTCACGGTATTCCGCAGCGGGGACGGGGTGACCGTCGTCAACCGGACGAATCTCGAGGAGTACCTGTTCGGCGTCGTGCCGCGGGAGCTGCCGCCCGATCTCTTTCCGGAGATCGAGGCCCTGAAGGCGCAGGCCCTCGCGGCCCGCACCTACGCCCTCACTCCGCGGGACGCCTACCTCCGCCGCGGTTACGACCTCTGCGCCGGACCGGCCTGCCAGGTCTATGGCGGGGTGGCGGCCGAACACCCGCTCTCCACCGCCGCGATCCGGGAGACCGCGGGCGAAGCGGTCTTCCACGACGGCCGGCTCATCGACGCCCTCTACACCGCCTCCTGCGGGGGCTACACCGAGAACGCGGAGAACGTCTTCTCGAACCCGACGCCCTACCTGGTGGCCCGGGCCTGCATCCGGGAGGGCCGCGGAGTCCGGTTGGAAGGCGCCCCGGCGGACGGTCCGCTGGATGCCGCACTCGTGCGGCTCGCGGGAGCGCCGGTGTCCGGCTGGAGCGGAGCCGGGCTGTCCGGGCCGGCAACCCGTGAGGATGCCGTGAGCGTCGTTTCGACGGCGGTACAGTGGCTCGGACTCCGGTCGTGCGATCCGGACCGCGCCCCCGGGGACGATCTGCCGCTCGGCGCGTTCGGCCGGCTGGTGGAGGAGATCCGCTGCCGGGAGCCGGGGGAACCGGTGCTCGGACCCGGGCCGGACGGCGGCGAGCTGTCCCGCGAGGGGGATCCGGCGCTCGGCCGGCTGCTCGCCGAAGGCCTGCTGGACCCGAGCGAACGGGGGCTCGACCCGGCGAGGCCCGTGAGCCGGCGGGAGGTCATCGGGGTCGGGGCGTCGCTGCTCCGCCGGGACGGGACCCTATTCCGGCGCGGCCAGATCCGGGAGGTCGCGGTCCTGGACGGCTGGGTCCGCATCACGCTCGAAGAGGACGATAACGGGATCGCCCGTGACGAGCCGCCGCTGGTCCGGCTCGAATCGGGCGGCGGCGCACTTCTCTTCCGGGAGATCCGTCCCACCCGCACTCCGGGCCGCGGCGATCCGCCGCCGCTCGCGGTGCCCGCCGGCGAGCTGCGGCTCCGCGTCGGGGACTTCGTGCGCTATCACGCCGCCGCCGGGCCGGCGATGGACGAACCCGTCCCGTTCGACCTGCTGGTCCTCGAAGACCTCGGTGACGCCGAGGACCGCTTTTCCCGGCAGAGCTCGTGGTTCGTGCCGAAGAACAACACAGATCTCTCGGAGGCCGTGAACCGGGTGAAGCCCATCGGCCGGATCGTCGCCCTCGAACCGCTCGAGTTCGGGGCTTCGGGGCGGATCGTGCGCCTCGAGATCGTCGGGACCAGCGGGAGTCTCGAACTGCGGGGGCTGCGCATCCGGCGCCTCCTCGGTCTCGCCGAGAACCTCTTCCGGGCCGAACCCCGGCGCGGAGCAGACGGCGCGGTAACCGAGTGGTGGTTCTCCGGAAGGGGCTGGGGCCACGGTCTCGGCCTCTGCCAAGCGGGGGCTTACGGCATGGCCGCCGCCGGCGTCGGCTACCGGGAGATCCTGGCCCACTACTACCCGGGGACCGAGATCCGGCCGGCCCCGTGAGCTGGCGGTCCGGGTTCGTCTTCTCAACGGGTCAGTTGCGCGCCGGCGGCGTGCTCGTCCTCGTGCTGCTGCTGATCGCCCTCCTCCGCCGTCTTGGGTAGCCCGTCCCCGGAGGCCGGCCCCGGGCCGCTCGTCCTGGCGCTCGTGGGACCCACCGCCAGTGGGAAGTCGGACCTCGCGCTCGAAGTCGCGGATTCGCTCCCTTTTCCGGTCGAAATCGTCTCCTGCGACGCCTTCCAGATCTACCGCCGGCTGGACATCGGCTCCGGGAAACCGACGCCGGAGATGCGCGCCCGCCGGCCCCACCACCTTCTCGATGCGCTCGACCCGGACGATCCGTGCACCGCCGGCCGCTATGCGGAGCTCGCGGCTGCTACGGTGCGGGACGCTTGGCGGCGCGGAGCGGTGCCGCTGGTCGTGGGCGGCAGCGGGCTGTACTTCCGGGCGCTCCGCGACGGGATCTTCGAGGGGCCCGAGCCCGACCCGCGCCTGAGGGCGAGGCTCGACGCGATCTATCGCCGGCCCTCCGGCCCCCGTTGGATGGAACGGCTCCTAGCCCGCCTCGACCCCGCGGTGCACCGCCGGGTGCATCCGAACGACCGGGTGCGCCGGGTCCGGGCCCTCGAGGTGGCCCTCGCCGCGGGAGAGCCCATCTCCCGGCTGCAGGCGACCCGCCGTCCCCCGCTTCCGGACGCGGAGTGGCGGATCGCCGGCCTCGACCCGCCGCGCGATCTCCTCGAAGCCCGGATCGCCCGCCGGGTCCGGGGCATGTTCGCCGCCGGCCTGGTCCAAGAGGTCCGAGGCCTCTTGGAGCGCTATCCGGGGGAATGGCCAGGCCGGCTCGCGATCGGCTACCGCGAGGTGCTGGGAGCGCTCGCCGAGGAGGGCGGGGCCCGCGATCTCCCCGATCGGCTCCGTGCCGCCGAGGAGCGGGTGGTGATCGCCACCCGTCGGTACGCGAAGCGGCAGCTCACCTGGTTCCGCGCCGAGCGGGACGTGACCTGGGTCCACGGCGCGGCCGGCGATCCGGCGGCGCTCGAAGGTGTGGAGCGCGTATTCCTCGGATCGGCCTAGTCCCGCGAACGTCCCAACCTCATCCCTCCCCACCGCGCGTACGGCTTGGAACGCCGGTCTCCAGACCGGCACCGCGGCGCTCCGCGCCGCGCACGTCACAACCTCGCGCATCCTCACGGCGCGTACGGCTTGGAACGCCGGCTTCAGCCGGCACGCGCGGCGCGCCGCGCCCGCGCACCGCGCAAGCTCATCCACTCTCGCGGCGCGTACCGCCCCTAGAATTCCCCCGTTCCATGCGCCCCCTCCTCCTGCTCCTCGCCGCGGCTCCGCTCCTCGGCGCGGCCTCCGCCCAGCAGTCCCCGGCGCCGCCCGCCGATCCCCTCGAGGGCGGCGCCTGGCTCAAGATCTTCCAGGTCCGGTCCGGCTCTCCCGAACCGGTTCTGCTGTCCGAGGACGAGGTGAACGCGCTCCTCGGATCCGTCCAGCTCACTGCCTTCCTGACGGAGCAGGCGGGACTGACCGGGGTCCACGTCCGGCTCCTCCCCGGCGAGGTGCAGCTCACCGGGCGGGTGGATGCGGAACGGCTGGGCGCGGTGCTCGGCCCGTTCGCTCCACCGCCCGGCACCCCGCCGCAGCCCGTGGATCTCGCTGTGGAAGTGCGGGGCGCCGGGGGGTCGGGAACGGTCACGATCCTGCGGGGCACCGTCGCCGGGGTGGAGCTGCCGCCGGACGTCATCGCCCAGGCCGTGCTGGGAGGACTGGTCGGCTTTTCCGAGGCCGGACGCGAACAGGTTCGTGGCCCCATCCTCGCAGGGGAGCCGTTCCCACTTCCCACGGGACTCGCCGGCATCGAACTCAGGGCGGGGGAAGTCCTGCTCCTGCCCGCTCCTCCCTGAGGTGCTCCCCGCATAGGCGACCTTGCCCGGAATCACCCCGGACACCGAGGTCCGGTTCCTCCCCGGCGTGGGTCCGCGGCGGGCGGCCGCGCTCGCCGAGGTCGGGATCGTCCGGGCCGGCGACCTGCTGCTGCGGCTGCCCTTCCGCTACGAGGACCGGAGCGCCCACCGTCCGGTCGCCGAGCTGGCCGACGGAGATTCCGCCGCGACCGAGGTGCTGATCGCGTCGCTCAGCGTGCGCCCCACCCGGCGGCGCAACCTGCGCATCGTCGAACTGCGAGGGCACGACGCGAGCGGCCCGGTGAAGGCGACCTGGTTCAACCAGGTCCATCTGAAGCAGATCCTGCGACCCGGACAGCGGGTGCTGCTGTTCGGAAAGGTGAAGAAACCCTTCGCCGGAGCGGTACCCGAGTTCGCGAACCCCGGTTACGAACTGGTGACCGGCGAGCGGGAGCGATCCGCCGCCGGTTCCGCGCCGCTTCTCCCGGACGCCGGCGGCGCACCCGGGGAGCCCGCTTCCGGGGATCCCGGACCCGGCGCCCACGCCGGCCGGATCGTGCCCATCTACGAACGGGTGGGTTCCCTGACGCCGCGGCTCCTGCGCACCACCCTTCACCGATTGCTCGAGGGCGGCGCTGCGGTGGGGCCCGGTCAGCTCCCCGAAGAGTTGGTCGGGCGGATGGGACTCCCGTCCCGAAGGCAGGCGCTCGAAGCGGTGCACTTCCCTCCGGACGGCGCCTCCCTGGCCGAGTTCGAGCGGCGACGCTCGGGCGCCCACCAGCGGCTCATCCTGGAGGAGTTCTTCGTCTTCGCCCTCGGGCTCCGGATGCGCCGCCGGCAGGACCGGGTGGACCGGCCGGGCCGGCACACCTTCACCGTGGACGACGATCTGCGGGACCTCGTCCGCTGGGTGCTGCCCTTCCGCCTCACGTCGTCGCAGCGGGACGCCCTCGCCACGATCGCGGAGGAGTTCCAGTCCCCCCTCGCCATGCGGCGGCTGCTGCAGGGCGATGTGGGTTCCGGGAAGACGATCGTGGCGGTCATCGCGGCGCTCATCGTCATCCATCACGGAGCGCAGGTGGCGCTCATGGCCCCCACCGAGGTCCTTGCCGAGCAGCACTTCGCGACGATCCGGGCGCTTCTCGAGCCGCACCGCATCCGGGTCGTGCTGCTCACCGCGGGCCTCGGGGCCGCGGAACGCCGCGACACGCTGCAGGCAGTGGCGAGCGGCTGGGCGCAGTTCGTCGTCGGCACGCATTCCCTGATCCAGGACGGCGCCCGGTTTCGGGACCTCGGCTTCGCCGTCGTGGACGAACAGCACCGCTTCGGGGTCGCCCAGCGCCGCACGCTCGTCGAACGGGGCGGGGGCGCGGACCTGCTGGTGATGACGGCGACCCCGATCCCCCGCACCCTGACCATGGCGCTCCACGGTGACCTCGACCTGTCCGAGCTCCGCGAACTCCCTCCGGGGCGGCAGCCGGTGAGCACCCTGATCCGGGATTCGGCCGGCCTGCCCGAGGTGTACGCGCGGGTCCGCGAGGAGGTGGGGAAGGGCCGACAGGCGTTCTACGTCTGTCCGCTGATCGAGGAGTCGGAGGAACTCCCCGGCGCGGGGGTCGAAGCCCGGTTCCGGGAGCTGTCCGAGGGGCCTTTCCGCGGGCTGCGGGTGGACTTCGTCCACGGCCGGGTCCCCGCGGCGCGCCGCGAGGCGGTGATGAGCGCGTTCGCCTCCGGGGAGCTCGACGTGCTGGTCGCCACCACCGTGATCGAGGTGGGGGTGGACGTGCCGAACGCCACGGTGATGGTCGTGGAGCACGCCGAGCGCTTCGGCCTGGCACAACTCCACCAGCTCCGGGGCCGGGTGGGGCGGGGTTCCGACCCGGCGACGGCGATCCTCGTCGTGGGCGGGAAGCCGACCGAATCGGCGCTCCGCCGCCTCCAGGTGCTGGAGGCGACCACCGACGGCTTCCGGATCGCCGAGGAGGACCTCGCCATCCGGGGCCCGGGCGACTTCCTCGGCACCCGGCAGTCGGGCATCCCCCCGTTCCGGGTGGCCGACATCGTCCGCGACGCCGAGTTCCTCCGCCTCGCCCGCAAGGAGGCGAGCGACTTCCTGGCGTCGCCCGCCGCGGCGACGGACGAGGGAACGCGGATCCTCGCCCACGTCCGCGAGACCTGGGGCGAACGCTTCGGCCTCACGGCGGGCGGGTAGGGAGGTGGGGACCGCCGGCTTGGAACGCCGGCTTCAGCCGGCACGCGCAGCGCTCCGCGCCGCGTGGCGCAACGGCTTGGAACGCCGGCTTCAGCCGGCACAGCGGGCCGGAGGCCCGCGGAAGACGTGCCGCTATACCCCTTGGGCGTCCGCCGGCTAGCGAACTCCGCCGGACGCAGCCTGCGCCGAGTGCGCCTCCAGATGAATCTCCATCAGGGTTTCCAGCCGGGTGATCCGATCCGAGAGGCGCTTCTCCATCCCGCTCAACTGATCCGAGAGGCTCTTTTCTGCCCCATGGATCCGATCGGAGAGTTCCGCCGCCAACCCGCCGATCCGTTCCGAAAGGTCTTTGTCCGCGTCGTGTGACCGATCCGAGAGTGCGCTAATCCGCTCTCCGAGTCGGTTCTCCATGTCGGCCATTCGGCCCTGGGTGCTCGCGGTCGTATAGAAGAGCGCCACCATCAGAGTGCCCAACAGGACAGGAACGGTGTTGTCCCTGACCCTCCCCCACCTGGACTCGGTCATCGGAGCATTCTCCGTGCGTTGGGCTCCATGCTAGCAGGGGCACGGAGCGCTTGGTCTGACAAGGATGCGGCGTCGCACACGAGTCCCACGCTCAACTTGCCCGGGCCTCCGCGGTCGGCGCTTCCGCCTTTTCCTCGCCCTGCGCCGCCGCCGCATCCTCTCCCGCGCCCAGCGGATGCACGGCGTCCCCGTCAGCCGAGGGGCGGCGGAGGGCTTCCCCAATGGGGTCCGGCGTGCCGAGAAGTTCTGCCTCGCGGAATTCGGTCCCGACCGACTCGGGGAACCAGCAGTCCCGGGTTCCCTGCCGAAGGACGCTGGTCCGGGCCGCCTCCCGCGTCAGGAAGACGGCGAAGTCGTGCGGGCCCCCGTTACGCCAGCGCCGCACCGTCTCCGGGAGCGCCATGGGGTGTTCCGCCGCGCGGTCACCGAGGACGCAGCCAGGCCGATAGGTGCGGACGGCGTTCCCGAAGACGCTGTACCTGCGTCCCACCCGGTCCGTCAGCGCGTAGGTCATGGGGCCCGTCAGGACGGCCACGTGCGCGAGACCCACGGTGCGGTGCGCGAGGTCCCAGAGATCGACGGGAGCCGATTCGGGGTTCGTCTCGCGGGGTCCGAGCCCGATGGCGAAAACCGGGCGGGTCCGCTGCCGGCTTCCGATGAGGTGAATCAGCCCCTCCACCCCCTCCTCGTTCTCGATGATCCAGGGGGCGGGGAGCAGCCGCCAGCCGTAATCCGTGAGCCCTGGGGAACGCCCCAGCCAGCGCACGATGCCGGGTACCCACAGCGGCGTATCCCGCTGGTCCAGGCGACGGCGCGGCGCGAAGAGCATGGCGCGGAGTCCGGTCGTCGACCCTGCGCGAAAGAGGATCACGATGGCCTTCCAGGCGGCCAGTCCGGCGAAGGCGCCCGCTTCGAGCTCCGCCCCGAAGTACCGGCTTGATCCCGCTTCCCGCTCGACCGCCCGTACGATGGCGCCTGCCGATCGATGGCGTTCCACGTGCACTTTCTCGCCTTCCGGACGCGCAGCCGCGTCGAAGCCGGGGGGAAGGGGGCCGACGTGCGCCTCCAGCCAACGCAGGACGTGGCGGCGCGCCAGGTCCCACTCGCCGCCCCTCCCGTCCGGCGAGACTTCGGCGGAGACTGCGACGGCGGGCCGCAGTTCCGAGCGGCTCGCGATTGTCCTGGGCAGCCGCGCCCGCCGCACCCGGGGTGTCCGGATGGCCTCCGGGGCAAACCGAACCGGACGCCGGGTTGGGTCAGGGAGGGGTGGGGAGGTTGGCATGATGGCTCCTTGAGGCGAGGCGCGCGGCCCGGGAAGAGCCGGTTGCCGGCGCGTGCAGGGGAAATCCGACGATGAGCGTGCGGATCTCGGGTGGCGTATTTCGGGGCCGGGTCCTGACGGGTCCGCCGCGAGCGGGTTCCAGGCGCGGGCCGATACAGGCGGCCGACCGGACTCGGCCGAGCGCGGTGCGGCTGCGAAAGAGCCTCTTCACCGTGCTGGCCGGGGAACTGGAGGGAGCCCGGGTCCTCGACCTGTGCGCTGGGGTGGGGACCCTCGGTTTCGAGGCGCTCTCGCGCGGTGCGCGCGAGTGCGTGTTCGTGGAGAGGTCCCCGCGGCTGGGCCGGTTGATCGAACGGAACGCGGCCCGGCTCGGAACGAACGCCTTCGAGCTGGTGGCGGGAGACGCGCTCGGGGAGTTGCGCCGGTTTCTCGAGGCCAGAAGGGAGTTCGACGTGGCGTTCCTCGACCCGCCCTGGGAGACCTGGGAATCGGAAGGGGGTCTGGAACTGCTGCGGGGGGCGGTCAGCCTCGTGCCGCTGGTGGTGGCGGAGCACCGCTCTTCCTGGACGGCGCCGCCGAGCGTCGTGGTCCGCCTGGAACCTGAGCCCCAGTCGCGGACGCGTCCAGCCTCCGGGGTGAAGACCCGGACCACGGCCGCCGGGGACGGTGCGTTCTCCCTGTACCGGTGGGCGAAGGGGGACGAAAGAGTGGACACACAGACCTAGACGTAAATCCGTCCGGTTTTTTCCCACTTGACCGTCGAATTCGGCCCAAATGTGGAAAAGTCGAAGCGAAGCGGCAGTTAAGGGCCGGAAGACCGGCTCGCAAAAGACCGTCTCGAACGGACGGAGCCAACCCCAAAACCCGCCGGCAGCAGCGCCGTATGCTAGGTTTCGCCCGCGTCTCCACGCGATCTCAAGGACCCGCGCTGAACTTGGAACCAACCTCCCGCCTGGCCATCTGCCCGGGGTCCTTCGACCCTCTGACGCTCGGGCATGTGGACATCATCCGGCGGGCGGCCCGGCAGTTCGACCGGGTGGTCGTCGCGGTCCTCCACAACACCGGCAAGGCTCCGCTCTTCACGGTCCCCGAGCGTCTCGACTTCATCCGCGCCACGTTCGCCGATGACCCGGCAGTGGAGGCGGACGCGTTCTCGGGTCTTCTGGTGGACTACGCCCGGCGGCGCGGCGCCGCCGCGATCGTGCGCGGCATCCGGGCGGTTTCGGACTTCGAGTACGAGTTCCAGATGGCGCTCATGAACCGCCGGCTGGCGCCCGAGGTGGAGACGGTCTTCCTCACCCCAGCGGAGGAGTATTCCTACGTCAGTTCGCGCCTGATCAAGGAGATCACGGCGCTCTCCGGGGACGTCAGCGGCCTCGTCCCCGAGCCGGTGGCGCGCCGCCTCGCCGAGAAGTTCCCCGCTGCCCCGACGGGCTGACCGCCCCCGGACCTGCTCATGACCGATTCCGGAATCCACGTTTCCGCGCGCGTCGGCGCCATTTCGCCCTCGCCCACCATGGCCGTGATGGCCGAGGCGATGCGCCTCAAGGCCGCCGGAGAGGCTGTCGTGGACTTCTCCGCCGGACAGCCCGACTTCGACACGCCGTCGGTGGCGCGGGAGGCGGGGATCCAGGCCATCGAGTCGGGCTACACCCGCTACACGCCGAACCCCGGCGCTCCCGACCTACGGGCGGCGGTGGCCGACTGCTACCGGCGGGACTTCGACCTGGACTTCGGGGCCGCGAACGTCCTCATCACGTCGGGCGGGAAGCACGCGCTCACCGGGCTTCTGCTCGCGACCTGCGAAGAAGGCGACGAGGTGGTCATCCCCACGCCGTTCTGGCCGACCTTCCCCGAGCAGGTGAAGATCACCGGGGCGTCCCCGGTGCTCGCCCGCGCCGGCGAGGAGGGCTGGTTCCGGCCCACCCGCGCCGTCATCGAGCCCGCGGTGACCGACCGGACCCGCTGCATCATCCTGAACATTCCGGGGAACCCGTCGGGGGTGATGCTCTCGCCGGGCGAGCTGGAGGACGTCGCGAACCTGGCGCTCGAGGCCGACGCCTACCTGCTGTGGGACGACACCTACGCGCGGCTCACCTTCGAGCCCCCACCGGAGGGGTGCTACCGCCGGATGCAGGACATCCTGGGACACCGGTTCGTCGTTGCCGGCGGGGCTTCCAAGACCTACGCGATGACCGGCTGGCGGCTCGGGTGGGCGATCGGCCCGGAGAAGGTCATCAAGGGCGCCGCGTCGCTGCAGAGCCAGATGACGTCGAACGCCAGTTCGATCTCACAAAAGGCGGCGCTCGCCGCGGTGACCGCGGACCCGGCCGGGTTCCAGTGGATGACCGAGGAGTTCGCGCGCCGGATGGTGCGGATGCGCGACGGCCTGCTGGCGATCGAGGGGGTGCGCTGCGGCGCTCCGGACGGCGGGTTCTACCTGTTCCCGAGCTTCGAGGCGGTGCTGCGCCCGGGTGAGGGGTCCGGAGAACTCGCTGCGGCGCTGCTCGATCAGGAGCGGGTCGCGACCGTGCCCGGGGTGGCCTTCGGGCATGACGCGCACCTGCGGCTCAGCTACGCCACTTCGGACGCGGTGATCGACGAGGGCGTGGGGCGGATCCAGCGGTTCTTCGCGGCGCGGTAGATACGTCGGCGCGGTCGGCGTCTCCGGTCGGCCGGGGTGGCCTGCCGGTTTGGAACGCCGACTTCTGGTCGGCACAGCGGGCCGGAGGCCCACGGACGACGTACCGCTGTCCGCCTTGGCCGACGGGAGGCCCGGGACCGCCCGGTTGTGCCCGTGAGGCTGGCCAGCGTTACGACGTGCGCGGTGCGGAGCGCCGCGCGTGCCGGCTGAAGCCGGCGCTCCAAGCCGGCGCGCCGGCTACGGCTGGAGGTGGCAGCGGCGGGGGCCGCCGGTCCCGTCGGTGAGGGAGTCTCCGCAGCGCGTGGCGATGGCGTCCATGATCCGGGCCGCGGGTTCGTCGCCCTCGGGAACGACGATGATCCTTCGCTCGAGGGACTGGGTGCCCGAGGTCAGGCGGACGATGACGTCGTCGAACCGCTCGGGGAAATGGGCCACCACGACGGCGCTGGGCGACCGGGCGTCGCGGGATTCCAGGATCTCCCGGAATGCGGTTTCCATGGTCGAGGGGTCGCCATCGCTCCCGGACAGGACGAGGAAGGTGATCCGGTCCCGGGACTTGCTCAGGACGTCGGTCAGGCGGTCCGGCGCTTCGAGGTCCAGGACGTTGGCGGGCGTCCGTTCGCGGAGGAGGCGCGCCAGTTCGCCGGTCACCCCGCCCATCGCGACCACGTTCACCCGGTCGCCGCACTGCGGGAGCATGGAGAGGAAGAGGTCCGGCGACGCCGTGTCGCCGTCGTCGCAACCGATGTCGACCGCGTCGGGCGGAGGCAGCGGCGGCGGTGGCGGCGGCAGTGGAGCTTCCCGCGGCGCCACCCGTGCGGGGGGCGGGTCCTGGGGAGGGGGTGGGGGAAGCGGCGGTTTTCCGCACCCGGAGACCGCCAGTCCGAGTCCGGCCGCCGCCAGCGCGAACAGCGCGAGGGCGGCAGTCGTTCTCTGCAAGACCGGGTCCTCCTTGTCGACCAACTGCGAGCGACGCGGGAAGGTATCGGGGCGCGGTCCCCGAATCAACGACCCGAGGTGCCGATGGAGTCCCGGCCCCTGTCCCGTCCATTGCCTTGGCGCCCCGAGCGGCCTAAAATTGCCGCCGCGACCGGCGGGATGGTTCGCTGCCGCCTTGGTGATCCGGCGGCGCTGAGTCAGGGCCTTCCCCGCGCGGCAACTCCGGTGTGTTCTCCACCGAACCCGATCGGGTTCGGGATGCGCGCTATCCCCCAAAACCTGTTTCCCGAAGAGAGTTCATGACCGCCGAACCCCACTCGACGCCGCCCGAGGGCGGCCGCATTTCCATTCAGAACGGGCGACTTCAGGTCCCCGACAACCCCATCATTCCCTTCATCGAGGGCGACGGCACCGGGCGGGACATCTGGCGGGCCAGTGTCCGCGTGTTCGACGCGGCCGTCGAAAACGCCTACGGCGGGCGCCGGGCCATCCAGTGGCGCGAGGTGCTGGCTGGCGAGAAGGCGTTCAACGAGACCGGCGACTGGCTGCCCGAGGAGACGGTCAACACCTTCCGCGACTACCTGGTCGGGATCAAGGGACCGCTCACCACCCCGGTCGGCGGCGGGATCCGCTCGCTGAACGTCGCGCTCCGCCAGCTACTCGACCTCTACGTGTGCCTGCGGCCGGTGAAGTGGTACCAGGGCGTGCCGAGCCCGGTGCACCGCCCGGACCAGGTGGACATGGTCATCTTCCGGGAGAACAGCGAGGACATCTACGCGGGCGTCGAGTACCGCGAGGGAACCGCGGAAGTTCAGAAGCTGATCGGCTTCCTGCGCGACGAGATGGGGGTCCGGAAGATCCGCTTCCCGGAGACCTCGGGCATCGGGATCAAGCCGGTCAGCCGCGAGGGCACCGAGCGCCTCGTGCGCGCGGCCATCCGCTACGCCCTCGACCAGGGACGCCGGAGCGTGACCCTCGTCCACAAGGGCAACATCATGAAGTTCACCGAGGGCGCCTTCCGCGACTGGGGCTACGGCCTCGCGGCGCGGGAGTTCCGGGCCGAGACCGTGAGCGAGCGCGAGAGCTGGATCCTGTCCAACCAGGAGCACAACTCGGGGATCAGCACCGTGGACAACGCCAAGGCGATCGAGCCCGGCTACGACCTGATGCCGGAAGAGCGCCGTGCCGTGGTGCGCGGCGAGGTGGAGAACTGCATCTCCGAACTCTGGGACACCCACGGGGACGGGCAGTGGAAGGACCGCATCCTGGTCAAGGACACGATCGCGGATATCACCCTCCAGCAGGTCCTCACCCGGGCGAGCGCCTTCGACGTGATCGCCACCATGAACCTGAACGGCGACTACCTCTCGGACGCCCTCGCCGCCCAGATCGGCGGCATCGGCATCGCGCCCGGCGGGAACATCAACTACGACACCGGCCACGCCATCTTCGAGGCGACCCACGGCACGGCGCCCAAGTACGCCGACCAGGACAAGGTGAACCCGGGCTCGGTCATCCTCTCCGGGGTGATGATGTTCCGGTTCCTGCGCTGGAACGAGGCCGCCGACCTGATCGAGCGGTCCATGGAGGCGACGATCGCCCAGAAGCGGGTGACCTACGACTTCCACCGGCTGATGGACGGCGCGACCAAACTGAAGACCTCGGAGTTCGCCGACGCGATCATCGGGAACATGGGCTGATCCGCGAGCCGGATGACCGCAAAAGGGGGTTGCCAATGCGACCGAAAGTGACCGTGGTCGGCGCCGGGAACGTCGGCGCCACCGCCGCCCAGCGGCTCGCCGACGCCGAGCTCGCCGACGTCGTCCTGATCGACATCATCGACGGCATCCCCCAGGGGAAGGGCCTCGACATGCTGGAGGCCTGCCCGGTCACCGGCAGCGACGTCCAGGTGAGCGGCACCTGCGACTACGCCGACACCGCGGGGTCCGACGTGGTGGTCATCACCGCCGGGCTGCCCCGGAAGGCCGGCATGAGCCGGGACGACCTGCTGCGGAAGAACCACGCGATCGTGAGCAGCGTCACCCGGCAGGCGATGGAGCACTCGCCGGACGCCATCCTGGTGGTGGTCTCGAACCCGCTGGACGCGATGGTGCAGACGGCGCTCCGCGCCAGCGGGCTGCCGAAGCACCGGGTGGTCGGCATGGCGGGCGTTCTCGACTCGGCGCGGATGCGGGCCTTCATCGCCCAGGAAGTGAACGTCTCGGTCGAGAACATCCACGCGTTCGTGCTCGGCGGGCACGGGGACGACATGGTGCCGCTCCCGCGCTACTCGACCGTCGCCGGGATCCCCCTCCCGGACTTCATGTCGCAGGAGGCGATCGACCGGATCGTCGAGCGCACCCGGAAGGGCGGCGGCGAGATCGTGGCCTACCTGAAGACGGGATCGGCCTACTACGCCCCATCGGCGGCCATCGTCGAGATGGTGGACGCCATCCTCAAGGACAAGAAGAAGATCCTCCCCTGCGCGGCGTATCTCGAGGGCGAGTACGGCGTGGACGGCATCTACCTCGGGGTTCCCGTGAAGCTCGGCCGGGCCGGGATTGAAGGGGTCGTCCAGATCGAGCTCACGCCGGACGAGCAGGCCGCGCTCGACCGGTCGGCGGCGGCGGTGCGCGAACTCACCGAGAAGATCGGCGTCTAGCGGCCCATGAATCTCCACGAACACCAGGCCAAGGCGCTCCTCGCCGAGTACGGCGTCCCCATCCCGCGCGGCAAGGTCGCGTTCAGCGTGGACGAGGCGGTCGCTGCCGCTTCCGAACTGGGCCTCCCGGTGGTGGTGAAGGCCCAGATCCACGCCGGCGGCCGCGGCAAGGCCGGCGGGGTGCGGCTCGCCCGCACCGAGGACGAGGTGCGCGCCGCCGCGGACGCGATCCTTGGCGCCACCCTGGTCACGAAGCAGACCGGGCCCGAGGGCCGGCTGGTGCGGCGGCTGCTCGTGGAGGAGGGCGTCGCCATCGCTCGCGAGCTCTACGTCAGCTTCATCATCGATCGTTCGACCGGCCGTCCGATGTGCGTTGCGAGCGCCGCCGGGGGCATGGACATCGAGGAGGTGGCCGCGGAGACCCCCGAGAAGATCCTGACCGTCACCGTGGACCCGGCCATGGGGATGCAGCCCTTCCAGGCCCGGCGGCTCGCTTTCGGGCTCGGGTTCGAGGGGCAGGTCTTCCGGAACGGGACGAAGTTCCTCACCGCGCTCTACCGGGCCTTCGAGGGACTCGACGCCAGCCAGGTGGAGATCAATCCGATGCTCGTCACCGAGGGCGGCGACGTGCTCGCGCTCGACGCCAAGGTCTCGGTGGACGACAGCGCGCTCTTCCGCCAGCCACAGGTCGCGGCGCTCCGCGACATCCACGAGGAGTCGCCGCTCGAGGTCGAGGCGAGCAAGCACCGCCTCAGCTACATCAAGCTCGACGGCTCGGTGGGCTGCATGGTGAACGGCGCCGGCCTCGCGATGGCCACCATGGACATCGTGAAGCTGGCGGGGGCGTCCCCCGCGAACTTCCTCGACGTCGGGGGCGGCGCCAGCGCGGAGCAGATCGAAAACGCCTTCCGCATCCTCTCCTCGGACCCCGAGGTGCGGTTGGTGCTGATCAACATCTTCGGCGGCATCCTGCGCTGCGACCGGCTCGCCAAGGGACTGATCGCCGCCGTCCGGAAGCTCGGGGTGACGCTGCCCATCGTGATCCGCATGGAGGGGACGAACGTGGAACTCGCCCGCCGGATGCTCGAGGAGTCGGGGCTCGACTTCACCACCGCGGACGGGATGCGCGACGCCGCCGAGCAGGTAGTCCGCAAGCTTGAGGCGGTCCCGGCATGAGCGTCCTCGTCGGCAACGAGACCCGCCTCGTCGTCCAGGGGATCACCGGACGCGAAGGCGCCTTCCACGCCGAGGCCTGCCGCGACTACGGTACCAACCTGGTCGCCGGCGTGGTGCCGGGGAAGGGAGGCCAGACCGCGGTCGGCGTCCCGGTGTTCGACACGGTGGCGGAAGCGGTGGAGAAGACGGGGGCGAACGTCGGGTTCGTCCTGGTTCCTCCCCCGTTCTGCGCCGACGCCTACGCGGAGGCGGTGGACGCGGGGCTCGACCTGGTGGTGAGCATCACCGAGGGCGTCCCGACCCGCGACATGGTGCGGGTCATGCGGACGGTCCCGCCGGGCGGCACCCGCATCCTCGGCCCGAACTGTCCCGGCGTCATCTCGCCCGGCAAGGCCAAGGTCGGCATCATGCCCGGGTTCATCCACAAGGAGGGCCACGTGGGGGTCGTCTCCCGGAGCGGGACGCTCACCTACGAAGCGGTCCACCAGCTCTCCGAGCGCGGCATCGGCCAGAGCACCTGCGTGGGCATCGGCGGCGACCCGGTGATTGGCACCAACTTCGTGGACGTGCTCGAGCTCTTCGCGGCCGACGAGGACACCGGGGCGGTGATCCTCATCGGCGAGATCGGCGGCGGCGCCGAGGAGGAGGCCGCCGACTTCATCCGCCGCGAGCTGAAGAAGCCCGTGGTCGCCTTCATCGCCGGCCAGACCGCTCCCCCGGGACGGCGGATGGGTCATGCCGGGGCCATCGTCATGGGCGGCCAGGGGACCGCGGCGGGCAAGATGGAGGCGCTCCGTTCAGCCGGCTGCACGGTCGTCGAGAGTCCGGCGGAGATGGGCGCGGCGATGGAAGCCAGGCTACAGGGATAGCAGGAACGACCGATGCGAACGTTTTCCATCGTGAAGCCCGACGCGGTGGCGGCGGGGAACACCGGGGCCATCCTCCAGGCCCTCGAGGCGGCGGGCTTCCGCATCGTCGCCATGCGGATGGTCCGGATGACCAAGGCCGAGGCCGAAGGCTTCTACGCCGTCCACCGCGAGCGGCCGTTCTTCTCGAGCCTCACCGACTTCATGTCCTCGGGTCCGGCCGTCGTCATGGCGCTCGAGCGGGACGACGCGATCTCCGAGCTGCGGCGCCTGATGGGGGCCACGAACCCGGCGGATGCCGCCCCCGGAACCATCCGGGCGCGCTTCGCCTCCTCGATCGAGCGGAACGCGATCCACGGCTCCGACGCGCCGGAGACCGCCGCCTTCGAACTCGGGTACTTTTTCCCGGGCGTCGAGTTGATCTGAGCCCCCCGGCGAGAGGGAACCGAAACTGCCGAGCATCAAACCGGACCACTGGATCCGCCGGATGGCGCAGGAGCACCGGCTCATCGATCCCTTCGTGGACCACCAGGTGGGGCAGGGGGTGATCTCCTACGGGCTCTCCGCCTACGGCTACGACATCCGGGTCTCGGACGAGTTCAAGATCTTCACGAACGTCCACACGGCGATCGTGGATCCGAAGAACTTCGACGAGAAGAGCTTCGTGGACTACAAGGGCGAGGTCTGCGTGATTCCGCCCAACTCCTTCGCGCTCTCGAACACGGTCGAGAACTTCCGGATGCCGCGGAACGTCTACGGCATCTGCATCGGCAAGTCCACCTACGCCCGCTGCGGGATCATCATCAACGTGACCGGGTTCGACGCCGAGTGGGAAGGGAACGCCACGCTCGAGATATCGAACACCACCCCGCTCCCCTGCCGGATCTACGCGGGCGAGGGGATCGCCCAGGTGCTCTTCTTCGAGAGCGACGAGGACTGCGAGGTCAGCTACCGGGACAAGAAGGGGAAGTACCAGGGCCAGGAGCACATCACCCTGCCCACGATCCTCGGACGCCCCTCCGAACCCTGACGTGGAGCTGATCGCGGGAGCCGCCCTCCGGCGCCGGCTGAACGACGATCCCCCGCTCCTCACGGGCCTCGTGGATCCGGAGACGCAGGTCCAGATGAACGGGGTGGACCTCACCCTCGCCGAGGTGAGCCGGTTCGGCGCGGGCCCGGGCCGCGTGGACTTCGACAACTCGACCCGCCGCATCCCGACGCCGGAGCCGCTCGCGCCCGACCGGGACGGCGTTTACCGGCTCGCCGCCGGCCCCTGGTGGGTGCGCTACAACGAGGTCGTCAACGTTCCGCCGGACGTGTTCGCCATCGGCCGCACCCGGTCCTCGCTGCTCCGGAGCGGGGCGCAGATCGGCACCGCGCTCTGGGACTCGGGCTACCGCGGCCGCAGCGGCTCCCTGCTCACCGTGCACCACCCGGACGGGCTCGAACTCGCCCGAGGCGCCCGCATCCTCCAGCTCGTGTTCTTCCAGCTCGCCGCCCCCGCCGACCGGACCTACGCGGGCGCCTACCAGGACGAGTAGCGCGACGGCTTGGAACGCCGGTCTCCAGACCGGCACCGCGGCGCTCCGCGCCGCGCACGTCGCGACTCCACCCCGCCCTCACGGCTCCTGACCGAAGCGGCATGACGGTTGCATTTTCGGGGATACAGGCAACAATCCCATGCAGAAGTTCATGACCCTCGTTTCGATCGTCCTTTCCGTTGTGTTGGCGGCTCCGGCCTCCGCCCAGCCGCGCTCCGACACCCTCCTGCGAGACGAGATCGCGGCCGCGATCGAGGAGGCCAACCTGCCGATCGGGATCTTCGAGGTGGACGTGCGCGACGGCGTAGCGGTCCTCTCCGGCGAGGTGCTGAACGAGACCACCCAGTCGCGGATCGTGGAGATCGCCCTCTTCGTGGACGGCGTGACCGCCGTCGAAACCGACATCACGGTCCTCGAACCGGAAGACCTCGCGGACCCGGAGGAAGACGCCGGCGATCCGGAAGCCGCCGGCGCCCTCGAGGACGAGGCGGCCGCCGCACCGCCGCCGCCCCCCGAGGGGTTCGTGGCCCGCCCGGATGAGGCCGTCCGGGCCGACGTGACCCGGGAGATCGAGCGCGCGGACCTCGAGGGCAACGATCCCCGGGTCACCGTGAACGGCGGCGTCGTGCGGCTGACCGGTCAGGTGGTCAGCGCCTGGGAGCGGCGCGACGTCGTCGAACGGGCGGAGTCGGTGCAGGGAGTGCTCGCGGTGGATGCGGACCTCGAGGTCGCGGAGCCCGAGAACATGGAGGACCTCGTCGACGGCATCCGCAGCGCCGTGCTCCGCTACTCCTACTACACGGTCTTCGACGACATCAACTTCGGGATGGACGAGCCCTACGTGATCATCCTCCGGGGGGCGGTCACCGAGCCCTTCAAGAAGACGGAGATCGAGAAGCGGGTCGCCCGGGTCTTCGGCGTGAAGCGCGTGGACAACCAGATCGAGGTCCTGCCGCTCTCGCCCAACGACCAGGACCTCCGCCGCGCCCTCTTCTACCGGATCTACCGCGACCCCCGCTTCTCGGACCGCGCCAACCAGATCAATCCCCCCATCCACATCGTGGTGTCGCGGGGAGTGGTGGCTCTCACCGGAGTGGTCCGGAGCCCCATCGAATCGCGGATCCTGGAGTCCATCGCCCGCAGTACCCCGGGCGTCTTCCGGGTCATCAACCGCCTCCAGCACTAGACGCGGGGGACCGCCGGTCTTCAGACCGGCACGCGGGCCGAAGGCCTGCAAGGTGCGTCGGGCTGATCGACCGGGAGGCGCGTACGGCTTGGAACGCCGGTCTCCGACCGGCACGCGCGGCGCTCCGCGCCGCGCACGTCGTGACGCTTCATCGCCATGGTGGCGCGGCCAAGCTTGGAACGCCGGCTTCAGCCGGCACGCGGGCCGGAGGGCCGCTATGATGATCTCATAAACCCTTGATACTGTATGGGTTTATGAACGATCTGCAAGAATGGACATCACCTCCGGCGGCACATCTTCAATGGGCCGAAACCGCCGAGTCGGACGCGTTAGTGTCAGGAACCTAAACCGCCTTCGAGCGCACCAGGAGCCTTGTAAACAGAAAATGGCAGGGGTATAAGGGCCCGCGCTAGGGGTCCGGCACCGGCTCGCGCGACCCCACTGGAGGGGTGGAATGCCGAAGATCATCGCCTTACTGCTCTCCGTTGCAGGGGTCTGCGCCTGCTGGGGGGAAACGGAAACCGCAAACATCAATGACCTGCTAAGTGCGGACCATCTCACGGACGAGGAGCGCGACGCCCTCGTGGAACGAGGGGTTCGGGAGCGGATGACGCGGCTTGGAGTGGACCGACTCTCGGCAAGCTTTCCGCTCATCTTGTGGTCTGAGGAGCAATTCGATGAGCTACAGGAAGCGATTGAAGCCGTAGTTCAGAGTAGACAGGATGTGGCGGAGGGAGTGGCGGCAGGCGTAAAGGCCGCACTTGAGGAAAGGGAGTCCGTCCTTAGGGCGTTCGTCAAGGATGCCTTGGAAAAGGATGGAGTGGCCCTCGACGCCATGGCTATGGATGCGCTCACGAAGGCGGCAGCAGAAAAGATCGTAGAAACGGCAGCGATCGCGGCCGGCGTGGCAGTGGGGACCATGAACCTAAGCCAACCCGCGCTAACCGTGAACCGCCACGTTACGGTTGCGGAGCCTGAGCCGAGGCAAAATGTCCCACCGGCCCCGCCAGAATTCCAGGTAGTTACTGCACAAGAGTCGGGCTGGAGAGGCTGGACGCGGCGAACCGTCGAGATTGAGTCACCGGACGCTGCCGATCATCGGGACCAAGTACTGGCGATGATGGCCGCCGCTTTGGCCCAGCATCAGCGTTTTCGGCCGGACGTCGTTTCTGTGCGACTGTGGGATGACTATCCAAATGGTGGCGCAAAGAACCGGATCGTCTATGCACCGGGCGGCTGTGGATGGGCCGGGGACGAATGCACCGGAGAACATTGGGTGGACCTACTCCGCGGGGAGATCCCAGACGATCTCAAGCGCTTTGGGAGGTAGAGCTGGAGAGCTCTTGGAGCTCGGGCGAAAGCTGGACAGGAACCTGGGATCGTCGGGAGATAACTCACCAAGCTAGACAGGCGGGATATCTGACTTCCCGTGGCAGGCGCTAGCGGTTCTGGTCCTATTTCCAGAACACGTAGTCCCAGCCATCGGAAGCCTTCCCAATGTCACCTAGCAGAACATTCGAGAGTCCGTTTATCTCGTCTCCTAGACGGATGCGGGCATGTGGATTACGCACGATCTCCAACCGAATTGGCCTTTCATACTGGACACTGAGTCTCGCAACGCCACTGAGAGCACGGTTCGTGCTCGGCGTCACGCTCTTGCCGCTCCCCTGAAACTTGTTCCCAAACTGGAGACTGTGGCGTCGATCATTGGGCACGAGCACTTCAACTGCATCTATCCCACGCATTGCGATCCGAATGGCATCGTGGGGGTCAACATCGAAGTACGCGTGTCCGTGTCCGTACAGAACTAGGAGGCCTGCCCGTTTTCCCTCCGAGCTTGCCTTGATCTGCGCATAGGAATCCTTGATTCTGTTCTTGACGGCTCCCTCACTCTTGTCGTAGACCTGAGGCTTCCCGGTACGTTCCTGCTCTTCCTGCGCTCGACGGAATTCGTCGGATTCCGTGACAGCCTTTACCTCGACCGCTACTTCCTGCTCACCGAGTTGGATGAGGTAATCGGCTGTCTTCCGTTTCCCTTCTGGTATCCGCTGACAGGGAATCTCTTCCTGTTCGCAGAACACCTCAAAGAGCTTCTCCGCTAGCCTGCCGAGTTCATCGGCGCTGAGATCAGCTTCCGTGTTGCTCATGTGGAGCGCCTGTGCGAAATCCATTGTCAGATCTCCTTCTGGGATTTGGAATCGTCCTCGGGAGGGAGCGGGAAGTCCTGCGGGCTAGGTCGGCCATCCCCTGCTCGATCTTGCGCGCCTCCTCCTCGGAGTGTCCCAGCCCTTGATCCCGTCAATCATGCCCCTCCGGGGCGGGCTCTTGTGTTCGTCGTCCTGTTTGGAGTCCGGGCGTACCGGGTGGCTCGTCCTTCAGTCGGAAGGCGGCGTTCCAAGCCGTCGGTGCCATCACGATTTGGTGGGGTTGCGACGCGCGCCGTGAGGATCCGCGGCGTCACACCGTGCGCGGTGCGGAGCACCGCGGTGGGGGGGGGGGGGGCGGGGGGGGGGGCCGCGG
>VXNL01000024.1 GCA_009840635.1 Acidobacteriota bacterium | reverse complement strand
GTGAAAGGGGGTCCGCCACCGTCGGAACCGTAAGCCTTTGATTCGGTTGGGTTTCCGCGACCTGCACCGCCGCGCTGGCACCCAGCGCGGCCCCCCACGCGAACGGGGTGTTGGAGGCAGTTTTGGGCCTGCGCGGGAACTCTGGCGCATTTGAACACGAACCGCATCGAGGCCGCCTACCGGTGCACCGACGAGCGGCGTCGGGCGCTCATGGAGCAGTGGGCCGCGTTCGTAGCCCGACCCCAAGGCCCAGCAACGGGACTCGCTGGAAGTCCGTGAAGGCAACGACAACTAACACGAGAGTCAGCGTGACCCTGTCGTTGAGGACCAACGGTATGGCCTCTCCAAGCCGCAAAGCGTGTCCCGGTCAGCACTGACGGCGTCACCCGGTCCACTAGGGCACGGGGCTAGGGCACGGGGCCAGCCTACCCAGTGTACGTACACTGGTGTCTGGCGAGGGGGGCTCCGCCCCCCTTCTGAACCCCCGGTCTCTCGCGCCGCTGCCGGCGCTCCAGACGGCCGGGGACGCAGCCCCCGGACCCCCGCACCGGTAGGCGCCTGGCGCAGCGGCGCACCGGTGTGGTCTGGACCCACGTCACGCCGGCAGACCAGCTCACCGCGGCGAGGCCCTCCGGCTCCCCAACGTCGGGGACAGCCGGGAAAATGATCGAACACTTCACCGTCGTCGGCGATACGGGAGCGAGTATTCTGTCCGAGTCCACATCGGTTCGGTGAGGTTCCGAAACGCTCAGGTCGGACTCCGGCTGTGTGCTCCAATCGACGGCGCTACCGCCTTGAGGGTGTGGACGAACGCGTCGATGTCGCGCTCGCTCGTTCGCCCGTGGGTTATGCAGGCTCGCAGCACTGTCTTGCCCTCGAAGACTGCGGTGGACACCCAGAACCGGCCGTCCCTGTGAACGGCATCGACGTAGCTCTGAACGGCCTCATGGCCCTCGGGCGGCACGAGACACGCGACCGCCATGGGGGAGTCGTTCGCGAGCGACCAACCGTCGCGCTGCAACCGCCGCGCGAGTCTGTCCGCCAGTCGAATGGCGCGCTCGACGTGGCCGGCGTATCCCGTCCAACCCGCTGCCGCGAGTGCAAGGAACAGTCGCAGGCCGACGAACCGGCGCGACCACTGGCTCGAGTTGACGAAGAAGTCCTTGGCCGTGTCGCTCCTGGGCATGTAGCTGGCGTTCACCCGGAAGACCTGAGCGGCCACATCCGGTCTGGAGGTCAGGAACATGCCGGCTCCCATGGTCGTTGCAAACCACTTGTGGGCGTCGATCGTGATCGAGTCCGCTCGCTCGATGCCCTTGAGAGCACCGCCGGTATCGCTGGCAATCAGCGCACCACCCCATGCCGCGTCGACGTGGAACCACATGCCGTGCTCGCTGGCCAGTTCGCCGCAGCGGGTCAACGGATCGACCATGCCCGCGTTGGTGGTGCCCGCCGTCGCCGCGATCATCACAGGCATGCGGCCGCTGGAGATGTCAGTTGCAATCGCTTCGGCCAAAGCATCGGGGTCCATGCGTCCTCGCCCGTCGGTCTGGATCAGCCGGACCGCGTTGCGCCCGATGCCCCCGGCGTGAGCGATCTTCAGCCAAGCCAAATGGCTCTCCTCCGACACATAGACGTGGGGCGGACGGGCAAATGCACACACGCCGTCATCACCATACGCCGGACATGCAGCCTGAAGAGCGCAGAGCATTGCCGTGAGGTTCGCCTCCGATCCACCGCTAGTGAAGTGCCCGCCCGACCCATCCGGCATGCCGGCCCTGCGCGCCACTTCCCGGATCACGTGCAGCTCGATCTCCACCGCCGCCGGCGCATGCGAGTGCACGCAGACCTGGGGGTTGAACGCGGAGGCGATCCGGTCGGCGCACTCGGAAGCGAACGTCGGCGCAGGGTTGAACAGGCCAAGATAGCCCGGATGCGTCACCTGTACCGTGCCGGTCTCTAGACCGTCGATCACCCATTCCGTCAAGCCCGCCAGCTCTCTGGGCCGGTCGAATCTCATGTTTCGCAGCTCCCGCAGCCATTCGCCGGACGGGCCAGCGGGTACTACGTCGCGCGACGGCATGAGACGCCGCGACACCCCGAGGCGTTCAGTGAGCGCGTGGTCCGCCGCCGTCAGGGAATCATGGTCGGGAAACAGCGAATAGTGCGGATCGGTCATGGGACGGCTTGGCCGCTGGCAGATTGCCGACTCGCCTCCCACGCCAGCATACAGCGTTTCCGCGTGGCGCCCCCGGCGTAGTTGCCCGTGATCCCGCCCGCGCGGATCACGCGATGGCACGGAATGAGGAAGGCGATCGGGTTGCTGCCAACCGCGCTCCCCGTCGCCTGAGCCGCCTTCGCGCTACAAACCTCTTCGGCCACGCGACCGTAGGTAACGACCTTCCCGGGAGGCACGCGCACGTCACGCCGGCAGACCAGCTCACCGCGGCGGAGGCCCTCCGACTCCCCAACGTCGGGGAGCGGGCCAACGAGGTCGGCAGAGGCCTCGCGGAGCGGTCGCTCGATGCCTTCGTCCGCTGTGAGGACCACCGGGCGGCCGGTGACGTCACCCGCCGCCTCCACCCGCCGGAGGCGGGCTGTTCGCCTTCCGGCAGGGATGAATCGCGCCGCAGGCGCGGGCTGGGAGCGACCCCGAACCCCGGAGCTAAGTCCTGGCATAAGTCCGGACTCCGGGGCTGTAGATCCGTCGATCGGAGGGGGGTCGCTCCCAGCCCCACTCTCCGCCCACAAGCGGAGACCCCGGTTCGGCAGCCGGCGAGCGAACCGCAGCGGTGCCACGGCGTTTTTGTCCAACGCCGGACCCGGGAAGCGTGGGACAAGTAACGGGACAAGCGGGGGGTTGTCCTTGTCCCATCCGAACGCGACCCCGAGGGTGACCCAGCGGCGCCCCCCGGCTGGTGAGCCACGCTCGTGCGCGAACGGGGGTAGCGGAAGTACTAGCGGAAGGGGGTGTTGACTTCCGCTAGTCGGAAAGCGGCCCCGAAGGTGGCCCCGACCGGGCTGCGTGATCCGCGCCGGAACGAGCGGGCGACGGCTCGGGATCGGCCTCAGGCCTCGACGTACTCCCCCCAGGCGTCCATCACCGCCCGGCGCTCCTCGAACAGGTCCGTCCGCCGATACGCGCCCTCGACGCCCTGGACCACGTGGGCCAGCGCCGCCTCCGCCAGCATCGGCGCGTTCCCCTGCTCCGCGCTCCAGTCGCTGAACGTCGAGCGGAACCCGTGAACCGTCGCACGCTCTCCCACGCCCGCCGCCCAAAGGGTGTTCGTCAGGGCCATGTCCTTCAACTCCCGATCTCCCGAACGTCCGGGGAACACCAGCTCGCAGCCCTTCCGGCTCCGCAACTGGCGGGCGTGCTCCAGGACCGCAACCGCCTGCGGACTCAGCGGAACGCGGTGCTCCTTCCCGGCCTTCATCCGCTCGCCGGGAACCGTCCAGGTGCGGCTGTCGAGGTTGATCTCCGACCAGCGCGCCCCCCGAGCCTCGCCGCTGCGCGCCACCGTGAGGACCAGGAACCGGAGGCAGAGACGGACCGCCGCCCGCGACCGCGACCCCTCGACCGTCGCCAGCAGCTCGCGCACCTCCGCGTGCGGCAGGGCGCGGTGGCTGTTCGCGCGGCGCCGCCGCTTCGGGAGGGCTCCGTCGATGGCCTCGCCCGCCACGTTCCGCTCGACGAACTCCCGCGCCTGCGCCCAGCCGAGCACGGTGCGGATCTGCTGGCGCACCCGGCTGGCGGTGGTCGGCTTCCGGTTCCAGAGGTCGTCCTGGAAGAGCACGCGGAGCACGTCGTCCCCGCGGATCGCGTCAACGCGCATCGGCCCGAGCACAGGGAAGACGTGGCGCTCGAGCGTCCTTTCCCACGCCCGCGCGTACCCGTCGCCCCGCCAGTTCGCCCTCCGCTCTGCCAGCGTCCGCTCCGCCGCTTCCCGCAAAGTCGGGACGGCCCCGCGCCGGCGCTCCGCGATGGGATCCTTCCCTTCCCACAGGGCGCGGCGGTTCTGGAGGGCGACCATGCGGGCCTCGGCGAGCGGCACCAGGTCGAAGGGTCCGATGGTGATGTCTCGGCGGACGCCGTTGACGGTGAGCCGCTGGACCCATACTTTCGTGGCCCGTACCCGGAGGTAGAGGCCGCCGCCCGCGCTGTAGCGCCCGGGTTTCTTGAGGGCCTTGGCCCTTGCTGCCGTCATGCTCGCCATGTTTGCCGCCTCCGAGAGACTAGGGCCCTCTTACTGGCCCACGAATCCGACGGGAAGTGTAGCGCTTCGGGAGGACGGGAGCGGGCGGCTAGGGAACCCGGATTAGGCCGAAAACCGTTGGTGTTCTTGCAGCATAGGCCCGTATGTGACTGCTTGGGCACAAGCGGGACCAGATCACTGGGGTTGAAAGGGGGTTACCCCCTTTCACAAGAAGAACCAGAGATCGGAACTCGCCGAAGCGCGCCGGGAGGTGCGCGAGGGAGTTTCGATCCCGGCGCAAAGCGCCGGGCGGACCCCGGACGGACCCCCCGGTATTCGGAGGATGTGGTGCCGCCTTCCGGTGTGCGCGTGGGTCCGTCCGGGGTCCGCTCGACCTTGACTGGAAGGGGGGTTCGGCCTACCCTTCCGGCCTTCGGAGTGGCTGTCGGCGACGGCTTTTTCAGAGAAGAGAGACTCTTGTCGTGTTGAACATCAGGCTTGCCCGCACCGGGCGGAAGCGCGACGCCCATTTCCGGGTGGTCGTGTCCGATTCGGTGCACGGAAGGGTCGGCCGTATCGTGGAGACGCTCGGCTACTACCACCCGCGCATGCCCAACGACGCGGAGGGTCGGCTGCACATCAAGGCCGACCGCGCGCGTTACTGGCTCGGGCACGGTGCGAAGCCGAGTCTCACGGTCAAGAGCTTCCTGAAAGACGTGCTCGCCGAGCCGGCCCCTTCGAAAGAAAACGGGTCAGGGGAAGACGGAGCCTCCGCCGAGTCCTAGGTGCGGGCCGGCCGCCGAGCGCGGTTGTCGGGCCTGCCGGGATCTGGCTGACGGCCTCCGCGCCACCCCGCTGAACCTGGCGACCCGGCGCCCGCACCTCACCAGCACACCGGACCAAGAGACAGCCCGCGCGACCACCTTCCGCTACCAGGCAGACGTGACCAGGAGACAGAGAGAACAATGGCTTCTGGCGCAACGGCATCCGGGTCCGGGCAGGGCACTCGGCTAAACGAGACCGGCCGCCACGGCGATACGCCGGCGGACCTGTCCGCGGGCACTCCGGCGGAGGCTGCCGCCGACGTCGTCATCGGGCGTGTGGTCCGGCCGTTCGGCCGCCGGGGAGAGGTCTTCGTCGAGCCGCTGACCGACGACCCCGGCCGTTTCTTCGAGATCGAGAGCGCCGAAATCGGCGCTGCAGACCGGCCGGGAACCCGGCGCGGCCTCGAATCGGTGCGCATCCACAAGGGGCGCCCGGTGATCCGGTTCGACGGCATCACCGACATCACGTCCGCCGAGTCGCTCCGGGGGATGGAAGTCCGGATCGGCGAGGCAGAACGCGTCCCGTTGCCGGAGGGCCGCTATTACTCCGACCAGCTCGTCGGCTGCCGGGCCGAGACCGAAGAGGGCGCTCCGCTCGGCGAGATCGTGGACACGCTCGATACCGCGGGACCCAGCCTTCTCGTCCTCCGGGGCCCGGACGGGTCCGAGGACCTCATCCCCTTCGTCGAGGCCCTCTGCGTTCGGGTCGAGCCGCCTACCAGGGAGACCGCCGGGCGGGTGGTTCTCAACATTCCGGACGGCCTCATCGGGCTCAACGCCCACGCTACTGGCCATGCGCGTTGACATCCTGAGCCTCCTCCCGGGCATGTTCGGGGACGTCTTCGACCACGGCATCGTGCGGCGCGCGCGACAGGCCGGCCTGCTACAGATCGAGATGCACGCGCTCACCGACTGGACCGAGGGCCGATTCCAGCGGGCCGACGACGCTCCCTACGGCGGTGGGCCCGGAATGGTCATGCGTGTCGAACCGCTCGTCGAGGCCGTGGAAGCGATCCGCGGACTCGACGCGGCGAAGCCCCGGGTCGTCCTGCTGTCGCCGCGTGGCCGGCAACTCGACCAGCGCGTGGTCGCCGAACTCGCCCGCGAACCGCGGTTGCTGCTGGTCGCCGGGCGCTACGAGGGCGTCGACGAGCGCTTCGCCGCCCTCAGCGGCGCGGAGGAGCTGTCGGTTGGCGACTACGTCCTTTCCGGAGGAGAGATCCCGGCCATGGTCGTGGTGGACGCCGTGACCCGGCTGATCCCCGGCGCCGTCGGAGATTCCGAATCCGTTGTCCGGGAGTCGTTCGCCAGCGGACTCCTGGAGCACGCCCAGTACACCCGTCCCCCCGTCTTCCGGGGCAGGGAAGTGCCGCCGGTTCTCCTGTCGGGGAACCACGAGGCCGTTCGCCGGTACCGGCTGGAAGAGTCGGTCGAGGTGACCCGAAACCGGCGGCCCGACCTGTTCTCGACGTTCGCGGGACGCGGAGCGACGGCCTCGAAACCGAATCCAGGTACGAAGGAGAAACCATCATGAGTGTGAGTGAGCAAGAGGCCGTGGAGGCCCCGGAGGAGACCGCCCTGGCGGTTTCGGTGGACGCGGAAGTCGAGCCGGAGCCGACACGGGTCAAGTCGGGGTCCGAGATCATTCGGGAACTCGAGGCCGCCGACCTGAAGGCGGACCGCCCGGATCTCCATCCCGGCGACGCGGTGCGCGTCCACGCGACCATCCGGGAGGGGGACCGGGAACGCATCCAGATCTTCGAGGGGATCCTGATCGCGATGAAGCACGGCGGAAACCGCCGCACGATCACAGTCCGCAAGACCTCGTTCGGCGTCGCCGTCGAGCGGATCTTTCCGCTGCATTCGCCCCTGGTGGCGAAGGTGGAGGTCGTCCGTTCGCATCACGTGCGGCGCGCCAAGCTCTATTTCCTCCGCAAGCGCAAGGGGAAGGCCGCCCGGCTCCGCGAAAAGAGGCGCTGACCGACGACTCCCTTGAGGATGGGGCGCTCCATCGTCCACCATCTGGGATCGCCGCGGCGCCCCGTCGCCTGCGCGATCTGCGCCGTCCGCGGTCTTTCCGTGGACCAACTCCTGGACCTCTGCGAGCTCGGGGTGGACTTTGTCCAGTTGCGCGACCGGGAGGCCTCGGACCGTGAGTGCGAACGGTTCCTGGACACGCTCGCCTCCCGATCCGAGGACGTCCTGTCGCGAATCGTCGTGAACGACCGGCTGGCGCTGGCCGGCGCCTTCCCGGTGGCCGGCGTTCACCTGCCGGAAGCCGGCCTGTCCGTCGCGGCCGTCCGCTCCCGGTTCCCCCGGGGGCGGCTGCTCATCGGCCGTTCGGTTCACGGCGTGGACGCGGCGGCCGCCGCGGAGAAGGACGGGGCCGACTACGTGATCCTCGGGCCGGTCGCGCCCACCGGCGAGAAGCGCCCCCTTCCGCCGGAGGTCTTCCGGGAGACCTGCCGACGGTTACGGATTCCCGTCTGGGTGGTCGGGGGGCTGGATCCGGAAAACCTCGATCACCTGCGCGGCGTCGGGGCCTCCGGATTCGCCGCGATCCGTTCCTTCCGTGACGCCGGCCGGGCTCGGGCGTTCGTCGCCCGCTGCGCCGATCTGGGGGCGGGCAAGTAAACTGACGCTGTCCCCTTCATGACCACTCGCGTGGCATGGCTCTCGGCTCTGATCGGGCTTGCGGTTGCGCCGCCGCTCTTTGCCCAGACAGGGACCGACGCCCAGCTCGAACGTGCCGCCGAACGGCGTTTCCGGAGTGCGGAGCAGTTCTACGCCGGCGGGCGCTACGGACAGGCACTGCGCGACTACGAAGCCATCCTGGACACCATGCCGGGCAGCCGGCTCGCCGACGACGCGGCGCTCCGCATCGCGCGGCACCGTTTCGACGTGGACGGCGACCCGGCCGCCGCCGAGGAGATGGTGGACCGGCTGTTCCGCACGTATCCGGCGGGCGACTCGATCCCGGGGGCGCACCTGCTGCTCGGCGAGATCGCCATCCGGAGCCTTCCCCCGCGTCCCGACGACGCCCTGGCCGAGTACGAGCGTGTCCTCACCGTGAGCGGCTCCGCGGGTTCTCCGTGGTCGTTCGCGGCGCTCACCGGGATCGCGGCGATCGCATCCGACTTCATGGATGACCGGACCGTTGCGGGAGCCCTGCTCTCGGCGCTCCACGAGACACGCTCCGCCCCGGCGTCTGCGGCCGAGCGGTTCCGCGCCCGGCTGCTGCTCGCCCGCACCCTGGCGCGGTTGGGCGAGTCGAACGCGGCTTTCGGTGAGGTCGCGGGGCTCCGCGCCGACCTGCTGCGGGTGATCCGGGACGAGGCCGCGGAAGGCGCCGCGCCGGCAATTGGGGGGAATGGGGCCTTTTCGGCGGCGGCACTCGCGGAAGCAGCCCGGGGGCTCGCCACTCTCATCTCCCGTTACGAGTCGCCGGGCGGTCCCGCCTGGCGCTTCGCGGGAGCGATCCAGCCGCCGCAGCGCCTCGACCGGCCGCTCCGGGTGCGCATCGCGGGCGGCAGTCTCCACGTTCTCGACCGGGACACCGACGAGTTGCAGACGTTCACGCCGGAGGGCGAGTTCGAAGGAGCCGTCGGAATCGAAGATCCCCGGGATTTCGCCTATATCCATGACAGTGCGGCGGGCGGCACGGCAATCCCGGTGGTGGCGGCCGAGGAGGCGCTCGTCGTCGGCGGGAATCTGATGACGCTCCGCCTCGAAAACGGCCCGGAACGCCTGCGCCGGATTCGCGCCCTCACCGTCACCCCCGAGGGCTACTGGGTGTGGGACGACCGGGAGAAGGGCGTGTTCCGGTTCGCGCGGTCGGGTCTCTATCTCGGGCGGGTGCCGCATCCCCGGCTCAACGAGGTGCACCGCATCGAGCGGCATCCCGCGGGACATCTCATCGTGATCGAAGACCGGCAGGGAGTCCTCGCCTTCGATGCGGAGGGCCGCCGGATCTTCCACCTGACGCGCGACTCCGGCTTCCCGGAACCCGTCGACGTGGCCTTCGATGCCCTGGGCAACTTCTTCGTGCTGGACCGCGACGGCCCCGCGCTCGGCGTCTTCGACCGGGATTTCACGCCCCTCGTCCGGCTTCAGGGAGACGCGTGGTCGGGAGGAGCGGTCCGCCGGCCGGTGTCGCTCGACGTGGGTCCGGACGGAGTGCTCTACGTGCTCGACGAGTCGACGCGCGCCGTGGCGGTGCTCCGGTAACCGGGCGTGAGACCGCTGCGGACCCGGGCCGTCCTCGCGATGGCCGTGCTCCTCTTCGCGCTGGTCCCGGCCGCCATGGCGGCGCAGGAGACGGCCTCCCTGGATCCGGTCGTCATCGCCGGCGACCTGCGCACTCTCCGTCCGCAGACGGGAGACCCCGATCTGGCCGTGGAAGCGGTGCTGGCCCTTACCGCGATCCTCGACCAACTGGATGCGGCCCGTGACCCGGGCGGGCGCCTCCCGCAGATCGAGAACGAACTCTTCCTGCGAGCCCTCGAGTACCGCGCGCGGGCCCAGGTAACCCGCGAATCCCCCGAACAGGCCTCCGACGATCTGCGCCTGCTGATCCTGGCGGACCCGACGTGGCGGCTCGACGTCGCCGGTCTCTCTCCCGCCGTGCTGGATCTCTTCGAGGAACAGCGAAGCGAACTGCTGGCCTACCTCACCGTCCTGACCGAGCCGGCCGGCGTCACCGTGTTCGTCGAGGATGAGCCGGTCGGCGCCACGCCACTGACCGGGCGTCCGGTGTTCGCCGGGCTCCTCACGATTCGGCTGGAGCGCCCTGGGTTCTCGGTCTACACGGAACCGCGGCGCGAAGTGCTGGCGGGCGAGATGATCGCGATCGAGCACGAGATGGTCCGCAGCCGTCCGGTCCTGTCCGTGATCACGTCTCCCGCGGGTGTCACGGTGCGGGTCGGAGGCCGCGTCGCGGGCGTCACGGGTGGCAGTCTTCCGGAGGACCTTCGTCCCCTGGTGCCGCCGCGGTTCGCGCGCGACGAGTTCTCGGCGCCCCTGCAGCTCGGCAATCTGGAGACCGGGGCCAACGAGATCACCCTCGAGGCGCCCTGCCGGACGCCGTCCCGGTTCACGTTCCACGCCGACGAGCCCCGCGACTACCTGCCGCGGTTCGTGCGGCTCCGCCCTTCCACCGGAGGGCTGCGGATCGAGAGCGAGCCGAGCGGCGCCACCGTGGTGCTCGACGGCGAAGAGCGGGGGGTGACGCCGCTCTCGTTCTCGGCGATGTGCTCGGGCGAGCACGAGGTCGAGATCCGGCACCCCGCCGGCCGCTGCGCCCGTTCCGTCACGGTCTCGCGAGGCTCGCGAACCGCCGTTTCGTGCGAGGTCCTGCCCGTACTCGCCATGACCCCGAGCGACCCGGAGGAGACTTCCGACGCGGACCGCGCGGTCCGCCGGGTGCTCGAGGCGCGGGACGACTACTTCGTGGTGGACGGCGGGGACGAAACCGACGCCCAGGCGCGGGTGCGGGTGCGGCTGCCGGAACCCGGAGCGGGCCCGGCGGAGGTCGAGTTCCTCGCCGCCGGATCCCGGACGCCGGACGTTGCCCCGTTCGACCGCTTCGCCCCGGCCAGTGCGGGCGCCGCGGCCGAGCGGCTCCTCACTCCACCGACGCGGCGCCGTTCGTGGGCCGGCATGACGGCCGTGGCGCTCGCGAATTCAGGCGCGGAGGGCGGGTCCGGAGGTCTCCGGGTCACGGGCGTCCACCCGGCCGGTCCGGCGGTGCTCGCCGGCGTGGAACCGGGAGACGAGATTCGCGAAGTGGAGGGCCGTCAGCTGTCCGACGAACTCGGACTCGCGGAGCTGGTCGCCGGTGAATCGCCGGACACGACGATCGACCTCGTCGTACGCCGCGAGGGCAACGAGCGGCAACTGCGACTCGTGCTCGCCGAAACCCCGGTGCTTCCTTCGCTGTCGGCCGGAAAGTGCAACCGGCGTCTGGTCGAGCTGGAGGCGGATTTCGCAAGAGGGCGGAGCGACGCTACCCGCCAGCTCGAGGCTGGAATCTGCTGGATCCTCCTGGGAGATCCGGAGCGCGCCCTGGTCCGGTATCTCGCCGAGGTGAGCGCGGGGGCGGGCGCCGGCATCGGTGAGGGAACCGTCCTCTACTACCGGGCGCTTGCCCTGGACGCGCTCGGAGAACGGGCGCGGGCCGCCCAGGCGTTCGAGGCCGCGGCGGCGGTGCCCGGCGCCACGCTCGTGACCCACGACGGACCGCTGCTCGCGCCTCTCGCCTCCCGGCGGCTCCTGAGGGCGCAGTGACGGAGCGAACCGGCCCCACGCCCGGGCTCTACGCGCTCGTCGTGGAGAACGTCCGGTCGGGCACGACTCCCGGAGAACGCCTCGAGCCCCCGGTGCGCTACGAGATCCGCAACCGCGAAACGAGCATCGGCCGCTCTCCCGAGTGCGCCATCCGCCTCGACGACATCTTCGTGAGCCGCAAGCACGCGCGGCTGGTCCTCCGCGACTTCGAGCTGCACCTGGAGGACCTGCAGAGCACCAACCAGAGCCGGGTCAACGGCGCGCCGGTACCGACCCGCGTACGAATCCATCCCGGAGACGTACTGCTCTTCGGCGGGGCCCGCTGCCGCATCGAATCCACCGCCGGAGTGGAGCCGACGGTCCCTGAAACCCGGGAGGCCACGGGATCCGAAGAGCCTGCCGGCGCCGGCGGGGTAGGAGAGACGCCGACCGTCGCCGCCGGACCGGACGAGACGGCCGGCGAGGAGTCGATGCCGTGGCCCCCGGCCGCACCGCCGAGGCTCCATGTCGCAGGGCCGCTCCCGGGTGAACCCGGGCGAACCCGGCTGCGATTCCTCGCCGTGGTGGTGGTCGCGCTGGCCATCGCGGCGGCCGTCCGGTACTTCCTTTGATGCATGGCGATTAGACCTCGCGCGGTCCTTCCCGGCGCCACGGTGGGAATCGTGGCGCCGGCGAGCCCGGTGCAGCTCCCCTGGCTCGAAGCCGGCGAAGCGGAACTCCGCCGCGTCGGGCTCGTGCCGCGCCGGTCCCGGAATCTGCTGAAGCGGAGCGGGTACACCGCGGGGTCCGCCGGGGAGCGGACGGAGGACTTCCTCGAACTCCTCGATGACGAGGAGGTGAGCGCGATCTTCGGCGCCCGCGGCGGTTACGGCTGCCTCGATCTCCTGTCCCGCATTCCGGCGGATCGGCTGCGGCAGAACCCCAAGGCGATTCTTGGAGGCAGCGACGTGACCGCGTTGCTGTCGCTTCTGTCGGGGGCGGGGATCGTTTCCTTCCACGGCCCGATGGTCGCGCAGCAGATCGCCCGCGGCCCGTCGCGCTGGGATGCGGAGGAGACGCTCGGGCTGCTGCGGGCCCGGGAATCCGGATTCGCGCTGCCCTGGCGGGATGCGGAAACGCTCCATCCGGGGCGTGCCGAGGGGGTTCTGCGGGGCGGCTGCCTCTCGATTCTGGCCGCGCTGGCGGGGACGCCGTTCGCGACCTCGTTCCGGGGCGCGATCGCCGTCCTCGAGGACATCTCCGTCAAGCCCTACCAGATCGAGCGGATGTTGACCCAGCTCGCGCTCGCCGGACTGCTGGACGGGGTGCGGGGCATCGTCTTCGGCCGGATGCCCGGCTGCACCCAGCATCCTGAGCAGGGATACACGACGGCGGAGCTCCTCGCCCGTCTGAGCGAGCGGTTCGAGGTTCCCGCCGTCTTCGGTTTCGCGACCGGCCACACCGACGAAGCTCGCTGCCGAACGGTCCCGTTCGAAGTGAGGGTCCGGATGGACGCGGACGGTCTGACGCTGCTCGAAGGCGCCGTGGAGTGATCCGCGGACTCCGCGCGGGCGACCGCCTGCACGTGCTGGGAGTCGCCGGAACGGCCATGGCCTCGCTCGCGGGGCTCCTCACCCGGCTCGGCTACCGGGTGAGCGGGTCCGATCAGGGCGCCTATCCCCCGATGTCCACGGTTCTGGAGCGCGAGGGAATCGAGGTCCGGACGCCGTTCGGGCCCGGGAACCTCCCCGGCGACTGCCGCGCGGTGATCGTCGGCAACGCGATCTCCCGCGGCAACCCGGAGCTCGAGGCGGCGCTCGACCGGCGGCTGCCGCTCGTTTCCTTTCCGGAGACGCTCCGGGAGCTGGTCCTTCGGGACCGCGTGCCCGTGGTGGTTGCCGGGACCCACGGAAAGACGACCACGACCTCGCTGCTGGCCTGGATTCTGCGGACCTCGGGGCAGGACGCCGGCTTCCTGGTCGGAGGAGTGGCGAACGATCTCGGAGGGAGCTTCGCCCTGGGCGCCGCCGGAGAGCCCTTCGTCGTGGAGGGGGACGAGTACGACAGCGCCTACTGGGACAAGGGGCCCAAGTTCCTCCACTACCTCCCGGAGGTGGCGATCATCGGCAACGTGGAGTTCGACCACGCCGACATCTATCCCGACTTTGCTGCGATTCGGAGGCAGTTCTCGTTCCTGGCCCGGCTGCCTCCGCGCCGCGGATTGCTGCTGCTCGGCGCCGATTCGCCGGCGGCCGCCGAACTCGCCGAGGCGGCCCACACAGCGGTGCAGACGTTCTCGGTCGCCGGCGGAGAGGAGATCCCGGCCGACTGGGTGGCCACGATCCGGTCGAGCGGCCCCTCCGGAAGCCGCCTCGAGGCGACGTTTCAAGGCGAGGCCCGGCGGATCCTCGAGGGCCGGTTCTGGGGCCCCGCCGCCGCGCGGAACGTGCTGGCGGCGGCTGCTGCGGCCAACTGGCTGGGCGTCGAGTGGGAAGCGGTCCGCGAGGCAGTCCGTGACTTCTCAGGGGTGGAGCGCCGGCTGCAACAGCTCGCCGCGAGCCCGGATGGAAGGGTGCTGGTGGTGCGGGACTTCGCCCACCACCCCACCGCGGTCGAGGCCGTGCTCGAGGCAGGGGCCCGGCGCTGGCCGGACGCGCGCCTCGTGGCGGTCTTCGAACCCCGTTCCTTTACCGCCCGCAGCGCCGTCTTCCAGGACCGCTTCGCCAAGGCGTTCCGGAGGGCGGACCGGGTGCTGCTGGCGTCGCCGGCGGGGGAGAGCCGCGGCCGCCGGCTACCGGGAACCGCATCGCTGGACCTCGACCGGCTGGCCTCTGATCTCGCTTCAGCCGGGGTTCCGGCGGACGTGGTGCACGAACATTCCGCGGCCCTGAGACTGGTGGGCGAGCTTGCCCGCGGAGATCAGGAGACCGTCTTCCTGTTCCTCTCGAACGGCCACTTCGGCGGCCTCCCGGAGCAGGCAGCGACGCTCATTCAGGGATAAGGACGCGGCCGGCTTGGAACGCCGGCCAGTCCTCCCGGTGGGGGCCTCCGACCGGCACGCGCGGTGCTCCGCACCGCGCACGGCGCCACTCCAAGCGGACCGGGTGGTTCCCGCCTCGGCGTGGGGCTCGAGAGCGGAGGTCGCACCCATGGCTTGGAACGCCGGCTTCAGCCGGCACACCCCGTCGGAGCCCGCGATGCCGGCCGGAGGCCGGCGCTCCGAGCCGCGTGGAGCAGTTCTACCGTCTGACGATGTGCGGGAGCAGCGTTTCCCGGTCGAGATCGGCGCGCCGGGCGATCCTCGGCGTGATGGTCAGGATGATGTCCGACTCCGTCAGGTTGTCGGAGTTCTGGCCGAACAGCCGCCCGATCACCGGGATGTCGGCGACTCCGGGGAGGCCGCTGAGGCTGCTCCGCTCTTCCTGGCGGATGAGGCCGGCGATCATGCTGGTCTCGCCGTTCCTGAGGCGCAGGGTCGTCTCCACGTTCCGGTTGCCGAAGGTCGGGAGTCCCGAGTAGCCGGTGCCCGACACGTTGTCGAGGCGCACCTTGACCTCGAGGGTCACGCTGTCGTCGTGGTGGATCCGGGGAAGCACCTCGATGCTGACCCCGACGTTCTCGTATTCGAACGTCGTCGTTGGCTGCTGAGCCAGACCCCCGGTCGCGATCGGCGCGAACGTGGTCACCGGGACCGGCACCCGCTCGCCGAAGTCGGCGAGCGCGGGCTTGCCGTCCGAGGCCCGGAGTTGCGGGTTGGCGAGCACGTGGGTGTCGGTGTCGGAACGGACGAGGTTCAGGATCGCGCCCGGGAGTCCCGCGATCTGGAGGTTTCCGCGCTCGTAGGGGTTTTGCAGGACGGTGTCCAGCCGGGGGTTGAGCGCGACCGAAATCCCTTGTCCCTCGGTCTGGGGGGACAGCAGGGGAATGCCGTACTGCTCCAGGTGGGTCCGGTTCACCTCCATGAGCTCCACGTCCACCAGCACTTCGCCTGGACTCCGGTCGAGCGCCTCGATGATGCGCTGCGCCGAGCGGACCTGTTCCCAAGTGTCCACCATGGTGATCGAGTTCGTTCCCTCGTGGGTGGCGATCTGTCGGATTCCCAGGACGATGCGCAGGGTGTCCGAGGTCTGGACGAGGTCCGCCGAGGAGAGGTAGAAGGTCTGAGCGACCTGTCGCTCGTACTGGAGCCGCTTGTTCTGGGTGTCGGGGACGATGGTGATCAGGTGCGGCGACTCGACCCGGAAGAAGTGCCCGGTGGTCTCGGTCAGGCTCCGGATCGCGTCCTCGAAGGTGGAGTCCTCCGCCTCGATCGAGACCGTCTGATCCACGAAGTCCTCGTCGAAGGCGACGTTCACGCCGGCGATCTCCCCGAGGGTCAGGAGGACATAGCGAAGGCTCGCATCCCGGAACACGAAGCTGGCGGGGGCGCGGGCGTCCTCCGGCACGTCAAGACCCAGCGGGCGGGTCAGCGCCTCCTCCTTCAGCTCGGCGAGCGTCAGCGCTCTCGCGTCCTCGGCCTGCTCCTGGACCGCCGCCTGGATCACGCCCAGCCGGTCCCGGTAGGACGTCTCTTCCGGCGCGAGAAGGATCGCCGCCCGCAGGGCGTCTTCCGCCCCGGCGTAGTCCTCGAGCGCGGCGAGGCGCTCCGCTTCCCTGGCATGCTGCTCGGCCGCGCGCAACTTGGCGCGGGTCAACGAGAGCTGGGCCGCCGAGTCGGAGGGGTCTTCCGCCACCGCCCGGGCGTAGTGGACCACGGCATCGTCGTAGCGGCCCATCCGTTCCGCCGTCTCGCCCGCCGTGAAGTGGCGGCTCGTGGCGCAGCCGGCGAGGCCGGCGGCGATGAGCAGCACGAGGGTGCCGTCCGCGCGGAGACGCCTTCCGGAGAACGTCATGGGCGGATGTCCGATGCGGTCACCACATCCGTCCCCGGCGGGATGGTGAAGGTGAACAGCGAGTCGTCGGGGGAGGTCCCGAACCGGAAGTCGGTGAAGCGGAACGTCGTCCGGTTCCCCTCCAGGTCTTCCGAGTCGATCCCCTGGATCAAGCCGCTCTCGGCGCCCACCGTGAGCGACAGCGAGGTGATCTCCCCGTTGGTCTGCCGCGGGACGAGCGCCACGGTGCGCAGGGCGGAGTCCGGCGGTTCGCTCGCCAGCAGCGCGTCGAAGTGATCGAGGATCGAGGCGTCCCCGGTCAGGAACTCGAGGGGGTTCAGGCCCCCGGCCTCCTCGTCAGCACCCTGGCTGTCGCCGAACGCACCCACCACGACCTGTTGGTCGGCCGGCACGTGGAACCAGGTGCTCGCTCCGTCGCTGACGAAGACCTTCGGTTCGGGCTCCTCGTAGTCCCAGCGCATTTGAGCCGGCCGCTTGACCGTCAGCCGGCCGGTCTCCACCCGGTCACGCCCGAAGATCCGCGGGGAGAACCGCTGCTCGAAGCGGGCTTCGAAATGGGGCAGGGACTGGTGATACGCCTCGACGCGTTCGATGAGCGCGACCGCTTCGGGGTCGGGCGCGAGTCGCGAGGGCGGCGCGTTTCCTGGCTCGGCCGACGCCAACAGGGCCAGACCGAAAGGGACGACAACGACGGGGAGGATCCGCATACAAACGGTTCGTCGCATGTTGGATTCTCCTCCCGGTGGTGGACGGCACGGGGATCGAACCCGTGACCTCGGCATTGCGAACGCCGCGCTCTCCCAGCTGAGCTAGCCGCCCCCGGTGGATTTTCTTCAAGTATAACTTGACACTGTTGGAGCGCCGGTCGGAGGTCGTCGGTCCGAGCCGTACGCGTCGAGAACGTCGATAGCGTTGCGGCGTGCGCGGTGCGGAGCACCGCGGTGCCGGTCTGGAGACCGGCGTTCCAAGCAGTACGTGTCACCTCCGCACTTGAGCTCCACGCCGCGGCGGGAACCGCCTTTTCCGGATGGGGTTGCGACGTGCGCGGCGCGGAGCCCGCGCGTGCCGGCTGAAGCCGGCGTTCCAAGCCGGCGCGCCATCCGGGCTGCCGCTAGTCGGACGACTGGATGTCCGTGCTGATCGCCGCGTGTCGCAGCGCGTGGTCGGCGAGCACCAGGCAGGCCATGGCTTCCACGATCGGGACGGCGCGGGGGAGGACGCACGGGTCGTGGCGCCCCCTGGCCTCCAGGGTGACTTCCTTCCCCGCGGAGTCCACGGTCCGCTGCGCGAGGCCGATGGTCGAGGTCGGCTTGAACGCCACCCGGAAGACGATCGGCATCCCCGTCGAGATGCCGCCCAGCACGCCGCCCGCCCGGTTCGTCTCGGTCGTCGTCGCCCCGTCCTTCACGACGAAGCGGTCGTTGTGCTCGCTTCCGAAGAGGTGGGTGCCGGCGAAACCGGAACCGATTTCGAAGCCCTTGCTGGCGTTGATCGCCAGCATCGCCTTCGCGAGGTCGCTCTCCAGCTTGTCGAAGACCGGCTCCCCGAGCCCGGGAGGGACGCCGCGCACGGAACACTCGACGACCCCGCCGAGGGAGTCCCGGGCGTCCCGCGTCCGCTCGATCAGCTCCACCATGCGTCCGGCAGCCTCCGGGTCCGGACAGCGGACCGGTGTTCTCTCCACCTCGCCGCGGGTCACGGTCTCCGGATCGACGTCGGCCTCGATGTCCTTCGTCCGCTTCACGTACGCGGTGCACGCGACGCCGAAGCGCTCCTCGAGGAACCGGCGGGCGACCGCTCCCGCGGCCACGTGGCCCACCGTGACGCGGGCCGAGGAACGGCCTCCGCCGCTCGGGTCCCGGATTCCGTACTTCGCGTCGAAGGTGTAGTCGGCGTGAGACGGCCGATAGACCGTCTTGAGCGCCTCGTAGTCGGCGGGCCGGGCGTCCTTGTTCCGGACCACCATCGCGATCGGGTGACCGGTGGTCTGGCCGGCGATCACCCCCGACTCGATGGCCACCCGGTCCGCTTCCCGGCGCTGGGTGGTGAGCCCGCTCTGGCCCGGACGCCGGCGGTCGAGTTCGTCCTGCACGTCGCCCTCGCTGAGCGGGATCCGCGGCGGACAGCCGTCGACCACCACCCCGATCGCCGGACCGTGCGACTCGCCCCAGGTCGTCACCCGGAAGGCCTGGCCGATCGAGCTACCGGGCATCGCGAGCCTTCCGGGCGGCGTCCGCCATGACCTGAACCGGCGCCGGCCGGCCGGTCCAGCGTTCGAAGGCGGCGGCCGCCTGCAGTATGAGCATTCGGAGCCCGGGGACGGTGCGTTTCCCGATCCCCGCCGCCTTCCGGAGGAGCGGGGTTCGCTCGGGGTGGAACACCAGGTCGAAGACGATCTCGTGGGCCGCGATGGCAGCGGCCGGCGCGGGACAGCCGTCGTGGTCGGGCGCCATCCCGACCGGGGTCGTGTTGATCAGGATGTCCCCCTCGATCCGTTCCAGCGCGGCGGCCGGGGCATGCGCCACGCCCATTTCGTCGGCGAGCGTCGCCGCCTTCCGGTCGTTCCGGGAGATGACGACCGCTTCCGCGCCACTGTGCGCCAGACCGTGGAGGACGGCCCGCGCGGAGCCGCCGGCCCCGAGCACCGTGGCTCGCCGGCCGGGCAGCGCGACCGCTTCCTCGAGCGCGCGGACGGCGCCCGCCCAGTCCGTATTCGCGCCTCCGAGTCCGCCGTTCATCGGGATGATGGTATTCACGGCGCCGATCCGGCGTGCGTCGTCGTCGAGGGAGTCGAGGTGCGGAAGGACCGCCTGCTTGTGCGGAATCGTCACGTTCAGCCCGCCCACCCCGCCGAGTCGCGCGGCCATCAGGAAGTCCTCGAGTTCCGCGGGGGGAACGGCGAACGGGAGGTAGGCGGCCTCGATCCCCAAACGACGGAAGGCCGCCTCGTGCATCGGCGGGCTGAGGCTCTGCCCGATCGGACTGCCCACCACCCCATAGACCGGGACCAGCGCGTGGAGTCGGCGCCCCCAGCGGCAATGCCGCGACCGGATCGCCCCGGCCGTGAGCTGCCCGGGGGCGACCGCCGGAAGGCCTTCGGGTGGCGCGTAGGTGGAGAGCGCCGCGCCCGCCGAACCGGCGGTGACGCGCAGCGCGGTTCCCGCGTCCCCCATCGCGATCCCGACGATAGGGGTCTCGCGGGACGCCTGGGCCCGAATCAGGGAATGGACCCGCTCCACGTCGGCCCGTCCGGCGGTCCGCACCGCGACCTTGGTGAGCGCCGGACGCATGGGGGCCATCCGGTCGGGGAGGGTTTCGAAGCCGGCGGGGACGCCGTTCAGGTCGTGGACCGAAGCCACGAGCCGTACCGCCGGGGCCGCGCTCCGGATCCGGCGGGCGTGTGCTCCTCCGCTCTCCCGGTCCGCCTCGAATTCGAGGTCGCAGTAGCCCGCGCCCAACCGGGCGGCCTCGGCCAGCAGTCCGACCCGGTCGTCCTCGCTCCCCGAGAAGCTGCCGCCTTCGTCCCGCCGGCGCACGGTGGCGATCAGGCGCGCCAGCAGGGGCCCGGGGAGGTCGCCGAGAACCACGCGCAGGTCCGCCGGCGCCGGTCGTTCGAGTATGTCCAGGCGGACTTCGATCAGGTCCAGCGGCCCGGACTCGGCGATGGCCCTGTCGAGGCCGGCGCGCAGGTCCGCCACTGCCGCTCCGGCGACGGTGAGCGCGAGCCGCGGTCCGAAATGGGCCCGGAGCAACGTCTCGAAGGCCTCCTCCTCGGCGGTCCCGTCGGATGCGGTGGTCCAGACGTCGGACTCGGCCGCTTCCCGGTAGAGGGGGGTCCGGCGCTCCAACATCAGGGCCGCCTCCTCGGCGGGCGCGATTCCGGTCAGGGTTGGCCGCGAGTCCCGGTGCTTCGGCCGGGACAGCCGCTCGCGCAGCACCGCCGCCGGAGCGCGGATCCAGTAGACGGTCCCGAGTTGCCGCAGGCGGGAGATGCTGCCGGGGTTCTCGACCACGCCCCCCCCGCAGTCCACGATCAGCCGCTCGCCGGTGACGTCGGCGAGGACCCTGCGTTCCTCCTCCCGGAATCGCTCCCAGCCAGAGCGCTCCACGAATGCCGGGATGGGACCGAGGCGCGCCTCCAGCAGTTCGTCGGTGCTGATCCGCGTCCAGCCGACCGCCTCGGCCAGTTTCCGGGACGCCCGGCTCTTCCCCGACGCGCGGGAGCCGACGAGGACGACGTTCGGGAAACCGGCGCCCCCGCCCGACGGAGCGGCGGGGACCGCCGCTTCGGCCATCAGCCGGTCTCCTCGCCGGATACCCGCACGCCGAGCTCCGCGAGGGCGCGCCAGAAGCCCGGGAACGACTTGGCCACCACCCGGGGAGTGCGGACCCGAACGCCCGGAAGGCGGAGTCCGGTGAGCGCCATTGCCATCGCGATCCGGTGGTCGCCGTGAGAATCGAGAGTCGCCGCCCGAAGGGACGCGCCGCGCGCCGGCGGCTCGATGGCGAGGCCGTCATCCGCCGCGTTGGCGCGCGCTCCGAGACGGCCGAGCCCGTCCGCGAGGGCGGCGATCCGGTCACTCTCCTTGTATCGCAGGTGCCCGATCCCATGGATCCGGGTGGTTCCCTCCGCGAACGGCGCGATCGCCGCCAGCGTCGGGGCCGCGTCGGGGATCGAACGCATGTCCACCGAGATTCCGCGCAGGCGGGAGGCGCCGGTGACCGTCACCCGAACGCCGTCCTCCGAGGCTTCTTCGACAACCTCGCACCCCATCCGGCCCAGGAGTTCGGCGAAGCCCCGTTCGCCCTGGGGAGACGCGGGATCGAGGCCATCCACCGTGACGCGGCCCGGCGCCAGGGCCGCGGCGGCGAAGAAGTAGCTGGCCGCGGTCCAGTCTCGCGAGATCCGGTGGTCGCCCGGCCGGTAGCGCGCGCCGGCAGCCACCCGGAACCGCCCCGGTCCGGGCCGCTCGACCTTCACTCCGCAGCGGGCCATCACGCTCACGGTCAGGTCGAGATAGGAAGCCGATACCGGATCGCCCTGCAGCTCGACCGAGACCGCGCTGGCCGCGCGGGGGGCGGCGAGGAGCAGACCACTCGCGAACTGGCTGCTCTCGGACGCGGGTACCCCGACCGTCCCGCCGGCCAGCCTGTCCGAGCGCACGGTGAGCGGCGCGAAACCGCCGGTGGTCTCGATGTCGGCGCCGAGCGTCCCGAGTGCGGCCACCAAACCCGCGACCGGCCGCTCCCGTATCCGGCCGCTCCCGGTGATGGTGATGGGTCCCGGCACGGTGGCCGCCGCCGCGGTGAGAAAGCGCAGCAGCGTCCCCGACTCGCCGACCGATACCTGCTTGGGGTTTCCGGGATCGAATGAACGCTCCGGGCCCGCGCCGGCGGCGATTCCTCGCACCTCGATGCAGTCTCCGTGGCCGGCCACGCTGCCGCCCAGCGCGTCCACTGCCGAGATCGCGGCCCGGATGTCTTCCCCCTCCGGAAGTCCGCTGAGGCGGGTCGTCCCGTCGGTGAGGGCGGCGGCGATCAGGAACCGGTTCGCCTCGTACTTGCTGCCGGGAACCCGGACCGCGGCGTCGAGGGGCGCCGGCCCGGGGGCGACCTCGATCAAAGCCCGATCGCGCCGAGCCCCGCGTCCACGACCTCCGCGGGCAGGGGAAAGGAATACGCCGGCCGTCCCTGCTCGTCCCGGTCCCGGACCCGGCCGATGTCTTCCAGCACCACGAAGCGCGGCTCGCCGCCGCGCGCCTTCTTGTCGCTCCTGAGCGCCGCCAGCACCGGCCCGCGTTCCACGCCGTCCGGCGCCCGGACCGGAAGCCCGAGGGAATCGATCAGGGAGTGCAGGCGATCCTCGGCCGCGGGCCGGAGGTATTCCGCGCGGAGCGCCATCCGGCTCTCCGCGATCATCCCGACCGCCACCGCGGCGCCGTGCGCGAGGCGGTAGCCGCTCGCGTTCTCGAGGCCGTGTCCGATGGTGTGGCCGAAGTTGAGCACCTCCCGCTGCCCGCTCTCCCGTTCGTCAGCGGAAACCACGGCGGCCTTGATGCGGACCGCGGCGGCGATGAGCCGGGTCAGGAGCCCGGGCTCGCGGGCCCGCAGCGCGCCGATCTCCGTCTCCATGCCCCGGAACAGTCCCGGGTCGCTGGTGGCGGCCATCTTGAGCGCTTCCGCGACTCCGTTCAGGAACTCCGGCTCGGGCAGGGTTTCCAGGAAGCGGGTGTCGGCGAAGACCGCGGCCGGCTGACGGATCGCCCCGACGAGGTTCTTTCCGTGGGGCGTGTTGATCCCGGTCTTGCCTCCCACCGAGGCGTCCACCGCCGCGAGCAGGGTGGTGGGGACGGCCACGAACGGGACTCCGCGGAGATAGGTGGCGGCCACGAAACCCGCGAGGTCGGTGACCACGCCGCCGCCGAACCCGACGAGCACCGTGTCGCGGCCCAACCGGCGGGACAGCAGTTCGTCTTCGAGGCGCGCTTTCTCCGCCCGCGTCTTCGAGGCCTCCCCCGATGGAACTGCGAAGACCGGGGTCCGTTCGGGTAACGCGTCGCGCAGCCGGTCCCCGTGATGCCGGAGCGCCTCGGCGTCGCCGATTGCCGCGATCCGGCGACCCGCGTGGTGTTCCTCGAGGAACGCCGCCAGGCCGTCCAGCGCGCCGTCTCCGACGGCGACCTCGTAGGAAACGTCCTGTCCCGGCGTCTCCACCGGAACCCGCCGCATCAAGTTGCAGGCGCCGGCCGGTGCCGCAGCACCCGTCTCCCGACGGCCGCCGCCACCTTCCGCAGGTCATCCATGAGGTTCATGAACTGATGCGGATAGAGCGATTGGTCGCCGTCGCTGAGCGCCACCGCGGGATTGGGATGCACCTCGACGATGAGTCCGTCGGCGCCGGCCGCGACCGCCGCCAGTGACAGTGCCGGAACCAGCGTCTTGTTCCCGGCGGCGTGGCTCGGGTCGGCAATGACCGGGAGGTGGGTTTCCTGCTTCAGCACCGCAATCGCCCCCACGTCGAGGGTGTTGCGGTAGGCGGTCTCGAACGAGCGGATCCCGCGTTCGCAGAGGATGACGTTCGGGTTCCCCTGCAGGATGTACTCGGTGGCCAGCAGGAACTCGCGGATGGTGTTCGAGGCGCCGCGCTTCAGGATCACCGGCGTCTGGACGCGGGCCATCTCCTTGAGGAGGTCGAAGTTCTGCATGTTGCGGGCGCCGATCCGCACCACGTCCACGAGTTCGGCGGCGATCTCCACGTCCCGGACGTCCATGACCTCGGTCTCGACCAGCATGCCGGTGCGCTGCCGGATGCGGTTCAGGATGTGAAGGCCGTCCACTCCGAGTCCCTGGAAGGAATACGGCGAGGTGCGCGGCTTGAAGGCCGAGGCGCGCATGATCTCCAGCCCGATATCCCGGAGCATCAGAGCCGCCGTGGTGCCCTGCTCCTCGCTCTCGAGGGCGCAGGGCCCCCCGATGACCACCAGGTCCTCGCTGCCGAGCTGCTGACTTCCGATGGGGATGCGGGTGTTCGACTTGCGATGGGTCTTGTTCGCGAGCTTGTAGGGCTTGGCGAGACCGTAGACCTGCTGGACGCCGGGTTGGGTGCGCCAGGAGGCCTCCGTTTCCTGCGAGAGGTTGCCGAACACATGAATCTGGTTCCGGACCTCGCCGGGATGGAGCGCCCACTCGAGGGCCTTTTCCTCGATCAGCTGGGTCAGGTGGTCGATTTCCTGCCGCGTCGCCCATGGATGCAGGATGAGCACCATGGTCGCGAAGTCGGGAGAGCGTTTGGTCATGTCAGGTCGAGAAAGTTCTGGAGCAGTTGTCGCCCTTCGGGAGTGAGAATCGATTCGGGGTGGAACTGCACGCCCCAGAGCGGCGCGCTGCGGTGCCGAAGCCCCATGATCTCCTGGTCGTCGGAGCGGGCGGTCACCTCGAGCTCGCTCGGGAGTGGCTCGTCGGCGACCAGCGAGTGATAGCGGGTGGCTTCGAAGGGGTTCTCCAGCCCGGCGAACAGTTCCTCGCCATTATGGCGCACGGAGGAGGTCTTGCCGTGGACCAGGCGGTGAGCGCGCCGGATCCGGCCGCCGAGCGCCTGGACGACCGATTGGTGGCCGAGGCACACCCCCAGGATGGGAGTTTCGCCGGCGAGTTCCCGCACGAGGTCCACCGAAATGCCCGCCTTGTCCGGTGAACAGGGACCCGGGGAGATGACCACCCGGTCGGGCTTCAGCTCCCGGACCTCCCCCGGGGTCAACGCATCGTTCCGAAACACCTCGGGCCGCGCCCCCAACTCCCCCAACAACTGCACCAAGTTGAACGTAAAGGAGTCGTAGTTGTCGAGGACGAACGTCATGACGGATCGTTAGTCCAGGCCCTCGTGGGCCATGCGCAGGGCGGCGAGCACGGCGTCCGCCTTGTGGCAGCTCTCGTCGTACTCGGCGGCGGGGTCGGAATCCGCCACCACGCCGCCCCCCGCCTGGAAGTAGCCGACGCCGTCCTTGGCGACCAGCGTCCGGATCGCGATGGCCGTGTCGGAAGCGCCGCCGTACGAGAAGTAACCGACCGCGCCGCCATAGACGCCGCGGCGCTCGGTTTCCAGCTCGTCGATGATCTCCATGGCGCGGATCTTGGGGGCGCCGGAGAGCGTTCCGGCAGGGAAGGTGGCGCGGAGCGCGTCGAAGGCGTCCATCCCGGCGCCGAGCTGTCCCCGCACCCGGGACACGATGTGCATCACATGCGAATACCGCTCGATGCTCATGAAGTCCTCGACTTCGACCTGGCCGTAGCCGGCCACCCGTCCGATGTCGTTGCGGGCCAGATCCACGAGCATCACGTGCTCGGCGCGTTCCTTCTCGTCGGCGAGCAGCTCCGCCGCCAGCGCCGCGTCTTCGTCGGGGGTCCGGCCGCGAGGCCGGGTGCCCGCGATCGGACGGGTCTCGACCACCCCGTCTTCGGTGCGGGTCATCATCTCGGGCGACGCTCCGGCCACCACCAGCCCGTCGAAGTCGAGGTAATACATGTACGGAGACGGATTCACGACGCGGAGCGCCCGGTAGAAGTCGAAGGGATGGACGGTGAGCGGCGTCTCGAAGCGCTGGGAGGGAACGACCTGGATGATGTCCCCGGCGGCGACGTAGTCCTTCGCCCGGCGCACCAAATCGAGGTACCTCTCCCGGCTCGTGTTGGAGACCGGTTCGGGAAGCGGTCCGGCGGTGCCTCCGGGGAGTCCCAGCCGGTAGGGGAGCGGGGCCCGGATCTCCCGCACCGTCGCCTCGATCTGCGCCTCGGCGGCGTCGTAGGCCTGATCGGCGAGGCTCGGGTCCGGAACGCTGGCGTTTGCGACCACCTGGATCACGTTGCGGGCCCGGTCGAAGCCCAGCACGCTGTCGGTCAGCTGAAAGATGGCGTCCGGAATGCCGAGCGAATCGTCCACGCTGTCCGGGAGACGTTCGAAACGCCGTACCGCGTCGTAGGCGAGATAGCCGACGAAACCGCCATGGAAAGGTGGCAGCCCCTCCACCTGCGCCGGGGTGACCTCGGCGAGCATGTCCCGCAGCGCCGACAGGGGCTCGGCGCTCTCCCAGGTTTCGACCCGGCCGTCATTCAGGTGGCGGCGCCTGATCTCGGTGCCGCGGCTCTCGACGATGACACTCGGTTTCGACCCCAGGAACGAATACCGGGCCACGCTCTCGCCGCCCTCGACCGACTCCATCAGGAACGCCGGCCCGCGATTCCCCACCCGCAGGAACGTGGAGACCGGGGTGTCGCAGTCGGCGAGAATCTCCCGCCGGACGGGAATCAGGTTCGCCTGTCGGGCGAGCGCGCGGAAGTCGGAACGGGAGGGAAGAAGCAAGGGTCCACCACGGAGGGCGGCGCCATCTTAGTCGGGCGGCCGGCGGAGGAAGCCCGCTTCCGGGCCCCTGGGCCTCCGGGTTTCCCCGCGCGCCCGGGGCTCGGCGCGACGCTGCGGCGCGCTCGAAACGTCCGTCCCGGTCAGGTCCGCAGGGGCGGCTCGAGCAGCCGCAACGAGGGGAAGTAGGTCCGGTAGCGGCCGGCGTCCCGGCTGATCAGGGTCAGCCCGGCGACCGCGGCGTGGGCGCCGATGTAGAAGTCGGGAAGGGGGGAGCGGCGCGCGCCGCCCGCCCGCCGGTAGCGCGCGTAGGCGCGTGCCGCCGGAAACCCTGCCTCGTAGGGAAGTTCCAACCGCTCGACCTCGAGGTCTCGGAGCCAGCGATCCAGCGTGCGCGAATCGGGGAAGTCGAAGGCGAGCTCCGCGTAGATGATCGGATTGATGGAGACCCGGCCCTCCGCGAGAGCGTCCTCCAGGGCGCGTTCCGACCACGGCCGCCAGACGGGATCGTCCGTCGAGACATCCAGCAGGACATTGGCGTCCACCAGGAACACTCAGTCGTCCCCACGGGTCATCTGTATGACTTCGTCGGTTGTCCGCGTGCCCGTCCCGGCGCCGCGTGCCTGGCGAAGCCGTTCCCGGACGAACTCGCGCCGGCTCAGGCGGGAGCGCAGCACGACGCAGTCCTCACCGGCTTCGAAGATCACTTCCGTGTTCGGGAGGAGGCCGAAGGCCCGCCGCAAGCGGTGGGGAATCGTGACCTGACCCTTGGATGTAATTCGCATCGTATTACATTCTAACTCAAGTTATTCTTACGAGGGATGGCCATGCGCTCCGGCTGCCGAACCAGCGGGGGGCCGTCAGGGGCGGGAGGATCGCGAGGCGTCCACCCGGACCGCCACCACATCGGTGTCGTGGTACTGCTGGTGCCGGACGGACGTGGCGTAGTGGCGGAGCAGCCGTAGCGGCAACTCCTCTTCGCTTGGGGTTCCGGCGGCTCCTTCGGTGAGCATCGCCATCTGGTCCTCGAGATTCGTGTCCTCCATCGCCGCGATGAACTCGAGTTCCGCCCGGTTCGCGTCGCCTTCGGCGATAAGAAGCAGCCGCCGCTCCCTCTGCGTGTTCCCGGTGTCCCGAAGCAGCACGTGGAGGGTCTCCTCGCCGACGGCGCGGAGCTGGCGAACCATGGGTTCGTCCCAGCGACGGTCGGCCGCGAGCCGTGACAGCACGCCGTCTACCTCGGCGAAGGCGTCCTCGTTGAGGGCGGTCCTGAGCCGCAGGCGGCGCTTTCGTCCGAACTCGGCGAGCAGATTCAGGAACACCACCGTGAGGCCGCCCACGGCCATGCCGTTTCCGAGCAAACCGCTCCAGGGCCCCTCGAAGTACTCGGGAAAGATCCACCCGAACTTGAACGCCGCGCCGATCCAGAAAGCCAGTCCCACCACGAGGCTCCGGCGCGAGTCGAGGCCGTCCTGGAGGATGATCTTCACGCCCAGAACGAAGAGCAGGGCGACCAGGATCAGGTAGTAGGCGGCCACCGTCGGTCCGGGAATCGCGATGACCGTGGCCACGAACTTCGGCAGCAGGGCGAACAGCGCAAAGATGATCCCCACGCAGAATCCCACCGAGCGGGCGGCGATGCCCGTCAGTTCGGCGACCGCGATGCTGTTCCCGTAGGTCGTGTTGGGCACCGTGCCGGCGATCCCGGCCAACAGGTTGCCGACTCCGTCGGCGTTCAGGGCGCCCTGAATTGCCCGGAAGTCAATCGCCCGCGGTTTCCTCCACGATACCTGCTGGATGGCGATCGCGTCTCCGAGAGTGTCCATGGCTCCAACGAGCGTCACGAGCACGAAGGCGGGGAGCAGTGCCCAGAACGTGGGGCCGAAACTGAAATCGAGCCCTGGATGCGCGAACGCGGGAAGCCCCACCCAGGAAGCGGCCGCGATGCCGGAGGTGTCGTAGATGCCGAAGCCCACGCCTCCCACGACACATCCCGCGACGATGCCGAGAGCCGGCGCCCACACCCGCCACGCGCCGAAGGAACGGAGCGCGATTCCGGCCGTGACCAGGAGAGTCACGGCGGCGACGGTCGGGGCCGCCGCCGCTGACGCGCCTTCGGGCACGTCGGTGAGCTTGCGGATGATCACCGGCGCCACGTCCACCGGGATGAGCATCAGCACGGTGCCGGCCACGGTCGGCGTGAAGATGTGCCGCAGGAAGGACATCTTGGCCGCCAGCGCGAACTGGAAGAGCGCCGCGACGATGATCAGGCTCGCGAGGAGTCCGGGGCCGCCCCGTTCCAGCGCGGAAATGCAGATGGCCAGAAAGGCCGTCGAGGTGCCCATCACCAGGATGTACCCCGCCCCGATGCGTCCCACCCGGCGCGCCTGGATCGCGGTGGTGATGCCGCTGATCAACAGCGCGGCGCACACGGCCCAGGAGAGGTAGGCATCGCTGCCCCCGGCGATGCTGATCATGATGGTCGGCGCCAGCACCACGCTGGCCACCGAGATCAGCGCGTACTGGAGCCCGAGCCCGATGGTGATCGGCAGCGGGGGCCGGTCGTTCGGTTCGTAGCGGACGTGCTGCGCGGTGGGAGCGCCGCCCGAATCCATACCCAAGTGTCGTCCGTACCGAGTGTACTGGGCGGCAAAGGACACCCGGGCTCCTAAACTTCGGAATATGGATCTCGAGGCGCTCCGCGCCGCCCTCGAAGCGGTGGACGAGGAAATCCTGGACGCCTGGGCGCGGCGGGATGCGATCACGACCGCGATTGGCCGGCTGAAACAGTCCGCCGGGCAGGCGATCCACGACCCCGCACAGGAGGCGCGCGTCGTGGAGCGGGCCCGCACACAGGCAGCCGCCAGGGGTATTCCCCCGGATCTGGCCGCCGATCTGGTGGGTCTGCTCATGCACTCCGCGCTCGCCCGGCAGGAAGACGTTCGGGTGCGGGCGGAGGCGCAGGGGGCGGGCCGGCCCGCGCTCGTCATCGGCGGCGGCGGGAACATGGGCCGCTGGTTCTGCCGGTTCCTGACTGCGCAGGGCTATGAGGTCCGCGTGGCGGACCCGGCGGGGGCGCCGGCGGGCGTTCCGGCGGCTGCGGACTGGCGGGAGACCCCGGACGAGTTCGCGCTGACCGTGGTGGCGGCGCCGCTCCACATCAGCGCCGGAATGCTGGAGGGAATCGCCGCGGAGCGCAGACAGGGCCTGATCTTCGACATCGGGTCCGTCAAGGCGCCGCTCGCTCATGGACTTCGGGCGCTGGCCGAAAATGGCTGTCGGGTCGCCTCGGTGCACCCCATGTTCGGGCCCGACACCCATGTGCTGCACGGCTGCCACGTGCTGGTCATGGACGTGGGCCACCCCGGGGCCGCCGAGGAGGCGGCTTCGGTGTTCGGTGGAACGATGGCCGAGATCCTGCGAATGCCGCTGGCGGAACACGATCCCCTGATCGCCTATGTCCTCGGGCTCTCCCACGCGCTGAACCTGGCGTTTCTGACGGCGCTTCAGGAGAGCGGAGAACAGGCGCCCCGCCTCGCCCGCCTTTCGAGCGTGACGTTCGACCGGCAGCTACGGGTATCGGCAGCCGTCGCCCGGGAGAACCCGCACCTCTACTACGAGATCCAGCAACGGAACCCCCACGGGCCGGCGGCCATCCATAGTCTTGCCGCCGCCGTCTCCCGTCTCGCGGCCGTCATCCACGACGACGATGAGGAGGCGTTCGTCCGGCTCATGAAGGCCGGCCGGCACTACGTCTCGGGCCGGGGCTAGGCCAAGCCGGTACGCGGCCAGGCGTGTCGGCGGGGTATCGCGCTACGACCTGCCGAGCAGATCCCGGAGCGTCGTGACCGCGCGCACCGCCTCCGCGCCGGAGGCGAACGCGAGCGGCCGGAACGTCCCCGCGGCCGAGACCCGCAGCAGACCGAGTTGCGCCGTGACGGCGACCGCTTCCCGATAACGGTGGTCGGGCGGCACATCGCTCAGGTCCAGCTCCGACGAGTCGGCCGCGGCCGTCCGGAGAGCCTCCGGGTCGAACTTCCCGAACACGGCGGCCAGGGACTCCGCGAGTTCGCCGCGGGTCACGAGGCCCCGCGGTTTGAAGGTGTGGTCGGGGAACAGACGGAGATAGCCGGCGCCGACGGCCGTCTGGATCAGGCTTGCCGCCCAGCTCCGTTCGAGATCGATGGCGATCACCGGGTCCGTGTTGCGGTCGTCGTCCGGTTCTCCGATCTCCGCCGCCAGGAGTGCGGCGAGTTGCTCGCGGGTGATGCGCTCCGCTTCCCGAATCGTCGTGTAGCGCTCCGAGAGTCTTGCGACCTCGAGTCGCCGTTCGAGCCCTTCGGCGCGTTCCACGAGGTCCGCGAAACTACCCAGCGCGGGGTCCCGGAGGATCGCGTCGAGACGCGTCAGGCTCTCGCCGAAGCGGCGCCCGTCGGCCAGCAGCTCGGCGGCGGCCAGCCCGGACAGCAGCGCCTGGCGCTTGCTCGCCGCGGGGCTGCGAGCGACGGTCTCGAACCACTCGCGCGCGCTCTGCCGGTCCCCGGCGGCGAAGGCCGCCTCGGCCGCTTCGAGGAACAGATCCGCCGAATCGGGCATGGCTTCCAGTGCCGCCCGGTAGGCCTCCGCGACCGACGGACCCGATTCGCCGGCGCGCGCCAGGTCCCGGGCGCGCGAGAGGCGGCTCTCCGCCACCTCGAGCGCCAATCCCGGAAGCCGCTCGACGACCAGGGAAGCGTCCGGATCGAGCTCCGACAAGCGCTTCAGCTTCGTGAAGAGCAGTTCCTGGTCCTCGCTCTCCAGGATCAGGAGGAGGGCCCCGAGCGACGCCAGGACGTCATCGGGCGCGGCCTCGAGCGCCCGCCCGAAGAGTTCCTCCGCCCCCGACCGGTCGCCGCTCCGGAGGGCGAGGAAACCAGCGGCCGAGAGGATCCCCGGATCGCCGGGGGCCAGCGCCCGGAGCGGCGCGAGCTGCAGGTCCGCTTCGCCGAGACGTCCCGCCACGATGAACCCCCAGCTCTCGCTCAGGTCCCGCGCCGCCCCTTCGGAGAGATTCGGGCCGGGAACCGGCGCCTGGTCCTCCACGTACGCCCATTCGTCGAGGGGAACCACCGGGATTTCGGGCAGGGGCGTGCTGGCGCAGCCCGCGCCCAGGCACAACGAGCCGATCCAGAACGCGGCTCGACCCAGTGCGGTGTCCCGGAAATCGTGCGGCATTCGAACGGCGACGCATCCCGGCTGACCGCTGCGCTCGGCGTTGCGAATCCGTCGGAATACGCTCGGTATTCCTCCCGATTCGCGCCTTGTCAGCCAGGCGCCTCGCCGCTCTCGGTGACTCGCACCATTTCCGGGACACCACACTAGCGCCCGGCCGCCGGACTGCGCTGCCAGTAACACGCCGCCGAGTCTATCCATCAGGTGGCCCGGCCGGCACCCCGATGCACGCCTTCGGGGACAAAACTAGAATGCGCCGATGCGCTTCCTCCTCCTTTCCCTCGTTCTCCTCGTCGGGGCTCCGGCCACGGCGGCTTCCCAGGTACAGGACGCCGAACGGCGCATCCTCGAACACGTCCGGGACACGCTGCAACCCGGCGAGCGGCTGCTGCTGTCGGCGCTCGTGGAGCGCTTCGAGGCCCCCGACGAACAGCGGGCGCTCGGACGGCTCAACGACGTCTTCTTCCGGATGCCGCTCTTCATCGCCGAGTTCGAAGGCCGTGAAGGACGGCTGCCGACCCTGTCGGAGATCACGGGGCAGTTCTCGCTCTACGGCGAGGAGGGTGCCGACATCGTGCTGAGGATCATGGAATCGGACCCGCGGGTGCCCAAGTTCCTGGTCCGCGATAGTGACGGGAACCTGGTGTCCATCGACGAGGACATGATCCGCGCCGACGATCGGTTCGCGGTCGCCGTGGACCGGAGCCTCACCGGCTGGGAGGGACGCACGCTTCCGGAGGTCGCCGGAGAGCGGCTCCTCGGCGGGGACGCGACGCTCGCCGGCCTGATGGACGACGCGACCCTCGTCTACGTGTGGTTCACGAACTGCCCGCCCTGCGTCCAGATCGCCCCGGTGCTGCAGGCGCTCCACCAGGACCTCGGCGGGCAGGGGCTCACGGTCGTCGGACTGAACGCCGACCGGGTCCTGAAGCTGCCCTATACCGACGCGGACCGCGCCGCACACCAGGAGAAGGGCGGCGTCACCTTCGAGAACCTCCACCTGACCGAAGAGGATCGGGCGGAACTCGGGAACGTCAACATCTTCCCGACCCTGTTCCTCGCGGGGCGCGACGGGACCATCGTCCGCCATTTCGTGAACTTCCAGGAGCGGGAGACGCTCGAGCCGGCCATCCGCGAACTTCTTCCGTAAGGGGTAGGGGCGCCCCGGTAGCCGGGGCAACTGCCGCGGGAATCCGTGGCGGCAGATTGCGCCCGTTGTCTTGACAAGAAATCACTCATATCTTATACTTCGGTCTGGCTAAGGGCCGGCGTTCTTCGGCCCGTGCGTTTCATTCTCAGCAGGAGTCTTGAAGGTTCATGAGCAAGATCATCGGTATTGATCTGGGGACGACCAACTCCGTGGTCGCCGTGATGGAGGGCGGACAGCCCGCCATCATCCCGAACGCCGAAGGCGGCCGCACCACCGCCTCCGTGGTCGGCGTTTCGAAGTCCGGCGAACGCCTGGTGGGCGAAGTCGCGAAGCGGCAGGCGATCACGAATGCCGCGAACACCGTGTTCTCCATCAAGCGGTTCATGGGCCGCCGCTTCGACGAGGCTGCCGACGAGCGGGAGTCCGCCCCGTATCAAGTCCTCCGGAAGGACGACGGCGGCATCGAGGCGCTGCTCGGCGACAACAAGTACACGCCGCCGCAGATCTCGGCGATGGTGCTCCAGAAGATGAAGGCCTCGGCCGAGGCCTACCTCGGCGAGAGCGTCGAGCGGGCGGTCATCACGGTGCCCGCCTACTTCAACGACTCGCAGCGGCAGGCCACCAAGGACGCCGGCGAGATCGCCGGACTCGAGGTGGTGCGCATCGTCAACGAACCGACCGCGGCTGCGCTCGCCTACGGACTCGACAAGCAGAAGAGCGAGAAGATCGCGGTCTACGACTTCGGGGGCGGGACGTTCGACATCTCCATTCTCGAGGTCGGCGAGGGGGTGGTCGAGGTCCGTTCCACGAACGGAGACACCTATCTCGGCGGAGACGATCTCGACAAGCGGGTGATGGACTGGATCGTCGCCGAGTTCAGGAAATCCGACGGGATTGACCTCTCGAACGACCGGATGGCGCTGCAGCGTCTCAAGGACGCCGCCGAAAAGGCCAAGATCGAGCTCTCGACCACCCACGAGACCGAGATCAACCTCCCCTTCATCACCGCCGACGCCTCCGGGCCGAAACACCTGGCGCTGACCCTGTCACGGGCGAAGCTCGAGGCGCTGATCGGAGATCTCCTCGAGCGCACCCGCAAGCCCTGCCTCCAGGCGCTGGAGGATGCCGGCCTCACGGATGGATCGATCGACGAAGTCGTTCTGGTGGGCGGTTCGACCCGGATTCCCCGGGTTCAGGAACTCGCCAAGGAGATCTTCGGGGCGGAACCGCACCAGGGTGTGAACCCGGACGAGGTGGTCGCGCTGGGCGCCGCAATCCAGGCGGGAGTGCTCGGCGGCGACGTCAAGGACCTGCTGCTGCTGGACGTGACGCCGCTATCCCTCGGGATCGAGACGCTGGGCGGGGTGTTCACCTCCCTCATCAAGCGCAACACCACGATTCCGCACCGGGCGAGCGACGTCTTCTCCACGGCGAGTGACAACCAGACGCAGGTCGAGGTGCACGTCCTTCAGGGCGAGCGCTCGATGGCTGCCGACAACCGCACCCTCGGGAAGTTCAACCTGGTCGGCATCCCGCCGGCCCCGCGCGGGGTTCCGCAGATCGAGGTCTCCTTCGACATCGACGCGAACGGCATCGTCAACGTCTCGGCGAAAGACCGGGCCACGGGCCGCGAACAGGCGATCACGATCACGGCCTCGAGCGGGCTCTCGAAGGATGAGATCGAGACCATGAAGGCGGAGGCCACCTCCAACGAGGAGGCCGACAAGCAGCGGAAGGAGGAGGTCGAGTTCCGCAACGAGACCGATTCCCTGGCGCATCAGGTCGAGAAGATGCTGAACGAGAACCGCGACAAGATCGAGAGCTCGGACGCCGAGGAGATCGAGAAGTCGCTGGCGACGGTCCGCGCCGCGCTCGCCGACGGCGACATGGAACGGATCCGGAGCGCGCGTTCCGACGTGGAGAAGGCGAGCCACCGGCTGGCGGAGGTCATGTACAAGAAGTCCTCCGATGGCGACGCCTCCGCCCAGGACCCCGCCACTCCGCCGCCGCCCCCGCCTCCGCCGGGCGGCGGCAAGCGCAAGGGCAACGGCGCGGCTGACGACGACATCATCGACGCGGAGGTCGTGGGCGAAAACTCACCCGATCGCCAAACCTAGGAGTGGAGCAGCCTGTGAAGGGAGTCACGCGGCATTCGAACGGCGATGCATCCCGCCTGACCGGACCGCTTCGCGGCCCTCATCGTTGCGTTTCGGTCGGAATACACCCGGTATTCCTCTCTCACGCGCCTTGTCAGCCGGGCGCCTCCCCGTTCTCGGTGCTCACGTGACTCCCTCCACACGCTGCTAAGCCTGTGCCCCCTTCCGCCGACTACTACGCGGTCCTGGGGGTCGGGCGCGACGCGGACATCCTGCGGATCCGACAGGCGTACCGGCGCCTCGCCCGGCGACTGCATCCGGACCTGAACCCCAACGACCGCGTCGTCGAGGAGCGTTTCCGGCAGATTCAGCGGGCCTTCGAGATCCTTGGCGATCCCGACCGCCGCGCCGAGTACGACCGGCACGGCGGCGCGGAGCCGGCTCCCGCCCGGGTCCAGCGGGTCCACTACGGTTTCGCCGGGTTCGACTTCGGCGAGGAGCCCGCGAAGGAGGAGTGGGCGCTCCACGAGATCTTCGGTGGATCCGAGGGCTCCGAGTCCGAACCCGCCCAAGCCGATCCCGACATCCATGCGCGGGAACGGATCTCCTTCATGGAATCGCTGGAGGGGAAGCAGGTGCGGCTGCGCGTGAACCGCCGGGAGATCTGCGGCCCCTGCGGGGGGCGGGGAGAACGCCCCGTCGGGCAGGCGGCCCCCCAGGGGATCGAGTGCGCCGCCTGCGGTGGCGCCGGCCGCCGCCTCCGGCGCTACGGGCACATGGTGTTCTCCCGTCCGTGCCGGCGTTGCGGCGGCCAGGGGACGCTGTTCCACACCGCCTGTTCCTCCTGCGGGGGGCGCGGCAGCCGCACCCGGTCGGTCCGGGTGGTCGCGCGCCTGCCGGCCGGGGTTGCCGACGGAGCCACGGTGGTGGTGGACGGACAGGGGCACGAGCGGCGCCCGGGCGAACCGGCTGGAGACCTCCGGCTGCACGTGGAAGTGACTCCCCATCCGGTCATCGAGCGCCGCGGCGACAACCTCGTCTGTCCCTTGCCGCTGACGCTCGCGGAAGCCACGCTCGGGGGACGCATCGAGGTCCCCACGCTTTCCGGGAACGTCGCGGTGCGGCTGCCGCCCGGGGTCCAGCCGGGCACCAGGCTGCGTCTGGCCGGGCGCGGTGTCCCTTCGATCCGCGGGGGCGGCCGCGGCGATCTCTTCCTGGAGGTGCGGATCCACATCCCGGAGATCCGGGACGACCGGTCGCGAGACCTGGTCAGGGAGCTGGAGGAGCGCTACCCCGAGTCGCCTCGCGACGCGCTCCGTGAGAAGCTTCGCTCTTAGGAGCCTGTCCTGATGAGTGCCGAGCGCCGGAAGGGCGTCTACATGATCAGCGCGGTGGCCGAGCTGTTCGGAATCCACCCCCAGACCCTGCGGCTCTACGAGCGCGAGGGTCTGCTCGAGCCGTCGCGCACGGAGGGGAACACCCGGGTCTATACCGACGAGGATCTCGAACAGTTGCAGACCATCCTCAACCTGCGGGAACTCGGAGTGAATCTCGCCGGGGTGGACATCATCCTGAACATGCGCGTGAAGATGCAGCGGATGCAGGAGGAAATCACCCAGTTCACCGACTTCATTCACCGGGAACTGTCGCGGGAGGAAAACGCGTTGAGCGAGCGCGCCAAGAACGCGCTGGTGCGGCTTCCGCGGAAGGACATCGTCCCGGCCGGTTCGGGTGCGGACGCCGAACCAGCGGGAGACGCCGCTCCGTCCCGTCCCGGAAGTTCGTAGGAAACGACCCTTGCCGGCGGTTCAGACCTGTCCCGACTGCGGGGACACGGGGTGGAAGCCGAGCTCCCGGCCGGACGGGTTGCCCGCCGTGGCGGCCTGCACCTGCCGGGATGCCGCGCCTGGCCCGGTCCGCCTCGAGGACATCGGGGTGCCCCGGAAAGAAGCGGAACAGGCGCGCTTCGACCGTTTCTTCAGCGTCTCCGGCCCACTGGAGCGCGCGAAGGGGGTCGTCTACAAGTGGGCCGACTCCTACCCGGATGTCAAGGGGGGGCTCCTGCTGCACGGACCGGCCGGGGTCGGCAAGACCCACCTCGCCGTGGCTCTGCTTCACCACGTCCTCCTCGAGCGGGGAATCTCGGTGAAGGCGCGTTTCGAATACGTGCCGCGGCTTCTCCGGGAGATTCAGCATGAGCGGAACGATCTCCTGCTGATCGACGAACGCCGGTTGGCGGAGCTCGCGCGCGCCGAGATCGTGGTTCTTGACCAAATCGGCGCGGACACCGGCTGGGGTCAGCGGGTGCAGGAGCGGTTCCTCTACATCCTGCACCGATGCGTCCAGGGGGCCAGCTTCCTGATCTGTACGACGGCGTTTCCACTGGAGGCGGCCCAGCAAGCGACCCTTGCCGAACAGATCACCGTGCGTGGAGTCTCGCTGCTGCACGAGGCCTGCCGGGTGGTGCCAATGCCGGGAGAGGACTATCGAATTAAGATCATCAATCCCGGGTTGAATGTCTGATTGTTCGTCCCGGGACATCGTTGAAGGTCATCGAAGGAGATTTCAGTTCATGCGCACCCTTCTCACCGCACTCATCCTTTCCGTGGGAATGCCGGTTTTGGGACTTGCCCAGAGTCCGGATCCCGACAAGCCACGTCCGATCCCGATCCGGGACAGCGTCTTCATCGAGGACCTCACCTGGATGGAAGTGCGCGACCTGATCGCGGGCGGCAAACACACCGCCATCGTCGCGAGCGGCGGCGTGGAGCAGAACGGTCCCTACCTGGTCACCGGCAAGCACAACGTGCTGCTCAAGGGCGTGACCGAAGCGATCGCCCGGGACCTCGGGAACGCGCTGGTGGCCCCGATTCTCAAGCTGGTGCCCGAGGGCGATTTCGATCCGCCCACGGGTCACATGCGCTATCCGGGGACCGTGGGTCTCAGCGAGGAGACGTTCCGGGCGGTGCTCCGGGACGTGGCCTCGAGCCTCAGGGCCAGCGGCTTCGACCACATCATTTTCCTCGGTGACAGCGGCGGCAACCAGGAAGGAATGAAGGCGGTCGCGGAGGAAATGCACGCCAAGTGGAACGGGTCTCCGGGCGTTCACTTCATTCCCGAGTTCTACGACGTGATGGGTCTCCGGACCTGGCTCGCCGACAACGGCATCAACGAGGAGCCGGAGGGCATTCACGACGAGTTCGCGATGGCGGCGATGATGGCGGCGGTGGACCCGAACTCCATCCGTCCCTCGGAGCGGCGCCAGGCCGGCCTCTTCCGGATCAACGGCGTGGATCTGGATCCACTGGACGAGACCGTCGCCTGGGGCCTGCGTCTCTTCCGGCACCGCTCGGAAATCACCGTGAAGGCGATCAAGGCGGCCGTCGCTTCGCACACCACGAACTAGGGAAACGCCCTCGCAACAGGGACCTGGTTCGCCGCCCGAACCAAGGTTCCTGCGCTCGGGCCGTGACGTGCCCCTGGGCGGGGCCATCGGCCACTACCGCTGGCAATGACCGTCTTCGAGAAGCACCGGGACCGATTCGCTCGCGCTGAATCGTTTTGCCGCCGTCTGACGGTGGCGCCCGCGTTCCTGGGCGGCATCGCGCTCGCGGTGCTGCTCGGGATCACCGTGGCCGAGGTCTTCTGGCGCTACGTCCTGAACGATTCCCTGCTCTGGATCGAGG
>VXNL01000025.1 GCA_009840635.1 Acidobacteriota bacterium | reverse complement strand
CGTGCGCGGTGCGGAGCACCGCGGTGCCGGTCTGGAGACCGGCGTTCCAAGCCGGCGGCGCCATCCCGCAGGTCGCCCCGCTGTGCCGGCTGAAGCCGGCGTTCCAAGCCGGCGGCGCCGTCAGAACTCCAGCGCGGAGACCGCCACCAGTGCGGTGCGGACCTTGCCGTCCCGCCAGGCGACCATGAGGCGTTCCTGGACGTCGAACACCTCCTCGATGTCCTCGCCTTCCGCCGCTTCTTCCTCAGCCTCTTCCTCGTCGGCCTCGTCCTCGGCCTGTTCGTCTTCCTCCGGCTCCGGCGGCGGCTCGTTGGCGACCCGGGCGAGCTGCAGCACCCCGGCTTCCCGGCCCGCGGGCGCGTCCGCCACCTTGACGGACGGACCGACCAGCCCGTCCGGGTAGACGCGCCGTACCCGGACCTCGCCGCGCCCGGAGTCCGGGGCTTCGAGCCACGCGGCGGCCGCGCTCCCGTCATCCAGCATCGTGACCGCGGTGTAGCCGCGTCCGTTGCCGCCGTCCAGCCGGATCGGCGTCCCGAAGCTCTCCCCGCCGTTCTGCGAGAAGGCGAAGCGGACCTCGGGCTCCCCGCTGGCCATGGTGAACCAGACCACCGCCACCGCGCTACCGGTCGCCGCGATCGCGGGACCGTTCACCGGGCAGGCGTTGATGCCCCAGCCGTCCGCGTGGACTGGCCTCCCCGGCTCCCAGCGGCCTCGCACCTTGCGGGTGATGGCGATGTCGCGCACGTCGTCCTCCGGGGCGTTCCGCACCCGGTCCCGGTAGACGACGGCCGGGTCGCCGTCGATGGTCGCCATCGCGGTGGGGCAACAGGCGCACACGTCGGGGTCCAGCCGCTGGTTGCCGAGCTGGTAGCCCTGTTCGTGGAACCGGGCGAGCCGCAGGGTCATGTCCCCGGGGTCCGTCGAACCCGGCGGCGGGGTGAGGTACGCCGCCGAGAACCCGCCCTGCTCGGGGGTGAAGGAAACGAATCCGGAGTAGCTCTCGACGTGGTTCAGCCCCTCCGAGAACACCTCGCGCCAGGTGGCGCCCCGGTCCATGGAGTAGACGATCTTCAGCCCGTATCCGTAGTGCCCCTCGGCCTCCGGGTTCCGCACGAGATAGTGGGCGGCGAGCCGGTTCTCCCCGACGAGCGCGATGCTCGGATGGTCCGCCCAGTTGACGTACCAGCCGGATCCCTCGGCGACCGGTTTCGGCTCTCCCCAGGCGTCCTCGGTCACTTCCTCGCTGCTCCCCGGACGCTGGAGTTCCGAGAAGCGGAGGACGTGGCCCTCTCCGGCCGGTTCCACCCAACTGAGGAAGGTCGCCCCCTCGGGCGCCGAGTAGAGCGAGTACATCCCGCTCCCGTCCGGGGCGGGGGTCTCGAGCGGCGAGACGCCCTCCTGGGCGCTTGCCCCCGCGGCGAGCAGGCAGCCGCCGACGAGACCGGCAAGAAGCGAACGGGTCAAGGCGCTCATGGCAACCGGTGATTCTCGCATGGACGGCCGGATTCGGGATACCGTTCGCCGGTTCCAGCTCCGGCAAGGAGGCGCAGATGTCCGAACTCTCTTTCAGGAAGGCCCTTGGGCTTGTGGGGGCCATTGCGCTCCTCACGCTTCCGGCGGCGGCCGCCGCCCAGACGGCCGACGAACTCACCGAAGACGCCCGGCAGTTCGTGCAGTACGGCGACGCGGTGATCGCGATCACCGGGGTCCAGGTGGTGGACGGCACCGGCGCCGCCCCGCGCTCCGGCCAGACCGTGGTCATCGCGGACCGCCGGATCCAGAGCCTGGGCGCGGACGGGGACGTTCAGGTCCCCGAGGGCGCGCGGCAGATCGACGGGTCCGGGCACACCGTGATCCCCGGCCTCATCGGCATCCACAACCACACCTTCTACACGACGGCGGCGCGGCACTCGCAGATGAACACCACCTCGCCGCGGCTCTACCTGGCGGCGGGCGTCACCACGATCCGCACCACGGGCAGCTATTCCCCGTACAGCGAGATCAACATGCGGCGCGCCATCGAGGCGGGCGAGATCGTGGGTCCGCGGATGCACATCACCGGCCCCTACATCTCGGGCGCCGGCGCCAGCACCTACATGACCCAGGTTTCAAACCCCGAGGACGCCCGCCGAGTGGTGGCCTACTGGGCCGAGGAAGGGGCGACCTGGTTCAAGGCCTATACCCGGATCTCCCGGGCCGAGCTCGGCGCCGCCATCGAGGAAGCGCACAAGCACGGCCTCAAGTTCACCGCGCACCTCTGCTCGGTGACCTTCCGGGAGGCGGTGGATCTCGGCATCGACTCGCTGGAGCACGGGTTCTTCACGAACACCGAGTACCACGCGGACAAGGAGCCGGACGAGTGTCCGCCCGATTTCCGGAACACGCTCCGGGACATCGACATCGATTCGGACGAGGTCAACGCGACGATCTCCCACATGGTGGACAACGAGGTCGCCCTGACCTCGACGCTCGCGGTCTATGAACTCTCGGTGCCGGGCCGGCCCCCGCTGGAGGACCGGAACCTGGAGGCGCTCTCGCCCGGGGCCCGCGACGAATACCTCGCCCGCCGCGAGGAGATCGCCGGCGCCAGCGACGCGGTCATGCAGGATCTCTTCCCGAAGGCCCAGGCGTTCGAGTACCGCTACTTCCAGGCGGGCGGCCTGCTCGCCGCCGGCGTGGACCCCACCGGGAACGGCGGCGCGCTGCCCGGCTTCGGGGACCAGCGGAACTACGAGCTGCTGCTCGAGGCCGAGTTCACCCCGGCGCAGGCGATGCAGGTGATGAGCCTGAACGGCGCCCGGGTGCTCGGGGTGGACGGCGACCTCGGGAGCATCGAGGAAGGCAAGCTCGCCGACCTGATCCTCATCGACGGCGACCCGGTAACGGACCCCTTCCAGATCCGCAACGTGGTGACCGTCTTCAAGGACGGCGTCGGCTACGACTCGCTCAAGCTGATCGCGTCGGTGAAGGGCCTGGTGGGTCTGGAGTAGGTCGGAGCGCCGGCCTCCGGCCGGCATCGCGGCCGCAGGCCGCGAAACCACGTACCGCTGCGCGCCCGGACGGCGCCGCCGGCTTGGAACGCCGGCTTCAGCCGGCACAGCCCGCCGCAGGCGGGCAGAAGCCGAACTCTCGACCTACGAGAACAGCTTGATGATGGCCACCACGAGAGCCCCCTGGGCCATCAGCGCCCCGAACATCCACTTGATCAGATCGCCGCGGAGTTCGGCAATCCGTTTCTCGAGGCCCAAGCGGGCCACCTTCACGGCGTGCTCGAGATCCTTCTTGGAGACCATGTCGGCGCGGAGGGTCGCGAGATTCTTCTTGGAGGCGGCCTCGGTGCGGAAGTTGGCCAGGTCCTCCCGGACCGCCTCCATGTCCGTCTTCGTGGCGACGTCGCGCCGGATGTTCGCTTCGGTGTCTGCCAGGTCCCTCCGGATCAGCTCCATGTCCGCCTTGGTGGCGACGTCGCGCCGGATGTTCGCTTCGGTATCTGCCAGGTCCCTCCGGACCAACTCCATGTCAGCCTTGGTGGCTGCCTCGCGCCGAAAGCTCTCGACGTCCGTCTTCGTGGCGACGTTCCGGATCCAGGGGCCCATGTGCTCTTCGGCCAGGACCTCGGCCAGCCCTCGCTCCATGCCCGCCTCGGTGAGCCGCTTCACGAACCGGTGGCTGTCGAACACTGCTTCTGCAACCTGTGGGGCAGTCATGCTACCAACCCCCCGCCGGGCGCGCGGAGCGGATCGATCGGTGGGATGTGACCGGTGTTCGGCATCGGGAACTCCTCATTGATGCGCAGTGGAGGAAACCCGTTGTTTCCCCCTATATGCCTAGACGTAATTCCGGTCTGTTTTTTCCCGTTTCGGACGCCAATGTGGAAAAGTCGAAGCGAACGTGCACATTGCGGCGTGCCGGCTGAAGCCGGCGTTCCAAGCCGTACGCGCTACGTTCGCTCTTGGGCTCCACGCCGAGGTGGGAGCCATCGGTTGCGGGTGGGGTTGCGACGTGGGGGGGGGGGGGGGGGGGGGGGGGGGGGCGGGGGGGGGGGGGCGGGGGGGGG
>VXNL01000104.1 GCA_009840635.1 Acidobacteriota bacterium | reverse complement strand
CCGCGATCGCGAAACCTGCGATCAGGAGCACCGCGAGGGCGGCGCTCAGACAACTGGAAGTCCGCACTGGCCTTCTCCTTTGCCCGGGTGGGACCGGACTCCTAGTCCGTGTCCGTGATCGGCTCCGCCACGGAGAGCGTCCCGTTGCTGTCGCCGAAGGACTCCATTTCGAGGCCCAGCGACTGCACCAGGGCGAGCATCGCGTTCGCCATCGGCGTCCCGTCCGGCGCCTTCACGTGAAGGTTGCCGGTGAGATGCCCGTTCGCCCGGCCCAGGAACATCAGCGGAGCGCGCCGGTGGTTGTGGATGTTGGCGTCGGCCATCGGGGAGCCCCAGATGATCGCCGTCTTGTCGAGCAGCGAAACGCCGCCTTCCTCCGTGTTCTTGAGCTGCTCCAGGAAGTAGGGGAGCTGCCCCACCCGGTACTGACAGATCGTGTTGAAGTCCATGATCCGCTCTTCCCGGTTGCCGTGGTGCGACGCGGGGTGGAACGGCGAGTTCGTCCCGCTCTCGGGGAACGAGCGGTTCTGCGCGTCCCGTCCGGTCTTGAACGAAATCACTCGGGTCATGTCGGTCTCGAGCGCCAGGACCTGCAGGTCGAACAGGAGCTGCATGTGCTCGGTGAAGGAGTCCGGCACCCCCGGAGGCGCGTCCGGCAACTCGCGGGTCTCGCCGCTGTTGTTGTAACCCTCGACCATCTGGATGCGCCGCTCGACCTCGCGAACGTGGTCGAGATAGCGGTCCATCCGGAGGCGGTCGATGTTTCCGAGTTCGTTCCGGACTTCCGCGACGTCGCTCAGGATCCAGTCGAGAATGCTGCGTCGGGTCGCCCGGCGCTCGGCGCGCTCCTCGGGAGTGCTCCCCGCGCCGAACAGCATCTCGAAAGCGACCCGCGGGTCGCGGATCATCGGCAGCGGCTCGTTCGGTGACGCCCAGCTGATCGAGTCGGTGTAGGCGCAGGAGTAGTTGTAGGTGCAGCCACCGGCCTGATCCAGGTTCTCGATGCAGAGCTGCATGGACGGCATCGGGGTGGCCTGGCCGAACGCCTGCGCGTAGTACTGGTCGATCGAGGTGCCGCACCAGATGTCCGAGCCCTGCGTCTGCTTCGGATGGGACTGGGTCAGGAATACCGCGGACGAGCGGAAGTGGTCTCCCCCGATTTCCGGCCCCGTGAACGCCTCCGCCATCCGCACGTCGGTGTTGCTGACGATGGTCAGGTACTCCTGGTACGGCTCGAGAGACTTCAGCGCATTGTCGTCCGACATCTTGAAGTCGCGTCCCTCGGTGTCCGGCGCAAACAGGTGCTGGCTCGCGCCCCACTCGTTGCATCCGGGAAGCCCGTGGACTTCCTCGATGCAGACGAGGCGTGTCACGTCCGTCGGCGACGCCTCGGCCTTGCGGCCGAGGCCCGCCGGCAACATCGCGTCGAGGTAGGGAAGGGCCACGGCGGCCCCGGCTCCGCGCAGGAAGGTCCGGCGAGGCAGGTACTTTCCGGTAATGAGCGACATGGTGGTCTCTCCTATTGGATTGTCTCGACGGGGGACGTTGTGTCACCCCGCTTGCGCTGGAAGGCGTCGCTCCGCACCACGCCCATGATGAAGGACGCCATGCGGTAGTCGTTTTGTTCGGCGGTCCGGGCGATCTGGCGGACGGTCGGCCCGTCGAAGGGCTCCATCGGCCGGCCGATCGCGAACGCCAGCAGGTTTTCGGTGAAGGTGCGCGCCAGCGGAATCGGCCGGTGCAGCAGGGCGTCCACCAGTTCGCTCGGGCTGGAAACCGGCGTGCCGTCGTAGAAGTCGCCGCGGGTGTCCAGCGGGCCCCCGTTTTCGCGGAGGCGCCATTTGCCGGTGACGTCGAAGTTGTCGAGGGCGAGGCCGATCGGGTCGATGAAGCGGTGGCACGAGTTGCAGCTCGGGTTGGCGGCGTGCATCTCCATCCGCTCGCGGGTGGTGAGCCTCCGTCCGTCGGCGACCTCTTCGATGTCTTCGAGGACGGGAGTGTCGGGCGGCGGCGGTGGCGGCGGCGTGCCCATCAGCACCTCCATCACCCACTTGCCGCGGAGCACCGGGGAGGTGCGGTTCGCGAGCGAGGTCAACACCAGCACGCTGCCATGGCCGAAGACCCCGCGGCGGGTCTCGTCGGGATACCGGACGCGGCGGAACTGCCGGCCGGCGACTCCCGGGATCCCGTAGTGTAGGGCGAGCCGCTCGTTCAGGAAGGTGTAGTCGGCCTGGAAGAGGTCGAGGAGACTGCGGTCTTCCTGGACCAGATTGGCGAAGAACGACTCCGTCTCGCGCCGCATCGCGCCCGCGAGGTTGTCATCGAAGTTCGGGAAGAAGTTCGGGTCCGGCTTGACCTTGTCCATGTCCTGCAACCGGAACCACTGGGCGGCGAAACGGCGGCCCAACGCCCCGGCGCGCGGGTCGGCGAGCATCCTGAGCGCCTGCCGCTCCACTTCCTCCTCGGTCAGGAGGCCCGCGTCCGCCAGCGCCTGGAGCTCGTCGTCCGGGGGCGCTCCCCAGAGAAAGAACGAGAGGCGCGAGGCGATGTCCGTGTCGCTCAGCCGGAATCCCCGAACCGGGGCGTCCGCCGGCGCCCGTTCGAGGCGCAGTACGAAGTGCGGACTCGCGAGCAGCGCCTCGAGCGCCGTCCTCATCCCGGCTTCGAAGCCGTCGGCCGCGGCCCCCTCGTCGAAGAACCCGAGCAGGTCTTCGACTTCCTTCCCGCTGAGGTTGCGCCGGTACGCCTCGCGGCCGAGCCGCGCAAGGATCTCGCCCGCGCAGGGCCGCGCTTCTTCGGGGGTCGTTGGGCGACAGGAGAAGATGCGGCGGCGGCTGGGCGTTTCCGACAGGCCCGTCGCGTTGTAGGGGCCCGTGATGATGACGTCCCGGACATGCGGCAGGGTCGTGATTCCGGCGCCTCCCGAGCCGCCCCCGGCATACGACCAGTCGTGGGGACGGATCAGGTCCTCGTAGGGTCCGTGCTGCCGGCGGATGAAGGCGGCGGCGATTCGCCGGGTGCCGGCCCGGACGAAGATGGGCCGGGTCAGGGTGATCACGCTGCCGCGGCCGTCAGCGCCGGTCCGGCGGTTCGTGTCGTAGGCCAGCAGCGCCACCCGCTCGCCGTCGATCGAGACGTCGATGTCCTCGATGCGGGTGTTGGCCCCGGAGGTGAAGGTCACGCCGAAGGTGTATTCGGCGTCGGCCGGAAAGGTGTGGTCCACCACCAGCCCGCCGCGCGTGCCGTAGGGGGCGCCTTCGACGTGGTCCCAGGGGTGCTGCGAGAGGTACTGCGAGTTCGTGTAGGTGTGGTCCACCGGCTTGCCGCCGCGCTGGCCGATCGCGAGCCGGCTGATGGCGCTCGCGGCGTTCAGGTAGCTCTCGAGCAGGGTCGCCGAGAGCGTCTGGGCCTCGGCGATGTTGTCGAAGTTGTTGCTCATCTGGTCGAGCGGCAGCCAGTCCCCCGCATCCACTTCGAGATCCAGAAGGTCACGGATCGCCTGCCCGTACTCGTGACGGTTGAGGCGCTGGAAGGGCCGGTCTCCCGGGTTGGGGGACAACTCGGCGGCCTCGTCCAGTCGGGACTCGAGGGTTTCCACTAGGCTCAGCAGGGCTTCGCTGCCCGGGCGGCGCGCTCCGGGCGGCGGCATCATGCCCGCGCGCAGCTTCCGGACCATGGCCTCGGCCACGCCGGCGTGCTCCGCCGCGTTCGCCACGTCGAACTCCTGGAGCGACAGGTTCCCCGTCATCAGCCGGTCGTTGTGGCACATCGTGCAGGTGCTGCGGACCACCCGGTTGGCGATGGCGTCCGACCGGGTCTCCGCGGTGGTCCGCCGGGTCTCTTCGCCGGGGGCCGAACCGGCCGCCGCGGCTGCGGCGCTGGCGATGAGAACCAGGAAGCAGAACCCACCCTTAAGGGCGAGAGCGGTCTGTGTCTTCATGCCTTTCTTGGGGATGGAATCCGGGCGCAGAAATCGCGCGCAGGTGACACGTCAGTTTGCCTTTTTCGGGAGCCGGAATCAAGTGTTCCGGCGGCTGCCCGCGCGCCTCCGTCAGCGGTGCTCGATCACGGAGTCCACCACCCCGTACGCCTTGGCCTCCTCGGCGGTCATGTAGTGGTCCCGCTCGATGTCGCGGCCGATCTCCTTGGACGAGCGCCCGGTGTGATGGGCGAGGATCTCCGTGAGGCGCGCCCGGACCCGCATGATCTCGTTGGCCTGGATCTGGATATCGGTCGCCTGGCCGCGGGCGCCGCCGAGCGGCTGGTGGATCATGACGGTGGCGTTCGGCAGCGCGAACCGCTTTCCGCGCGCCCCGGCGGCGAGCAGGATCGCCCCCATGCTGGACGCCTGCCCGAGGCAGTAGGTGGTCACGTCCGGCCGGATGAACTGCAGCGTGTCGTAGATCGCGAGACCGGCCGTCACGGAGCCCCCCGGGCAGTTGATGTAGAGGGAGACTTCCTTCTCCGGGTCCTCCGACTCCAGAAAGAGCAGTTGGGCGACCACGGTGTTCGCGAGTTCGTCGCTGATCGGCTGCCCGATGAAGACGATGTTGTCCTTGAGCAGCCGGGAGTAGATGTCGTAGGCGCGTTCCCCGCGCCCCGTCTGTTCGATGACGTGCGGGATCAGGATCTGGTCTCGGGTCACGGTGTTCGTTCCTCGTGGTTTCGCGGGGGCTCGGAGGTTCGCTGGAGCATACGAGGTCGCACCGCCGGAATCCGCCGCTACGGCGCTTGATCCTGGGCCGGCGCGAGTTCCGCCCGGTCCCTCAGGAAGTCGATGGCAGCGTCCCGGCGGAGCTGGGTGCGGATCCGTTCGAGCCGGCCGTCCTTTTCCATGGCGGCCCGGAGCGCCGCCGGCGTCTTGCCCGCGGCGGAAGCCTCCGCCTCGAGCCGCGCTTCGACCGCTTCCTCGGTCGTCTCGATGCCCTGCTGGTCGGCCAGCGCGTCCACCAGGATCGTGGAGGCCACCGTCTTCTCGCACTCGGCGCGGAGCGTGTCGAGGTGCTGTTCGAGCTCGGAGCGCACCTGCTCGGCGGGCACCCCCCCCTGCATCATGCTGTTCGCCAGCATCCGCACCCGGTTGTCGAGATCCCGCTCGACGAGCGGTTCGGGGGGTTCCACCGGGTTCTTCTCGCGGAGCGCGTCCACGAGCTGTTCGGCGACCGCGCGGCGTTCGTTCTGATCGGCCCGCCGGCGCAGGCGGTCCCGGATGTCGCCGCGCAGGGCGAGCAGCGAGTCCGCGCCCAGCTCCCGCGCGAAGGCGTCGTCGAGGGCCGGCAGCACCGGCGTCCGGGCCTGCTTGATGGTGAAGGCGGCCCGGATCGACCGGCCGGCGCGCTGCGGGTCCGGAGACTCCTCGCCGAAGTTGGCGGTCGCGACCACGGTGTCTCCTTCGCCCGCCCCCTGCAGCGCCTCGTGGAGCGACGGGTGGTAGGCCTCGCTCCCCACCTTCAGCGGCACGTCCTTCGTGACCTGCGGCGCCGGCGCGCCGGCCAGCTCGATGGCGCTCGATTCCTGAAGATCGCCGACCACGAAATCGCCGTCCTGAATGCCGCGTCCCTCGATCGGCCCCGGTTGGGCTCTCTCCATCCGCAGATGCTCGAGGGTCTCGCCGATATCCGACTCCGTCACCGAAACCTCCCGGGTGGTGACCCGGATCCCCTCAAAGTCGACCGTTCCAACTTCCGGCCACACGCTGAAGCGGAGTTTTGCGACGAGCGGCTTGCCCCGCGTCGCCTCCTCCGGCGTCGCCTTCGGAACGTCGAGCGGCTGGACTTCGAGTTCGTGGAGGCTCTGCCGGGTCGCCCGGCCGAGCAGACGGCTCATGGCCTCCTCGGTGGCCTCGCTGCCGTACAGGAGTTCGATCCGCTCCCTTGGGGCCTTGCCCTTCCGGAACCCGCGCAGGTGAGCCTTCTGGCGTATGCGGCGCAGTTCCTGCTGGACCGCCTCCTCGAACACCGGGGCGGGAATCGTCACTTCGATCGCGCGCCGGGACTGGCCCTCCGCTTCCAGCCGGAAGGCCAGGTCCGGGATCCGGTCCTTCTCCGGGAACGGCGGCCGGGGGGACGGGAGGACCGGGAGCAGGTCGGCGGGTTCGTTCTCGGGTTCCGAAGGGGTGGTGTTGTCCACGAACTCGCTGCTCAGACTCGGTGGTGGGGAGGGGCGCGCTGGTGCGAAAGGGGGGACTCGAACCCCCACGGGTTACCCCACTGGATCCTAAATCCAGCGCGTCTGCCAGTTCCGCCACTTCCGCAGCGGCGCCGTAGCCTCCTGGCGGCGGGAGCTTAGCAGTGTGGCCTCGGGTCCCGGCCGCTGCTCCGCCGCTAGAATCGCCGGCCCGGTGGGCCGGGAAGGCCGAGCGGACCACGCTGGTACACGTGAACGGATCCCGACCGCGAGCGAGTACTTCGCCGAGGAGACCGCCGAGCACCGGTACACCCGCTGATCGGCCCCGACGACCCCCCGGCGATCCACGTCCATGAAGAGCGGATGGGCGCCTCCCGGGACGCGACGCGGCGGTTCCACTACGACCCGGACACCCACGACACGTATCTGGAGCAGTTCGGCATCGAGCACCCGACGCTCTGCAGCGAGGAGGAGCCGGAGTAGTGCCGGGGGCTCTCGCCAACTCGGTCCATCGCCGAGGACCGGCCCGGTAAATCCGTCGCGCTTGCCGGCTTGGCTGCTGGGAGCCGCCGTCCTCGCGGCCTGCGGTGAAGGCGGGCTGGACACTCCTGTCGCGGTATCGGTGGATGACGTTCCCCCGGTGGGACCCCGTTCCGGCGCCGTGGTCGTTTCGGAGGTGCCGCACGTCCTTGGCCAGGACCCCTTCGTGCTGAATGACGCGGCGATTGCAGGCGACACCCTGAGCCTCGATCTTTCGTACGCCGGGGGCTGCGCGCGCCACGAGTTCACCCTGGTCGCGTCGGAGTTGTTTCGGGAATCGGATCCCGTGCAGCTCCCCCTGACTCTCGCGCACGACGCGAACGGTGACTCCTGCGAGGCGTGGCTGACCCAGGACTACGAGTTCGACCTGAGCCTGCTCCGCGACCGTTACCGCCAGGCTTACGGCGATGGACCCGGACGCATCGTGTTGTTGTTGGAGGGGGCCCCGGGCGGAACGCTCCTCTACGTGTTTTCGTAGCGCTGGATGCCACTCCGCGCGGTGCCGTCCTGCGTTCGCCCGCCTGCGGCGGGCTGTGCCGGCTGAAGCCGGCGTTCCAAGCCGCTGAGCCGTCTTGGGGGAGTGTGAGTGGGGGCGCCCCCCTCACATGAAAGACAGCGCGAATCGGAACTCGCCTGCGTTTGTGAACGGGGCCTTATGGTTCAGGATCTCCACAACACGATGCGGCGAGTTTCGATTCGAGGCACGAAGTGCCGGTCGGTCGGCGGACGGGGCCTTGCGTTTACAAGGATTCGTGATCTTTTCGGACCCGGTCCAGTGGCCCCGTCCGCCGGCCGACCAGCGCGCGGTGCCGAAGCAGGGATTTGAACCCTGACACTCGCAAGGAGTACTGCGCCCTGAACGCAGCGCGTCTGCCGTTCCGCCACTTCGGCCCGCGGAGCGGGCGATTCTAACAGTCCGTGGGCAGGACCCGCCGACGCGAAAGAGGCCGGCAATCCCCCCGCGATCGCTCGCATGGACGCCCTTCACCTCGCTTGGTCAGGGGCCGTTTCGAGGGTCGGCCCGAGGGTGACGGGTGGGTGATCCCGGAGGAGCCGGACGGCGCGGAGGACATCCACATCACCCGCGGCCGGTTGGGGGGCACGCTCCCGGGTGATCTCGTCGACGTCGAGCCGTCCTTCCGCACCCGGCGGGGACGGCTCGAGGGGGCCGTCGTCCGGGTCGTCCAGCGGGGCGCATCCACGGTCGTCGGGTTGGTGACGGCGGAACGGACCGTCGCGGTCTGGGACCGGCAGTGGGCCCGCGAGATCCTGCTCCCGGCAGGCGGGGCGCTGCCGGGAGATCTCGTCGAAGTGCGTATCCGGCGCTATCCGGTTCCCGGGCAACCCGTCATCGGCGAGGTGACGTCCGTCTTTGGCCCCGCCGACGAGCCCCGGGCGGAACTGCTTGCGGTCCTTGCGAAGTACTCGATCCGCGATGAGTTCCCGCCGGCGGCGCTCGCCCAGGCGGAGGCAGCGCCCGCCGCGGTCGCCCCCGGCGAACTCGGGGCCCGCGAGAATCTCCGCGGCCGGCTGATTCTGACGATGGATCCCGAGGACGCCCGCGACCACGACGACGCAATCGAGGCGGCCGAGTTGCCGGACGGAGGCTTCGAGATCGGAGTTCACATCGCCGACGTCAGTCACTACGTCCCGCCGGGCAGTCCGGTGGACGAGGAGGCTGCCCTCCGGGGAACTTCGGCCTACTTCCCCGAGCGCGCCGTGCCGATGTTGCCCGAAGCGTTGTCCTCGGGCATCTGCTCGCTCTTCCCCGACGTGGACCGGCTGGTCCGGTCGGTGCGCCTGCGGATCGGCCCGGACGGGCGGCTGCGGGATGCCCGCTTCTCCCGCAGCGTGATCCGGAGCGCCGCCCGGTTGTCGTATGAGGACGGTGCGCGTCTCCTCGGGGGTGGCGACTCCGGTCCGATCGGCACGGCTGTCCGGACCATGGGACGCGCTGCCGCGCTCCTGGCCCGGGCGCGGGCCGAACGGGGTGCGGTGGACCTCGATCTGCCCGAACCCGTGGTCATCGCCGACGCGGAGGGGCACCTGCTGGACGCCCGCTACGGGGAGAGAAACGACGCCCACCGGCTCGTCGAGGATTTCATGCTGCTCGCGAACCAGGCCGTCGCCGAACGGCTGCGAAGCACGGGCACTCCGGCGCTCCACCGGGTTCACGAGGTCCCCGACGAGACCCGGGTCGATTCCTTCGAGGACCTGCTTTCCGGCTTCGGCGAACGGCTGCGCGTTCCCTCGGAGCCGCTCCGTCCGATCCACTGCGCCCGGCTGCTGGCCCGCATCGAGGCCCGGCCCGAGGCGCCCTTCCTGCGCCGCAAGCTGCTCCGCGCCATGCGGAAGGCGGTGTATTCGCCCCGCGCGCAGGGACACTTCGCGCTCGCGCTTCCGGACTACACGCACTTCACGTCGCCGATCCGGCGGTATCCGGACCTCGTTGCGCATCGAGCGCTCGCCGCGGCGGACGGGTCATCCCGGGGGCCGGACCCCGAGACGCTGCCGTCGCTCGCCGCGTCGTGCTCCGAGACCGAGCGCGACGCCGAGGCGGCGGAACGGACGCTGGTCGAACGGCGCATCGCGCGGCTGCTCGCCGGCCGGCTCGGCGACGCCTTCTCCGCCCGGGTCGCCGAGACGGGCCGCTTCGGCCTCGCCATCGAGCTCGACGAGATTCCCGCCCGGGGGACGGTGCCCATGGTGCTGCTCACGGGGGGCCGCTTCCGTTTCCACCGCCAGGACCATTCGCTCCGCTGTCCGGCGAGCGGCCGGAGCTTCCGGCTCGGCGACGCGCTCGAGGCGCAGCTTGTCCGGGTGGATCCGCTCCGGGGTGACCTGGAGTTCGGGTTGCTCGCGGAACCGCCCGTTGCCGCTCCTAGGCCGGGGAAGCGCGATCGAGGACCGCGTTCCCGGCGGCGCTGATCCCGGCGAGCGGGTCGTCCGGCGGCGGCGCCGGAAGGACCACCGTGAACTTGGAGCCCTGCTTCGGGGCGCTTTCCAACTCGATGCGTCCCCCGAGGACCTCCACGGTGTGCTTGGCGATCGCCAGACCGAGCCCGGTCCCGCCGACCTCCCGGGACCGGGCCGGGTCCACCCGGTAGAACCGCTCGAAGATGCGGCCGAGGTGCGCTTTCGGAATGCCCACTCCGTTGTCGCTGACCGAGACGTGCACTTCCGCGTCGCTGAACTTCGTCGCGACCTTGATCCGCCCGTCGGCAGCGGAGTACTGGATGGCGTTGTCCACTAGGTTCTGGAGGATTTCAGTGAGCAGTGTGGGATCGGTCTCGACAGGCCGGGCATCGTCCGCTACACGGGCCGCGAGGCTGCGGTCGCCCGCCTTGAGGCGCGCCGACTCGAGGACGGACTCGACGACGGTTTCGATCCGGACCGGAACCGGCTCGGCCTCCAGCTTGCCCGCCTCGATCCGGGCGAGCCGCATCAGGTCGTCCGTCAGGTGGGACAGCCGAATCGCGTGCTGGCGGATGATCCCGAGAAATCGCCGCTGCTCCGGAGGCCCTTCCAGGTTGCCGTCGAGGAGCGTCTCCGAGAAGCCGCGGATCGCCGTCAGCGGGGTCTTCATTTCGTGGGAGAGGTTGGCCACGAAGTCGCGCCGCACCCGCTCGAGCGCGTGGAGTTGGGTCACGTCCATGAGTACCAGCACCGCGCCTGCCGGCTCGGGCGGTCGAGCCTCGTTCCCCGAGGAGGGCGCGGCCGAGGGTTGCTCGGGCTCGATCGGACGGATGGGAGCGGCACGGACCAGCACCTCCCGGTCATTGAGCGAGATTTCCCGTTCTTCGGAGGTGCCCCGCATCGCCGCCCGCACCATCTTGAGGAGGCGCTTTTTTTCCAGGACGTTCCGTACGTGCCGCCCCCGATAGTCCCGCCAGGACTCCCCCGGGAGGGAAAGCACCTCACGGAAGGCGCCGTTCACGTACTGGATGCGCAGGTCCTCGTCGACCACCGCGACGCCTTCGGCGACGCTGGAGAGGATGGTGGCGCCCTGGTTCTTCTCGGCGGTCAGCGACTCGAAACTACGCTGCAGCTCCAGCGCGGTCCGGTTCAGCGATCCGAGAAGCTGGTCGAGTTCGTCCATCCGCCGAGGGGAGGTTTCCGGAGTGAAATCCCCCCGGGCCACCCGCTCCGAGAATCGAACCAGTCGCGCGATCCGCTCGCCGAAGCGGGCGGCGTACCAGAGCGAAAGCACGGCCGCGACGATGAAGGCGAGCGCGGTCACGACGATCACCGGAGTCAGGATCGCCCGCACGGTCTCCTCGAGCTGAACGACCGGCTCCGATAGCCGCAGCACGGTGTCGTCCCGCCACGGAAGCCTGACCGCCACGTAGGTGAGATCCTCGCCGCGCGTATCGCTGAACCGCTGCGAGCGGCCGTAGCCGGTGGCGAAGGCTGCGATGACCTCGGGACGGTCCCGGTGGTTGTCCATCGCCCGAGCGTCCTCGTGGGAGTCCGCGAGTACGGTTCCGTCGCTCGCAATGAGCGTCACCCGGCGCTCGCGCCGTGTCGGGGTGGCGCCCTCCTCGCCGCCCCCTTCAATAGAGGCAAGCGCCATGGCCCAGTCCCGGAGAGGCGCCGCGGACGTATCCGTCGGCGCATTCGCGAGTCCCACCTCCACGACGCCGTCCAGATCGGCGAAGATGGAGGCGACGGCGCTTTCCCTGACGACCTGAGCGGTGGTGGCGAGCACCGCAAAGAGCGCGGCGAGCGCGACCAGCAGGCTCGCGGCGGTCAGCCGGAGCGCCAGCCGCGACGGCCGGCGGAACCGTCCGGGCCGCCCCGGCTCCTCCGGAGTCCTGGAGTTCAAGCCGGGGGTTCGAAGCGATAACCGGCGCCCCGAACCGTCATCAGCAGCGAAGGATCCCCCGAGATGTCTATCTTCTGGCGTAGGCGGCGCACATAGACATCCACGCTGCGCAGCGTGATGTATTTCTCGCGTCCCCACACCCGGTCGAGGAGTTGTTCCCGCGAGAACACCCTTCGCGGGTGAGACGCCAGATGGTGCAGCAGCTTGAACTCGAGATGCGTCACCGGCAGGTCGTTTCCCCCCCGCTGCACGCGATGGGAGGTGGGATCGATCGACAGATCGCCGAACTGAAGGGTTTCGTCAATGGCCGCGGGCGGACGGCGTTCGGCCCGCCCGGCCCGGCGAAGCACCGCTCCCACCCTCGCTACCAGTTCGCGGGGACTGAAGGGTTTGGTGATGTAGTCGTCGGCCCCGAGTTCGATCCCGGCGATCACATCGGCCTCTTCGCCTCGGGCGGTGAGCATGATGACCGGCAGGTTCTGGTACCGGGCGTCCCTCCGAAGGCGGCGGCAGAGATCGAACCCGCTGATCTCCGGCAGCATCAGGTCCAGGATCACCAGATCCGGTTGCTCCCGCTGCAACTCGGACCACCCCTCGGACCCCGTCATGGCGGACGTCACCCGATAGGACTCCCGCTCCAGGTTGAACCGGAGCAGCTCGACGATGTCGGGGTCGTCCTCGATGACCAGGATGTGCTTCACGGCCGCCAGCATCGTACACACGTTCCAGGCGTATGCTCCCGAGTTCGATGTCTGAACTGAAGATCGCGTTCCAGGGGTATCCGGGGTCCTACTCGGACATGGCCTGCCGGGACCGGTATCCGGATCATGAGCCTCTGGCCTGCGAGGCTTTCGAGGACGCATTCGCGGCAGTGGCCGAGGAAAAGGCGGATCTCGCCATGATCCCCATCGAGAATTCGGTCGCCGGACGCGTCGCGGACATCCATCAACTGCTGCCCGAATCCAGCCTGCAGATCGTCGGCGAAGCCTTTCACCGGGTGCGGCACCAGCTCCTCGGGCTGCGCGGAGCCCGGCTTGGCGGACTCCGGACCGTTCACAGCCACCCGCACGCGCTGGCCCAGTGCCGGGAGTTCATCCGGAACCGGCGCCTCCGCCCGGTGGCGGAGGCCGACACCGCCGGGGCCGCGATCCTGATCGCGGAGAGCGGCGACCCCACGAAAGCGGCGATCGCCTCGGCGCTCGCCGCGGGGATTCACGGGCTTTCGGTGCTCGCGCCCGACATCGCGGACGTCTCGACGAACATCACCCGGTTCCTCGTCATGGCGCGGGAGCCGGTCAGGGTTCCGCGAGACGTGAGCGCAGTCACCACGTTCGTGTTCCAGGTACGGAATCTCCCGGGCGCCCTCTACAAGGCGCTCGGCGGGTTCGCGACGGGCGGCGTGAATATGCAGAAGCTCGAAAGCTACATGCTCGACGGCTCCTTCACCTCGACCCAGTTCTACTGTGACGTGGCGGGCCACCCCGAGGACACCGGGGTGGCGAAGGCGCTCGAAGAACTCCGCTTCTTCTCCCGCTCGGTCCGGATCCTGGGGGTCTACCCGGCGGATCCGATGCGCACGGAGCGCTGACTGGCCCGGTACCGGCCGGGTCCGGTTTCTGCAGGGTCGCGAGTTTGCGAATGGCGTCACCGATCAGGATTCACGGGTTTTTCATCTTTTGTTCCCTGATGTTCATGGGATCGTGACTGGCGCATCAAGAATCGTTCAAACAAACGCAACTCCCGGGCAGCAGAATCGCAGCCCATGCTGGGCTTGGATTCCCGGGGTGGCCGCGGTTGCGCTCGCGGCCAGAGTTCGCCCCTTTGTCTGGCGCCGCGAAGCGGATCGCTGCTCCGCACGTTCTGCTTCTTCCTGACTGCCTGGGCCATGGCCGGAACGGCCGTCGCCGGGGGGACGTCTTCCGGGTGGGCTACCCAGGAAGAAACCGTGCAGGCGAGGCTGGCCGAACAGATGGCCGCCACCTCACTCACGGGTGAGGCGCAGCTCGCGGCGGAGGGAGCGGACGAGACCGCCAGCGCCGCCGAGCCCGAGGCCGATGAAGGCGGAGAAAACTCCGATTCCGGGGCCGCGCAGATCGGCGCCGGCGCGGCCCCCTTCGTGGACACGAATGTCCGGTTCCGCGGCCGGGTACTCGATGAGGCCGGGGATCTCGGTGACCCCTCGATCAGCAGCTTTTCCCTCTGGAGCAAGACCAGGATCGGGAACCGGATCGTTACCAACGTCACCTACGACCTGGGCAAGACGCGGATGCACGATTTCTGGGCCCAGTTCGACCTGGGTGGAGGCCTTCAAGTCCGGGCAGGACGCAGTTCGCTCGCCTGGTTTGGCGAGTTCACCGAGTCGTCGCACTCCCGCCAGACGATCCAGGCGGCCGTCGGCACCAAGCTGACCCGGTCCCGGGAGACCGGCGTCTTCATGTTCCTCGACCGCGGGGCCTACAACGCGCGGCTTCACATGGTGCAGGGCAGCGGCTACGAGGCCGAGGACAACTCCTTCAAGGACGTCCTGGGCAGCGTCGGCCGCACCTTCGGCATCGGCGGGGCGTCCATCCTCCTTGACGCCGGCCACTACGAGGGGCGGGACGGTCCGGATGACGCGCTGACTCCGCGGCGGCAGACGGGCTTCTACATGGAAGGCGAAACCGACGGCAGCCGCGATTTTCGGGGCGCGGCCTTCCGCAGGGAGCAATTCGGGCGGGAACACTTCGGCGGGTTCGCCCGGTTCCGCCATCGCTTCCCTCAGGGAGTCTGGGCCATGGGGGAGTTCGGAACCGAAACGAACCACGGTCCGGTCGAAGACCCCGTCCACTCGAGCTACATCGCGGTGGGGACGCGGTACGAACTCCCGTGGAACATGACGCACCTCTCCGCCGACTACCGCTGGAGTTTCGGATGGCAGCCCGATCACGAGCTGCTGCTCCTCTTCCAGTGGCTCTTCGACTTCCAGAACCCGCGGCGTAACTGACGGGTTACCCGCCTTCGGCGGTCGAGAGCACCGCGTCCCGGACCCGGAGTTCGAGGCCGATCGCGGCGAGTTCGGTGGCCTCCTGGGCGATTCCGGCGCGGGTCAGGGGGTGGTGGTCGAGCCAGCCCGGCGGGAAGGAAAGTTCGAGGCGGCCGTCCACGGCGTTCGCTTCGATCAGGGGCAGCGGTTCCCGGCTCCGCCGGCGGCAGAGGAGCACCGCGATGCGCAGGATGGCGGCCAGCCGCCCCGTGGTCAGCGCGTCGGCCGCCGTCATTTCGTCGAAGCGCCCGTAGCGGAGCTTCTGGCGGTGGGTTTCGATGAGCGCCGCCAGCAGTTCCTGGTCGTCCCGCGAGAACCCCGGCATGTCCGAGTTCCTCACGATGTAGGCGCCGTGGCGGTGGTACCCGCTGAACGAGACCGAGAGTCCCACCTCGTGGAGGTCGGCGGCCCAGCGCAGGAAGCGTTCGTGCGACTCGTGCTCGAGTCCCCACGACTCCCGCAGCTGCCGGAGCCCGACGAGCGCGGTGGCCTTCACCCGCTCGGCCTGCTCGCGGTCCACGCGGTATTGGCTCACGAGATTGCGGATCGTCGCCTCCCGGACGTCTTCCCGCCGCCGGCGGCCGATCAGGTCGAACAGGACCCCCTCGCGGAGCGCCCCGTCGGCCGGTTCGATCCTCTGGATGTCCAGAGACTTCATGGCCGCCCGGAGGATGGCCAGGCCGCCTGGGAAATCCCAGATGCGGTCAGCCGGAAAACCGGGGATGGCGTCCGGCCCCTCCGCGAGGGCTTCGACGTGGGCGGCGCGGATCATCCGGCCGCGAAGGCTCTTCAGTCCGGGGCGGGTGAGGCCGCCGTTCGCCCGCAGGAGCTCCGCGGCGGCCAGGACCGTTCCCGAGGAACCGAAGACGCTCGACCAGCCGAGTCCGAGGAACCCCTCCTCCACGGTTTCGAGCTCACGGCGGACTTCGGTTTCCGCGGCCACGAAGGCCTGTTTGGTGATGACGCCGCCCGGAAAGAAACGCCGCGTATAGGAAACGCATCCCATGTAGAGGCTGGCGGCGCGCAGCGGCTCATGGCTCTGGCCGATCACGAGTTCGGTACTTCCGCCGCCGATGTCCACGACCAGCCGGCGGCCGTTCTCCTCCGGCAGCAGTTGGCTGACTCCGAGGTAGATGAGCCGGGCTTCCTCCGCGCCCGAGATGACCTCGACGCGGTGTCCGAGCGCCTTCGCCGCCCTCCCGAGGAGCGCCTTCCGGTTCTTCACCTGCCGGAACGCGTTCGTGCCGACGGCGCGCGCCTGGCCGGCGGGAATGTCGCGGATGCGTTCTCCGATGCGGGCCAGCGCGGCTTCCGCCCGTTCCCAGGTCGCAGGTTCGATGCCCTTGTCCCGGATCCCGGCGGCGAGGCGCACTGCCTCCTTTACCCGGTCCACCACCTCCGTGTTCTCGCCGTGGACCCGGGCCACGGTGAGGTGGAAGCTGCGCGAACCGAGGTCCACCGCGGCGAACAGGCCCATCGGGAGGTTTCGCCGGGCGGTCATGCGCACGGCTGCCGACAGTCCCGGCCGCCACTGTCGGGCCGGACCACGGGACGCACCATGCAGCTTCCCGTCGTCATGGTGTCAAGCGTCCTTTCCGGCGTGAAGGGCCGGTCTCCGCATTAGCATCCGGTCCTGTGGCAACCTGGGTCGTCGGCGATGTGCAGGGGTGTTTTAGCACGTTCCGGCGGCTGCTCGACCGCCTCGAATTCCGGCCCGGAAGCGACCGGCTCTGGTTCGTAGGGGACTTGGTCAACCGCGGGCCGGACTCCCTCGGCATGCTGCGCTGGGCGTACCGGCATCGCGAATCGGTGGTGTGTGTGCTCGGAAACCACGACCTGCATCTGCTGGCGCAGCGCGATGGAGTGATCCCCGCCCGGCCCCGCGACACGCTGGCGCCGCTGCTCGCCGCCCCGGACGCCGGGGAGTTGTGCGACTGGGTCACCGGGCTTCCCTTCGTTCATCGCGAAAACGGATTCCTGCTGGTGCATGCGGGTCTGCTCCCGGGATGGGACCTCGCCGAGGTGGAGGCTGCCGGCGCGGCCGCGAGCGCATGCCTGTCGCGGGACCGGCCCGGTTTCCTGCGGGCGCTCTATTCGCTGCGCGGGGACCCTGTTCCCGACGCCGGCGAGAAGTCACCCGGAGACGGCTTCGGCAGGGCGGTCGCGGCGGCTTCGGTCTTCACCCGCATCCGCATCGTGGACGGCGAGGGAACGCCGGCGTTCGACTTCGACGGCGTTCCCGAAGCCATTCCGCCGGGTCACCGCCCGTGGTTCGAGGGTCTGTCCCTCCCGGAGGAGGTCACCGTGCTGTTCGGCCACTGGGCGGCCCTCGGCCTCATGGTCTCCGAGGGAGCCGTGTGCCTTGATTCCGGCTGCGTGTGGAACGGCTCCCTGACGGCGGTCCGCATTGAGGACGGCGCCCTCAGAATCCAGCCGGCGGTGGCCGGAGACGGCCGGCCGCTCTAAAGGCCCGCCTCGGCGCTTCACGCGACTCTGCGCGCGGGCGGTTCACCAAGTCGTCACAACGGGCGGGTCCTGGCCCCCGGGACGGAACGGCCCCGGCGCCCGCCGGACGCGAGCTGGAATCAGCGCTTCTTCTTGACGGTGGTGGTGAAGGCGTTTTCGCCGTACTGCAGCCGGAGCGGCTCCCGGGTCTCGATGTTGTAGCGGTCACCGGGCATGAGGAAGTAGAAGGTCCCGCCGTTCGGCAGCTCTCGCGTGTTGTCGTAGATCGCGACGTAGCCCTGGCCGATCACTTCGAAGCCGTTCCCGCGGACCACGATGGCCGTGTCCTCGTCGATCCCGATCCCGAGCAGCTCGGGTCGGGCCGCGATGATCTCCAGCAGGTCGAAATGGCGGTTCCGCACCAGCAGGTGCTGGTCGATCGCCGTTCCGCGGAAGAACGCGAAGCCCTCTTCGTGGTCGCCCATCATGATGGTGTTGCCGCTGGTATCCCCGCGTGCGAGGTATTCGCCCTGGATGGTGGCTCCGGCCGAGGACCCGCCGATGACGCCGCCCCGGGCGAGCAGCGCGTGGAGTTCACGCTCGGTGCGGGTGTCGGCGTAGGCATCCACGAGCCGCCATTGCCGTCCGCCCGGAAACCACACGCCGCGCGCCTTCGTGATCGGCGCCGCGAACTCCTCGCTCTCGGCCTCTTCCCGGTCCCAGGTGTGGAGGACGGTGATGTTCGTCGCCCCGAGGTTGCGGAAACGCCGGGCGCCTGCGTACCACGCGTCGTAGTCGTCCTCGCCGCCGGCGGTGGGAATGATCACGATGGGGGCTTCCGGTCCCCCGGCGAGGCTGATGAAGCGTTCGAGGATCGCGTTGTCGCGGAGCGCGCCGCCGACGATGACCAGCGAACCTTTCTCGGGGCCTTGCTGCCCCGCGGCGGCGCTGGCAGCCAGGGCAAGCCCAAGGGCCAGGAGCATCGAGTTCCGGATCGTGAAGAGCATCGCCGGGGTCCTCCGTGGAGAAGGGGGAAGGTAGCGGAACGCGGATTATTCCCGCTCTCGCCGCGTGCGGGCGTGTCCCCGGCGGCGCCGCCGCGGGTCAGGAGCCGGCGACCACCTCGTGGAGCGGCTGGTAGACGGGGAGCCGGCCACCGCCGGGCAGGGGAACCGCGGTCAACCGTCCCCAATCGAGGTGACGCGGATCGTCGCATTCCACGCCCCGCGCGGCCAGGTCCCTGACGAGCGCATCGACGTCCTCGACCAGCAGGTACAGCTCGTGGACGTCGTTTCGCCCCGCCGGATGGACCGCGACCTCGGAGGGCGGCAGGGCGAAGACGAGCCAACCATCCCCGAGATCGAGATGCCTGAATCCGAACACGTCGCGAAGGAAAGCGCGGTCCGCTTCCGGGTCGGTGCTGGAGATGATGATGTGGGCTCCGGTGATCACGACGCGCCCCCCTCTCTGCTCGCGAGTGTAGACAGCGCCGCTTTGCCCCGGGGCCCGGGGAGCCCCGGTGTTCCCTACAATCGAGACGGCATGCGAAACGTGGTGGTCGGCACCGCCGGCCACATCGACCACGGGAAGAGTTCGCTGGTGCTGGCGCTCACCGGCACCGACCCGGACCGGCTGAAGGAAGAGAAGACCCGCGGCATCACGGTGGACCTCGGCTTCGCGCACCTCGAGCACCAGGGCGTGAACTACGGCTTCGTGGACGTTCCCGGTCACGAGCGGTTCGTGCGCAACATGCTCGCCGGCGCCTCCGGCTTCGACGTGGTGCTGCTGGTGGTGGCCGCCGACGAGTCGGTGATGCCCCAGACCCGCGAACACATCGAGATCTGCCGCCTGCTCGGAGTGCGGTCGGCGGTGGTGGCGCTGACCCGGATCGACCTCGTGGAGGATCCGGAGTTCATCGAGATCGCCGCCCTCGAGGTGCGCGAACTGCTTGCCGGCTCGGCGATGTCGAAAGCGTCCCTGGTTCCGGTGTCCTCGAAGACGGGGGCGGGGCTCGACGAACTCCGCGGCGCGCTCGCGGCGGCGGCCGGCGCCGCCGGGGTCCGCGACGCCTCCGGCCCCTTCCGGCTGCCCGTCGATCGAGCGTTCACCATGCGCGGCTTCGGCTCCGTGGTCACCGGGACGCTGGTGTCGGGCAGCGTCGCGGCCGGGAGCGAGGTGGAAGTCCTCCCCGGGGGCGTGCGCGCCCGGGTCCGGGGGCTCCAGGTCCACGGCGCCTCCGTCGGGGCGGCCCACGCCGGGCAGCGGGCCGCGCTGAACCTGGCCGGCGGCGGACGGCTCCCGGTCGATCGCGGGTCCGTCGTCGGCTCGCCCGGCGAGTTGAGCGCGACCCGGATGCTCGATGCGCGGCTCGAGGTGCTCGGGTGGGCGTCCGCACCGGTCCAGGATGAGGACCGCGTCCATCTCCATGTCGGCACCGCCACCTCTCTCGCCCGGGTGCGGCTCCTCGGGGGAGCGGCGGGGTTGGCCCCCGGAGACTCCGGACTGGTGCAGATGCGCCTTGAGACGCCGCTGGCCGCCGTCCGCGGGGACCGCTTCATCATCCGGCGCTACTCGCCGGTGATCACGATCGGCGGCGGCCGGATCCTGGACGCGTTGCCGCCGAAACGGTCTCCCAGGAGCCTGGCGGCGCGCGACCGGGTGGCGGCGCTCGACGGGGTGACCGGCGCCCGCGCCGCCGCCGCCTTCATCGAGGAGGCCGGGATCCGCGGCCTCGGCGAGACGGTGCTGCGCCGCCGGCTGGGGATCCGGCCGCCGGATGCGGAGCGGGTGGTCGCGGAACTCGCCGGGCGCGGGGAGATCGAGGCGTTCGGCGAGGGTGGGCCTTCCGGCGGGGGCGGACGGGTCTTCCTGTCGGCCGGGAACGTCCGTTCCCTCAAGGACCGCATGCTCGCCCGGCTCGCCGCCTGGGAGGCGGACAACCGGCTGCGCGCGGGCATGCCGCTCGAGCAGCTCCGGGAACAGACCGGTGTTCCCGGCGTGGTGGCGGACGGAGCCCTCCGGGGTCTCGCCGAGGAGGGCGCCGTGGAGCTCACCCGGCACACGGTTGGAACGGCGGGCCGGCGAATCGAGCTGACGGACGAGGAGCGGCGCGCCTCCGACGGCTTCGCCCGCCTGCTGGCCGAGGGGGGATTCAGGCCTCCGACCCTTGGCGAGGCGGCGGAGCGGCTCGGAGTCTCCACGGAACTCGTGGACGACCTGCGCCGCCTGCTCCTGAGCGAGGGCCGGGTGGTGGACGTGAGCCCCGGCCTCTACTTCGATGCCGGGTGTATCGCCGAGCTGCGGCGCGCCGTGGCCGAGCGGGCCGCCGCCGACCCGCACATCGACGTCGCCTGGTTCAAGGAGCGCTTCGGCCTCAGCCGCAAGCACGCGATTCCGCTCCTCGAATGGTTGGACCGCGAGCGGGTGACGGTGCGGGTGGGGAATCTGCGGAAGATCCTATGATCCGGGCCATGTCCTCCCGCCCGTTTTTCGCAGTCCCGGCCCTGTGCACCTTCGCGGTGCTCGTCGCCTGCGGGTCGCCTCCGGCGGACTCCCCCGCGCACTATGGGCGGGCGGACGAACCGCTCGCCGGTCAGATCTACGAACTGGCCCAGAACGCTCTGCGCGACCACCCGGCCCCCGGGATCTCGATCGGGGTGCAGCGCGGCGGCGAGGTCGTCTTCGCCGGCGGTTTCGGCTACGCGGACCTCGAGAACGAGGTTCCCGCGACCGCGGACACCGTGTACCGCATCGGGTCGGTCACCAAGCAGTTCACGGCCGCCGCCGCCATGCTGCTGGTCGAGGAGGGAAAACTGGATCTGTCGGCCGACCTGCGCGAGTACCTGCCGGACTACGACACCCAGGGCTTCGAGGTGCCGGTCGAGCGGCTGCTGAACCACACCTCGGGGATCAAGGGCTACACGGAGATGCCGGAGTTCTGGGAGCGGTCCCGCCTCGACCTCGGCCACGAGGCGATGCTGGAGCTGTTCTCCGAGCCGCCGTTCGAGTTCGAGCCGGGCGACCGCTACCAGTACAACAACTCCGGCTACTACCTGCTGGGGGTGCTGATCGAACGCCTCTCGGGGATGAGCTACACCGAGTTCCTGGAGGCGCGGCTCTTCGGGCCCCTCGGCCTGGAGCGGACCCACTACCTCAGGAACGGACCCCTCGTTCCGGGCCGCGCCGAAGGGTACGAAGTCGGCGAGGACGGCGGTTTCGTGAACGACGAGCCGCTGAGCATGGAGCTGCCCTACGCGGCCGGGTCGATGGGCGCGAGCGTGCTGGACCTGCTCGCCTGGCAGCGGGCGCTGGCCTCGGGACAGGCGGTGAGCCCCGCCGGCTATGAGCGCATGACGGCGCGCGGGAGCCTGGTGAACGAGGATCCGGTCCACTACGGCTACGGCCTCGGCATCTCGGAGGAGCATGGTCTCGCCAAGATTTCCCACGGCGGGGGAATCAACGGGTTTCGCGCCGAACTCGCGCTCTATCCCGAGGAGGACCTCGGCATCGCGGTCCTCATCAACTCCGGCTCCGGGAGGCCCGGGTTGCTCGAGAACCGGATCGCCCGGGCGGCGCTGGGAATGGAACAGCTTGTGGTGAACGAGATCGAAGTCTCCGAAGCCGAACTCCGGCGCTGTGCGGGCACCTACAACCCGGGCCGGGGGCCGGTCACCCTCCGCTTCGAAGACGGCGCGTTGTTCGGCTTCGGAGAGCGGCTCGTGCCGGTGGGCGAGGGGGTCTTCCATCCGGACGGCGACCCCTTCACCCGGATCGTCTGCGAGTCCGGACCGGAGGACAGCGCGCCCGCGTTGACCCTCACGTCCGGCGGGGTTACCACCCGCTATCCCCGGGTTTCCGACTGACCGAGGCGAGTCCGTCCGCCCGGCTTAGACTCCCCGGCCCATGCCGAGCGTAGAAGTCCAAACGACGATCGCGGCGCCTCCCGAGCGCGTCTTCGAGGTCGCCACCGATCTGGCGGGCCTGTCGGAAACGATGTCGGGCATCGACTCGGTGGAAGTCCTGAGCGACGGCCCCTTCGGAGCGGGGACCCGTTGGCGGGAGACCCGCACCCTCTACGGCAAGCAGGCCACCGAGGAGATGTGGGTCACCGGCTTCGATCCGCCGCGGTCGTACGTGGTCGAGGCGGAGTCGCACGGGGCGCACTACCGGACCGAGATCACCTTCGTTCCCGAAGGCGAGCGGACCCGTGTCACGTTCGTGTTCGGCGCCCGTCCGCTGAACCTGGTCGCGCGGCTCTTCTCGGTGCTCGGCGGGCTGATGCTGAAGAGCGTGAAGAAGGCGCTCGAACAGGACCTTGAAGATCTGAAGCGAACGGCGGAGTCGGCCGGCTAACGGCCTCTCGTGGAACCTCAGCCGCTCCCGTGAAGTCCGCCCGCCCGATGGCGCCGTCTCCGGCAGCCGCCGGCGGCTGGCCGCCCGGCCTGCCGCTCGGGACCGAGCGGCTCATCCTCCGTCCTTTCCGGGAATCGGACTTCGCCGACGTCCACGAGTACGCGAGCGATCCCGAGGTGACCCGGCACCTCCGCTGGGGACCGAACGGCCCGGCGGAGACGCGCTCCTTCCTCCGGCTGGTGATCGCCCAGACGCGCGCCCCCGGCACCTCGCTCTACGACCTGGCCGTCGTCGAGCGAGCGAGTTCCCGGGTGCGCGGGGGCCTCAGCCTCCTTGAGCGGGCGCCCGGTCTCGTCGAGATCGGCTACTGCTTCGCGCGGCCGGTGTGGGGGCTCGGCTACGCGACCGAGGCGGTCGGGAGCGCCGTGCGGTTCGCGGCGGTCCGGTTTGCGGGAGCCGACCTGTTCGCCCTGGTGGCGTCCGGCAATCCCGCGTCGGAGCGGGTCCTCCTCCGCGCCGGGTTCGCGCCGGCCCTGGACGCTTCCCCTTACGCTGCCTGGATGACGGGGGTGTGTTCCACCGCCCGGGTCTTCCGCCAGCGCTGCCGACCTCCGGCTTGACGCGTCCGGCTCTGGTCCGTCGGCCCGCTGCGCATACGGCTCCGCCCCGGCGGAGGGCGCCGCGCTATCCGGCCCGCGTCCCGGAACGCCGCCGGCGCGTCCCGGCGGACACGCCCGGCAACCGGCTCCTCGAGAACGGGGCGCGATCCCTCTCCAGCGCCGAACTGCTCGGCCTCGTGCTCGGGCCGGGGGGAGACGCCCTCGCCCGCCGTCTCCTCGACGACCTGGGTGGCGTGGCGCCGCTCAGCCAGGCGCCGCTCGGCCAGTTGGCGCACCGGCTTTCCCCAGCGCGGCTCGTGCGGCTGGCCGCCGCCCTGGAGCTGGGCCGCCGCGCCGGTTATCCCGACGACGACCATCTCCCCTGCTTTCGCGGTCCGGGCGAAGTGGCGCGCTACCTCATCGCGCGGTTCGGGAACCGCGACGTCGAAGAGTTCGGCGTTCTTATGCTCGACAGCCGCGGTTGCCTGCGCCGCGCCGAGATCGTCTCGCGCGGCTCGCTGACCGGCGCTCCGGTCCACCCCCGCGATCTCTTCCGGCTCGCGGCGGCCTACCAGGCGGTATCGCTGATCCTCTTCCACAATCACCCGTCGGGAGATCCCGACCCCTCGCCGGCGGACCGGCAACTCACCCGGCGCCTCCAGGAAGCGGGAGCGATCATGGGGATCCCGGTGCTCGATCACGTGGTGATCGGAGCCGGGAAATGGCACAGCTTCAGCGAAGCCGGCGAACTGTGACTCCGTCCGGGTTTCAGGCGTCGGCTTCGCAGTTGCCGCAGACGCCGTAGAGCTGGTGGCGGTGCCACACCAGCCGGTAGCCGTGCTCCGCCGCGATCTCCTCCTGCCGCCGCTCCACCTGCTCCGAGAGGAACTCGTCGATGCGGCCGCAGCGAACGCAGATGAGGTGGTCGTGGTGACCGCGGGAAAGGGCCGGCTCGAAGCGGGTCAGCCCGTCCTTCAGGTCGATCGAGGAGGCGATGTGCGCTTCGCAGAAGAGCCGGAGGGCGCGATACACGGTGGTGCGGCCGATCGAGGCGTCGGCTTCCCGCACGTGGCCGTGCAGGTCGTCGGCCGAGACGTGTCCTCCCATGCCCAGGAAGCGGTCCAGGATGAGTTCCCGCTGGCGGGACTTCTTGAGTCCCCGTTCCCGGGTGAACTCCTCGAGGCGGCGGAACGCCTCTTCGCGCATCGAGGCGGCGCTCGGCGGAGTGGGGACGAACGTGCTCATGGGCGGAAGCGGCCGCTGGCGCGACGGTCATTCCGGTCCGGCAACCGGGCGAACCGCACTGCCAAGACTATCGGCTCCGGAGTCCCGGGGCACCCGGACCCGCAGCGGGAGCGGCCGCGGCGCTTCTAGAATCCGTCGCGCCCCTTGCGCGTCCTCTACCTCGACCTTTCCGCCGGCGTGTCGGGGGACATGCTGCTCGGCGCGCTCGTGGACGTGGGCGTACCGCCCGAGGTTCTTTCCGAGACCGTTGCCGCGCTGCGCTCGCCGGTGTCGGTCTCGTTCGAAGAGGGTTCGCGGGGCGGACTCCGCGGGATCAAGGCCCACGTCGAGGCGCCGGACGACCGCGGCCACCGCTACCTGCGCGATTTCCTCGCCGTGCTGGAGCGGAGCGGGCTCGACGGCGAGGTCCGGAAGCGGACGGCCCTGTTGCTGCGGCGCATTTTCGAAGCGGAGGGGCAGGTGCACGGGAAGACCGCCGAGTCGGTGCACCTTCACGAACTGGGCTCCCTCGACACGCTGGTGGACATCGTGGGCGCCGTCGCCGGGGTCGCCCACCTCGCTCCGGACCGCGTCGTCGCCTCGGCCGTCAATCTCGGCAGCGGCTCGGTCGAGGCCGAGCACGGCACCCTGGAGATCCCTGCGCCGGCGACCGGCCTGCTGCTCCGCGGCGTTCCCACCTTCTCGGACGGGTCCGGCTTCGAGCGCACCACCCCGACGGGAGCGGTCCTGACCGGGCTCGCCGACTCCTTCGGCGGCTGGCCGGCGATGACCCCGGAACGCATCGGGTACGGCCTCGGCTCCGCGGATCCCCGGGAGGGACGGCCGAACGCGCTGCGGGCGGTGCTCGGGGCCGCTCCCGACCGTCTGGGCAGGATGGTGGACGTCATCGAGGCGACGCTCGACGACCTGCAGCCCGAGATCGCGCCGCACCTGCTCGAGCGCCTGCTGGCGGCGGGGGCGCGGGACGCCTTCTTTACCCCGGTGCAGATGAAAAAGGGCCGGCCCGGGCTCGTGCTGACGGCGCTCGTGGATCCGGCCCGCCGGGAGGCGGTGATATCCGTGCTTTTTTCGGAGAGCACGACGCTCGGCGTCCGGATCACCGAGGCCGAGCGGGAAACGCTGGACCGCCGGGTGGTTTCGGTCGAAACCCCCTGGGGAACGGTGGGGCTCAAACTGGGGATGCGCGACGGGACGGTGGTGAACCGCGCTCCCGAGTTCGAGGACTGCCGCCGCGTCGCCGAGGACGCCGGGGTTCCCCTGAAGGAGGTCTACCGGCAGGCGCTCGTCGCGCCGCTTCCCGGGTCCGCCGGGCGCGGCTCCCGATGACCGACTCGCACGCCCACCTCGACCAGCCGGCCTTCGGTCCCGATCGGCGGGCGGTGCTGGCGCGGGCCGCGCGTGCCGGTGTTTCTACGGTCGTTTCCATCGGCATGCTCGACGGCGAAGGCTCGTGGGAGGACACCTTCTCGCTGGTGGACGCACTGCACCCGGACGGCGCGGATCACTCTGAGGAGGAAGCGCCGCAGCTCTTCACGACGCTGGGTTGTCATCCGCACGACGCCCGGCTTTTCGGGGAACTCGGGGGAGAAGAGCGCCTCGCCGAACTGGCGCGCCGCCCGCGGCTGCTCGCGATCGGCGAAGTGGGGCTCGACTACCACTACGACCTGAGCCCGCGCCCCGAGCAGCGGGACGTGTTCCGCCGCCAGATCCGGATGGCCCGGGAGCTGGGACTGCCGGTCGTCGTACACCACCGCGACGCCGAGGACGACTTCCTCCGCATCGCGGACGAGGAGGACCTCGCCGGCTGCGGGGCCATCCTTCACTGCTTCACCGCAAGCGAACGGCTCGCCCGGGCGGGCTGGGAACGCGGTTTCCTGATCTCGTTCTCCGGGATCCTCACCTTCAAGAACGCCGAGGACCTCCGTCGCACCGCCGCGCTCGTGCCCCTCGACCACCTGCTGGTGGAAACGGACAGCCCCTATCTGGCGCCGGTGCCCCACCGGGGAAAGCGGGCCGAACCCGCCATGGTGGTCGAGACCGCCCGCGCTCTCGCTGCCGCGCGGTCGGCCGACCTCGGGGAAATCGAGGCGGCGACCGACGCCAACTTCCGTCGCTTTTTCTTCGGGACAGCGACGCCCCGGCCACAGGGATCCGCTGCGAATCCGGCACTCTCCGCGTGAGATAATCGTCGGCCGAATTCAGTAAATGCTGTCCGTTTCGAGTCCCGGGAGCCTGCTCTCCGAGTTGGAGGCCGAACTGGCTCCGGACCTGGCCGAGGTCGAACGCATCCTGGCCGCGCGGGTGGAGAGCGACCTCGAGCTGGTGAAGCTGACCAGCCAGTACCTCTACCGGAGCGGTGGCAAGCGCCTCCGTCCGATGTTGCTGCTGATCGCGGCGCGCGCCGCCGACGGAGTCAAGGGCCGGACGCATCCCAGCGCCCCTTCCTACGGGGCGATGGTCGAGATCATGCACACCGCGACGCTGGTCCACGACGACATCGTCGACGAGGCCGACACGCGGCGGGGCCAGGCTTCGCTGAACAGCCTGCTGGGCAACGACCTCACCGTCCTGATCGGCGATTTCCTCTACATCCAGTCCATGGCGCTGGCCGTGGAGCAGCGAAACCCCCAGGTCGTCGCCACGATGTGCGACCTCACCATGCGCATGATCGAGGGCATGCTCCTCGAAAAGGCGCGGGGCGGGGTCATCGGCCTGACCCGCGAGGAGCACCTGCGGATCCTGCGTCTCAAGACCGCGTACCTCTTCCACGGCTGCGGCAGGATGGGCGCGATGATGGTCGACGCGCCCCCCGAGGTCGAGCGGGCGCTGGGCGACACCTGCATGAATCTCGGCATGGCGTTTCAGGTGGCGGACGATCTCTTCGATTTCACCGCGAGCGCCGCCATGGTGGGCAAGCCGGTGCTCAGCGACCTCAAGGAAGGGCACCTGACGCTGCCGATCCTGCAGGCGCTCGAGCGCGAACCCGAGGCCGTCCCGCTCGTCGAGGAAGTGCTCGACAGCGGCGAGCTCACCCCCGGGCAGCAGGACGAGATTCTCGCGCTGGTCGAGCGCCAGGGAGGTCTCGACGAGGCGCGCCGGGTGGCGGAAGGCTTCGCGGCCGCCTCGCGGGAAGCCCTGGCGGCGGTGCCGCCTTCGTCCTACCGGGACGGCATGGAAGCGCTCGCCGAGTTCGTGATCTGGCGCGACCGTTGACAGGTCCGCCGCGACCCCAGCTCCCGTTTCCTCCCTACCGGCACCGCCCCGGACGGACGCCCCATCCGGAGCGGCATCCCGACGGGCACCGCTTCTTCGAGCAGCTTCCGCCGGGCCTTCTCCCGGCGGACCAGGTCCCGCTGGCCGCCCTCCCGGATGCCCGGCTGTTCCGGTACGGCGAAGAGCTGTTCCGCGCCCGCTACTGGTGGGAGGCCCACGCGGTGTGGGAAGAGCTGTGGCAGGCCGCGCCCCGTGGGGAGGACGCCGAGACGCCCGAGCGGGAGGCGCTCCGGGCATTCATCCAGCTCGCCGCCGCGGCGCTCAAGCAGGAACTCGGGGGGGATCGCGGAAGCCGGAAGCTGCTGGATGCCGCGCTCGCCGGCATGGAGCGGGCCGGCGGCGCCGGGGAGGCCGGCGTATTGGCGCAGCGTTTCGAGGTGCTCCGGGCCCACGCCGGGCTAGCATGAGCCGTATGCCACTCCCGGCCTCCGGCGACGAGGACATCGCGGTACTCGTCGTCGACGACGAGGCGGTCATCCGGCGGTCGCTCCGCCGCCGGCTGCGATACGAGGGCTGGACGGTCTTCGAGGCGGCCTCGGGTCCGGACGCCCTCGCGGCCCTGGACCGCAATCCCTGCGATCTGGTCGTTCTGGACATCAAGATGCCGGGTATGGACGGGATGGAGGTCCTCCGGCGTATCCGCGCCGAGAAGCCCTCGGTGGCGGTCGTGATGCACACGGGCCACGGGGACATCGAGACCGCGGTGCGGGCGATCCAGGAGGGGGCGGCGCACTTTCTGGAGAAAGGCGGGGGAGGGGACATCGGCGCCTGTCTCCGGATGGCGATCGACAAGACGCGGACGCTCGAACGGAAGCGGCTCGAGAACGAGAACCGCCGCCTGGCCGCCGAGGTGGAGATGCACCGCAGCCGCGAGGGTGGCGGCCGGCAGCTGGTGGGTGAATCACCGGCCCTCGCCGTCGTGCGGGAGCGCATCGAGCGGGTGGCGCCGAGCGACGTCCGCGTGCTCATCACCGGCGAGTCCGGGACCGGCAAGGAAGTGGCCGCCCGGTTGATCCACCAGGCCAGCCGTCGGGCCTCCGGACCGTTCATCGAGGTCAACTGCGCGGCGATCCCCGAGGAGCTCATCGAGAGCGAGCTGTTCGGCGCCGAACGCGGCTCCTATACGGGGGCGCACCGCCAGATGGTCGGCAAGTTCGAGCAGGCCGACGGGGGCACGCTCTTCCTCGACGAGGTCGGGGACATGAGCGCCCGGACGCAGGCCAAGGTGCTGCGCGCCCTCGAGGAGAACCGCATTACCCGGGTCGGCGGCTCGAAGTCGGTCGAAGTCGACGTCCGGGTGCTCTCGGCGACGAACCAGGACCTTGAGCAGGAGAGCTTCCGCAGCGATCTTCTCCACCGGCTGAACGTGATCCCGATCGAGATGCCGCCGCTGCGGGATCGTCCGGGCGACGTCCCGCTGCTGGTGGCTCACTTCGTGGAGCAACTCGAGGTGGGGGGGCAGCCCCGCACGTTCACCGGGGACGCGCTCGAACTCCTCGCCCGGCAGCCGTTTCCCGGAAACGTGCGCGAGCTGCGCAATCTCGTGGAGCGCATCCTGATCCTGAGTCCCGGCGCGGAGATGGGCGAAGCGGACGTGCGGGAACACCTCTAGGCTCGTCCGGACCCGCCTGCCGGCCGCCGTGGAAACCCGGTTCCCCGGAGGCCGGTAGAATCCAGGACGGTTCGAGTCGTTCAGACGGTCGCCGGCTCCTCCGGGAGCGGGAGGAAAGTCCGAACTCCAGAAGGCAGTGCGCTGGGTAACGCCCAGTCCGGGTGACCGGAAGGAAAGTGCCACAGAAAACAGACCGCCTCTCCCTCCGGGGAGCGGTAAGGGTGAAAAGGTGCGGTAAGAGCGCACCGCCCGGGCAGTGATGTCCGGGGCACGGTAAACCCCGCATGGAGCAAGACCAAATAGGGAAGCGCCCGAGGGCCGCCTGTCCGAGCTTCCGGGTAGGTCGCTCGACCCGTCGGGCAACCGCCGGGCTAGATGCATGACCGTCACCCCGTCGCGGGCGACCGCGTCGGGGAACAGAATTCGGCTTACGAGCGGCTCGGACCCCCGGAGCGCCGGCCTCCGGCCGGCATCGCCCGCAGAGCGGGCGAAACCCCCGTTGTGCAAACAGGTGCTCGGGTGTGATCCTGATCACCGGCGGCGCCGGTTTCATCGGCTCTGCGCTGGCGCTGGAGCGCGCGGCGGCCGGGGAGCGGGTCCGGGTCCTCGATGACTTTTCGACCGGCCGGCGCGACCGCGTCTCCGGGAACCCGCTGATCGACGTTCGCGAAGGGGACATCCGGGATTCGGCCGTCGTTCGCGAGGCCCTCGCCGGCGTCAACCGGGTAGCGCACCTGGCGGCGCTGGCCTCGGTCCCCCGCGCGGAGCTGGATCCGGAGGCCGCCGCCCGGGTGAACGTGGACGGAACCCTCGTGGTGCTCGACGAGTCCCGGCGGGCCGGCGTCTCCGCTCTCGTGTACGCCTCGTCCTGCTCCGTCTACGGCGACGCCGGCGAACGCCCGATCGCGGAATCGGCGCCGCTGAAGCCCCGTTCGGTGTACGCCGTCACCAAGCTGGCCGGGGAACGGCACGTCCTGCTGCATCACCGCACCGGAGGGCCGCCGGCCGTCGCGCTGCGCTTTTTCAACGTGTACGGGCCGGGCCAGCCGGCCGATTCCCCCTATTCCGGCGTCCTGGCGCGCTTCTCGGCCCAGGCGCTCGCCGGCGAGCGGTCCGAAATCCACGGCGACGGCGGCCAGACCCGGGACTTCGTCTTCGTCGCCGACGTGGTGCACGCTCTGGTGCTCGCCCTGCAGGGAGCCTCGGGGGAGCCCGGAGGCCACGTCTTCAACGTCGGAACGGGGCACTCGGCGTCGGTACGCGAGATCTGGCGCCTGGTAGCGGACGCGGCTGGCGCGGCGCCGGCTCCGGCCTTCGGGCCGGTTCGGGCCGGCGACATGCGGCATGCCGCCGCGGATACCGGCCAGGCGGCCGAACTCCTGGGTTTCAGGGCTCGCGTACCCCTGCAGGAAGGGATTTCACGGCTGCTGCGCCCGGCCGCCGGGAACCTGGCGGACACCTTCTCCGTTGGGCACACCTAGTGTCACCTGTGGCATACTGAAGAATTCCCGGCGTGCGCCAAGCTCCCCATTTCGCCTCGGCGACCGCGGTGATCGGCGGTCTTCTCGGGGGAGTCGTCCTTTTTGGGGTGGGCGTCCTGAAGTCCTGGAACGGTCCCTTGCCGGAGGCGCCCGGGATGCCGGCCGCAGCCGCTGTCACGGTCCCGGACGGGCCGCAGGTCGGGCTCTTCTCCGTTCCCGACCGGTTCGCGCGCGGGGACTCGCTGTCCGACGTGCTGGTGCGAAACGGCCTGCCCCACCGGGAAGTGGGCTCGGTCAGCGCGGCCCTGACGGCGGTCGCGAACGTCCGGCGGCTGAAGGTCGGGCAGACGATCTGGCTGCACCGGGACGAACGGGGGCACCTCGCCCGGATCGAGCTGCCGCTCGACGATTTCCGCGAGGTGGCGGTTCTCCGGACGGGGACGGCCTGGGATGCGCACGAGTTCAGCCGGGAGCCGCTCGACCGGCGGGAGGTGGTCCAGGGAGAGGTGGACAGCAGCCTCTACCAGAGCCTGGTCGCCGCGGGCGAGCGGCCTGACCTGGCGGGCCGGATCGCCAGAGCCCTCGAGTACGACATCGACTTCCACCGGGACACGCGGGCGGGCGACAGCTACTCGGCAGTCGTGGACAAGCTCTATGACGATGCGGGCGAGTGGAAGGGCTACGGCGACCTGCACGCCGTCCGCTACATCAATGCCGGCCGGTCCATCCACGCGTTCCGCTTCGAACTGCCGACCGGTGAATCCGGCTACTACGACTACGAGGGGAACTCCATCCAACGCGCCTTCCTGATGAGTCCGGTGGAATACACCCGGATCTCGGGGGTCTTCACCAGCCGGAGGCTCCACCCGATCCATCGCGTGTACCGGCCGCACTACGGGGTGGACTACGTGGCGCCCCTGGGTACGCCGGTCCGGTCGACCGCGGACGGGGTGGTGACGGACGCCGGCAACCGAGGCCCGAACGGCATCATGGTCACCCTGCGCCATGCGGGCGGCTACATGACGAAGTACCTCCATCTCTCACGGCTTCCGCCCGAGATCCGTGCCGGGCGCCGCGTGAGCCAGCGCGATGTCATCGGCTTCGTGGGCTCCACCGGCGTCTCGACCGGTCCCCACCTCGACTATCGGCTCTATCGCCACGGAAAGCCCCTGAATCCGCGCACCCACATCCTGCCTCCGGGGCCACCTATCCCGGCGGAACATCTGCCCGTGTTCGAGGCGTGGCGGGATGAACTCGTGGGCTCCTTCGAGCAGCCCGCCCGCCGCGCGCCCGCGCGGACCCCGGTGACCGTCGTCGGCGGGACCGAAGGTTCCTGATCCGTTCGGCGTCCCGGCGCGGCCGTTCCTGTCTCCCTCCGGTTCCGAGGGCAATGCGATCTTGACAAGCGACAACTCTCGCTGACGCTCTTCGTCAACCGGAGTTGACACCGGGGCCTCCCGGCCGCGTCCTCGGACGCGCCGCCCGGCGGCCGCGCCAGGGGCGGAGTCCGCGTCGAGGGCCGCTAACTCATTGATCCAAGGGCTGTCCCGGTCCGGAGCGGACGACGTCGCGGGCGCCGGGGGGAGGCGCGGAGGGAGGGCGCGCCGAACTGGCCCGTCCGTTGCGGAGCAACGTGCTCCCGGCGCTTCACGTCAACACAAGGAGAACCACATGACCCAGTTCCGCGTCCCTTTTCTGGCCCTCGTCGCCCTCGTCGCTTCGGCGATGCTCGCGGTCTCCGCGATGCAGCCGGAGGAGCCCATCAACATCAACACCGCCACCGCGGAGGAACTCACCGAGCTGCCGCGGATCGGGGAAGTGACGGCCGAGCGCATCGTGAAGTGGCGCGAGGAAAACGGGCCGTTCGCCTCGACCGAGGAACTCATGAACGTCCAGGGCATCGGCGAGCGTGTTTACGAGCGGATCCGGCCCCACGTCACGGTCGGCGATGCGAACCGGCGCGACGACTCGATTGCGCTTGCCGAAGCCGCCTGACCGAGGCCTTCGGATTCCCGGCGCCGCAGCCGGGCGGCGGCAGTCGCCGGGCTTCAGTCTCGTCGAACTGCTGGTTGCGTTGGCCCTGCTCCTGGTGATGGCGGGTACCGCGATTCCGCCGCTCGCCGGGCATCTCCGGGCGGAGCGCGTCCGCGGGGCGGCGCTCGCGATGCGCTCGCTCCTCCAGAAGGCGCGCGCGGAAGCGGCTTCCCGCGCCGCGAACGTCGCGGTCGTCTTCGATCCGCCGCTCGACGGGCACGGCATCGAGGTCCCCGGGCCCGCCGACTCACCCGTGGTGGCCCTGGTGCTGGACACCAACCACAACGGCGTGCGGCGTGCCGAGATCGCGAGGGGCGAGGAGCGCCTGCTGGAGAACCCCTGGAGGTTCGGAGCGCGTTTCCCCGGAGTCTTGTGGGGAGCCCCCGCCGGAGAAGCGGACCCGGCCGCGATCCCCGGTCACGAGGTCGGGGCCGCGGGGATGATCTCGTTCTCGCCCCTCGGCGGCTCCGGCTCCGGACGCATCACCGTCAGCGGGGAGGGCAGCGTCTTCGCGGTCGTGATTCACGGCGGCAGCTCCCGGATCCGTGTCGAGCGCCATGCGGGCGGCCGCTGGATTCCGATGTGATCGATGGTGCCCGCTTTCTTTCGCCGATGGTCTGGTCTACGCGCCCGGCCGTCCGTTGCTACCATGATCTGGAGGCGTCGGCGCCGTGGCCATGATCCTTTCTCAGCTGTACGCAGCCTTCAAGCAGGCGGGTGTTCCGGAGGACCTGTCGGCGGCTGCCGCCGAGGAACCGGTCGGGCTCGTTCTTGATCTCCGGGATCGAGTCACGCGCCTCGGCGACCGAGTCACCCGGCTTGAGGTCAAAGTGAACGTGTTGCTGACGATCAACGTGGCCATCCTGCTGTTGCTGCTGCGGGACAGCCTGTTCGGATAGCGGGCGGCCGGGCTAGCGCTCCCTGCGAGTGAGCGTTCCTTCTTCCACCACCACACCGGGCCAGTCGGCCAGGCTCCGGAACGCGTCCTCGCACACACAGATCAGCACGGGGGAGCGCCCGTACATCTCCTGTCCCACCACGCAGGCGAGGGCCAGGAAGGCGTCCACCCCGCGGGTGATCAGCGCCGCCGGCGCCGTTTCCCGCCGGATGGCCTCCAGCAGTACCGCCGTGGTGGTGGAGGACCCCCGGGTCGCCGGCAGGACGAGCGCCGTTCCCGCTGCGGTCTCGCCCGCCAGGGAGTGGTGCGTGTCTGTGATCCGGCCCGAAGCGGCGTCATACCCGCCCCAGAAGCTGAGCGGCTGGGTCGCGTAGAGAACGGCGCCCACGGCGTTGCCGGCGACGACCACCTGTCCGTGAAGCCGGACGCTGCCGTCGGACATTGGGGCTAGTCCCAGGGTCCCGGTTCGCGGACCACGCGCCCCTGCCGGGCCGATTCCACGCACTCGGCAAGACTGCCGAAGGCGACCGCCGACCCGAGGAGGCCCGGTGAGTACCACGCGTACTTGGCGGAGTTCGTCATCAGCCGGCGGGTGGTCCCGGGCGTCATCGGGGTCGCCAGGACGCAGGTGTCCACCATCAACCGGCCCCCGAAGGCGTGAAGCGGCTCGAGCAGTCCCGCGCGCTCCGCGAGGTCCCGCACCGCGCGGCTCGTCGTCACCACCAGCTCGCAGCCGCCCTCCTCCGGGAGCGCCCGCTCCGGACCCCGTTCGCGGAGCAGGGCGGCGAGTTTTCCGAACTCGGCGAACGAAAAGTGCGGGCTCCCCAGCACCACCATGTCGAGGGCGCCCTCGTCGTGCGTCGTCAGCTCCCGGCGGGCCGCCCGCAGTTCCTCGAGGCCGACGTCGAACACCGCGACGGGTTCCCGGCCGCCGAGGGCGTCCGCGAGGGTCGGAGCCTCCGGGGTCACCCCGGGGATGTGGAAGAGGGCGACCGCGCCGGACGACGCAGCGGCCGCCCCGAGCGCCTTGAGCTGGTCCTCCTCCGGAATCACGGGTAGCCCGGCGATCGCCACCGGGTCGTCCTCGGCGAAGGGACCCAGCAGGTGCCCGAGAACCGGGTAGAAATCGTCGGCGGCTGCGAGTTCCTCGGGAACGCCCCGCAGGCGGAGAACGCGGGTGGCCAGTCGGTTCTCGTCGAGATGGAGGCCCACCGCGGGCGCCCGACCGGTGATCGCGCAGCAGATGTCCAGAAGGTCGGGATAGCGCTCGGTGCGCGCTCCGATGACCGAATTGGCGAAAGCGACCGCGTTCGACTCGCCCCAGGCGATCTGCTGTCCGAACCTGGGCGTCTGGCGGCCCTGGTAGGGCGCACAGGTCCAGGTCGGAATCGTCCCCATCGAATCGTAGGCACGCATCTGGCGGGCGGACTTTTCCGCCCACTCGGGGGGAACGGACCATTCCTGCCAGTGGAATTCGTCGAGGCCGCTGACATTGAGCGTTGAGGGCACGCGCACCCGCGCGCCGAGGCTCGCGAGGCGCTCGGCGAACTCGAGCCCGGCATCCCCGACGTAGATCGTGCTGTCGATGTGGGCTGCCTCGATGTCCAGCATCGACTCGGCCCCGCGGACCTCCGCCATGCGCGCCAGGATGCGCATCGCCAGCTTCGGCGCTTCGCCCTCCTCGCCCGCGAGTAGCCCGCGGTCGAACGCGCTGAGGCGGGCGGCGCCCGACTCCCCGGTCATGGATCCGCCGGTAGAGCGATTGGGTCCGCGGTCAATCGCTCTTCAATGCGGCGCTGGCGCGCCTCCAGACGAAGCGGTTGATCGCGAGACACAGCAGGACCAGGAGGCCGACCTGGAAGACCACCGTCCCGGCGGTGAACTCGCCGAAGGGGTCCCAGCCGCCCTCGACGGATGCCGCCTGCCACATCCACCACGCGACCAGCACCACGAACTCGACGGGGATGAGCCAGGTGATGAGCCGCTCGAACCAGGCGCCGACCCGCCACTCCTCCTCGGGCCCCATCAGGTGTTCCTCGCGGAAGCGGCGCGCTCCGCGGCGGATCACGGTGATCGCGACGAAGAGTCCGGAGACCATCAGGGCGACTCCCCAGGCCCAGTCCTGGTTGCGGAAGAACCCGAGCGCGTAAGCGGAAGGCAGCCCCATCACGAACGCGACCGCCGCCACCATGGGGACGGACCGGCGGCGCTCGACGCCGAGGTCCATGACCATCCGGTTCACGAGTTCGAGCTGGGTGATGAGCGAGGAGATGGCGGCGCAGCAGAGCGTCAGGAAGAAGAGCGGCAGGAGGACGCTTCCGCCCGGCATGTCGCCGAAGAGTTGCGGGAGCCAGATGAAGGTCAATCCCTCGTTGCTCGATCCGAGCGCCGCTTCGGTGGCCACGGTCGAAGTGCTGAGCGCGAAGACGGTGCAGATCACCGCGATCCCGGCGAGCAGCGAGGCGAAGTTGTTGGCGAACACCGCGGTGATCCCGGTCTTGACGAACCCTTGGCCCTCGGCCACGTACGCCCCCAGGACCGTGATGAGCCCCCACCCGGCGCCGGTGCTCCAGGCGGTCTGGGTCAATGCTGCGAGCCAGATCCGGTAGTCGGCGAGATTGCCCAGGTCGGGCACGAACAGGAAGCGGAGCCCCTCGGCGGCGCCCGGGAGCATCACCGCGCGGACTGCGGCGACCGCCAGCAGGATGAAGAGCGTGGGGATCAGGTAGCGGTTCACCCGCTCGATCCCGGCGGCGACCCCCCGGAAGATGATGAACGAGGCGATCACCAGCGCCAGCCCATGGAAGAGCACCGGCTGGCTCGACTGGCTGGTGAAGTTGTCCCAAAACGCCTGCGGGTCGGCGCCGCTGAGGTCCCCGAGCGAGGAGCTGACCAGGTACTTCAGGCACCACCCGGTCACCACCGTGTAGTAGAAGGTGATGAAGGTGGTGACGAGCCCGATGAAGATGCCCATCCAGTTGTGGCGTCCGCCGGTCGCAACCCCGATGGCGGCGGCCGGCCCCCGGCGCGAACTCTTCCCGAGCGCGAACTCGGCCAGCACCAGCGGAATCGCCCACAGGAACAGGAAGATCACCCACGGGATCAGGAACTCCCCTCCCCCGTTCTGCGCCGCGATGCGGGGGAAGCGCCAGATGTTTCCGGTGCCGACCGCCATCCCGATCGTCGCCAGGAGAACGCCCCAGCGCGAGGTGAACCGTTCGGTGGTGTGGTGCATGTCCGACCTCGGGTTGATTCGGGCCTATCCGGCGTCCTGCAGCCGCATCGGCTGGCCGAGTCCGCGTTTTCGCGCCTCGTCGTAGACGAAGGCGGCGCACGCGACGTCCTCGATGGCGACGCCGACCGACTTGAAGAGGGTGATGTCCTCCGCCGACTCCCGGCCGGCGACCCGCCCCGCCACGACGTCTCCGAGCTCCGCGTGGATCCGGTCCTCGGGGAAGTCGCCGTCCCGGATGGCCGCCATGATGTCGCCGGCCTCGCCGAGCACCTGCTCCCGGAAGTCGAGGATGACGCGGCACCTTGAGAACGCCGCCGCTTCGATCTCCCGTTTCACTGGAGCGTTTGCGCCCACCGAGTTGACATGCATCCCGGCCTCGAGCCAATCGGCGAGGATGACCGGTTCCTTCGCGGTGGTGGCGGCGCAGACCACGTCGAGGCCGCGGACGGCGGCCTCGGCGCTCTCCACCGGTTGCGCGTCGAGACCCTCCGCGGAGAGCGCCGCCGCGTAACGGGCCGCGGCCTCGGGGAACACATCGTAGATGCGCACGGCGCGGATGTCGCGCACCTCGCGCACCGCCGCCACCTGGTTGCGGCCCTGGAAACCGGCCCCGATGAGGCCGAGCGACGCGGCGTCGGCCCGGGCCAGATGCCGGGTCGCCACGCCGCTGGCCGCACCGGTCCGCGTCCCGGTGATGTGCGTTCCCGGCATCACCGAGCGGAGCGCTCCGGTCTCGGTGTCGAAGTAGAGGAGCGCGAAGTAGGTGTCCTCGGGCGCCCGCTTCCCGGGGGTCCCGGTCAGGGTCTTGAGGCCGAACCCCCCCATGTCGGGGATCACCGCCGCCATGATCCGGAAGTTCCCGGCGACGCCGGTGAGGGGCATCACCAGCCGCGGCGCGAGCTGGGTCCGGCCTTCCGCGTGGAGCCGGAACGAGTCTTCAAGAAGCCTCACGGCCTCCTTCATCGAGAGGACTTCGGCAACCTCCCGCTCCGTGAGAATCAGGGCCACGGCGCGCGAGTCTATCGGGGGACGGCCCTGGTTAACGGCCGGTGGTGAAACCCACGTGAGCGCCGAGACGGGGAAGGCGCCCGGCTGACAAGGCGCGTGAGGGAGGAATACCCTGTGTATTCCGACCGAAACGCAACGCGGAGCGCCTCGTAGAGGCGCGATTCAGCCGGGATGCATTGCCGGTCGAACGCCGCGTGGGTTTTGCCACCGGCCGTTATCCCTTGGAGAAGACCGCCCGGAGGACGTGGCGGGCGATTTCCGGGTTTTTCCGCAGCCGGCGGAGCGAGTAGGGCATCCAGTCAGGGCCGAACGGCACTCCGACCCGGACCCGGTGGCCCGACTGCTTCACGTTCTCCCGGAAGCGCGGCCGGACGCCGTGGAGCATCTGGAACTCGTACCGCTCGGGCGAGAGTCCGAACTCCTGCACCATTCGGGAAGCCTCGTCAACGAGCCAGTCGTCGTGGGTGGCGATGCCGACGTAGCACCCGGCGGAGAGCAGGACCCGGAGGATGGCCAGGTAGTGGTCCCGAATCTCCTGCGGTTCGGTGTAGGCGATCTCCGGGGGCTCCAGGTAGACGCCCTTGCAGACGCGGACGTTGGCCTTCACCTTGGCGAGTTCCCGGGCGTCTTCCAGGCTGCGGCGCATCCGGGCCTGGAGTACCACCCCGAAGTTCGGGTACGCGTGATGGAGTTCGCGGTGGAGATCCAGCGTCGCGTCGATCCGCGGACTGTCCTCCATGTCCATCCGCAGGAAAGTGCCGCCGCGCTTTGCCGCGTGCTCCAGCAGGGAACGGATCTGGTCGCGGCAGAAGTCCCGGTCGATCATGAGCCCGAGCTGCGTCACCTTCACGTGGACGTAAGCCGCAAGCCGCCGTTCGTGGACCTCGTCGAGGAGTTGTCGGTACACCTCCGTCGCCCCGTTCGCCTCGGCGCGGTCGGTGACGAACTCGCCGAGCTGGCTGGTCGCCACGAGGTAGCCCTGCCGGTTCAGCGCTTCGGCCTCGCCGACGAGATCGGCAACGGTCTCGCCCGCGATGTAGGGCCGCGCGAACGGCTCGATGACCGCCCTCGGCAGGAGCGGCAGGGTGCCGGCGATGGCCCGGTTCAGCAGGCTCATGGGGCTCCCGTCTGTTGGGCTGCTAGAGCTCGAAGTGGGCCAGGATGCGGTCGAGCGCCTCCTCGGTGGCCCCGTCGAGCAGGGCGGCGGGTGCGCGGATGCCCGTGTGGGCGATCGCTCCCCTCCTCCGGAGCATTTCCTTGCGGATGGCCATCCCGATGCCTTCCTGGAACTCGAAGCGCATCACCGGCGCGTACTGGTAGAACGCCGCCGCCGCTCCGTTGCGGTCACCGGCGTCCCAGCGCGAGACCACCGCGACCAGCAGCTTGGGGTAGGCGAAACCGGTCATGGCGCCGGTGGCGCCGGAGATGAGCTCCTCGATCAGATAGGCGCCCCCGAGGCCGCCGAAGATCCCGATCTCGAGCCCCTCGGTGCGTTCCCGGATGCGCGCCGCCTTGTAGGGGGTGGGCGCGTCCTCGAGCTTGATCGTGCGGGCGGACGGGATCTCCCGGCAGATGCGGGCGAGGAGATCCGGTTCCATATGGAAGCCCGAGATCGGCGGGAAGTCCTGGATCACCACGGGGATCGAGATCGTGTCGGCGATCCGCGCGAAGTGCCGGAAGATCGCCTCGGAGTTGCACTTCGGAGCGCGCGGCGGGGACACCATGACCCCGGCGGCGCCGGCGCGCTCCGCGGCGCGGCAGCGCTCGAGACAGACGTCGAGGCCCGGTCCGGTGGCGCCCACGATCACCGGCGCCCGTCCGTCCGCGTGGGCCATGCTGGCGTCCAGGATCTCGTCGCGCTCCCGGTCGGAGATCCGCGCGACCTCGCTCGTGACCCCGAGGGCGGTGAAGCCGGAAACGCCGTCCTCGAGGAACAGGTCGATCACCCGGCCGAGACTTGGAGAATCGAAGCTCCCGTCCGGAGCGAAGGGGGTCGGAAGGACCGAATAGACGCCTTGCATGCCGCGATTCTCGCACAGGGGGACCGCTCGTCTGGTACAAGACCGCGCATGAAATTGCGCCTTCTGTCCGCCGACGAAGTCCGCGAGGCGATGCCCATGGCCGAAGCGATCCGGGCCGTCCGGCAGGCCTTCGTGGAGCTCTCCGCCGGCCGGGCCACCATGCCGGTCCGGGCCCGCGTGGACGTGCCGAGCCGATCCGGAATCAGCCTCTACATGCCGGGGTACCTGGCCGGCGCCCATCAGCTCGCCACCAAGATCGTCGGGATCTTCCCCGAGAACCTGAGCCGGACGCCGCCGCTTCCCACGATCAACGCGCTGGTGGTGGTGCTCGACCCCGACACCGGGGTACCCGCCGGAGCGATGCACGGCGGCGTGCTGACCGCGATCCGCACCGGCGCGGCCTCGGGGGTGGCCACCGAGGAGCTCGCCCGGGACGACGTCCGGACCGCCGGCGTGCTCGGCGCCGGCGTTCAGGCGCGCACCCAGCTCGAAGCCATGGTCACCGCGCGTCCCGGAATCGAGAGCGCCAGCGTCTATGACCCCCGTACCGGCGTGGCGGAGAGCTTCGCGGCGGACATGACGGAGGCGCTCGGCATTCCGGTGCGCGTGGCCCGCTCCGCCGACGAGGTGGTCGCCGGATCGGAGGTGATCGCCGAGGCGACCACCTCGAACACTCCGGTCTTCTCCGACGCCGCGCTGCGGGACGACGCGCACCTGAACGCGATCGGCTCCTTCACGCCTGACATGCAGATCATTCCGGAAGCGACGGTCGTCCGTTCCGCGGTGGTGGTGGACCACCGCGAGTCGTGCTGGGAAGAGACCGGGGACCTGATCCAGCCCCGCGACCGCGGCGTGATCACCGAGGACCACATCCTGGCCGAAATCGGCGAGATCTCCGCCGGAACCGCCCCGCGTCCCGCCCGCGGCCCCACGCTCTTCAAGACGGTCGGTACCGCCGTCCAGGACGTCGCGGTCGGCGCGGCCGCCCTCGCCCGCGCCGAGGAACACGGCCTCGGCACGGTGGTGGAGCTGTAGGGCAGGGAGCGCCGGCCTTCAGGCCGGCACGCGGCCCGCAGGTCCGCTAGAGTGTCGCGATAAGTGGATGAATATACGTGCTGTTACGAGCGATTCCCAAGACTGGGAACCACTTGGGGCGGCACGATCCTGGAT
>VXNL01000068.1 GCA_009840635.1 Acidobacteriota bacterium | reverse complement strand
GGGGGGGGGGGGGGGGGGGGGGGGGGGGGGGGGGGGGGGGGGGGGGGGGGGGGGGTGGGGTTGGGGGGGGGGGGGGGGGGGGGGGGGCCCCCCCCCCCCCCCCCCCCCCCCCGGCGCTTCGCGCCGCGGTGCCGCAAGTGCGGCGCGAGCCGCACGTAGGCCCCGGAGCGGGAGGGGTTGGGGCCGGGGAACCCGGCTTCCAACCGCTCCTGGCTCGGGAACCGCAACTCCCTCGCGCGCTGGCGCGCACTTCGGCGAGTTCCGGTTCGTCGTTACTTTTTGTGAAAGGGATAACCCCCTTTCACACTTTCCCCCGAACACGCGGGCAGCGAACCCAAGGTTCGCTGCCATCAGTTTTTTCTAACTCGTATGGCACCGCCAGCTTGGAACGCCGGCTTCAGCCGGCACGCGCGGTGCCCCCCACCGGGAGAACTGGCGCACCGCGCACGTCGTGACCCCAGTCCGCCTCACGGCAACCCCAGGTTCGCCAACGCCCGACACCATGGCGCGCCGCCTCGGAGCGCCGGCCTCCGGCCGGCATCGCCCGCGCAGCGGGCGAAACGCGCACCGCCACCGGTCCCGATGGCGCGACGGTGACAGCAAACCGCGCCGTGCTCATCCCCGCGCACCGGAGTACGATCGGACCGTGATCCCGACGGCCCGGCGCTGCGGCCTCCTTGGCGGCCTCGCAGTCGCGTTCGCCGCCCACGGGGCCTTTGGCCAAGCTCCGGAACCTCCCGTAGCGGACGGCCGCGACATGGAGCCGCAGGTCTCCCTGTTGCTCGACCGGCTCGTGGAGGAGTTGCGGGCCGGGCCCGAAGACCCGGCCCGCTGGCTGGAGTACGGAGAAACTCTCCAGGCACACGGCCTCGTCAGCGAGGCGGCGGAGTGCTACCGGACAGCGCTCGAACTTCTGCCCGCCGGGGATGTGACCCGCCTCACCGCGCGCTATCTGCTCGCCCACGCCCTGCGCGGGGCCGACCGCGCGGGCGCCGCCGAGGTGCTCGAGGCGGCGGTGGCGGAGCACCCGGGATACCCGCCCAGCCTCCTGTTCCTCGGGGAGTTGCGGGAGGAACTCGGTGACCGGTCCGCAGCCGAGGCCATGTACCGGCGGGCGCTGGAACTCGATCCCGGATCGGCGCTCGCCCTCTTCCGGCTCGGCTCGATCGAGCTCGCCGTCGGCGAGCCTCGGGAGGCGGTCGGCCTCCTGGAGCGCGCGCTGGCGCTCGCGCCGGATGCGGGTGCGGTGCGGGCGGCGCTCGCGCGCGCCTGGACCGCGGCCGGGGACCGGGACCGCGGCCGCGCTGCGCTCGGCGCCGGCGACGGCCCGCCGGACGCCGGTCTCCCACCGATCGAGGATCCGGTCCACTTCCGGATGACCGAGCGGGACATCTCTTCCCCGCGCCTGCTGGAGCGCGCCCGGATGGCGCGGGGCGCGGGACGCCTGGAGGACGCCGAGATCCTCTATCGGGACCTGGCTCAGATCCGCCCCCACGACGCCGACGTGCTCGCCGAGTTCGCCGCGGTGCTGGATCAGCGGGGCCGGACCGGGGAGGCCGAGCCGCTGTACCGCGACGCGGTGGCGCTCGACCCGGGGCAGGCGCTCGCCCGTTTCGGGCTGGGCGTGCTCCGGGCGCGGGAGGGGAACCTTCCCGCCGCGGCTTACGAGTTCCGCCAGTCGCTCGAGTCCCGGCCCGACGAGCCGCAGACCCACGCCGCGCTGGGCGACGTGCTGCTGCGTCAACGACGCTTCGAGCCGGCGCTCGCGGCGCTGGAGCGCGCGCATCAGCTCGATCCGGAGGACGGTCCCTCCCGGGTGCTGGCCGCGGTCGCGCTCGCCGAACTCGGCCGGTTCGAGGAAGCGTGGGGCGCTGTCCACGAAGCGCAGGATCTGGGCGCCGTGGTACCCGACGGCTTCGTCACCGCGCTGCGCGCGAAGCACCCCGAACCGGGCCGCTGACGGGGTTCTCCGGGTGCGTTGGCCGGGCGCTCGCCGCCTGCTCCTCAGCGCTGGCCTCGGCATCGCCGGGGTGTCCTCGCTCACGGCCCAGGAGGGGCCCCGCCTCGAAGACGTGACCGCCGTGTCGGGGGTCCGGTTCCTCCACGAGCCCGGAGACCTCTCCCGGTTCCCACTGCCCGCGATCATGGGGTCGGGCGCGGCGCTCTTCGACGCCGACGGGGACGGGGACCTCGACATCTACCTGATCCAGGCGGGTCCGCTCCCGGAGGACCGCGACGGGACCCCCGCCGCGGAGATCCCCGGCAATCGCCTCTTCCTGCAGCAGCCGAACGGCGGGTTTCGGGACGACGCCGGCGCCCGCGGGCTCTTCGACCGCGGATACGGCACCGGCGTCGCGGTGGGGGACGTGAACGGCGACGGCGGCGCCGACGTCTTCGTCGCGAACCACGGGGAGGACGCCCTCTATTTCGGTGGCGGCGGGTCCTTCTTCCGCATGGACTCTTCGGTGTTCGGGGAGCGCTGGTCCAGTGCGGCGGCCTTTTGCGACTACGACGGCGACACCGATCTCGACCTCTACGTGGGCGGCTATCTCGTGGACGATCCGGACCGGGACTGCGTCTCGGCCTCCGGCGAGCCCGACTTCTGCTCCCCGCAGAGCCTTGTCTACGAACGCGACAGCCTCTTCCGGAACCGGGGCGACGGGACCTTCGAGGACGTGACCGGTGAGGCGGGGATCCTGGCGGAGCGCCGTCCGGCGCTCGGCGTCCTGTGCCACGACTTCACCGGGGACGGACGGCCCGACTTCTACGTGGCGAACGACGGCGAGCCCAACCTGCTCTGGGAACAGGCCGAGGACGGGACCTTCGCCGACGCCGCGCTGTTCCTCGGCGTCGCGCTGAATGCGCAGGGACGCTCCGAGGCCAGCATGGGGGTGCTGCTCGGGGACGTGGACGAGGATGCGGACCTCGACCTCTTCATGACCCACCTCCGCGCCCAGACGAACACGCTGTACCGGAACCAGGGCGGGGGTTATCTCGACGACACTCCGGCGCTGGGGCTGGCGCTGCCGAGTCTTCCCTGGACCGGTTTCGGCACGCGCTTCCTCGACGTGGAAATGGACGGCGACCTCGATCTCCTGCTGGTGAACGGTGCGGTCGCCCGGGAGGGCGGGACGCCGGCCGCCGGCGGACTCGACGCCTATGCCGAGCCCGCCCAGGCTTTCCTGGGCGACGGGAGTGGGCGTTTCGAAGAAGCGGCCATCGAGGGCTTCACCGATGTCCGGTCGGTGGGCAGGGGTCTGGTCACCGGAGACTGGGACCGCGACGGGGACCTGGACCTCGTGGTGACCGCCGTGGGAGGGCCGGCCCGCCTCCTCGAGAACCGCTCGTCACGGGAAGGTGGATTCCTCATCGTGGAGCCGCGCGAGTTCTCACGGGCGAGCCCGGGCGCGGTGGTGACGCTCGAACTCGGCGACCGGAGCCTGGTCCGCGCCCTGAACCCGGAGGCCGGCTACCTGACGAGCAGCGAGCCGGTGGCCCACTTCGGGATTCCGGAAGGCGCGGAGATCACCGGTCTGAGCGTCCGCTGGCCCGACGGCGCCGAGGAGCGGTTCGAACCCCCGGAACCGGGCACCCGGGTGGCGGCGTCACGGACGGTTCCCCCTCGAGCGCGTTAGCCCCGGATCGGGCGGAGCGATCACGGCCGTCGGCCGACTTGCGAAACGGGGATCGGAGAGACGCGCTACGAACTGCCGCAGCCGCCGAGGTCGCAGGAGACGCTGACGGGTTCACAGCCGGGCCCGCCGGCCCGGATTTCGAGTTCCGAGATCCACTCGATCGTCATGGTCTGCCGGAATCCGGCGCCGAGCGGCATGAAGGCGAGATCCGAGACGAACACCCCGATCGTGGGACGGAGGCCCGGGATGTCGAGGTTGGCGCCGCCGTCCGGCACCTGGACGGTGTAGGGCCGCACGAAGTCGAGCGCCGTTTTCGGATCGCCCGCGTCCAACGTCAACCTGCCGCTGGCAATTCCCGCGGCGGCGTCACTCCCGAGGAACGCCACCTCCAGCGCCACGCCCGTGCAGGGTTCCACCGGCTCCGGCGGTGCGGGGGTGGGTGGGGCGGATGGCGGAGCGGGCGCCGGAGCGGGAGGGGCCGGGGTGGAACTCCCCGTA